>NZ_CP022355.1:0-713252 GCF_002216855.1 Paraphotobacterium marinum
ATTTATAAACTTTAGTAGTTGGATGTACCAAATCCCAAAAGAAGCTACTTTCAGGATCATGCTCTATAGACAAACTTTCATCTAGTTGTTTTTGTCCCTTAATATCAAATCCACCCAGGGAATGAATACATGCAGAATTAATGTTCGTAAAACCATACTCATCTGCGTTTCAAATAATAATCTCATAAAATCAAATGAATCAAATAACGAAAGATTACAATCATCGAATTTACTTTTTAATTTAATGTGATTACCTCGTATTGATTTATTAATTTTGAATTACTCTATGTTGAAAAAATTTCTTTACAATTTTACAATCAATTTATCTTTTGATATTTTTTAAGTTAAAAAAAGGCGCTAGTGTTATATCAGGTAAAGTAGAGTACAAAATGTTTTTAGCACCCAATTCAATCAATTTTTCTATTTGTGAAAAATAATCTTTAGTTATTTTAAAAGGTAGCATAGGATGCAAATATGGGAAATCCCCTACTAAAGTAGTAAACAGGTTATTGCAGCCACCATTGATAATCACCAAGTCATTATTTGAAAATGATTGCTTTTTAGCATAATCTTTAATCTGTCTAGAGATAGGAAAAGAGTATTTCGTAAATTGTCTAGCAGGGTTATTATCTGATATTAAGGCACCACCAATAGCATAATTTTCTATCGATATTTCTTTTCATATTTTGTCTCTAAAATATCTCTTAGGTAATATGGAGCTGTAGGCCCATTAGAAAAAAGCCATCTGGACATACTTTAGAATTAAATTTTGAGATTCGACGAAAAATTATTTTTATCAAGTAGGCTATCACCAAATATAACAAATCTAGAAATCATTAATATCACTGTAATTTAGAAAGTTAAAATAAAATACACTGTTTTTTAGTGTAAATCAAGCTTTACTTTCTATCATATTGATATAAATTATTTGCATCCATAGTTACTTTTAGCCTTTGGTCATATTCTCCTTTTGTAATTCTGAGTAACTACCTAATGTTGATATAAGTGTTTGCCATTAATAGACACTCCTTGTCGTCTAGTTTATTACGTAGCATTCTAAACTCTTTAAACTTACTTCCTGTATTTAATATCATAAAGTATGACATTACACTTTGTTTAGGAACTAAATTTTGTCACTTCATTAATTGTTCCTGGAGAAGCATTCTTAGCCGGGATACCACAACCTGCTGTAAAACAGTGTTGTCCAAAAAATTATTTCCTTCAATAGAAAAACGAGACGTGCCCCAACCAGATTCCAGAGCAGCCTGAGCTATCATACTGACTGGAATTGTATTAATTCTTAATGTTAATTCTTTAATTTTTTGTGAATTATCCGAAGTCCCTTCGTTTAAGTTATATTTTTTTTCTAATTTACCCAAATCCTGTTTTTGTTTCTCAGATAATGTGTTGTTGTTATTAGAAACCGCAATATGATTTAATAACTTCTTATCTTTTAAAATGCTGTTATTAATTTCATTGATAATAGGAAGAAAATATTGGATAAATGCTTCTTTTCTTTTCGAAATTTCATTAATTGAAGTAAAATCTGGTTTTTCTATTTGTGTCATATGTTTTTTCAGGAGAGCAACTAAATAGAGAAGTAAGTAATACCCCAAAAAAAATTAACTTTGAAAAGATGTTTAAAATTTCATTGATTTTTTCCTTATCGATTAAAATCCATTATTATTTAAGTTTAATTAGCAATATCCACTTATATGATAATTAATCATTACATAGTTATAAATATTAATTAATAATAAAAATTAATAAATCATATATTTGTGCAATACCAATTAATTATTTCATGATTTAACTCATACTTTAATTTTTTTTGACATCTATATATAACAAGTTTATTATTTTTCCACGGACTTGACTGGCACTGCAGGTACCCATTTATGAAAAATAGCGAAAATGATTCAAACACATTAGTATATGGAACAAATATCCCTGTCCTATAAATAAAGTACTTATATATATTATTACCAAATGGGCAGTTTACAGCAATTAGCAACTCAAAAGAACTGAAAAACTTATATTGTGATCAAGCCTTTCATAGAGCAGATACAATCCATGATATTACTATAAGAAACAATAAAGAATTTATTCTTAGAAATGATTGTTCTCTACAAAAAAATATATTTCAAACAACAATATCAGAAAAGCTAGAAAAAATTGTTTTTATCATCAATATACTTCTTATCATACAAATCATGACTGCTCAATTGTTTTAATGGCTTTTTCTTCAGAAAAGATAAATAACCGACCACAAGAAATTTATGATAAAACTATCGGTTCTTTCAAAAAGCATTGTTATGATTTAGTCGAAAATTCTATTCCGACTATTTTATCTAAATTAAATGAATTAAAATTTTCTAGATTTGGTACAGACAAAACATTTAGACAACAAACAATTTTGAATGAAAATCATAATCAACATATTATTGATAATCTTACTAATAATGAAAAGAGTATTTTATATTGGGCCTCAAATGGTAAAACTTCTGAAGAAACAAGTTTTATTCTGGGTTTAACTAAGCACACCGTTCAAACTTATAGAAAAAAAGCTATTCAAAAATTAAATGCCAGCAACATATCTCACTCTATAAGTATAGCGAGGTCATGTAATATGATTGTTTAAATTTTATTTGAGGGTTTGTTTAGTGCTAAAGATTTAGCTGACTGTAACTTATCTAATTCTCGAGTTAACTCTTCAACTTTACTTTGAAGGTGGATCATATTCTTATTTAAAGTGTCTAGTTTTGAGTTTTTATTTTGAGTTATAGCTAACTGTCTTGATTTTAATGCATCAACTTCTGCTGAGACCTTTAAATAATTAAAGTAGATATAAAAGATATGGGTTGTCCCTGAAATAAAAATTATAATTAACAAAGCATTAAAAAATTTTTTCTCATAATGGAAAGTTCATAATTAAGCATTGTCTTAATCTTAGAATTAAAATAATAAATTTTACAAAAAAAAATTTTGATAATGTGAGCAAATACAATAGATAAACATTATGATTAATATTAATTTACAAAATTAAAAAACATTTTTTTTAAAAAACAAGTATCAAATCCTTTAGAATATCTCCATGAAAATATCATCAATAAAAACTATAAAATTGAAAATAGTTTAGAAGAAGATTTTATAAAAATAGTAATACAAAACATCAAATTCCAAAGGAAAGTCAAGTACACTCCTCTCATTTTATTAGGGATTTTAAATTAATTTTAGATAATTGCTCCCCTACATCCTCTCCATATTTTATTGGACACATGACTTCATCTTTACCAAATTTTTTACTAGAATTAGCAAAACTGATTACTGAAAAAAATCAAAATTTAGTCAAAGTTGAAACATCAAAATCTTTTACAAAAATGGAATTAGATTGTCTTTATATGCTACACAATTTAATTTATCAAAATCATGACTATTTTTATTCAGAAGTTAATTTGAACTCACAGTTTTCACTTGGAAGTTTTTGTTCTGGTGGCACGATTGCTAACCTTACCGCATTGTGGGCAGCTCGCAATAATCTTCTTGGTCCAAGCAAAAACTTCCAAGGTGTTCAATCTGAGGGAGTTGTAGCTGCTTTAAGGTATTATGGTTATAAAAATCTTGCAGTAATTGTTTCTGAAAGAGCACATTATTCCATCAAAAAATCAGTAGATATACTTGGGCTTGGTATTAATATCATTCATACGATACCAACAGATAAGGATCATAAAATACGTACTGACCTTTTAGAGCAAAAAATGAATGAATTAGAAAGTCAACAAATCAAAGTCCTCACTATTGTTGGAATTGCTGGATCTACAGAAACAGGACATGTAGATGATTTACTGACGATGTCAATTATCGCAAAAAAATATCAATGCCACTTTCATGTTGATGCCGCGTGGGGTGGTGCTACTATGACTTCAGCGCGCTACAAACATATTTTGAAAGGTATTGAGCAAGCTGATTCTGTAACGGTAGATGCTCATAAACAATTTTATATCCCTATGGGACTTGGCATGATTCTATTTAAAAAGCCACAATTGTCTAAAAATATTACACATCATGCAAATTACATTTTAAGGAAAAATTCTAATGATTTGGGTCGGTTTTCCATTGAGGGTTCAAGAAGTGGTATGTCTTTAATGCTCTACGTTTCTTTCAAAGTTTTTGGGCTCAATGGTTATGAACTTTTAATTAATGAAAGTATAGAAAAAGCCAAACAATTTAGTAGAATGATCAAAGAAAGCAAAAATTTCCAATTAATAACACATCCTGAATTATGTATTTTAACGTATAGGTATCTCCCTAATAAAATACAAAAATTAATTAATAGAGATAATAATGATTATATTCATACAAAAATTAATGATTTAAATGTTAAAATCCAAGAAAAACAGAAACAAAATGGTAATTCATTTGTTTCTAGAACAAAATTATTTAACTACCAGTATGGTTATACAATGGATGTTTTTAGAGTAGTACTAGCAAATCCATTGACGCAGGAAAAACATTTAAAAAAGATTTTACATGAACAAGAAAAAATAGGCCAAAACCTATTTGATACACTTGTAAAGTTTACTGAAAAAGAGTGCGAGTATAATTGAGAGTATAATTTCTTTAAATAAACATAGCGAAAATGAAGGTATTGCTTAGCAAAGTTTCTTCCTAAAGGACCTTCATAAATTATTTTTCTTAACACTTTACTTAATTTAATTCCTGAAAAATAATCTCTTTTATGTTGTGGAGAATCGCTAAAAAATTTGGAGCAATTGTCTAAACTAATATCTTGATAAGTCGATAAAATTAATGTGTTTTTTAGTTCGAGTGCAAAATTCTTGTTTGCTGAACTCAATTGGCTTTCAAAAAAAATAAAATATTTTAATAACTTGAGAAACGTATTTCTTCAGATATAATATATTACGCAAACGATTACCTTATAAAAGAACAACCAATGGCCACTATTAAAGATGTTGCGAGATTAGCGGGTGTTTCTACAACAACTGTTTCTCATGTTATTAATAAAACTAGATTTGTTGCAGAAGCAACCACTAAGAAAGTATGGGAATCTATTGAAGAACTTAATTATGCTCCCAGTGCTGTTGCCCGAAGTTTAAAATCTAATGTTACACGTTCATTAGGAATACTTGTAACTGATTCTTCAAATGCATTTTTCTCAGAGGTTATTCATAGCATAGAGTCTTACAGTTACAATTTAGGTTATACAATTACTCTGTGCAATACAGGCGATTCAAAAGAGAAATATAAAAATCATATTCAAATGTTATCTGAAAAAAGAGTTGATGGCATATTAGTTATGTGTTCTGAAGTAGACAATGAACTTATTAATTATCTTAAAAAGTTCTCCATTCCGCTAGTTATCATGGATTGGGCTAATAGCATGATAAATTTCAATAAAATACAAGATAACTCTGATGAAGGTGGCTTTTTAGCCACACAATATTTAATTAACAAAGGACATAAGAAAATTGGTTGTTTAACTGGTGGCATAGATAAACATATCTCAAATCAAAGATTTTTAGGCTTTAAAAAAGCGATGCTTGAATCAGGCTTAGAAATCAAAGATGAATGGATTTTTCATGGAAATTTTGAATTTGATTCGGGTATTTCAACTGCACAAATAATTAATGAAATGCCTCAAAAGCCTACCGCTATTTTTTGTTTCAACGATGCTATGGCAATGGCACTGATAAGTAAACTTACTGATTTAGAATTTGTTATTCCAAAAGAATTTTCAATAATAGGCTATGATGATATCGTTTATGCTAAATATTACAATCCACCCTTAACGACTATTGCTCAACCAAAATCTGAACTTGGCGTTAAAGCCATAGAACTATTAATAAACAAAGTTCAAGAGAAGGAAACTAGCGAAGCTGGAACAATTCATATATATCCGAAATTAATAGAAAGAAAATCAGTTATTTCTTTAGAATAAATTGTATCTAAACAAGTGATATATAAATAAAACTAACACTTTTTTAATTTTACGCTATTCCAAAAACTTCTTCTACCAAAAACAGTATATTTTTTTTATGAAAAAATATTGCATAAAAATGTAATTTGTATACCATACTTGTAATATTTAATCATAATAAATTACAAGATGGAATTAGAAGTTAAAAACTTAAGTAAAAGTTACGGCTCTTTTGAGGTTTTAAAAAACATCAATTTTAAATGTTTTCCTAAAGATGTACTTGTCATTTTGGGACCCAGTGGTTCAGGTAAAAGTACCTTATTGAAAACATTGAATCTTCTTGAATTGGCACAAGATGGAGAACTTGAAATATCTGGCCAGTCATTCAATTTCCAACAGAAGATCAATGAAGAACAAAAAATTTCTCTCAGAAAAAAAGTAGGGATGGTTTTTCAGCAATATAACTTATGGCCACACTTGAAAGTCCTAGATAATTTAACTGCTGCACCCATAAAAGTACTCAAGCAAAATAAAAAAGATGCAAGAATTAAAGCAAAAGAGCTCCTAACACAACTAGAAATTCAGGATAAATTAGACAGTTGGCCTCTACTCTTATCTGGCGGTCAACAACAACGAGTTGCAATTGCGCGTGCTTTAATGATGGAGCCAGATGTTCTTTTATTTGATGAGCCTACAGCTGCGTTAGATCCAAAAATCACCAATCAAGTCGTGAAAATAGTCAATGATTTAAAGCATACAGAAATCACACAAATTATTGTGACACATGAAGTTGAATTTGCGAAAAAAATAGCAACTCATGTGCTATACCTTGAGGATGGCAAAGTTATCGAATATGGAGATCAGTCTATATTTAATAACCCTCAGACTGAAAAATTCAAGCATTATCTTAATATGTAATTACAAACTAAAAAAGGAAGCTTTATGAAAAAAATATTTTTAATCCTAAGTTTATTTTTATCTTCAACGGCATTTGCTTCGCAAACCATAAAATTTGCTACAGAAGCAAGCTATCCTCCATTTGAGTATACAAACCAAAAAGGTGAAATTATTGGCTTTGACATTGATATTGCTAAAGCATTATGTTCACAAATTAAAGCCAAATGTACATTTACAAATCAATCTTTTGATAGTTTAATTCCTGCTATCAAATTTAATCGCTATGACGCAGCAATATCAGCTATGGATATCACCGCTGAAAGAAGCAAACAAGTAAGTTTTAGTGATCCCTATTACGACAATGCAGCAGAATTCATTGCGATAAACCCAAAAGATAAATCTATAAATGACCTTAAAGGGAAACGTGTTGGTGTGCAAAATGGTACCACGCATCAAAAATACATTAATGAAAATTTAAAAGATATTATAACTGTGCCCTATGACAGTTATCAAAATGCATTGATTGATTTAAAAAATGGAAGAATCGAGGCTGTTTTTGGAGATACTGCCGTATTAAACGAATGGCTTAAGAAAGATAATAAACTTCATATTGTGGGAGATAAGGTAACTGATAAAAATTATTTTGGTAATGGATTGGGTATTGCCGTCAACAAATCAAACACAAAATTATTAAATCAACTAAACAAAGCGCTTGCGACCATCAAGTCTAATGGCACATATCAAAAAATTTATGATAAGTATTTTAAACAATGATACTTTTTGATTATGCACCCATCATATTAAATGCAACCTGGATTACTATCCAGATTGCATTATCTAGTCTTTTGATTGGACTAATTCTATCGTTGATTTTTACGGGACTTGAGTTCAGTCCCTATAAAATCATTAAATGGCCAACTTTCCTTTTTGTCACAATGATAAGAGGTCTCCCAGAAATGTTAATTATTTTATTTATTTTTTTTGGGTTAACTGAACTTATCTATTTATTAACTGGAGTATATATTGAATTAAGTCCTTTTTGGTCTGGGACAATTGCTTTATCTTTAATCTTCGCATCTTATGCATCTCAATCTATCAGAGGTGCATTAAAAGCAGTTTCAATAGGCCAAAAAAATGCAGCTTTATCATTGGGGTTTAAAAAAACCTCAATCTTCTTTTATTTTATTTTACCACAAGCCATTCGACATGCTATTCCAGGTCTAACAAATCAATGGCTTGTGCTATTAAAAGACACTGCACTTGTATCATTAATTGGTGTAACTGAATTATTAAAACAATCTCAACTTATTGCTACGGCTACGCAACAAAGCTTCAATTGGTATGCAATTGTTGCTGTTATCTATTTATTTATTAGCTTTATATCTAAATGTTTAATAAATAAAATAGAAAAAAAATATAGTCTTCAAGGATCTTAGATATGGAGTTTTATGTATGACCTATCAACTTTTTTTTCAGATGCTTTCAGGACTAATCACTAGTATTGAATTAACTTTCATTTCTATCTTTGTGG
The DNA here is from genome assembly GCF_002216855.1 of Paraphotobacterium marinum. Taxonomy (NCBI): domain Bacteria; kingdom Pseudomonadati; phylum Pseudomonadota; class Gammaproteobacteria; order Vibrionales; family Vibrionaceae; genus Paraphotobacterium; species Paraphotobacterium marinum. The sequence continues at coordinate 8,367 of NZ_CP022355.1, forward strand.
GGTTTGTTTTAGCAATAATCATTACAATTGTTATTATAAAAAAAACACCCATACTTGAAAGTTTACTTAATGGCTTTATTATTGTATTTACGGGTACACCTCTTCTGGTACAAATTTTCTTGATTTATTATGGACCAGCTCAATTTGATTGGATCAAGTCAAGTTTTATTTGGCCATGGCTAAGTCAGCCGTGGTATTGTGCCATACTAGCACTTTCATTAAATACTAGCGCATATACTTCGCAACTATTTAAAGGCGCCTTTAATGCTATTTCAAAAGGTCAATGGGACTCTTGTAGTGCCTTGGGTATGACAAAGTATCAATCAATAAAATTGTTATTACCTTTTGCAATAAAACGTTCAATACCAGCCTATTCAAATGAGGTAATACTTGTATTTAAAGGCACTTCTTTAGTTAGTACTATTACGATAATGGATTTAATGGGTTACACTCAAAGAATAAATGCTCAGACTTATGATACCCTTGTTGTTTTTGGCATTGCTGGGGCTCTCTACTTAACCGTTAATGGAATATTTTCCATGATCTTTAGATACATTGAACACAAAGTTCTGGTTTTTGAAAATCATTCAAAAAAATAATTACATATAAAAAAATTGACTTGATTATTGCTTTCCGCACTTTTAAGTCTTTTTTTATTTTGTAAACTCAAACTCTTCATTTTTGCATTTAAAACTTTCTGCTTTTTTATCATCTTATTCATTTTATTTTTGATAATATTTTGTTCAATCTCTAATTGTCCAATCTTACTGTAGCACTCATTTATATTATGCAAAACCTGATATTTATAGAAGCCATTATTCAAAGCATTAAAGTGATGTTCTCTTTCATTCAAGTTTAAATGAAGATTAACTCCATAATTTCTTAAAAACTCAAGATTTTGATGTTCTTTGTTTATTTTGTAATTAATTATTTTAACTAAATGATTTAATTTTGAAAAATCCATGCCATTAATTTTTTGATACAACTGAATTTGTAGTATTTTCTCGTTATAATTCATAATGTATCCGTCATAGAGTTCTTTCGTTTAAAATGAAACTTAGCTAATAGTTCCACCATTAGCTGAAAAGTTTGCTCATAAGAAAAAAAATCACATGATTTTTGATTAAAAAAAGCATCAAAATAACTTTGAAATTTTAATATTTTATCTAACTCCTCATCCTCTCCTGCTTTATATGCACCTAAAGTAATTAAATCTCTATTTTTATAATATTTAGCCATGAGCCTTTTAAATAAATTACTCATTTCCATATGTTCATCTTTTACAATAGATGGCATACATCTGCTTATTGACTCAATAATATTTATTGCGGGATATTGTCCATTCATTGCTAATTCTTTATCTAAAAAAATATGTCCATCTAAAATACTGATAGACGCATCAACAACTGGATCGGATACATCTCCTGTCTCTCTTAACAACGAATATATGGCCGTCAGGGAACCCGAGCTTTCACTACCATTACCAGATTTTTCTAATAAATAAGAAATGGATGCAAAGACTGATGCTGGGTAACCCTGAGAAACAGGCATTTCTCCAAGACTCAAGGCAACTTCTCTTTTAGATTGAGCATATCGAGTTAAAGAATCCATTAAAAGTAAAACATTCATCCCTAAATCTCTGTAGTAAACAGCTATATTATGAGCGAGTTCAGCTGCTTTCATTCGTAATAATGGCGATTCACTTGCTGGAGCAGCAATAACAATGGATCTTTGCAATCCATCCTTTCCTAGTGTGGATTCAACAAAATCCTTCACCTCCCTTTCTCGCTCTCCTATTAGAGCAATTATCACTATGTCGACATTACTTTGTTTTGCTAACATGCCAATTAGCGTGCTTTTACCGACCCCACTTTCGGCAATTAGAGCAATTCTTTGTCCAGTACCAATTGTTAATAACCCATTAATACTTTTGATACCTACATCCAGAATATTTGATACAGTTTTTTTCAATAATGGATTAATCTTTTGAGGCTTAAAGTCAACATAAATATTTTTATGAGCAGCTTCTGAAATCACTTCACCATAACCATTAATTACTTTTCCACACCAATTGGTACATAGACGATTTTCTAAATTAATTTTTGAGCGATAAATTTTAGCACCTGAATAAATACCATCTAACAAATCAAGAGGCATTAAAAAAGCTGTGTCATGATCAAACCCGACAACTTGAGCTTGTATTCTGATATTTTCTGAATTTTCAACAAAATAAACTTCGTTTAATTTAAACTTACAACCTTTCGCATGATAGATTAATCCTTGGACCTTAATTACTTTTCCAATAATTTTAGCTACAGGGATTTTTCGAACTTCATCAATTGCTTGTTGGTATTTAAGAATATCTATCAACTTTGACTCCAAATATCTTTAACTAGATTTTATATTTTCGTTTATGGAATCAATACAGCTTTTTAGACGTTCCTTATAATTAATGTTGGCTTCGTTACTTTCACTGACCAATTTACATGAACATTCATCTAAAGATTCATCTGGCAATAACTTCCATTTCTCTGGAATATTAGGCTGTATTTGCGAAATGCGCTTAAGTACATTAGGATTTAATAAAATTTGAATGGGCAAATGATCATCAGGCATTGTATCAATCGTTTCTTCAACTAATTTTAATATTTGTTGTGGCTGAAGTGTCAGCTCAGCTTGAATGACTTTTTGTGCAATACTTAATACTAAATCACAAAGCTCTTGTTGCTGCCTTTTATTTTTTTTATGTGTAGCTCTGATAATTTTTCTTTAATTTCAGTAACAACTTGAATGATATCATTCAGATTTGCATGAGCTTCTTGTTCTCCGTTCGCATAACCTTTTTGATAACCTTCTTTATTTCCTTGAATTGTACCCTGCTCAAAACCTTTTAAATTACCGCTCTCATATCCCTTGCTGAAACCTTCTTTATGCGCCTCTTCTTTAAGAGTTATGAGTTCAGAATCATGAATGAATTGTTCTGATACTTCTTCAAAACCATCATTATTATGTGAAGTTTGACTTTTGGGAAAAAGATAAGATTTAACATTCTTTGAAATTTCACTCATTCTACCGTTTCCTCTTGATATAAGGATAAATCAATTTCTCCATTGTCGGAAAGTTCACGTACTTTATTCATTATATCTTCGCGTGCTTTATTAACCTTACTAAGAGGCACAGCACCTTTTCTTTCCATTTCATCTTCTAAAGTTTCAACCGTCCTCTCAGGCATCACTTCTTTAATTCTAGAAACCAAACTACTATCACATCCTTTGAAGGCAACAGACCATAGACTTAAGTCTATTTCTTGAATTAAACGATTTAGAACTTTATCACTTTGACGTTCTAAAATTACAAATGCGAACATATTTTCTTCTATTTCATGAACAATTCTTTCATCATGAGATTTAAGTGTCTCCATTATTTTATTTCTATCACCATCAAAATGATTCAAAATATCAGCAGCATATTTAACGCCTTTAATATTTTTTGAGGTTGTTTTGGAAAAGTTAACAACTGCTCTTTCAACCAACTCTATTAAATCTGTAATCACTTCATGTTCAATATCTTTTAGCTTAGCTATCCTAATAATAACTTCATCTTGCAATTCATTTGGCATGTACTTTAATATTAATGAAGATCTTTCTGATGGCATATGCGCAAGAAAAATCGCTTGGATTTGAGGATGCTCATTTAAAATGAAGTGGGCAATTGATTTAGGATCGACCCACTTTAATGGTTCCATTTGTTCCTTAATCTCATCTCCGTAAATATCAGCAAGAAGACCTTTTGCAGCATTTTTTCCAAATGCATTGTTTAAAGTTTGAGTCAAATAATCCTTTGAAGCTCCTGATATTCCACTATGTTCACTAAAATCATTAAAAAAACTTTCAATAACCACTTTTGCATCTTCCATTTTAATGCCTTGAAGACGGGACATTTTATGGGTGATGCTCTTTATTTCATCTTGGCTAAATTTTTTTAAAACTTCAGAAGCAGCTTCATTTCCCATTCCCAACAATACTAAAGCTGTTTTTTCTACATTACTAAAATTGCTTTGTTTAGTCATTTCTCTTTACCCATTGCTTTAAAACTTCTGCTACTTTTTCAGGTTCTTCCTTAGAAATTAAAGCCAAATGTTGGAGCTGAACTTCCAATGGGGAACCAACCGGTGGTAAAAACTTTGTTGTATTATCTCTATTAATACCTTGTTCTTTTAATCTTCTATCTAATTCTTTTTGACGTTCAATTTCTTCTTTAGTTTGCAAATTAGAATCGTATTCCTCTGCAACGTCCAACTCTCTCGCAGAATTATCAAGACGCGTGAAATGCTTAATCAATGGTTTTAAGACAAAGAAAATCATTGCAAGTCCTAAAATACCTCCAATTAAATATCGCATAGGTTTATGTAATGATGCATCCTGCCACCAGGGTATGATAGGTTCTTGTGGTATGCTCATAGCGGTAAAAGGAAAAGTTTGGATACTTATATTGTCACCTCTAGCATTAGATATTCCAACTGCCTCAGCAACCATATTTTTAATTTCTGTTAATTGGGGTTGGGTCCATGCTTCTCCGTTTGGTGCGCTATTTGAATTCAAAAGCACAGCAACGTTTAAGTAATTAATTTGTCCTTGTTGGTATTGAGTAAAAGTAACTTTTTTACCCAGTGCGTACTGACGATTTAACTCACTCCTCTCTGATGTGTTTTTATTATCGTTGTTTTCCTGTTCAGTATTGGGAGTAACAGGAGGCTGATTACTGAGCGATCCTGGTATTCCAATTGCTATTTTATCAATAGAGTTATCATTCACACTTTGTTCGGATTGTACGACTGGATCAGGATCTATTTGTTCACGGGTTTCTTCTGTTTTATTAAAATCAATATCGGCTGTAGTTTGGACCCTAAAGTTACTCATTCCTAAAATGGGAGTTAACATATCAGAAGCTCTTTTAATAACTTCTTTTTCTACTTGTTTTTGGTAGTTAATATATTTAGAGCTTAACTTGGAGAATGATTCACTTGTGATATCAGAGCTTAAAAGTCTTCCATATTGATCAACTACTGAAACATTATTCGGACTCAAACGGTTTACACTTCCAGATACTAAGTTAATAATAGATTCAACTTGCTCAGGCTTTAATTCTTGTCCAGCTTTTAATTGCACCATGACTGATGCGGTAGGTGTTTCGGTACTTTGTCTGACAAATAATGTTTCCTTGGGTATAGCTAAATGAACTCTAGCATTTGTAACCATGGATAAAGACATTATTGTTTTAGCTAATTCTCCTTCGAGTCCATGTCGATATTTTGCATTTTCTATGAACTGACTTGTGCCCAATGAAGAGCTATTATCTAAAGTTTCTAATCCAGAAGGAAGTTGGGCTTTAATCCCTTTTGCTGCTAAAAGCATCCTAATTTGTGAAATATCATTTTCATTCACTAAAACTTGTCCAGTATTATTATCTAAACGATATTTTATACCTTCTCCATCAAGAATATTGATGATTTCACTATTTTCATAACGCTCGCTGCTTCCATATAAAGGTCTAAATGTATCACTTGCACTCCAAAGCGACATGACAATAATAGCAGCCACTATTGCTGCAATAATTGCGGAAATGAATAAATTTCTTTGTTGGCTGTTCCAAATTTCTTTCAACTTAACTTTCATTGATTGAAATCTTCTAGAAACATTCAATTCAGCTTTACCCTTTGGTAGGTGATTTGCATCTCTAACAATATTTTCGCTCATAATCAAACCGGCATTTTATAAATTTCTTCAAAAGCAGTCACAAGTTTATTTCGGACTTCCATTAACCCCGAAAAAGATAAACTTGCCTTCTGTGTTGCAATCATAGCGCCAACTAAATCATCACTTTTTCCAGTTTCAATGGCAGTGACTTTAGATGATGCGAATTTTTGATGGTCATTCACATTATTTAATACCTGAGACATAATATCTTTAAATTGAATTTGGTTGTTTTGGGTAGATCCTATTAAAGCCAAATTATTCTCTGAGATTTGACTCTTTATTTGGTTCATTTGAGATAAATGATTCAAAAAAGCAGGATTAATTTTTTCCATTATAACCTCCATCTAAGAAAGAACTTGATTCTTAAAGTTAATATCTATACCTTTGGATTTCATATCTGCAAGTTTATACCTTAAAGCTCTTGTGGATATCCCAAGTGACTTTGCAGTAATTGTTCTATTACCTTTTGATTTTTTCAGCTCATCTAGGATATATCTAAACTCTACTAATTTTTTTGAATTGACAACTTGTGATTGTATGCAATCGGTTTCCACTGGATTCGAATTCATGGAAATAGAGGCAATGGGAAGATTTAAATCTTCTGGATAAATTTCTGCACTATGTCTTAAAATAATTGCTCTTTGGATGGTGTTTTCTAATTCACGAATATTCCCAGGCCAATGATACTCAGTGAGTAAAGATTCTGATTCTCTTGATAATTCACAAACTTCATTTTCTTCAACATACTTTTCTATAAAATAATATGCCAATGGAATAATGTCTTCTTTTCTCTCTCTTAATGGGAGCCACTGAATGGGAAGAACATCTAGTCTGTAATATAAATCCTCCCTAAATTTATTGTCTTTAACGGCCTGCCTCAGATCTTTGTTCGTGGATGCAATGACTCTTACATTTAATTTAATAGGCTTGCCTGAGCCAATTTTATCTACCTCTTTTTCTTGAAGTACTCTTAATAACTTAGCTTGCAACGTTAAACTCATTTCAGCTATTTCATCTAGTAATAATGTACCATTTTGTGCTTCTTCAAATTTACCTTTTTGGTTTTGAATAGCTCCAGTAAAAGCACCTTTAAGATGTCCAAACAAAATAGCCTCTAACATTGTTTCAGGAATCGCAGCACAATTAACTGAAATAAAAGGTTCATCTCTTCTTGATGAGTATTGATGGATATATTTTGCAAGCACTTCCTTACCGGTTCCAGATTCACCTGTTAGCAATATAGTAGCATCAGTATTTGCTGCTCTCTGAGCTAGCTGTAATACCTGTTTGCTTTTCCATGATGAAGCGATCATCATTTTCCCTGGCGATAAATGCTCGAAAGTCCTATTTAAGATGTTTTTTATTTGCTGTATTGAAAAAGGAGGATGTAAATAGTCAATTGCACCTTGATGCATCGCTTGAGCAACAAGCTCCGAATTTCTTGGTGTAATAACTATAACATTATATGAATTTTCTTTTACTTTATTCAGTGACATCCATTTGAGATGTTCATTTGCATTAATGGTCAAATCAATAAAGACAATTGACTTTTGAGGAGGATATTTTAATAAACCTAATTCATTTATTGGATAAATATCTACTCCATTTTCAGAGATAATTTTTATTATATTCTGACTAGATTTAGATAATTCAGAAATATAAACACCTATATCCATATATTACCTCAACTTCTCATCTGATTTTGACCAATCTTTCAAAACACGAATGGTTACTCTTCTGTTAATAGATAGACCTTTTTTAGTATTATTTTTAGCGATTGGATAACGATCTCCATGAGCTCTAATTTCTAATAAGTCCTTACTAACCCCATAATCAATTAAATAGGTTGCAACATCATCAGCACGCTCTTTAGACAATTGCAAGTTTGCTATAGCATTACCAATATTGTCTGTATGACTATCAATTAATATTTTTTCAATTTGATTATCCGCTTCAAGATAATCAATTAAATTATTTAAGGTGTTTTTTTGATTACTGCTGAGTTTTTTTTGGCCAGAAGAATAGTTTAATACTAAATCGCGAACATCTTTATATCCCAGTTTAGGTAGATTTCTGCGACAGTTATTAAACTGATTTAACGAGTTAATTAAATGAATATTTGATATATTTACTCTGAAAAGCTCCTTCGCTTTGGTATCAAAAAAAATCAAACTCATCCAATTTCCTTTGCCCATTTGATCTATTAGCCTTGTTATTTCATTTCGCGATTCATATATAATTCTACTTTTTCGAAGAGTCTCACGTTTAATTTCTTCAAGCGTTAAACTTTCATTCCATGATGGCCGCATTAAATAAAGTATGATATAGGATGCATTTTTTAAAGGATTATAGGTTTTCATTTCAAGTGCGAGTGGTTTGTTGGGTTCCAAGTTAAAGCTGATTTGTCCAAATCGTTCGACATTTGTATAAAGCTCACAGTAAAACTTTGAGCCTTTAAATTCCCACTTAACCAAGTCGAGTGGTGTTTGATAAGTCACGCCCTGCGCTAATTTTGGAATCATAAAAAAAACTAATAAAAAAAGATTCCTTCTAAAATTGAACATATTAAAATTCAACTCCTGTTTTATGAAAAACCATTCACAAAATGCGTAAATTTAACTCTAGTAGATAATTTAATATATACCTAATTTTTTTAGCAAATTAATGTGTCAAGTTATTGACATTTATATATTTTTTTAAATTTAAACTTGATGCAAATCTGTCAATATTTTGACATTTTTTACCCGTACACATTTTAAAAAATACCATTAAGCACATTTTTGAAAATAAACTATATTTTATTATGTTTTGTAATTGTTTAGTAAATTCTTTCAGAGAGAATCACAAATTCAATTAAAAAAAATAAACGATATAGAAATCACTCACAAATATTTTTTTATAACAAAACAATTAAGTTTTATTTTTGTAAAATGTAAACAACACATTAACTTTACTTAAAATTGGATGTGCTAAAATGGGCAAAATAATCTTGGATGATAAAGAAAAAAAACTACCTAAACTTCAAAATGAATATCTCGGACATTCAATACATATTATAAAAAACAAATTAATAACCATATTTAATACAGAAAGACCGAGTATCAAAAAAGATATAAAACAAAGTTTAAATCAAACCATTAACGTATCCGTGGATGAAATCACAATTGAACATCAGTCCGATATACTCAATTTTTTAACCCACTCACCATCTTACCTTAAACATCAGCTTCAAGGTTTTGCTTCAGGTTACATGTCTAAAAAAGTACTCTTGTTTTTTTCAGATCATTTTTATCAGTCCGATGTTTTTCGTATTAGCAATGCACCTATCACAAACAGTGATTTGAGATTCCAAGAGAAAATTACTAAAGTTTTACTTTCATACATAGCTCCCAAAGATATGTGGGAGGTATCTAAGCCCAAAGCTGACACTGGTTTAGGACTCAAAATAACCTTTAATATTGAATGTGAACAATTACAGGATCAAATGGTTGTATTTTTAGATTCTAAAATAATAAGTGTTTTAGAGAAAGAAACAGATATTTTAATGCCACGTGAAAAAATCATACAATGCCTTCATAAAAATTTAGAAACCATACCTATTAAGGTCTCTGCGACCTTAACACAAAAATCTATGAAGCTTAGTGATGTTTTAAAATTAAAAGAAAATGACATCATCGAAACTGACTTATTTAGTTCAATTCCCATACATGTAGGTTCTTCGCAACTATTTGAAGGAAAAATCGTAGAAAAAGATAAACAATTAATTATCGTAATACAACAAGAAAGGAGCTGATTATGAACCCTAATGATGAAGAAAAATTAAACCTTGATGATGATGCCTTAAATTTTGACGATGCAGAATTAAATTTTGATGATTTACAAATCGAACAAAACTCTGAATCTCCTAACTTAAATATCTCCAAAAAAAATATCAATTTTTTTAAAAACATTCCCGTTACGGTTACTTTAGAAGTATCCAGTGCAACAATCCCTCTTGGAGATTTGATGAATGCTGCAGAAGGTAGTGTGATTGAGTTAGATAAAATTAATGGGGAACCGTTAGATGTAAAGGTTAATGGCACTTTATTAGGGCATGCCGAAGTCGTCATTATTAATGATAAGTATGGACTTCGTATAACACAAATCAACGACAATTCTTTAGATGACTTGGAAAGTTAAATATGCTCACATCATGGAAGATCATTATAACTATAGGAATATGGTTCTTTTCTAGCTCGCTGTATGCCGAAACTAGCACTTCCGGGCTAAATATTTTAACCGTTACAGATGGTGACACTCAACAGGAATATAGTGTTAAACTTCAAATCTTACTTTTGATGACAGCACTGAGTTTCATTCCTGCCTTTATTCTCATGACAACCTCATTTACTCGAATTATTGTGGTACTGGCTATTTTAAGGCAAGCTTTGGGACTTCAACAAAGTCCGCCGAATCGAATTCTAGTTGGAATTGCTCTAGCTCTGACTATTTTAATCATGCGTCCAGTATGGACAAAAATATATAACGAGGCCTTCACTCCATACGATCAAGGTAATATTACATTAGTTCAAGCTTTTGGTGTTGCAGAAAAGCCCATACGAGATTTTATGCTCAAACAAACGCATAAATCTTCCTTAGAGCAAATGCTCAAAATAGCAAAAGAGCCATTAAATCAAAAAGCAGAAGATATATCCTTTTCAGTTCTGTTACCTGCTTTTGTCATAAGTGAGCTCAAAACTGCTTTTCAAATAGGGTTTATGTTATTTATTCCATTTCTAATAATTGATTTAATTGTTGCTTCAATTTTGATGGCCATGGGTATGATGATGTTGTCACCTCTTATCATTTCTCTTCCCTTTAAAATTATTTTATTTGTTTTAGTCGATGGTTGGTCAATGACGGTTGGCTCCTTGACTGCAAGCTTTGGATAGGACCGATTATGACTCCAGAGAATGTAGTAGATTTAATCTCCCAAGCCATGTGGCTCATTATAATTATCGTCTCTGTTATTATTGTACCCAGTCTTATAGTAGGCTTGATTATTGCTATCATTCAAGCAGCAACACAAATTAATGAACAAACCTTAAGTTTTCTGCCCCGTCTTATCGTAACTTTTTTAATGATAATTTTTTGTGGTCATTGGTTTTTTGAAAAGTTAATGTCTTTTTTTAATCAGCTATTCATGACAATTCCTGGAATGATTGGATGAATATTGTTATAACAAGTGCTGAAATAACAAGTTTATGGGGAGCCTTTTGGTGGCCCTTTGTTAGAATTGGGGCTGTTCTTTTATCGATGCCTTTTTTTGGTGATGCGCTCATCTCAGTACGTATTCGGATCGGTTTAACTCTCTGTTTGGCTTTTTTAGTTTATCCTTTTGTGCCAACCATGCCTGTAATAGAGCCCCTCTCGTTACAAGCACTTTATCTCACTTTAGAACAAATCTTATGGGGCTTTTTCTTTGGGTTGATCCTGCATCTTCTTTTTACCACTTTAACCATGCTCGGACAAATGATTTCACTTCAAATGGGTCTTGCAATGGCGGTCATGAATGATCCGGTCAATGGGATGAGTGTGCCCATTATCAGTCGTCTTTTTCTTATTTTTTGTACTCTTTTATTTTTATCCATGGATGCACACCTTCTTGTCATTCAAATTTTAGTCAACAGTTTCCAAATTTGGCCTATTGGATCTGGAATTACTGATAATAGCCTTACTTTAATTTTAAAAATTTTTGGCTGGACAATTTCCGCTGCTCTGGGACTGGCTCTTCCAACCATTATTTGTATGCTTTTAACAAATGTTGCTTTTGGTATTATGAACCGCGTATCTCCCAGCTTTAATATTTTTGCTCTAGGTTTTCCAATGACGATGTTAGTTGGTTTATTTAGCATGCTACTATCGGCAAGTAATATCCCGAGTAAATATAATGATTTTGTGGTTCAGACATTAGATTGGCTGACCTATTATAATCAGGGGGCTCCATAAATGAGTGACCAGCCTGCACAAGAAAAAACAGAAAAAGCCACGCCCCACAAACAGCAAAAAAGCAAACGTGAAGGCCAAACAGTCCGAGCAAAAGAGTTTGTAACAGCCTTAATTTTCATCATAGTTGGCGGTTATTTTTTTATACAATTACAACGTATTTATGATGGTTTAAAAGCTATTTTTGGTTTAAATTTTCAGTTTACTAAGGATGATTTGAACAGTCCCTGGCGTGCTTTTGAATTTTTCGGGGAAAGTTTAGGGTTATTAATTGATTTATTAATACCAATCTTTATTGTCATATTCTTTGCGACTTTACTTGGTAATTTAATAATAGGTGGCTGGATTTTTAATTTTAAAAACGTCCATTTTAAAACAGAAAAGTTAAATCCATTTAAGGGCCTCAAAAGAATGTTTTCTTCGAAATCGCTCGCAGAGTTGATTAAATCCATTATTAAAGTGTCTCTAATTGCAACTATTTTATATTTATATTTAGCGTCTCATATCAGTGAGCTCATTGCTACACAAAGGATGCCTCTTATTCAAGGCATCATTTTTGTGTTAGAAATGTTTTTAACAGGTATTTTAATGATGGGAGCTGTTCTCATTATTGTCGGCATCCTCGATATTCCATACCAGAAATATGAGCATAATAAACAATTAAAAATGACAAAGCATGAAGTAAAAGAAGAGATGAAGCAAAATGATGGTAAACCCGAAGTTAAACAAAAAATAAGACAACTTCAACAACAGTTTGCCAGACGTCAAATTAATAAAACTGTCCCAGATGCAAATGTTGTGATCACAAACCCAACCCATTATGCGGTTGCTATAAAATATGATCCCAGTGTTACCGATGCTCCGTATGTAGTTGCCAAAGGAATTGATGAAACTGCCCTTTATATTCAAAAAATTGCCAAAGCAAATGCTGTTGAAGTGATCCAATCAGCACAACTTGCTCGCTCTATTTATCATACGACTCATTTAGAGCAAAAAATTCCTAATCAATTATTTACGGCAGTTGCACACATACTCGCATACATTTTACAACTTAAATCATATCGAGAAGGTAAAGGAAACAAACCCTTAGATTTACCTGTTTTTCATATTGATCAAAAACTTAGATATTAAGGATGGCCTATGTTCAGTTGGTTTACAAAAGCAAAAAATAAACATCAAATATATTTGGGCATCCCTTTTTTAATCTTATCAATTCTAGCCATGGTCATATTGCCTTTGCCACCATGGCTCTTAGATACATTATTTACGTTCAATATCGTTTTATCAATTTTAGTCTTGTTAATAGCCACCACAACTAAAAGGCCCATAGATTTTTCTATTTTTCCCACTATTTTGCTTATAGCGACATTAATGCGCTTAACATTAAATGTTGCCTCAACCCGAGTTGTCCTTTTAGATGGTCATAGTGGACCTGATGCGGCAGGTAAAGTCATTGAGGCATTTGGTAGCGTAGTTATTGGTGGCAATTACGTTGTCGGTATGGTTGTCTTTGCTATTTTAATGATCATTAATTTTATCGTGATCACCAAAGGTGGGGAACGTATATCGGAGGTTTCCGCTCGATTTACTTTAGATGCCCTACCCGGAAAACAAATGGCCATTGATGCCGATTTAAATGCAGGTTTAATTGATCAAAAAGAAGCAAAGGCTCGACGAAAAGATATAGCGAGTGAAGCAGATTTTTACGGCTCTATGGATGGTGCATCCAAGTTTGTCAGAGGTGATGCTATTGCCGGTTTATTAATTCTTTTTATCAACCTCATTGGCGGTATTTGTATTGGTGTTTTCGAATATAATCTTTCAATGGGAGATGCATTTAGAACGTATGCATTATTAACCATTGGAGATGGATTGGTTGCACAAATTCCATCTCTTTTATTAGCTACATCAGCTGCAATTATTGTGACGCGGGTAAATGACACAGACGTCGATATGTCTGAATCAATGAAAAAACAACTACTGGCATCACCTAGTGTTCTTTATACAGTTGCAGGGATTATGCTGGTCATTGGCATTGTTCCAGGCATGCCTTTCATTGCTTTTTTTAGTTTTTCAGCTGCACTGTTCTTTGCGGGTTGGCAAATTAAAAGAGCCCAAATTAGAAATAGCAATACCAACTTAGATGCATTGGAAGAAGCAGCGCAAGCTCAAAAAAATCAGCTTCTTACTTGGGAAGAGATTCCTTATACCCATAGTGTAGAGTTACAATTGGGTTTTCGACTGGTCCCCTTGGTAAGTCATGATTCTGGAGCACCTCTTCTTCAACGTATCAAAGGTGTCCGAAAAACGTTATCTGAATACGTTGGTTTTTTGGTGCCTGAGGTCAGTATAAAAGATAATCTCAACCTTAAACCTTCAGAATATACCATCTCCATTCACGGTGAAACGGTTGAAAGTGGACAAATCGAAGCTAACAAATTAATGGCTATCTCGAGTGGCGAAACATTTGGAACTATAGATGGGCTGGTAACAAAAGATCCCGCTTACCAACTTCCGGCTACTTGGATTAATCCAGATGATAAATCTAAAGCAATTAATTTTGGTTACAGTGTCGTAGATGATACGACCGTTATTTCTACACACCTGAGTAAAGTGCTGAAAAATCATCTTGCCGAACTATTTGAGCATGATGACGTGGAGCATTTGAATCAAAGATTGGCTCAACAAGCGCCGAAACTTGCCGAGAAACTTTCTGCATCGATCGATATCAATATGGAATTAAAAATAATTCGTTACTTATTAACAGAGCAAGTTCCAATTAAAGATATTCGAACAATTGCAACGACAATGTTAGAGAGCTTTGAAACAACGAAAGATCCGCTTTTAATTGCATCCGATATAAGATGCGCATTAAAAAGAACGCTCATACATCTTTTAAATGGCAACAAAAAAATATTGATGTTTATACCATGGCGCCAGAGCTTGAAAATTTACTTTTAGGTGCGCTTCAACAAGCACAAGCCAATAATACCCCTATTTCTTTGGATAGTTTTCCTGTTGAACCCAATATTTTAAAGCAATTTCAAGAACTTTTACCCTTTATAAAAAATGAATTAAAGCAAAAAGGTTTGACACCAATTTTGTTAGTTATCCCACAATTACGACCATTAATTTCACGATATGCCAGATCTTTTGCTAAAGGTTTAATTGTACTTTCATATAATGAAATACCTGATAACAATCAAATAAATGTGGTAGGAAACCTTGGATAAATTAAAGACAATTGAACAAGTTGAGCGTTATATCTATCAATTATTGCCTCAAAAAGGTAAAAATAATGATGAAGTTACCTTATTGAATAATATAAATTATTCAAAATGTTGCCATGCCTCTCAAGCCATCCGAAAAATGGACACTCATGAAGTTCGCTACTACCATTTGACCCTTAGGATGGACCAACAAGCCGTACAAAGTCCATTTAAGTTAAATCTAAGCCCATCATTTTTGTGCAGTTTTGATTTACTGAGTCTTTATATCGCCATAAAAGATTTACAAGTTTATGAAAAGTATAAGTTTGATTTGCCAAACATTAAAAGAGTAGTCCCTATTCGCCTTGAAACATTGGCTTGGCCAAATTGTAAATATCTTTTGAGCCAACTTAGAATGTTTCATGGCAAATACCTTGCACAGATTATTCCATCTGTGCAAATTACGAAAGAAAACTTTAGTGAAATTAGTTTTCAATTTAATATTAATAGTTTAAAAAATCACTTTGAAGAAATTTGGTATGAATTAGACTATCAATATAGTCCTTTAGACGTTCTTTATATCCAACTACCCGATTTGGTCAAATTTATTTTACAACCCAATCAAGAAATTGATGAAAATCTTCAACATACTTTTTTAAAAAGACTTCAAAAACATAATCTTCCTTTTGTGGTCGGCCGAATCGATTCCTCTAAAACGCTGAATGAATTTAAATTAAAAGGAAGCTCCTTCTACTTTGGATTTATTAAAGACTATCCTGCTTGTAACCATTTAGATCCTTTCCATCGCCTCTATAGTTAAATCAATATGTGTTTTTTAAAATAATTCATCTCTTTTATTTTTGTGATCGAGTGCAATTTTATTTAAATATTGAAATAAGAATTTAATTTTCAAAAATAAGGTGTCGTTAAATACACTTGAACATAATATGATGATTAGGAGAACACATTATGGCCGCACTATCTTTGCAATCGAATTTTGCTTCATTAGTTGCACAAAATACACTAACCAATACAAATAGTATGGTAGAACAAGCTATGCTTCGTTTAAGTACTGGTTATAAAATCAACTCTGCAGCGGACGATGCGGCAGGTTTACAAATTTCAAATCGTTTAGAGCTTCAAACTAGAGGGATGAAAGTTGCAGAAAGAAATGCAAATGATGGTATTTCATTGCTTCAAACCGCCGAGGGTGCTTTTGATGAAATGACGAACATTGCTTATCGAATTAATGATTTAGCAACTCAGGCAGCAAATGGAATTAATGGACCTGATGATTTTCTTGCAATTGACGCGGAAGTAAGTCAACTTGTTGAGCAGCTTAGACAAACTTACGATACCACTAACTTTGGTGGTGTGAATTTGTTTTCTCAAGGAGTAGCCACTAATGATGGTGGTATTTTTGGAGGAAACGGTCCTGTACCTTTACCAATCCCTCCTGGTGGTACTGGAACAGCAACGCCAGGGGACGTTGTGTTTCAAATTGGTTCAACCACTGAAGAAACCCTTCGATTTAATGCAGCGACTGAAGTAGATAACGTTGATCAAGTAATAACAGATTTAGCTAACATTACTATTTCAGACCAGGCAACTGCTCAGGATGTCATGGATTTGGTGCAGGGAACCAATGGACAAGGAAATAATGGTCCTCTAGCAAACCTGGTAGGAGATTTAGGGGCGGTTCGAGCTGAATTTGGTGCGACTATTAACCGTCTTGATAGTACGATTAAAAATTTACAAAATATGGGTGAAAATATTTCCGCATCCAAAGGTCGTATTACTGATGCAGATTTTGCAGTTGAAACCGCGAATTTAACTAAGAACCAGCTACTGATGCAGGCTGGAACCCAGGTCTTAGGTCAGGTGAACCAGCTTCCAGGTTTAGCATTATCTTTATTGAGATAATAGAGTTCAATTGCTTACAAAACCTCCTTTTAGGAGGTTTTTTTAATTCTAAAGCTTAAATGGTCGTTTAATATATTTGGTATGCGCTTCCGACATGTTAATGAACGGAAATTATTTGCCCATTTAATCATTAAGTATTTGATTTTATGAGTTTTTAATCATGGCATTTATTTTGCTTATTATTAATTAGATAATCATAAGGATGTAATATGAGTACGATTGACCCAACCACAATAGCCAATCAATTAGCTACAGCTGAAACTCAGCCTTTTCGAGCCTTATACCAAAGAAATCTCAATGATATATTGACAGAAAGAAATGCTGTTAACGAAATTGAATCAAGTTTAAAAACGTTTCAAGATGCCGTTTCACAGTTCAAGTCTCAGTCCAACTTTCAAGAACAAACAGCCTCATCTTCTGACGATTCTGTGCTCACTGTCCAACGTAATGGCTCGACTAATTCTAACTTTGCGACTAATTTAAGTTTTGTGGTGACCTCTAAAGCATCCTCTCAACAAAATTTAGTCTCACTGACTCCGCCGCTAGCCTCTTCTTTATCCATTAATATTCAACAAGATACTTCTTCAGACAACCTCATTCTTTCTGGTGATATCAGCAATATCCTCGATCAGCTTGCTGATTTTAATAATGATCAAAACAAAAACACCAATGTTTCAGCCAGTATTATAAGTAATAATGGAAACTATCAATTAATTCTTGAGAGTGAAACCGGCTCCGCGAACAATTTTACTGTAAACAATGCTCCTAGTACTGAAATTCAATCCGCTCAGGATGCATCGATTCAAATTGGGACACCAGGGGCTGGAGCTCAACTTTTAACCAGTAGCACGAACACTTTTAATAATTTAGTTCCGGGATATGACATCACTGTTGAAAGTATTTCATCGGATCCAGTTGATGTGACTATTGCAAACGATCCAGATGCAACAACACAGAAAGTTCAAGATTTAGTCGACAGTTACAACTCAGTCCTTCAAACCATCGGTCAATATACAGCCACTGGAAATGAAAATGAAAGAAGAGGTATTCTTGCTGGTGACTCACTTGTCAGAAATGTAACCAATCAAATCAATAATATTTTCCGTGGAAGTTTTAATGGCGAACGTCTTTTCAATGTAGGGGTTGAGTTTGATGAAAAAGGAAGCTTATCTCTTAATAGCGCTAAATTTAATGATGCCTTAAATAACGGTAATGTCGATTTAGATGAATTATTTCTCGGACCAAATAGTTTTATTGATTCTCTCGATGATACGCTAAATAGTTTATTGAGTTTTAACAACTCTGCCTTTGCCAGTCGTAAAGAATTTTTTCGATTAACGATTGAAAGAATAGAGGATCGTCAATTTAGGCTTGAAGACACCTATAACAGTTTATTTGATCGTTATGTTGTCCAATTTTCTCAAATGAACAATATTATCAATCAAATGAATCAAACCAGTAGTCTCTTTACCGGAGGCGGATTTTAAACTAGGAGTGTAATATGTTGATGAATGAAAATGGTTTTAACTCTTATCAAAATAATCAATTAGAAGCAAAGGCAGCTTCAGCGTCCCCTACTGAACTTATTGTCATGCTAATTGATGGATTCAATGATAATCTCATCAAAGCCAAAGGTCATATGGCTAATAAGCGTATTTATGAAAAAGGGGAAGCTATCAACCGATGTATGAATATTGTTATTGGACTTGATAGCGCAATTGACCTTCAAAATGGTGGTGAAGCAGCTCAAAATCTGGCACAACTTTATACTTATATCCAGTCTAAATTGCTCGAGGCGAGTAGTCAAAATTCTATCGAGGTTTTGGATGAAATTGAACTATTAATGAATAACTTGAAAGAAGGATGGCAAGGTATCTCATGAATAAAAAGCAACTGAATGATTGTCAAAAACTGATCAACCAATTAAAACTGATATATAAAAAGCAAGAATGGCAACATTTTATTGATGTTGACACGAAGCTTCAAACTATATTAGAAAAAATCTCTCCCCAAAAACTATCTCAAGAAGAAAAGAAGATGCTTCGATATCTTGAGATTGAATACAACAAGATTTTAGATTGTATGCGTCGAAAAAAAGAAGAATTACATCAAAAAATTCAAAAACACCAAGAACAAAAAGAAGGTATTTTGGCTTACAAAATGAATCAGGAATAAGGGATGATTTATGAATTTAATCAATATGCTAAATATGAATAATCTGCAAAGCGAATCTAGTGTATTATCATCAAATTTAGAGAACGAGCAAGGTCTAAACTTATTTGAGAATCAAGCATCAACATTCACAAAAAATGGATTTTCAGATATTTTCAGTCAAATCAATCAATTTAATGTCTTCAAGGAAGGTATGATTGACAGTGAAATTTCCAATGTTCTTATTGCTGAAAATTTTAATACCTTTAAAGATCAATTACAACAAACAAACCTTATTTCAGATCCAGCTAAACAAGAAATCTTAAATATTCTTTCTAAAGATGTTCTTGGTCAGCAAGATGTCAAGCAAATTATTAAAGTCATACAAAATGAACCTTTTAATGTCTTGATGCCTATCAACCAAGCAAATCAATTCATTAATACAAATGCTTCTAATAGTAAAGAAGAAAATCAAGTGGGCCAAAGTCTAAAAAATGATTTTAATCTTCTTGCAAAACAGACTTCTCCAAATAAAATATTTCGTTACAAGAAATGAAAAACATGTCGAGTCTCCAATCATCTGACATCAATAATGACTCTCGATTTAAAATAACTACATCTTCAATCTTAGATGCCGTCAAAAATCTAAACTACTCTCTCAAAAAAGATTTAACTAACAGTTCGCCAACTAATAGCCTAACGCAAACCATAACAGCTGAGTCGTCACTGAGAGCTAACTCTATACAGCCAAGTCCTATATTAACTAAGTCGGTTGAGATCTCATCCTTCCAAGAAAATAAAATGGTGCAACTTTTACAAGAGCGAATTCAATTTCAAATGAATCAAAATATTAGTGAAGCAAAAGTTCGTCTAGATCCTCCAGAGCTTGGTAAAATTGATTTACTTGTTCGACTAGATTTGGATAAATTAAATATCCAGCTCAATACAGCCCAACTTTCCACAAAAGAAATTTTGTCCCAAATTTCAGAGCGTTTGAAAAATGAATTAATAAATCAAAGCAATATGAATGTTGAAGTAAATATCGGACAAAAAGAATCTTCTCAATCAGAAAATAATTTTGAAGAAATGTTGTTTGATTCAAAAAAAGATACAGAACTATTAAATTTTGACGCGCAATCTGACGCTTTTACATCTTTAGAAAAGCAAAATTCTGAAAGTTGGATTTCAACAAAAGCATAGGAAAAATCAGCGATGTCTAAAAAAAATTTATTTATGATCGTATTGATAATGATTGGATTGAGTATTTTTGTGTCTGTATTATCTATATACGGAACACTGCAATTAAAACAAAGTCAGTGGTTTTCTTCATCTAATACAAACGCCCCCTCTTATCATTCTCTTGACAAGGTCATAATCAGTGTCAAAGGAAAGCGCCAAACCCATTACGTCATGATGGAAATCGCTATAGAAAATAATGATCCTGAAAAAATGAAAGAAATAGATAATTATATGCCAGTTATTCGAAATACACTTCTAAAAATGTTCAGTGAAAAAACATATGAACAATTACAGGAAGAATCTGATATAGATAAGCTACAAAAAGAGTTAAAAAGTACCCTACTTCAAGAATTATCTGAACAATCTTTTGTTTCTAACATAAAAAACGTTTTATTAACTAAGTATGTTATTCAGTAAAGGAAGATTATATGCTTGAGATTGATCCTCTTCATGAGTATGCAAATGGAAGTAACGAGTTAAATACCATTGATGAAGCAGCTATCATTGAACAAAATATTAAAATCATTCATCGAATAGCTAATCAATTTAGACATCAAGCAAATACCTATTGTTCACTTGAGGATATGTACCAAATTGGTTGTATGGCTGTATTAGAATGTTCAAGAAAACATCAGCATACAGACGATGTTTCTTTCAAATCTTATATTAGTTGTCGAATACGTGGTGCTATTTTAGATGAACTTAGAAGATTAGATTGGAGATCTCGACAAACAAGACAACAAGCACATGAATTAAATGATATGGAGCGTTCTTTACAAAAGAGTCTGGGCAGACCCCCTAAATCAAGTGAAGTGTGTCATGCTCTTGGAATTAGCGAAGAAGAATATGTAAAGCGTGCCCAAGATTCTTATGCATTTGAAATGATGAGTTTAGATCAACTAGTTGAAAGTGGTAAATACTTTCAAGATCCATCGTGTCAAACAGATGATGGGTTAGATGAAAATAGTTTACAAGAAATTCTAACTAAAAATTTAGATCTTTTAAATAAACGCGAACAACTCATTTTAACTTTGTTTTATGAATATGAACTCAATCAAAATGAAATCGCCCTGACACTCAACTTAACTGCGCCTCGTGTTTGTCAAATTCATAAAGAAGCGCTCCAAAAACTTAATGGTCTGAATGGGAGTAAGGAGAATCATAATGCAAAAGTTTAAAGGTGCCATTTTAATATTAATTTGTGTTTTTGGTGGATATATTTGGGCGGGTGGAAATCTAATCGCCATTTGGCAACCCGCTGAACTTTTGATTATTGCAGGTGCTACTGTAGGTTCGATTATTATTGGTAACCCACCACATGTAATAAAAAAATGAAATCTCAATTTAAGCGCATCGTCTCAAATAAAAAGATGAAAAACAATATTACAAAGAATTACTTTCTTATTTAAAAACGTTACTCGAAATTTTTAGAAATGATGGTTATAAAGCTATTGAAAGTGATGTCGAACACCCTGATGCAAGTGAGTTATTAAACCAGTACCCTACTTTGAAAAAAGATAAAGAGATAATTACTTTTATATCGGATAATCTAAGATTAATTTCTCTAGGTAACCTGTCACCTCATGATCTTGATGCTCTTTTAGAGCAGGAAATTATGACGATTGAGGAAGATTTGCTATTACCTTCAAAATCAATGCAGAGAACAGCTGAAGCCCTCCCTGGTTTCGGTATTTTGGCTGCTGTTATGGGAATTATCATCACTATGCAATCTATTGATGGCTCTATCGCTTTAATAGGTTATCACGTTGCTGCTGCATTAGTTGGAACATTTTTAGGTATATTTGGTTGTTACTGCATTTTAGATCCAGCAAGTAATGCCATGGCTCAAATGGTTAAAAGAGATTTATCCGCCTATGAATGTATCAGGAGTGTTCTTGTTTCACATCAATCCAGAAAAACGCCGTTGACTTCGATTGATTCAGGTAGGAAACAAATACAACTTGATATTAAACCCTCTTTTTCTCAGATGGAAAGTTGGTTTAAGAAAGAGACCGACAGGAGTCTTAAATGTCTGATTCTAATTTTGTTTACATCAAGAAAAGAACGCGTCAATCGACTAATGAAACACATGGTGGTGCATGGAAAGTTGCTTTTGCTGATTTTATGATAGCATTGATGGCCCTCTTTCTGGTTTTGTGGATTTTACAGGTCGTTGACGAAACAGAACGTCATGCAATTGTTGCGCATCTAAATAGCTCAAATGTTT
The DNA here is from genome assembly GCF_002216855.1 of Paraphotobacterium marinum. Taxonomy (NCBI): domain Bacteria; kingdom Pseudomonadati; phylum Pseudomonadota; class Gammaproteobacteria; order Vibrionales; family Vibrionaceae; genus Paraphotobacterium; species Paraphotobacterium marinum. The sequence continues at coordinate 30,857 of NZ_CP022355.1, forward strand.
TTGATGATAATGCTGGTAATCCATTTGATACCTCACAAAGTTTATCACCAATTGATTTAGCAACTAATTCGGCAGATTTGACTGCACAAAATATTCAAAATCAATCTACAAGTTTTAGAGATGGGGATGGGGACGGTATAGAAGACGATGCATTAATTCCTGGACAATATGATACGATGGAGCAACTTGAAATTTTAAGTCATACGCTAAAAAAATTAATTGAAAAACAAAATGCAACCAATAATGTTAAAATTGATATCACCCCACATGGCCTGAGAATGGTCTTTCAGGACGACTTTAGACAAAATATGTTTATGCTGGGTGGTGCAAAGTTAACACCCTTCTTTGAAGATCTCCTTTTAATCATCGCACCCATATTTAAACAAATATCTAATTCCATGATTATCAGCGGACACACTGATGGCAAGCAATTTAAAAGAGTATTTAGTCAAAACACAAATTGGGAGTTATCAAGTAAAAGAGCTAATGTAGCAAGGTATACTCTTATAGGAGGGGGGATGCCTGAAAATAGAGTTCTACAAATAGCAGGTATGGCAAATAGAGTTCTTTTAAATCAAGAAAAACCCTTAAGTAGTGAAAATAGAAGAATTGAAATTTTCGTTTTAACAACACCTACAGAAACGATCATTAATTCTCTATTTGGAAAAAACGTGGAAAAAATTCCCCTTGAAAACTCAAAAGAACAAGCTGAACAAAACCAGCCTGTTCTAAGACAAAAAATTAATTTTGAAACTCAATAGGTATAACTAGTGTCGTATGTTGATTCTAATTTAAAAAGAAAAGTTGATAAATTACAGCGTATGTTTTTGTGGTTAATTTTGATTGACTACGCACTTTTAATTGCATTTTTAACACAAATTGAATCTCTGCATTTAACCATTGGCACCATTGTGAGTGCTCTTTTAGTTGTTTATAATATTCTTCTATCACATCTATGCTTTAAAAGAGCAAATAGACGTTCGGATTCTTATATAATTTATCCAATACTGTTTGCTACCTTTCTGGCCTTTGGTTGCTTTTTATATTTTTTTCTATTATAAATAAAAAAAATAATCTCATTAATCACTAATATGACCTTAACTAAAATAGTTACGACTGTTACACCTCACCTACTCCATAGTATAGCCGCAGCTGCGATTATTTTTGTTCTCAGTCTTTTTATTTATTTTCTTTTTAAACGTAAATTTGAAATCAAAAAACAACGTAGACAGTTTAAATACCGAATCACTTATATTGGATTGATAGTCCTTAGTATTGCCATGGCACAGATTTGGATTGAAGGTCTCAATGACGTTTTTACGATGGTAGCACTTGTTGCAACAGGTTTAATTGTTAGTAATAAAGAGACTATAATGAATTTAGTTGGTTTTTTAATTATTAACTGGAGAGGGATTTTTACTGAAGGAGACTTTATCCAAATACAAAACTTTAAAGGTTATGTGGTTACCATACGTCCATTCTATTTTAAAATATACGAAACTACGAGCATTTCTAAAGCACAAGCAACTGGGAAAACTATAAAAATACCCAATAATTTAATCATTACGGCACCCACAAAAACATTCAATCCTGAAACAAATATTACTCTATCTGAAATTAGTTATATGGTTGACTGGTCTTCAAATAATCGCTTAGCTTTAGAAATCACAACTAATTTAATTAACCAACTCACTGAAAAGTATTATAAAACTTGTCCGCATTTTCAAAATCACTATCTCAAAAGAAAAAATAAAGAACTAAGTCATTTAATTTCTTTAAAACCAAAGGTCTTTGCAAAGCTTGACCATGATAAAGACAAAGGATTGTTAATTTGCATCAATTACTACGTCCAGTCTCGATTTAAAGAAGAGTTAGAAAACGAGTTTTGGTGTCTTTTACAAGAAAAGGTGAGTTCTGAAGATATTCAGCTTGTTTTTATCTAGGTTGTTTTTAATAAAGCAACAACAGTATTTCTATGGAGGTTTGCTTGCGCTAAAATCGAGCGATAAGAAAAATCAAAAGATGGTTTTTGTTGGCTGATCGACTTTACTTGTAAATTCTGATTAACCTGATTAATCATGGCAGCGCTTTCTTTTTGTTTTTGTCTTATATCAATTAAGCTCGCCTGAATTTGTCTAATCGTAGTATCCAAACCTAACATAAAATCTTGTATGCGTGCTCTTTGGCTGACATCTAAATCAAAATTATCAATGGAAGATGGGAAAGGCTTTAAACTTACCAATTCCGGCTTATCATTTGGATATAAAATGCCCTCACCTTTTATTGCTGCTAATTTTATATCTTGTTTTGGATAGGAGCCAAAACTATTAAAAATTATATCTCCATTTTTTCCTATTGTACTTGTAAAGTTATAGGGCGCTAGAAAGAGATTTAAAGTTTTTACAACATTTTCGGTATTATTTTCTTTCATCAAATTCAAATAAATACTGCCCACATTTTGAATTTCAATAGCAATTTTTTCGGAAACATTTTCTAGTTTACTAAGATTAAAGTCTGGAATTATAAATGACTTTGATGACTCCCTCATAGAAAGTTTCATATCTGCATTTAAAATCGGACTCCCGTCTAAGTCCAACTGATTTTTCAATTTTGAAATAGTGTTTTGCTTTTGCTTAATTAATGCATTTAAATCGTTTAATTTTTGATTATCCAATTTTTGTAAAGACTGTTTCAAAAGTGCCTTTAATTCAAATAGCTCTTTCCCAATTAACTTTAAATTTTTCTCTGCAAGTTGAAGATTTGTGACATAAACTTGACGATCCATAACCGCAAAACTAGATAACTTAACGTCACGATCATTTTGTATCGCTTGCTTTGATATTCTTGGTGTAACATCAGATAGGCGTTCAAAGGAAGATTCCTTCACCGTCGCATTTTGATTACGGGTTTTGGATAAACTTGAATTTTGGTCTACCTGAATACTGGATAACATAGCTTGCGATCTCACAGTCTATCAAAAAGTGACATTCCAGTAATTGTCACAAAAGAGGCTTGTGTGGCCTGAAGCGCATTTTGTAAATTAGTAAGTTGCACAGATGCTTCCGCATAATCTAATTGTTCAATTTCAGAGGATACTTTAGTCGTTAATGTTTCATTGTCAACGTGATTGGATTTTATTAAATCCAAAGCATTCTGCTGTCCACCCATTCTTGTAATATTTTCAAGAATATTTCCAAGGGTTACATCTAAATCACTAATAGCGCCATCAATACCTGCAATATTAATTACTCCACCTTGATTTAGTAAACGAATTGATTCAAAAACGTTCTGTCCTGCTCCTAAATCAAACATTTGTTGAGCCGTATAATTTGATTGAACATTAATACCCTTAGCGACATTAACGAGCCTTAAATCGGTATTACCTTGCAAAGTAAAACCAATGTTATTATCTCCTACAATACTCGCTTGATCTGATAAAGTTCCTGAGAATAGGTAAATTCCATTTTCATCTTGAGTATTGAGTAGAGATGTTGCTCCTTCATTCAAAGCATCTATTTCAGTAAGTATCCCAAGCCTATCTGCATCCGTTAAATTTCCATTTTTCGCCCAAAGTAAAAGATCTCGAACTCTTTTGAAACCATCTACAATTCCCTGTAAAGCTTCTTCTTGAATGGATAAATTTGTTTTAACATTATCTACATTAGTTTTGTATTGATCTATTGCAGTCAATTGTCTTTCTAAATTCAATAAATTAATTGAATCAATCGGATCATCTGATAACGACTGAATTCTTTTTCCTGTCGACATTTGCTCAAAAACAAAATTTATGTCTAAATTATTTTTTTGCAAACTTTGAGTCATAAGTTGATTCAATTGCGCATCGCTTGCTCTTAATACTGGCATAAAAAGACCCTTTTAAAAGATTTTTAAAATTTCATCAAATAGCTGATTTACGGTACTAATCACTTTCATATTAGCTTGATAGGCATTAGTAAACTCAATGAGTTTTGCGGCTTCTTCATCTCTGTTGACGGCACTAAAATTATTACGAGCCGATATCGCCTGATTAAATTGAATTTCAGATGTATCTAAAGAAATTTTGGATTGATTTGTCTTGATTGCAACCTCACCAAGTAATGATGCAAAGGTATCCGCATTGCTTTGATTATTCAACGTCTGAAATTGGGGTAAATTTGCAAATGTAAGATTACTTACAGCAATAATATTATTGATATTACCGTTATCACCGACTGCTCCAGGGTTAGATGAAAAAGCTAAGCTATCTACAGAAATATTAGGATTAATGCTAATGTTTGTTGCGTCCATCAAACCAGGAGAAAATAAAGGTATACCTGCATTACCATTTAAATCAAAACCTGCTTGAAGTCTCGTATTAATCTCAGTACCAAAATCTCTTGCTATTTGATTAATAACTGTTTCATAGGGCTCTAACACTTGCGATTGGAAGTTTGCCATAGCACCGACACTTCCTCCAATTTGATTTTGTGCTGGAGCTCCAGATGCCTGAGGTGTGTTATCTAAAATAGGTATATTTTGATTCACAATCGTTAAAGATAATTGAGTTGGATTACTTCCTGTAACCGTGATCGTAGATGGTAAGTCGTCAATAACAAGAGGCTGACCATTGGCTAGTGTCAATTGATAAGAACCATTTGATAAAACGGTAGATTTTATATTAAAAAGCTCGGACAGCTCTAACACCAACTGATCTCTTTGATCTTCAAGTTCTGATACATTAACATTTTCTGATACGTTATCAGAAATTGTTTTATTTAGTTGAGCAATTTGTTGTATTAGGGTATTGGACTGAGATACTGCGGCTGATATTTGTTCATCTAAATCTTTTTTTTGAGTTATAACCGTATCAACCAACATATTGAATTGATAACCCAATGATTCAGCTTCCGTGATGACTTGCTGCCTTAAAGGAGTCGATTCTGGTTTAATAGTTGCTTCATTGAGTGCGGCATAGAATTTATCAAAACCTTCTGATAAGTTTAAGCCATCTGAGCCAAACACTTTTTCTAATTTAGAATAATTTTGGAATTCAATAAAGTCATAGCTTTGCGTTGAACTTGTTTTCCATGTTTGTTTAATCAAAAATTCATCTGCTAATCTTTGGATATCAGTGACCTTAACTCCATTTCCAGCAACATCAACGCCTCTTGCATTCGGGGATAGGGATTCAAAGTTAACTCGCTGACGCGTATAACCTTCTGTTGCAACATTTGCAACATTTTGAGCAGTCACATCTAAAGCAACTTTTTGTGCATTTAAACCTGTAATTGCTGTATTCAATATACCCATCATTGCTCCTTGTATAAGAATATCGTGAATAAAATATTCATGTTATTCTATAACGACTATTATTAACGAAAATTTAATTAAACAAAAATTTTATGAATAGTGCGTTAAGAATATTGGAATCTTATTAACAATTATTTTTTATTTTGTTCGGATAACTGTTTGTAAATCATGTCTGCAATACCCAAATTTGATTGTCGACTGACTTCAACAGAAATCTGTCCATCATATAAATCCTCAAAAGATTTTGTTGCTTGACTATTTTCCTCTAAATCAGATTTAAAAACATCATTGGTTTGACGCATCTGCTTTAAAACAGTTTGTAAAAATAATGCCTCAAATTGTTGAGAGGCTATTTTTAGTGCTTCATCTTTAGATTGATTTTTAATGGAATCTAAAGATTTAATATCATGGAATGATAACTCCATATTTTCAATTTTCATTTAGTCTCCCACCTTTTATTAAATGACAATAATTTCAGCATTGATAGCACCCGCTTCTTTTAACGCTTGTAAAATAGCCATTAAATCATCAGGACTTGCACCGGTACTATTTATAGCATTTACAATTTCTTGGAGATTAACTCCCGAACGCCATAAAAACATTCTTCCATCTCCTTGTTGAATATCTACATCGGAATTATCCACAACAGTTGTTTCCCCATCAGAAAAGGCGTTTGGCTGACTTACCTGTTGATTTTCAGTAATTGAAACTTTAATGCTTCCATGACTAACAGCTGCTTCAGAAACCGTTACACTTCTTCCAATCACCACTGTCCCTGTTCTAGAGTTAAATATAATTTTTGCAGGAACGGCACCTTCGTCAACTTGTATTTCTTCCAACATTGACATAAAGGTTACTCTTTGTTGTGAATCTCTTGGTGCTCTAACTTCAATTGTATTTTTATTAATAGAACGCGATACATCTGGGCCAAAAATATTATTAATTGCACGGGATATATTTTTAGAGGTTGTAAAACTTGGCCTTTTCAAATTTAAAGTAATTACATTGCTATCATTGAAATCACTTCTGACTTCTTTTTCAATGGTTGCACCATTAGGGATCCGTCCTGAAGTTGGCGTGTTTATAACAACCCTAGTACCGCTTCGACCTTCAGCTTGAATACCGGATATCACGACATTACCTTGAGCAATAGCATAGACCTCTCCATCCACACCTCTTAGCGGTGTCAAAAGTAACGTTCCTCCTCTTAAACTTTTTGCATCCCCTAATGAAGAAACAACAACATCAACTTCCTGTCCAGGTTGTTGCATCGCATTTATCTTGGCTGTGACAGTTACTGCAGCAACATTTTTTAATTTGGGATCTATTCTATCGGGTAGCTGAACACCAAATTGATTTAACATATTGATAATGGATTGACTGGTAAACTCGACCTGACTTTTATCTCCCGTACCATCCAGACCTACGACCAAACCATAACCAATTAATTGATTGGTTCTAACCCCTTTCACATCTACTAAATCTAACAAGGGTTTTTGTGCTTGAAGTACCGGCACAATCAATAAAGTAACGCAAATTGTGAGATATTTAATAATTAGTTTAAACATTAAAATGGCATCCATGGAGTATTGAAAAATTGAACTAACCAACCGGCAGCATTACTATCAGCAATTGCTCCTTTTCCAGCATAAGTAATTCTTGCATCTGCAATTTTTTGTGATGAAACCTGATTGTTTTTGTTAATATCGTCAGGACGCACTAATCCTCTTAAGCGAATATATTCTTCACCCTGATTTAACTCCAACCACTTCTCACCCCGAACTTTTAAAACACCGTTAGGCAAAACCTCATAGACCGAAACGGTTATGCTTCCAGTGAGAGAGTTATTTTGTGAACTTTGGCCACCTCCATTAAAGTCTCTTTCAACATCAAGCTGTGCATTCCAGTCTGCAGTATTTAAGTTACCTAAAGTAGGCGTATTTAACCTAACGCCAGCATTTTTATCAAATTGTGTATCTGCATTTTTTTCAGCCTGTGTTTCCTCTTCAAGGGTAATTTCCAAAATATCTCCGACTCTATAAGCTCTCCTATCTTGAAAAAGAGACAGCATATACTCTTTTCGATATAAACTACCGCCTGAAGCTGGAGATTGACTGCTATCTATTTTAGGCGGTGCGTATGCTTCATCCCCTGGTTCAACAGGTTTAAATTCTGGTCTCATAGAACAACCACTCACGATGAGAAAAGAAAATAAAATAAATACTTTATGAAACATCGCCGTCCTCCTTAATTTAGATAGATTGCGTAACAAACTTCAACATTCCATCAGCAGCGGAAACAACCTTTGCACTCATTTCATACGCCCTTTGTGTCGCAATCATATCGACAAGCTCTTCCACAATTTGGACGTTCGACCCTTCCAACGTTCCCTGCTTTAAACTACCAGAACCCTCTTCGCCTGGAACAACTTCAATTGGCTCACCACTAGCATCCGTTTCTCGGTATAGATTCCCCCCCAAAGCTTCTAAGCCAGCAGGATTTATGAAATAACTTAATTGAATTTGTCCGAGCTCTTCTGGAGCAGCTTGTCCAGCTATAGTCGCGGTCACAATACCATCCACGCTAATGTTGACAGATGTTGCATCAGCTGGAATGTCTATACCATCTGCCAAAGGGAGCCCTTGACTATTTACCACTGCACCATCTGCATTTCGCTGAAATTGTCCATTTCTCGTATAAAAAATTTCTCCGTCGGTGTTTTCAATTTGAAAAAATCCCTGACCCATAATAGCAATGTCTAATTCTTGATTTGTATTTTTAATTGTCCCCGGCGTAAATACTTTTTGCGTTCCAACCACTTTCACACCAGAACCCAATTGGACACCGGATGGTAAAAGATTTAGTTCATCAGCAGGAGCACCTGGTTGTCTTTGGATATTATAAAAAAGATCTTCAAAAACCACTCTATCTTTCTTAAATCCATTGGTATTTACATTCGCCAAATTATTTGAAATAGCAGTCATTTTCGTATCTTGTGCAGCCATTCCAGTTTTACTGACCCATAAAGAATTGTGCATCTTGTTATCCTTATCTTGAGTTAATTAATTTATTGCCGGCCTGAGCAATACTTTCTGCAGTCTTCATCATTTTTATGTGCATTTCAAAGTTTCTTGTTAATGACATTACCTGAGTTAACTCATTAATAGTTGAAACATTACTTTGCTCTAAATGACGGGGCACCAATTTAACCTCTGGTGCAAAATCCAAAACCAATCCATCTTGTTCAGAGAAAAGACCTAACTCATTTTTCTGAATTTGTTGGATATCTGGATTTACAAGTTTTAACTGTGCAACCTCAAGAATTTCTCCACCACCTGCAGGTGTTATAGAGATAATTCCTTTTTCACTGATATCTAATTTTTGAAATTCAGGAATATTAATTAAACCTCCATCACCTACAACAGGGAACCCATTCGCTGTTAAATTACCTGCAGCATCAAGTTTAAGGTTTCCCATTCTTGTGTAGGACTCTGTTCCATCTGGAAGAAGCACAGAAAAAAAACCATTTCCGCTTATTGCCACATCCAAATCCCTGCCTGTTTCAACAATTTCACCAATATTAAAATTGGTTGATGCAGAGTTTGTTTTTGATAAATGACGTCCATCAAATCCACTACCATTTAGTTGAATTGATTGAGCATATTCAAAATCTTTCCTAAATCCTGTTGTATTGGCATTGGCTAAATTATTTGAATGAACGGTTTGGGCTAGCAAACTTCTGCTAGCTCCACTCGTTGCGGTATATATAAAATTATCCATATTAAAACCCGGCCACTTTATACAGCATTAAACAATGCTTGAGTTAGCTGATCAGATGTAGATATTGTTTTAGCATTAGCCTGATAATTTCTTTGCGCGGTTATCAAATTCACCAACTCACCCGTCAAATCAACATTTGATCCCTCCAAAGCACCTGGAGTTAACTCACCTAAGATTCCTGTCCCTGGAGCACCTGTAATTGGATTTCCTGATGCAAAGGTCTGTATCCAACCGGTTTTATTAACAGGTAAAAGCCCTTGTGGATTTGCAAAATTTGCAAGTATCACTTGCCCCTGTGCAATCGATTGTCCATTTGTATAATTAGCAAAGACAAGTCCATTATCCTCAACTCTCAAGCCTGATAGATCACCAGAAGTATTGCCATTTGAAGTATTCTGGCTAACACCAAAATCAGATCCAAATTGGGTCATACCTGTATAATTTACAGTTATAGAGAGTGGGTTTGCTCCCACAATTGGTCCACTAGTAAGTACTGTATTTGTTGCTGGAGGAATGAGCACACCATTTGTATCAAAGTTTAAAGTTTCAACAGTCGCTAACGGGGTTTGATCAAAAGCATAATTTACTTGCCAACCATTTGTGGCAACAGCATTTATATCTTTTATAAAATATTGCGTTAAAGTTCGTGCATTTCCAAGTGAATCAAAAACCTGAGTGGTGTATGTAGAGTTATAAGTATTGCTGTCCAAGGGGTCAAAGTTCAAAGGATCTAAGGCAGTATCATTTGCATTTAAGTTTGCACTAAAATCAAATGTCGTAGTAGCTGTCGCGCCTATTGCCGCAGTATTGACTCGCAAATCCCCAACTGTTCCTTGCTGTACATTGTTAGTCGCATCAACAGTAAAACCCTGAAGTCTCAGGCCAGTATTTGAGACAATAAAGTTATCTCTGTCTGTGTTAAAAATTCCTGAACGGGTATAGATAGTTTGATTTTGAGTATCTTTAGTCTGAAAGAAACCATTACCATTGATAGCTAAATCGAGTGATCGACCTGTGCCGACAATATTTCCATTCTTTTCAAAGTTTTGTGAAATAGATGCCACTTCAACCCCTCCTGGTTGAATTCCATTATAAATTGCTGCAAATTCAGTTCGAGACTCTTTAAAACCTGTAGTAGATACGTTAGCAATATTATTACTAATTGTGTCTAATTGAGTATTAGTAGCCTCTAATCCTGTTAAAGCGATTTCAAAACTCATGTGTTTACCTCATTTTTAGTTACTGAATTGATTAACTTGATAAAATGGAATTTCACCGATATTATCAACATTTAAAAGGGGTGTCCCTCCATTAGGAGGAATGACAACACTATTTACTTTTCCAGCTATGGATAAGTCTTCGTAAATTTTTCCATTAGTATCTTCGATACTAATTTTATAATTGCCATCAAATAGACCGATATCTGCTGGGTTTAATGAAAAATTCTTATAATTGGTTGAACTTCCGCCAATCGGAACTTTTTTGCTTTGACCTAATATGTTTTCAAAAACCACAAACAACCCTCGTGTGGGTTGATCGAGTTTTATAGCACCATTTATTTCAGCACCATTCACAGCGATGTTATTCTGTGGGACAAAAACTTGTTTTCCAACCAAATTTGATGTAGCTAGATTTTGCATATTATTTAATAATAGCGTACTGCTTCGCATTTCTTGTGCAACCTGTTCAGTACTCTCCACTTGTGAAAATTGTGCCAACTGACTCACGTACTCTGCTCCATCAAGGGGATTCAAGGGATCTTGATTTTGAATTTGTGCAATCATTAAAGTTAAAAATTCATTTTTCAATGAAGCCCCACTATTTTCATTAAGCTCATTGTTTGTATTAGATTCACCCATATTAGATTGGTTGGACATAGATAAATTATTTACACTAGCAATATTCATTAACCTTCTCTCCCTAATCTTAGTAAACCTTGTTGCATACTTTTAACATTATTTAAGACTTCAACATTAGTCTCAAAACTTCGACTAGCTGACATCATATCTGTCATCTCACTAACTACATCAATCCCTGGATAAAACACGAAACCATCTTCGTTCGAAAGTGGATTGTTTGGTTCATACTTTTTATCCACGCTGCCAGGGACCTGAATAACATCTACAACCCTGACTTCTGCAGAGGGGTATGAATTTTTTTGAACATCGTATTGATTTTTTCCGTAAATTGTTGCGAAAACTGGTTTTAGGGATTGATATGCCCCATTGGGTGTTGAAGATGCAGCATCTGCATTTGCTAAATTACTTGCAATTGTATTTAATCTGACCGTTTGAGCATTCATCGCTGTACCAGCAATATTATATATATCATTAAAAGCCATTTTTAACGCCCCTTAATAGCTTTGGATAAGCCATTAATTTTCATATTTAAAAAAGATAAACTAGTCTGAAAATCCATTGAGTTTTGAGCAAATTTTGCTTGCTCAACATTTAATTCAACTGTATTTCCATCCTGTGAATTTTGATATGGAATCCTATACAAGACTTCAGATATGATAGATTTCTGAGCCTGTTCGACTCGCCCGACTGGTGCTTTGCTCATTATCGTTTCAAAGGATAAATCTTTTGCTAAATAATTGGGCGTATTGACATTTGCTAAATTACTTGCAATTATTTTAGAACGCTGAACTCTAAAATTTAAAGCTTCCGGATGTATTCCCATAGCTTTATCGAAACTGATTGCCATATTTATTCCTTAAAGTTGACATACTAATTTAATAATCAAAATTTGTGCCAACTTCTAAGCCCTTAAGAAACAAGGAGTGCAGGTTATGTTAAGGAAAATTTATTTCCGTTACATGGCAGTAAAACGGAAGTTTTTACATCCTACTTTATTATTTTTGTTCATCTCGACCCAAGCATTCGCGATTGAAGGTGTTCCTTCAATAAGCTTAAAAAAGCAGATACAAAATAAAATACATAAAGAGTTAATCGCAATAGAAAAAGTTAATCATTTTAAATTTCATAAAATTGAAATCATACCTGTCATTCCAAAGTCCCTTAATTTTTTTAAAGGTTGTAATAACATTGATTTACAAAATACACAGCAGAAAAATGAAAGTTATACGGGCACTTTGGTTCGAGTAATATCCTGTAAGGATTCAAACCCTCAATTTAAAATGAATATTAAAATAAAAGTAAAAATTTGGATGAATGTAATTGCTGCTAAAAATTATCTCAATAAAAACCATGTCATCAAAGCAGACGATCTAATTTTTAAAAATATACTTATACTTAAAGATAATGATTTTTTTACCAATAAAGACGAATTACTAAATAGGAAATTAAGTCGTTCTATTTCAAAAGGGAAAAAAATTACTTCAAGAACACTCTACCCGAACTGGGCAATCAAAAAAGGTGATGTGATTTTGATTGAAGCGGCAACAAAAAAATTGAAAGTTACGGCTAAAGGCCAAGCTTTACAAAATGGACACATTGGAGAACAAATAAAAGTAAAAAATTTAGAGTCAGGTAAAATAATTAGCGCTTCAGTAAAAAATAAATCAAAAGTTAATACAATTTTTTAATTAATTTTTATTTCTGTCGTTTAGTTTATTTAGAAGAGAAAATAAGGCCCTGCAATGAAAATTAATAAAATACAACAATCTATAATTCAAAGCACTCAAAACAAAAAAAACAGCCCTGCCAGCAAATTGAATACACCCACACAAAAAGTTGATATCAGCATTGATGAAAGTACATTGCAAAAAATGACAAATATTTTAAGTAATCAACCCATTATTGATGAATCAAAAGTTATTGAAATTAAAGCAGCTCTTGCCGATGGGAAAATAAAATTAAACAAAAACAATCTTGTTCAATCTATTATACAATTTCATCATTACAATACAGGCCAAAATCATGAAAAACCCTAATACAAAGCAGTTAGCTCATATCCTAAAAAATTTACAAGTTACACATGCACTGTATCAAAAGTTACAAAAACTTTTGTTAAGTCAACAAAAGTTTTTTGTCGAATTCAAATCTCAAGAACTTCAAGAAAATGCTAAAACTCAAATTAAAGTTCTTAACGATTTAAGCAAATTAAGAGAAAATAGAGCTAAACTTTTAACTTCATTGAAACTTGAAAATTCAAATGATGGTATCAAATGTTTATTTAAATTCTACCCTCAATCCCTACAAGAAAAAATAGAAACTTTATGGTCAGCTATCTGTCAATTAAATAAAATATCCAAAAAGTTAAATCTACAAAATGGCAAACTATCTGCACACTATCATGAAATACTCTCAGATATTTTAAATAATCAAAACTATGATCCTATGTCACTCATGAAGTACTAAATTTGATATAGTTCGAAGATTTGATAAGATTCATTTATTCTTTGTGCGAAACTTTTTTTATTAGCTCTTTCATGCACAGTATGATCTCCATCACCAAAAGGACCGAAACCATCCAAGGTGGCAACACCTTTTTCAGCAAATACATTGGCATCACTAACACCGCCCCTTTTTTCTTTTTTTAATACATAACCAAGTTTTTTTTCAATTTTTTTGATAAAAGCTTTTTGTGCATTCGTCTCTACCATAACATCTCTCTGAACGCCCCCTGAAAGTTTACAGGACACACCTCTGACCCACTGTTCTTTCACGACTAAATCTATGTCTCTTAAAACTCGATTTTTTTCTTCAAGTGACTCAAATCTCGCTTCTACCAAAATTTCTGAAGTAGGAGCAATAGTATTTGCACCAATTCCTCCTTTTATAACGCCTGCATTTACTGTTGTGCCTTTTTCGATACACGTTAAGTCTGTCAATGCAATAAGTGCTTTAGCTGCAGCTAAGTTGGCATTTTTCCCTTCTGTATAATGATTCCCAGCATGAGCTGCTTTACCCTCAAAGTTTAATTTAAAAGTCGCTATTCCTTTTCGAGCAACAACAACTTCCATATTTTGTCCAGCTGCTTCAAAGTCGATACATTCATCATAGTTTAATGCAATTTCTTGTGATAATTTTTTACTATCATCACTACCTGTTTCTTCATCACTCACTAATAAAACGTCAATATTGTAAACATGACCATATTTTTGAAAAATATTTTTTAAAGCACAATAAGCAATAAAATTGCCGCCTTTCATATCGCAAACACCTGGACCATAAACCCATTCAGCATCTTCTTTAAACTGAGTAAATGTCTCTGGTGGAAAAACAGTATCTAAATGCCCCAAAAGAAGCAATCTTGTGTTTTTAGAGTTAAATTTAGTTTTAAAATATAAATGATTACCAATATCTTCCCTTTTATATTCTGATATCTGATAACCGATATCACGGTAAAGTGACTTCATTATTTCACCATTTAAATCAACTCCAACTTTATTTTTTGTCCATGAGTTAATTTCAACTAATTGCTTTAGAACCGAAAAATCCATTTATTACCTCTATTTTTAAAAACAATGAAAAAAAAAACATTACATACAGTTAGTTAACTATTTCAAAAATACACTTGATATTACATATCATATGCAACATAATGAATATATTACGCATCGAGGTATAATACAAGGAGAGAATGATGCAAAAGCCACAAATAGGAATGTGGATGTACCAAAATGGTGGTGGTACTGAAATAGAAAACAAACTATCTTACCAACTTCAAGATAGGAATATAAATGTCATTAAAAATATTGATCTAAAAAATGCTGTTGCCCATAATGGCAGTTTATATTGTCATGACATTAACTTAAACCAATTGGATTTGTTTTTTAGTTATAATGCTGGGAATCAAACCCATCATCAAACCTACATTTACAAAGAGCTCAACAAATCTATACCCATGATAAATAATTTCGAAGCCTTTGACTTAACGGAAGATAAATTTAGAACCAGTCATTTACTCAACCAACATTCAATTACCTGTTCAGATTATCTTTTATGTGGCTCTGAGAATATTCTAAAAATCTACGATCAATTTCAGGCTTGGGGTAATCAAGCTATTTTAAAGTCTTTGCATGGATGGGGCGGAAAAGATCTTATTAAAATAAACAATAGAAAAGAACTCCAAAATATTTTACAGAGTAATTTTTTTAAGGAAAATCCAACTCATTATTTCGAGCGAGTCATAAAAAATGATTTCACTGACTATCGTATAGATATCGTCAATAATGAATTCATAGCCTGTTATGGAAGAAAAGCTGCCAAAGGTAGCTGGAAAACAAACGTAACAGCTGGTGGGAAGGTTATCCCAAGAGAAGCAAATGATGAGATCGTTAACATTGCCCTTCAAGCAGCAAAAGCATGTCAGCTTGAAATTGCGGGAGTTGATATTCTTTTTGACATAGAAAGGCAACAATACGTTGTTCTAGAAGTGAATGGGATTCCAGCATTTGCGACCCCACAACAGGAAAAAAGCGGACTGAATTTTAACACAAAAAAAATTGATGCAATCGTACAACTTATTGACGAAAAAGTTCATGAACATCGTCAAAATTATTATAACAATGTGATTAGGAGAGAAACTGAAAATGAATACTAGACCTAAATTAGGGTTTTTATATTTTGATTATGTTTTGCAATTTTTTAATAAGAGTAATTTTAAAGGGTGGCCTGAAAAAATTGAAACTGTTACGTATCACTGGGATAATCAGATAGATGCTTTTATAGATGAAGTAAAAAGAAAAAAAGTTGATGTCTTGATAGGCAATATCCCGGCCACTGCCTATGAAACATTTGTTAAAATTTCGAAAAAAATTCCTCATATAAAATTTATTCCCTCAATTGAAAGTCAGTTTTGTAATCGTTCAAAAGAAAATGTGACACTTTTCTGTGAAGCACATAAATTATCAGCACCTAATACAAATATTTTTTACAACAAAGAAGAAAGGGACAATTTTATAGAAAAAACCCACTATCCTAAAATTGTCAAACGTTCATATGGACCAT
Organism: Paraphotobacterium marinum; assembly: GCF_002216855.1. Lineage (NCBI taxonomy): Bacteria > Pseudomonadati > Pseudomonadota > Gammaproteobacteria > Vibrionales > Vibrionaceae > Paraphotobacterium > Paraphotobacterium marinum. The sequence continues at coordinate 46,843 of NZ_CP022355.1, forward strand.
CTAACTACGGGGGTTATTTTGTCCATAAAGTGGATACAAAATCAGAAATGCAAAAGCTATTTGCTGAAAAAAAATATCACCCTGCGTATATACAAGATTATGTACCTTTAACAGCTGACATTCGTGTCATGTTAATTGGGCATAAGCCTGTGTGTGCCTTTTGGAGAAGACCCGCTAAAGGACAATGGCTTACAAATACAAGTCAGGGTGGCTCAATGGATTATGCTAATGTACCGGAAGAGGTTTTAAATTTAGCTATCAAAGCTTCAAAGGCAGCCAAAGCAGAATACTGGGCTTGTGATATTGCAATTGATAATAAAAATAATATAAAAATCTTAGAATGCGCGACTGCATTTGCGGCCTTTCCCTACATACGTGACTGGATTGGTCAATATCTAATGGCCATCCTAGCTCCAAATGAATTTAATATGCCAAACATACCCCATCGTAATTGGGAGGAAATTGGTAAAATTAATTCATCACTTTTAAGGACGATGCGAGACATAAGTTTCTCAAAACATGTCCCTTTTTATTCTGAAACTGGAGAGTTAATGGCAAGTGTTGAGTTTGATAACAATCAAAATTTACCAGAGATATCGATGTTAAACTGGTATAAAAAACATATGGAATTTCATCTTAACAAAAATAAAGAGAAGGACCTTGTCGTTTAATTTTGTTACAACTTTCAAATAAAGAGATTTTTAATGAAAAAGAGATATTTATCATATTTAGATGCAATAGATAAATTGGAAGAGTTCCAGTCAAAGTATCCAGAGTTAATCAAACTTGAAACCATTGGATATACACATGAAGAAAGGCCCATAAAGCTTGCTATACTTGCAAAAGATTTATCTGTAGCACATATTAAGCCTGCTCTTTTATTTACAGGGACTATCCATGCAAGAGAATGGATTGGGATTGAGTTAGGGATTTCTTTAATTGAACATATATTAACAAATATATCTAGCAATCCAGAACTAGATAATACTTTAACGAAAAATACGCTATATATCGTGCCCTGTTTAAATCCAGATGGATTTGAGTACTCTCAAAAACATTTTTCATTTTGGAGAAAAAATCGTAGAAAAAATAGCGATGGAAGCTATGGCGTTGATCTGAATAGAAACTTTTCTGTAAATTTCAAATCATCAAACAATACATCTTCCAATGTTTATGGGGGGCCATACCCTTTTTCAGAACCTGAAACACAAGCGATTCGTGATTTTGTTGAAGAGCATAGCAATATAACCATTGCACTTGATTATCACTCTCAGGGAAATGTTTTTTTTCCGGCTCATAAATTTAATCACGAGGCGGAAATTGAAGGATCTGATTTAAATATTTTATGTGCCAACATGGCTAATGAAATATATAAAGTATCTGGCAGAAAATATGGCATTCATAGAGGGAAACCGCCAACAAACCTTATCCATGGTAGTGGACGTGAATATTATTATCACAAAGGTATCTTGTCAACCGTGGTTGAAGTTGGCACAAGAAATATACCTGACTACCTATTGAATATGACTGAAAGTATTCATGAAAACATTCCGGCTGTTTTATATGCGCTAAGCTGTGCTCAAAACTATTCAACACATGCTCCTTCAAGACCTTCTTGCCTCAAGATTGATGAATTAAAATTTCAAAATGTGACGCTTAAGTGGGACAATGATCTTAAGGACAATGAAGTATATGAGTTATACAGAAGTACTGATCCTAAAAAGCCCTGTAATGAATCAAATAAAATTGCAATTACAACCAACAATTATTTTATAGACACAAATGTAAAGAGCTATCAAAGATATTTTTACGCACTTAGAAAGCTAAATTATGAACTAAAGATTGCCTCTCCATTCGCCCCTATTCTAAAAATACAGACCTTACTAGAAAAAAATGAATTAGCTCATACTTTTTTCCCAAACAAAAAAGAAATTGGGTATGTTGGTCAAAAAACACAAAAAAGTAATCACGAACACTTTGGCAATAACTCTCTATTTGTTGGAGTAAATAAAATCAAAGGAGTATGTTTTGGTGTTATCAATTTTGATCTAATGAAACTGCCAAGTGAGTCTATATTAAAAAGTGCGAAATTGTATTTATATCCAATGAATCGAGTTGCAGCAAAAATAGAAAATTATGGTTCATGGTCATTTTCAATAATAGATCGTAATTCAATTGATGATATTACTAACTTTCAGCAAATAGAAAATGCTGAAGTCATTGCTAATTTAGGGTATCAGATTGAATCAGATAAAATGACACAAGGGATATGGTTATGTTGGAACTTCAATGGTAATGAATTAAAATTACTCCGCAAACAAATTGAAGAAGGTCATCTTTTACTGAGAATGCAGGGGCCTAAAAAACTCCCAATCAATAATGACTCACAAGTCATGCAATTTGATATTGGTTATGGTAAGTTTGGGGGCGGTATTCACTACAGACCTAGTCTAGAGATTCAATATTCTCTTCGACCCAAATCTTTTGAAATTAATTCTTTTATAACTCAGTCGCTTAATGCCTCGCAAAATATCTCTAATGAAATTAAATCAGGATATGATTCCGAGGGACTCCCTATATTTTCCACATTAAGTTTTAATTGTAGCTCTTTAGATTCAGTTGAAAATCTTGTAATTACCGATGCTTATCTAGAGCTAAAGTCAAACGGAGCATCTAATAACAATAGCAATGTTCGTTACGCTATTGAAATGACAAAAGATAATCATTTGAATTACTCAACAATTAAAGATGTGACTTTGCACAGCGAAATATTAGGTTATGAAATTAATATTAAGGATATGTATAAAAAAGAACCTCAAATATTTCAGTTTGATAGTTCATCCAAGCACACCTTAGAACAATTAATTTCTAGAAAAGAGCCATTCATTAATTTCATCATCCGCCCAAACACACCCAACTTTGAAAAAAACATTACAGGAAACTGGTCTAGCGCTAGTTTGCATATTAAGTATATATCAAAAAGACTTAATCCTATTGATGAGCCAAAATCTTTATCTGCTAACATCGAAAATAATGTAGTCAAATTAAGCTGGGAACGCTCTCAACATCCTGATTTTGTCGGCTCTTACGTAGTAAGAAATAATTTTAACCCGCCTTCAAACCCTATGGACGGTGTTAAAATATATGCTGGGCAGGATAGCTTTACCTATGATAATTTTGGTAATCCCAATATCCCAAAATATTATGCGGTATTTTTTTATGATAATGTCCCCAATTACTCTAAACCAAATACAATATTTTTTAATTCAGACCAATCATATGAACATATTCAAAATGAATTCGAGGCTCAAGATATTGAAGAACAAAGGTATATGAATGGTGATTAATATCTAATTTTGTTCGGCATAATCATTTTAAAAAAAAATGCACATACCAAAATAGTATGTGCATTTTAATTTTTTTTTTAGAAAAACTCTTTAACTAATCCACCACTAACTCAACACTACGACACTATTTGAATTACAAATCCAACTTAGTATTGAAGGGCTAGCATTTATAAATTTATAATCACTTCTTTTTCTGGTAAGCGAGATTTAGGTAATTTGGCATTATAATCCTCTTCTTTTTTAGAATACCCAATGGCTAATGCTACATGACACTCGAAGCCTCCTAATTCATCAGAAAAGCTTTGTTTCACCAAATCTATATCAATTCCTTCCATTGAAGTACTACCAATATTCATTCTAGCTAGTGTATGAATAATATTCCCAAAAGCGATATATGTTTGAGCTTTGGTCCAATTCCCATTGAATCCAAAGTTGTCAGTATTTAATTCAGCAAACACATATGCTCCTAATTTTTCATCTCTATTGCGTTCTGGGGATATATCAGGATTAATTCTACCCACAGCGAAATCTGCATCTATTACTTTTTGATAATCATTTTTAGTGTAATATGGATTGTGACAAAACAAAATGATAGCAGATGCATCTTTGGCATGTTTCTGATTGAATTGGAATTTATTTGCAAATGTATCTGAAAATCTTTGTTTTGCTTCATCAGATTCAATAATAATAAATTTCCAGGGCTGAGAATTAATGGAACTGACAGATAACCTCAAGGCTTCTTCTATAACTTTCATATCATCTTTTGAGATTTTTTTTGAAGCATCGTATTGTTTTACAGTGTATCTATTTTGTAAATCAGATATTATTGAACTCATAAAATATTTTCCAATTAGATTAAAAACTAAAATCAATATAGCATGGATATAACATAAAATTAATCTGAATATTGGAAATTGAGTATGTCAAATGTGGGATAATCATTGATATGAAAAATGGCGGAGAGATAGGGATTTGAACCCTAGATACGCTACAAACGTATGCCGGTTTTCAAGACCGGTGCTTTCAACCACTCAGCCATCTCTCCATTTTGTTGTTCAAGATAATATAATTTTTCTTATCCCTTGTAAAGACATCTAGTGATTAAAAGGCTGTATTTTAATCAAATATATATTTTTTTTAAAATTAACATAATTTTTATTGCATTAAGAAACTTCTAAGATAATAATTAATAAGTGAAGGTTGATTTGGCATGCGTTTCAGGAGGTAAAGTGTCTATTAACTCTATCGACAAAGATGATTTGCAAAATATCGAAAATTCAAAAGATTCTAAAGCAGTCAAAGAAGAGTCTGAAAAAAAAGCTTGTGCGCGAAGAAGAATTGAATTATTGAAGGATCTTAAAGATAGCGGCCTAACTTTAGAAGAAGCTAAAGATTTAGGACTTATTGATTAAAGGGAACGTTTTCCCTTTATCTTATAGTTTCGTCTGATAAAAATCTTTCAAAATCTGTATAGTCATAACTTTTCAGCAAATCAATCGTATTATCTAATCTTTTGCAAACGATACTCGGCATCTTTAATCCGTTAAACCAATTTAATTTAACCATAGTATAACCTGCACTATCTTCAATATGTAATCTTTGCCCTATTTCAAGAGGTTTATCAAAGTTAGCTTCACAGAATTGATCTCCAGCTAGACAAGAACAACTACCCACTACGTAATTATATGCACCATTTGAAGATGATTCTCTAATTTGTGCTGGTTCATTATATATCAAGGTATCCAAACGATGAGCTTCAGTAGCACTATCTACGATAACAGTATTTTTTTGATTTTCTACAATATCTAAAACAGTAACAACTAAATCGGTCGTTTTTGTTACAATAGCTTCACCTGGCTCTAGATAAACTGCAATATTAAATCGTTTAGAAAAGTCTTTCAGAGCCAGTGCAAGTTTTTTGATATCGTAATTTTCCCATGTAAAAAAAACACCACCCCCAAAACTAACCCATTTAAATTTATCAAAATAATAAGCATACTTTTCACTAATATAATCGAGTGATTTTATAAAATTATCAGCATTTTTATTTTCACAATTGATATGGAACATACACCCATCAACATTATCATATAAGCTTTGAGTCATTTTTTCAAAAGGAACACCTAATCTAGAAAAAGGTCTTGCTGGATTTGCAAGATCCTGATTGGCGTAACTTATTCCAGGATTGAGCCTAATACCAATGGATTTATTTTCAACGTGTTTGTAAAATTTTAAAAATTGTGATTCTGAATTAAAAATTATTTTATCGGCATACTTTCTAACTTCAAGAATATCCTCTTCACTATAACCAACACTATATGAATGTGTTTCTTTACCAAATTTCTCATATCCAAGTCGAACCTCATTTGGGCCACTACTTGTTGTTCCATCAAGATAGGGTTCAATAATCTTAAAAACTCCCCAAGTAGAAAAACACTTCAGTGCAAGAACTAACTTTACTCCAGAAAGACTTTTTAACAACTTAGCTTTTTCTAAATTTGCGATTAATTTTTTTTCGTCTATCAAAAAAAATGGGGTTTTGATCTTATCAATTTGATTTAACATATTCTAAAAATCCTATGTTTAAAAATCCATGTTGAATAAACATTAGTCAACATGGATAATATTTATTTAGATAAATCCTTAATTTCTGGTTTCAGATCCCCTAAATCCTGGACATCCCATGAAAGCCCAATGTTAGGCATTAATTCAAGAAAGTGCTCAGGAGGCAATTGTTCCATATTAAACAATCCTTTTTCTGCCCAAAGACCTTTAAAGTACAACAAAGCACTCGTAATAGCAGGAACACCAGTCGTATATGCTATTGCCTGATGCTCAACATCTTCATAAGCCACTTCGTGATCAGCATTGTTGAAAATAAATATACTTTTGGACTTATTATCTTTTTTTCCTCTAACCCATGTACCTATACATGTTTGCCCTTTATAATTTGGAGCTAATGAAGTTGGTTCAGGTAACAATGCTTTCAAAAATTTCAAGGGTTCAATTTCTTGGCCATTAGGCATCGTGATAGCTTCGGAGCTTAATAACCCAATGTCTCTCATAACATTAAAGTAATTTAGATACTTATCTCCAAAGCCCATCCAAAATTCAATTCTTTTTGCAGGAATAAATTCTTTCAGTGATCTTACTTCATCATGAGCCATTGAGTATACTTTGTGCTTGCCGATCATTGGGAAATCGAACTCCATCATCCTGGTATGACATGGAACTTGATGCCAAGATTCATTTTCCCAATAAAATGAATCACCCTGAATTTCAAGCATGTTTGTTTCTGGATCAAAGTTTGTGGCAAATTTCTTACCATGATCACCTGCATTTACATCCATAACGTCAATCGAATCTATTTCATCAAAAAGTGATTTAGATGCATAAGCAGCAAAGACACTGACAACACCAGGATCAAAGCCAGCACCCAAAATACCAGTTATACCAGCTTCTTTAAACTTATTCCTGAAATTCCATTGAGGATCATATGCTTCTGGGACTTGTTGACCTGGGCTACAAAGATCTGTTGCAACAGAAGTATCTAGATATGAGGTTTTTGTTTGGTAACAAGCCTCCATAATATTAACGTTAATCCATGGAGGACCTGCATTAATGACCAATTTAGGCTTAACACTTTCGATTAGTGTAATCAGCGCTTCTAATGAATCTGCATTTACTTCATGAGCAATAATTTTTTTAGTTTGATCATGAAGATTATCTTTTTTATGTATAGATTGAATAATACTTTCGCATTTATTTATATTACGCGATGCGATATGTATATCCCCTAAAATATCATTATTTTGTGCTGCTTTATGAGCAATAACCCATCCAACGCCTCCAGCACCAATTTGAAGAATAGTCATTTTTTATAACTCCCTTTTAATTTTATTAAATAAAATGTTTAATTGTTTAAACATTTCAGTAAGGTCTTGTAACTTAATACATGGATTTAATATAGTAACTTTTAAACTCACATTTCCATCAACTTTTGTTTCACCTAATATAGCCACTCCGTCTTCTAAAGCCATTTCTCTTATTGTACAATTTAATTTATTTAAATCTTTTATTTCAGAGTCAATGAATCGAAATAATATTGTTGAAAGTTGTGGGCTCCTCAAAACCTGAATATGTTTTTCACCCTCCAAAAAGTTAGCTAACTGATTAGTTAAATCAAAGACGTTATCATACATCCTACCAAAGTTATTTAAACCAACATGCTGAAGTGATAAAAGTACTTTTAACGCATCGAATCTTCTGGTTGTAGCGATTGACTTATCTACTAAATTTGGCAACTTATCATTTTCACGATTTAAATAGTCAGCATGATGAAGTAAATAATTGAAATTCTCTCTATTTCTTATTAAAAACGCTCCGCAACTGATAGGTTGATAAAACAATTTATGAAAGTCTAATGTAATAGAGTCGGCTTTGTAGATTCCTTCAAGCATCTTTCTCCTAGAGCTGAATATTAAGCTGCCACCATAAGCTGCATCGACATGAAACCATAAATCATGTTTTTCTGCTATTTTAGACTGCTCAAGTAAAGGATCAATTGCACCTTCATCTGTAGTTCCAGCAGTCCCTACAATCATAAATGGTAAAAAGTCATTATTTTTTAAATGAAGGATTTTATTATTAAGCTCATAAATATCCATTTTCCCATTGACATCTACGGAAATAGTCTCAACAGAATCAAATCCAAGACCTAATAAAGCAGCAGATTTTTGAACAGTAAAATGAGCTGTTTCAGAACAAATAATTTTTAATCTTTGATGATAGTTAGGTAGTCCATGCTGCTTAACATTATGACCACTTAACTTATCAATAAATTTATCTCTGGCTAATAAGATACCCATTAAATTACTTTGAGTACCCCCTGAAGTAAAGATACCGTCAGCTAAAGAGTTATATCCTACATGTTCGTTTACTAATTGAATTACTTTTTGCTCAACAAAAGTTGCGGCACTTGCTTGATCCCAAGAGTCCATAGATTGGTTAAGGGCTGCTATGAATAGTTCAGACACAACACCAGTGATTAGAGGTGGTGTATGCAAATGAGCAATACAGTTTGGATGTTGGACAATAATCGAATTTTTTGCAACAAAAGAGGCAGAGGATCTCATGACATCATTGATGGTCCTTCCTTCCTTTGATATATCAAAAGAATCAATGACTGATTTTAGAACAGAAGGCATCATCCCTGAATAAGGCCCTCTTACATCATTGAATACTTTAATCAAATTTTCTGTTGCGATTGAAACTGATTCTTGAAAAAGATCCGCACCACCTTTTCCGGTATGGATGAAAAATTTATCCAAACTTTCATGCTTTGGAAGTCTGTTTGAAGTATTAATCCCAACTTCATTTAAAAGCACGTTTTCTAAAACATCTAAAACAAAATCAATTTGTTTATATGTAATATTTAGAGGCGGTAAAAATCTTAAAACGGAGCCATTTCGACCACCTTTTTCAATAATTAGGCCTCTTTGCAGGCAACCTCTTTGAATTTTACGAGTTAATTCTTCATCAGCCATTGGTTCACTAAATTTATTCAAAGACCCTTTCTTTGATACAATTTCAATTCCCAACATTAAACCTCTCCCTCTTACCTCAGCAATACATGAGAACTTTGAGGCAAGTTGATTTAACCCATTTTTAAAGTAATTACCTGCTACCTTAGCATGTTCAACTAAATTATCTCTTCTTATTATTTCAAATGTTTTTAAACCAGCAACCATTGCCAGTTGGTTGCCTCTAAATGTGCCAGTGTGCTCTCCCGGTCTCCAATCATCATATTTCTCATTTAAAATTAATAAAGATAAAGGTAAACCTCCTCCTACTGCTTTTGATAAGCACAAAATATCAGGAAAAATATTTGAGTTTTCGAATGCAAACCAACTTCCCGTTTTACCTATTCCACATTGAATTTCATCAAAAATTAGCAATATGCCATGTTCTTCAGTGATTCGTCTTAATTCTTTTAACCAGAATAAAGGCGCCGGCAATACGCCTCCTTCACCTTGAACGGGCTCAACAATAATAGCCGCAGGCTTTAATATACCACTTTCATCATCATTTAATGTTCTTTCTAAATAACGAAGTGACATTTTTGCTCCATCATCACCTCCCAAACCAAAAGGACACCTTAATGAATATGGGAAAGGCATAAAATGAACATCTGCCATTAATCCAGAGCTTCTTGCTTTAGTTTGATTATTCCCCATTAAAGACATTGATCCGTTAGTCATACCATGATAAGCACCACTAAATGCAATAATATTATTCCTATTAGTTACTCTTTTGGCTAACTTGATCGCCGCTTCAACAGCGTCTGCACCAGACGGGCCACAAAACTGCACTTTTGCGCAGTTTTTAAATCCAGTAGGTAGGGTATCCAGAACTTCTTGCATAAATACGTTCTTTACACCAGTTGTCAAATCCAATGTTTGTGAGGGTAAATCTAAATCTAAATACCTCTTAAGCTCATCTTTGATTTCAGCGTGATTATGTCCTAGCGCCAATGTTCCTGCTCCAGCAAGGCAATCTAGATAAACTTGCCCTTTTGTATCTTCTACCAAAAGACCTGATGCTTTTTTTATGGCTAAAGGCAACCTTCTCGGGTAGGAACGAACTTCAGATTCATACTTAGTTTGTTGATTTAAATATTCATCTTCATAAAGATCATACAGTGAATCTACTATTGGGACTTCTTGATTTTTTTTAGTTTTTTCAGTTACATAATTCATAAATAACTCTCTCAGGCAAAAAAGAAATTGCCAAAAATAACAAAAATTTTGATAAATAAAAAAAGAATAACTTTAGCTAAACAGCAAAGTTCATGGAATTGTATGTAAACTCTTTTGAGAAAGAATAAAACGCTTAATTTTAAATAATAGAAATTTAACCATAGTGAGGTGTCCTTTCTTCAAAATAAAGATTAAGAATCTTTAATTTATTCTATGTTAAAAAATGATATGAAAAAAAGTAAAATTATAAGGTCTATTACTTTTTTATTTATGGCGTGAAATTTACACATTTTTGAAGTGGAAATCAATAATTTTTTAAAAATTATTAAAGATTTTTAATTTAAATATTTAAATAGGTAACTACAAGAATTTTCAATGATTTTTTTATAATGAAGTGATTTTTATTTTTCTATGCTACTAGAAATAAAATTAATATATATTTAATGGTGCCTCGGGCCGGACTTGAACCGGCACAGCGCGAACGCCGAGGGATTTTAAATCCCTTGTGTCTACCAATTCCACCACCAAGGCACATAATATGGATGACACCATTATATTAATTTGTTATAAAGATTGGTGCCTCGGGCCGGACTTGAACCGGCACAGCGCGAACGCCGAGGGATTTTAAATCCCTTGTGTCTACCAATTCCACCACCAAGGCACATTTTGGAAAACACCAATTAATAAGTTAATGGAGCGACACACGAGGTTCGAACTCGTGACCTCAACCTTGGCAAGGTTGCGCTCTACCAGCTGAGCTAGTGTCGCATGGAGGCGCGTCCCGGAGTCGAACCGAGGTCCACGGATTTGCAATCCGCTGCATAGCCACTCTGCCAACGCGCCTTAATAACTTAATCTTTATAGGTGCTTATTCTACTGATAACAGTTAATGAGTCAATCATTTTTTTTACAATATCTTTCAATTGATTGTTTTATGCTCATAGTTATTAATTTTTAACCATGAGCACTTTTTCATTGCTTATATAATTAACTTTACCAATCAAATAATCGCTCAAAAAAGTTTTTACGCTGTTCTGTAGGCGCTTGTTTTTTTCTTGAACAATCAATTATGTTAAAGCTATTGTCTTGATTCCATATTGGTAACTCTACTGAACCATTACAATCTTGAATCAAAGAGCCGTTAGGTCCCTGATTAGAAAATTTAACTTTAATGATATTTTCAGGTAATGGTAAATGTAATTTAACCGGTTTCCGATTAGAGAGATACTCAGCATATATTTTCAATCCGCCAGTAGATCCAAAGAGACTAGTCGTTTTATTATCATCTCTTCCAACCCAAACTGCAGAAACCTCTCTGCCATCCACACCAACAAACCAGCTATCTCGGTTATTGCTGGATGTACCTGTTTTCCCTGCAATACCCATGTTAGGAAATTTTTGCTCTAAATATCTTGCTGTTCCTCTTTTTACTACTTGTTGCATATCCCAAGTTGTGAGCCAAGCTGCTTGAGGTGAGACAACTTGTTGAGATTTAGGCCAATATTGATACAAGATCTTTCCACTTTGATCCACAATGGCACTTAAAGCTGTCACTTTTGCTTTTCTTCCTCGGTTTGTAATTGCCTGAAACATCTGTGTAACTTCTAATGGAGAAAGTCTATATGTACCGAGTAACATTGAAGGCACTTCTAAAACCTGCTGTTCAGGTATACCAAGAACAGTTAGTGTGTTTTTAACTTTATCAAGACCTAAAGCCATGCCTAAATTAACAGTTGGAATATTTTTAGATTGAGCCAATGCCAAAAATAAAGGCACTGATGCGCTATTTGTTAAATCATCATTTCTTGGGGACCAAGTTTTACCATTTTTCAGCTTAATATTAATGGGTTCATTTGCAAGAGGTGTTGATAAATTATATTGTTTGGGTAATTCCAACGCGGTTAGGTATATAGCAGGCTTTGTTAATGAGCCTATAGAACGTCTCATATCAAGTGCTCGATTAAACCCAGGAAATCCGGGATTACTACTTCCAATCATAGCTCTAATTTCACCTGTCAATCGATCAACAGATACAAACGCTGCTTCTAATTTTTTTCCCTTTTGACTTTTTTCAAGTTTAGGGATCTCTTGCCTGATAGCTTTTTCTGCTTCAATCTGAGAATAAGGGTCTAGTGTTGTAAAAACTCTTAAACCAATATTATTTTGAAACTCTTCACCCATATTAGCTTTTATCTCATTTTGTATCTCTTCAAAATAAGCTGGTTGTCTGGCATTAAGAACTGGTTCTGGCGTAATATCTAAAGGCATTTTCACAGACTCACTGTATTGCTGGTTTGTAATGACGCCATTTTCACTCATAAGTTTTAAAACTATATTTCTACGTTCAAGTGCTCTTTTAGGATGTGACCATGGATTATAATACGATGGTCCCTTAACTAAACCTATAAGTAAAGCCATTTGATCAGCTCTTATTTCAGTCAATGGTCTTCCAAAATAAAATTGTGCAGCAAGTCCAAAGCCATAAATTCCTGTAGATTTATATTGACCAAGATAAACTTGATTTAAGTAGCCCTGTAGAACTTTATCTTTACTGTAACTCGACGATATAATGATTGCGATGTAGGCTTCTTGAAATTTTCTCCATAACGTACGTTCGCGACTTAGAAATAAATTTTTTGCTAATTGTTGTGTTAAAGTACTTCCTCCCTGAACGGTTCTACCAGCAAGAATATTTGCAACAAAAGCTCTAGCAATAGAACGGAACGAAACTCCACCATGTTCATAGAAATTTTTGTCTTCAGTTGCAACAAGCCCTTTTTTCAAAATATCGGGTAAACTTCTGAGAGAATAGTAAATTCGCTGTTGTTTTGTATCAGCATTTAGCATACCTAAAAACTTTGGATCTAATCTAAAAAAGCCAATGTTTTCTCCAGTTTCAGCATCAGTTATACGAGATATCGTGTTTCCATCAAAATTTATCTTAACATGCCGAATACCTTCCTTCCCATCTTGAAAAGTAAAAGGTCTTCGCATTAAATCTAGAGTATTACCGGTTAATTTAAACTCACCACTACTGTCAACTTTATTTGCCGATACATACTGTAATAATTTTAACTCATCAACAAGCTCATTTTTAGGTATTGTAAAACCTGGTTGTAATGTAATAACTCGACCATAGATAGTTGCAGGCATTTTCGACAAATATTCATGTGAAAATTTTTCTTTAACCTCTTTACTTAAATTCATACCCAAAATTAGCATAAAAATACTAAAAGCAATGAGGGATATCAAAATAAATATAAAAAACTTTTTTAATTTACTCATCTTGTTCTAAAATTCCAATATTCATTATAAAGTTAATTTACTTGATTATTTGTTTTCAAAGCCATTAATACAAGTAAAAACTTAAATTTATTTGCATCATTTACAAAAAAATTACAATATTTGTAGAAAGTAACATTTCATTTATGATATATTGTTGTTTTTTTAACCGAGACGGAATTTGAAGTATTAATTAATGACAACAGAGCACAATGAAAGCATTTAAAATTTTAATTAGCATTTTTTTTATATTAGTATCCATAAACATCCACGCAACAAGTATTTCAAGAGAAGATGCAGTAGATTTATACGATAATCTTAACTTGGAAAAATCGCTAGATAAAAAGGTATTTCTTAAAGCCTACTATGCTTATGCACGAAACCATGGTATAAATGAAATTCTCACTGTAATTGATTATACAAAGCCATCGACTCAAAAAAGATTTTTTGTTATTGATATGAAAAATGAAAAAGTTTTGTTTGATACCTATGTAACTCATGGAAAAAATAGTGGCTTAAAATATTCCTCAAGATTTTCGAATAAAATGAATTCATTAGAAACTTCTCTTGGTACTTTTATTACTGAAAACACCTATTATGGTAGTAATGGATATTCTCTAAGGCTGAAAGGTATAAGCCAAGGATTAAACAACAATGCTTATAGAAGAAATATTGTGGTTCATGGTGCAGCATATGCAGATCCCTCAGTCATCAAGCAAATAGGCAGACTTGGAAGAAGTTGGGGATGTCCGGCAGTACCAGCATATTTAGCCCACCGAATTATCAATACAATTAAAAATGGGACAGTTATATATGCCTATGGGTAATTTTAACCATTAAATTATTTTTTAGATTACCTTATACAATAAAAATAAGGTAATCTTATTATTTACTGTAAAGTCAGTAATTTTATTTGTGTATAAAATTTGAACTACCCCTATATCCAAATGATAATTTTTTACCAATACATCAATAAAATATCTTTTTATTAGTCCAAACTCAATTAATCAATTATCTTGTAATTAATTTCAAAATAATAATCTTTTTAGTCTTCTTTTTCATTGCATTAATCTTAAAAGTTAATAATCTTTAAAAGGTGACCATGTAGAATAAAAAAGAAAAGATAACAACTAAAAATATAATGAAAAAACTTTCTTTATTGGTATTGATAAAGAATTAGGATGATTTTATTATTAATCAGATCATCATACTCAAATTTAAAACACATTGATTTAAAATTGTTTCAACACTTATATATGGAAAAATGCAATGAATAGACTAGCTTATCTTTTTTACTTTATAATCTTTATTTCTTGTTCACTTCACGCAATTGAAAATCCAAATAATAAATTATGTACTAAAACCATAGAATACAATGTGTTATTCAAGAATCAACCAATTGGGAATATAACCTCCATTACAAAAAGTTCATTAAATAATATATTTACAAATGATACTTCATTTACATATAAAATTATCGGACTCTCAAATAAAATAACATCTAATACAAAATATAGAAAATTAGATAAGCAGTATATTCCATTAAGTAGTCATATGAAATCTAACGGTTTGTGGAACACTGATATCGAAACAAAATTTAGTAAGAAAGCTAAAGAGGCCACAGTTCGCTTTAAAAATAAATCTCAACATTACAAAACAAAAGACAAATATTTTACTGATCTGATAACAACAATCAATCAAATAGCTATTGATTTAAATAGCGATAATAAAGATTTGACATATTATGTTCCTTCCGATAAGGGTGTTCTTGTTTATAAATTTAAGAGAATCAAAATAAAGCAACAAAATAAAAATGAAATAACTATAAAACAAGTTGGCAATCCAAACATTGAGTTTCTTCTTTCATTTGTAAAAATAAATAAGCTATATGTGCTTAATAGTCTAAGTTATAAATATAAATTATTAACTTTCAACGTTTCAAGGGAAAGTGTTAAAAATATTTGTAATCAATAATCATGATGTTCAGGATCCATTAAATCTTTTTTTGCAGCTCTTAAATATTGGAACATAGACCAATAAGTTAAAATCATGGCAAAATAAAATGTAACATAGCCAAATATAGTTACATATAAGTTAGGGTGCCACAGTAAAAAAGTTAAAGATACCATCTGCAACGAAGTTTTAAGTTTTCCTGCCCATGACACAGCAACATTTGATCTTTTCCCGATATCTGCCATCCATTCTCTTAAGGCAGATATGATTATTTCTCGACCAATCATAGTTAAAGCAGGAATGGTTATCCACAAAGTATGATAATGATCAATGATAAGAACAAGAGCTGAAACAACTACTAATTTATCAGCAACAGGATCAATGAAAGCCCCAAACTTAGTTATTTGTTTTAATTTTCTAGCAAGAAAACCATCAAACCAGTCCGTTAAACTCGCTATAATAAATAAAATAGTCGTAATTAATGCACTATTTTGGATTGGTAGATAAAATGCTACAACAATAAAAGGTATCAAAGCAAGTCTGAGAAAACTTAAAATATTAGGAATCGAAAATTTCATATTAAATCTTTTATTTTTCAGGTTTTAAATAATCATAAATCAGTTTTGCAAGCTTGGAGCTAATCCCAGGAACCTGATTTAAATCAGCTAAAGTTGCTTTCTTTAATTCTTGCAAACCACCAATATACTGCAACAAATGTATTTTTCTTTTTACTCCAATACCAGGTATATCATCAAGAATGCTTTTACTAATATCTTTTTGCCTCTTTTTTCTGTGATTCTTCAAAGCAAAACGATGACTCTCATCTCTGATAAATTGAATTAAGTGAAGCGCATCAGAATCATCCGGTAATGAAATATCTGGTCGATCAGTAAATTTTAAAGTTTCAAGACCATCTTTTCTTGAGATATCTTTAGCTACCCCAATAAATAAAATATTTTGATAAATATCCAAATTAATTTCATTAAATGCGCCAAGAACTGAGTTTAATTGTCCTCTTCCACCATCAATTAATATAATATCAGGAATTTTATCTTTAGTTAATTTTTTATTAAATCTTTTAAAAATTAACTGTCGCATAGCTGCATAATCATCACCTGGCGTAATATTATCTATATTATAGCTTCTATATTCTTTTTTTAATGGTCCATCTTCTCCAAAAACGACAGAGGAAGCAACCGTATGCTTACCTTGTAAATGACTAATATCATAACACTCAATTCTAAAAATTTTTTCACATTCTAAAAAACTTTTAAAGGCTACAAAGTTTCTCTCATAAAAACCAATACTTTTTGTCTTGTTTTTAATAGCGTTTAATATATTTAATCGAGTAAATTTAACTAACTTACTTTCTTCTTTTGAAAAAATCCTCTTAATAGTTAAGTTTTTTCTATCAGTTAGTAACAGAAGATTTGATTTTATTTCATTTATTTCAGGGGATGATAAATTACTATCTAATAAAATAGTTGAGGGAATCTCTTTAACTTCTGCCCTATTCGTATAAAATTGATTTATAAAACTTGATATAATTTCAAATTCATTTTCTTTTTTTGGCACATAAGGAAAATAACTTTGTGTTCCCATAACTTTGTTGTCACGATAAAATAGGATTTGAAAACATGTTATATTTTTTGATTGCTCCATAACAAAAACGTCAACGGAACTTGCTTTATAATTAGTATTAATTACAATTTGTTCTGCTTGTAATTTATGAATATTTTGAATCTGATCTCTACATTTAGCCGCCTTTTCAAATTCCATTTGCTCACTATAAGCATTCATTTTGGTAACAATTTTATTTAAAAGATCCGTTCTATTACCTTTTAAAAAAATCTTAGTTAAATTAATAGATTCAATATAATCTTTATCGGAGATATATCCCTTAACACATGGTGCGCTGCACTTATCAACTTGATATTTTAAGCAGGGCCTTTTTCTGTTACTAAAAAAATTATTGGAACATAACCTAACTTTAAAAATATCTTGAATAAGGTTAATATTTTCTCTAACAGCATAGACATTTGGGTACGGACCAAAATACTCTCCTTTTGGAAACTTTTGGTTTCTTTGAATACTAATTCTAGGGTATGTGTCATTACTGATATATATGTACGGATAAGATTTATCATCTCTTAATAGCACATTAAACTTTGGTAAATATTTTTTGATTAAGTTTTGCTCTAACAACAACGCTTCAACTTCAGATGATGTAACTGTAACATCAATTTTATTAATCTGACTAACTAAGACTTCAGTTTTGGAGCTTGTTTGTTTTTTTCTAAAGTAACTTGATAATCTATTTTTTAGATTTTTTGCTTTACCCACATAAATTACTTCTTCTCGGGTATTATACATAATATAAACACCACAAGAAGATGTGATATTTTTCAGAAATTGACTGAAATTAAATCTTATAACTGACATTACAAAGTTTCAGTATCTAACATCCCGTATCTTATCGCTAAATGTGTCAACTCAACATCTCCACTTATTTCCAGTTTACTAAAAAGTCGATATCTGTAACTATTAACTGTCTTAGGACTTAGGTGTAATTGCTCAGAAATTTGAGTTACCTTTTCTCCTTTAGTAATCATCATCATAATTTGTAACTCACGTTCTGATAGCGACTTAAAAGGATTTTCAGCATTCGATGATATTTGACTTAAAGCCATTTGTTGCGCTATTTCTGGTGATATATATCTTTGTCCAGAATAGACAATTCGTATAGCATTTATCATTTCATCAGGTCCCGCGGATTTTGTAATATAACCATCACCACCCGCTTCCATTACTTTTGAAGGAAAGGGATTCTCCGTTTGGATAGTCACCACAATAATTCTATTTTCGGGATATAACTTTTTAATTTTTCTTGTAGCTTCTATTCCACCAATTCCTGGCATATTCATGTCCATTAAGATTATATCTGCATGATTTGACCGACACCATTTAATAGCTTCTTCGCCACTGTTTGTTTCTCCAATAACACTTATGCCACGGACGCTTTCTAAAATGCGTCTTATCCCTGTGCGAACCAGTTCATGATCATCGACAAGAAATACATTTATCAAGGTAGGTACTCCTCTGATTTTGGTTACACAAATCAATATTAATTAATGCTACCCAAATAAAAGATTGCTAAAATATCACATCATAAAATGTATTTAAAAATAAAAGTTGGTTGTTGTAATTTTTAGTATCTATTAACAAAATAACATAATTTATATTAAAAAAAAATTTATTATCAAAATATCATATTGAAAATCAATAAATTAAATTGATAATTTCATAATTATAACATAATAATAATAAATTTTTATGACAAAAGACCGGTTTTTAAGGTGCCGAATAACGGCACGCATAAATATTAATCCATTAAATCTTCAATAATTGAGTTTTTAATGGCTTTCAATTCTGGAGTATCAATATTTCTTGGGTGAGACGCTGTTACAGAAATCTCAGACTTAATTCTTCCAGGACCTGGTTCCATTACAATAATTCTATCTGCCATTAAAACAGCTTCTTCTACATTATGTGTGACCATTACGATGCCTTTAGTTTTAATATTGTTTGTAAACCAAAGTTCCATAATGTCGCGACGTAATTTATCCGCAGTAAATATATCTAGAGAAGAGAATGGTTCATCCATAAGTAATAACTCAGGCTCAACAACTAAAGCTCTAGCAAGGCCAACTCTCTGCTTCATACCGCCGGAAAGTTCTTTAGGGTATGCATCTTCATAACCTTCTAATCCAATCATTTGAATTGCTTCTTCAGCTTTCTTTCTACGTTGTAAAATTGGTACACCTTGTGCTTCCAAACCAAAGGCAACATTATCTCGAACAGTTAACCAAGGTAACAGTGCAAATGTTTGAAATACCATAGATACCTCTTCATTTGGCCCACTTAAAGAAGAAGAGTTCTGAAGAACTGTACCTAACGTTGGTTGAATTAAACCTGCAATTATTCTAAGTAAAGTTGATTTACCAGTTCCTGAACGACCTAAAATCGCTACTACTTCTCCTTCATAAAGGGAAAGGTTAATATCACTCAGTACCGTTTGGTCGTCGTTTTCTTTATGATGAGCAAAAGAATGAGTAATATTTTCTAATTCAGTCATAGGAATTTCTTTTTGTTGTTGTTTTCTTAAATTTGTCATAGTCATTATTATATCCTCACTCAATTAATTAAAGTTAAAACGACGCTCTGATAATCTGTACAGAGGAGTCCAAACAAACACAATACATAAAAATACTAGGAAACACATTGCCAATACACCTAACGCTGCAGGACCAGTAGCATTTGGATCTCCTGTTGTTACATTAACATACTCACCTAAACCAGTGACTGAAATTTCTTTTTTACCATAAGTTAAAAATTCAGCTGCTATATCAGAGTTCCATGCCCCACCAGCAGCACTTACAATTCCACAAACAATATAAGGGAAAATAGCTGGTATCATAAATCTCTTCCACCAAGTCCAACCTTTTAGTTTAAATAAAACAGCAAGCTCTCTCATTTCTTGAGGTAAAGCCTGAACTCCAGCGATTACATTAAATAAAACATACCATGCAGTTCCAACCCAAATTAAAGGAATTGTCCAAAGGTTAAGAGATTGATGGTGAACGATAATCATAATTGTGATTATTGGAAAATAGATATCTGGTGGCAAAGCTGCACCAATTTGAATAATAGGCTGACAAATTCTAGTAGCTTTTTCATTCAAACCAATGATTACTCCAAGTGGAACACACATAACAATACTTATTAACATTGCAATTGTTACACGTAATGTAGTATAGCCCATAAGTGGGAGCATATGACTAGCCTCTTTCCAAGGTAAGAAACCATACAAAGCTATCCCTGCTTTAATTAATAAATAAGCAAACCCAACATAGTATAATGCAACACATGTTTTTTGAACTGGTACTGGTATTTTATAAATCATTCCAAATGATCTTGGTAAGAATCTTTTAGGCCCGTTTACAAATAAGTCTCCAAGATATTTTAGAGGTCTTGCAACATAAGTTTGTAAGAAAGTTGCCTGAGTTAATACATTAAAAAACCAAGATGTATTGTGGATACTTCTTGCTGTATTTTCCATTTTATATTTTTCAGCCCAACGAACTAATGGTCTAAAAAAGAGTTGATCAAATAAAATGATGTTTAAAATGATAGCTACTGTACCTAATACAATTTGGGTGTTATTTGCATTATCTAAGCCTTGTTGAATATATGAACCTACACCTGGTAAAACAGCTTGTTTACCTAAAGCTAATGGAATAATTTCAGAGCCTAAAATTGCAAACCATGCAGCAGATTGTGAAACCATTGTATTCCAAAGTAGTCCTGGAACTGAAAAAGGGATTTCTAGCTTCCATAACTTCTGCCAAGGTGATAGTTGGAACATTCTAGCAGCTTCATCAACTTCTTTTGGAACAATCACCATCGTTTGATAAACCGTTAGTGCCATATTCCAAGCTTGTCCAGTGAAAACTCCAAAAATAGCAACTGCCTCAAGTCCCATAACGTTACCAGGATACATTGACATTAAAACAAGGGTTGAAAATGTCATAAAACCCAAAAGGGGAACAGATTCCATAAAGTTAATGAATGGTAATATAAATCGTGATAAATGTTTGTTTTTTGCAGCTGCAACCCCAAATACTATAGCAAAAACAAACGAAAAGAACATACCAATAACCAATCTCATTGTTGTTCTTAAGCTATCATAAGCTAAATCTTTTAAGCTGGCATTTCCTCCCATATCATCATGAGTAAAAGGAACATGCATACCAGTCCATCCTTTGACATATAAAACTGCGGCAATAGCAAATATAATTAATGCTATTAAATCTCTATTATTAAAATTTTTTTTTCTTGAGAAAGAATTATTATTATAACGTCTTTGTGTAGAGGACATTACTATTTCTCCAATTTTCCTGAATATTAAAACTTAAAATAAAACATTGTTTTATTTTTTGATATTTTTATTGCGTTCGAAGATTTTAGTAGCTAAAAAACAAACAAAAATAGAATATCTTATCAAATATATAAAATAATATTGATTAAAATAAAAAAGTTCAATTGAATAATTTCAATATGAAATTAAACTAAAATGTTTGTTTAATAACTAGTATCGACTTGGAGGTTGTATTGGTGTATAAATTCTTAACATCTGGCCCACCTTTTTCATTCTTGGGTTTTGATATTGGGATAATTAGTCATAACTAATCTGCTAAAAATACACTTACTAAAGTAACAAGTGTAAAAAACTTAAATTAGCTTAAACTTGGAGGTTGAATTGGTGTATATATTTTTAACATCTGGCCCACCTTTTTCATTCTTGGGTTTTGATATTAATCTCAAACAATAATTAATATTATTGTCACCTAACAGAAATAGGAAAAGTTTTTTTAAAATGTGTATCTATTTCTTGAGGACACATTTTAAATAAAAAAAAAGAATGTAAACCTTTTTTTTGATTTTGATCAAATTTTTTTGAATAATACTATAGACATTTGGCAGGTTTTGGTAAACCTGCAATTTTAGTGGCTTGTTTCGCTGGACCTTCAGGGAAAAGTTGGAATAAATAAATACTTTTTGCTTTATCTTTGCCTAGTTTTTTTTCAATTGCCTTACTAAGCATCCTCATTGCAGGTGACGTTTTATATTCATTATAAAAATTACGTACAAAAAAAATGATTTCCCAATGATCTTCTGTTAATGTAATATTTTCTTTTTCAGCAAGTTCTCTTGCTACATTCTCATCCCAGTCAGTCATTGATTTTAAATAACCAAATGAGTCTAACAAAATTTCATTGCCTAATTTATTCTTTATCATACTTACCAACAAGCAAAAATCTTACTCCATTTCGCATTCATTTATTTGATGAGCCTCAGTCAAACCTAATTCTTCATGCGCTTCTACTAAGCTCATTCCTAAATGACACTTTAAAATGTCAACAGCAACTGAATATTCTTCCATATCCGTATCCTTCCTTGAATAGTTCAAATAAATTATTTTATTTATAAATAAAAGCAATCTCAATAATGATTAATTTTTTTATCGAAATGAATTTTTAATATATATAAATAAAATAATCAAGTCTATTTTTAAAATAATATAATGTTTGTTTTTTTTTATGACATAGATCATCATTTTTAATTTTATAATTATAATTAATAATTTTTTAAAACTTTTTATTTATAGATATTTTATGATTTTTTTTACATAATATAAAATATTAATTATTGAAAAAAAGGTATCGTAATGAAAAGGGTTTTTCTTTTTTTACTAACAAATGCTGCAATCGTAATTGTATTGAGTATTGTTTTAAATATTATATATTCAACAACAAATATTCAGCAAGGAAGTTTAAACGGTTTATTAGTTTTAGCTGCAATTTTTGGTTTTGGAGGCTCTTTTATTTCTCTTCTTCTCTCTAAATGGATGGCTAAAAGATCTGTCGGTGGAAAAGTAATAGACTCTCCATCTAATGAAACTGAATCTTGGGTTTTTAACACCGTAAAAAATTTATCCGCTAAATCAAACATAAAAATGCCCGAAGTATTAATTTATCCATCAGATGACATGAATGCCTTTGCTACAGGAGCTAAGAAAAATGATTCTTTAGTTGCAGTTTCAACAGGCCTTTTAACAAGGATGACAAGAAATGAGGCAGAGGCCGTCCTTGCTCATGAAATAGCCCATGTTAAAAATGGAGATATGGTAACAATGACTTTACTTCAAGGAGTGATAAATACCTTTGTGATCTTTTTATCCAGAATAGTCGCATCACTTGTATCAAATATCGGTAACAATAATTCTAATAATTCAAGTTCTGGCTCTAATCCTTTTGCTTATTTCGCTACTGTGTTTATTTTTGAATTAATATTTGGCTTCTTAGCTACACCCTTAGTTATGTGGTTCAGCAGACATAGAGAGTATCATGCTGATGCAGGCTCAGCTGAATTGGTTGGTAAAGAAAACATGATCTCTGCACTAGAAGCACTCAAAACAAGCCATGAAACAGAGCTAGAGGGAGAATTGACTGCTTTTGGAATTATTGGGAAAAAATCATTATCTGAATTATTTATGTCTCACCCTCCCTTAGATAAGCGAATAGAGGCATTGAGAAATGGGACTTATACAAATCATCAATCTAAATTAATTTCATAATAGAGCTTTAAAAACCAATGAAAAAATAATTTTAAAAAAAGGAAGAGAAAAGTCATTATTAAGAAAACACCCATGGGTATTCTCAAATTCAATATCTGATGTTCTAGGAGATGTCGTCAGTGGTGATTTGATTGATATATATGATTTTAAAAATCAATGGTTAGCTAAGGGTAGTTATTCTAGCTCATCTCAGATTCGCTCAAGAATTTGGTCCTTTGATTCTAGTGAAAAGATAGATCAACAATTTTTTTTGAAAAAATTAAAAAAAGCCTTTAATTTAAGAGAATCAATTAAAACAAATATAAATAGTAATGCTTATAGACTTATTGCAGCTGAATCAGATGATCTTCCTGGAACCATCGTCGACATATATGACAATAATGTTGTTGTGCAATTATTATGGGCTGGAATCGAAAGATTTAGAAAAGATCTCTTTGCTTCTTTACAGACCCTACTTCCAAACCATCACATTTATGAAAGAAGTGATGCTAATATCCGCAAAAAGGAGGAGTTACCTCTAACAAAAGGATTATTGTCTCAACATAGTGACTTTAATTCTAAATGTGTAATTACAGAAAATGGTGTGAAAATTAATGTAGATATTGAAAATGGACATAAAACAGGTTTTTATATTGACCAGAGAGAAAACAGAAACATTGTATCCAAATATGTAGATAATAAAACTGTTTTAAATTGTTTTTCATATACGGCAGGATTTGGTTTATTCGCCTTTAAGGGCAACGCAAAACATATAACTAATATTGATGTTTCAAACTTAGCCTTAGATTTAGCAAAAGAAAACTTTATTTTAAATAACTATAACACAAAAAAAGTTGATTTTATAAATAAGGATGTATTCAAGGCTCTTAGAGAATATTATAATGAAGGTAAAAAGTTTGACGTCATTATTCTTGATCCACCTAAATTTATGGAATCTAAAAAACAACTTAATGATGCGGCAAGAGGATATAAAGATATAAATCGATTAGCCCTATCTCTTATAAAACCTGGTGGCTTTCTTTTTACATTTTCATGCTCTGGTTTGATGCCCACAGAGCTATTTCAAAAAATTATTTCTGATTCAGCACTTGATGCTGGTAAGGAAATTAAAATAATAGAGAAGTTATCTCAATCTCAGGATCACCCTATTTCAGGCAACTTTCCCGAAGGATCTTATCTGAAAGGTTTAGCTTGTTACGTCAATTAAATTTATTAAATAAAGGAAAAAAAATGAAACTAATAAAATTTGCACTTCTGTCAGGCCTAATTTTATCATGTACAAATGTATTTGCGGATATTAAGTTTAATGTTTCCCAAGATGCTACGGTAGTTTTAGTGGATGGTAAAAAACAACAACTTAATGCAAATCCAATCATTTTACCAAATGGTGAACACCAGATTGGATTTAGATATGAGAAAAATATCAAGGATGGAGACGGCTACTTTTTCAGTTCAAATATAATTTTGATCAAGTTTAAAGGAGATAATCAAACTATTTCATTAGAGTTGCCTACATTGCGAACTAAATATCAAGCTAGTGTTTATAATAAAAAACCAACTTTATCTCTAATTTCAAATGGTCAAGCGGTCCCTTTTAAACAAGATTTATTGTTGAAGAAAGGTTTTCAACTTTCTAGAGACTTAGTTGCAGAGATTACTGCTTATAATCTTACCAATAAACCAGCTGCATTGAAATCACTAGTTCCAGGTCAAGTGTCTAACAATTCGGTTTCTAAAAAAGATAAGTCTAAACAAAATCAAATTGAAAAAAAATTCATTGAATTATATGAAAATGCTGATAACTATACCAAATCAAGAATAAAAGCATACATAAATAATAAATAAACATTATTTAAAAACTCTCTATAAGAGAGTTTTTTCCCTAAATTTAATTTTTGAGAAGCCAATTTTAATTAAATTTTTTCAGCCAAATATATAAACCATTTAAAATATTTATTTAGATCAATAAATGAAGCAATCTTTATAAAACTTTATCTTGTATATTTATGTTTTTTAATCAATATTTTATAATTAGAATATAAAAGTTTTACTAAAAAAAATTTTACATTAATTTTATGGCACTTTTTATGCTTTAGCCTCAAGGTACTAGATGATGAATATTCATATAGGCGTTTTAGATTCTGATCCTATTAGATTGATAACCCCTATCCTAGACTCCCATTTGAAAATTACTAAATTAATTTTATTTGGGAAACATAATAATAAGGGACTTTATGAAAGAATTAAATCTCTATTAGAACCGAAAGTTATGGTTTGCTTTTTAGACTTGTCAACTTCGACTAATTTTTTTGAGTTTTATGAGTTACACCTATTTTCTATCTTACAACTAGAAAATTCAAGTGTTTTTTTTAATGCCAGTTGTGGTCATAGGAAATATATCTTGCCGTTATATGAATTTTGTGTCATTCATAAAATTCAAACTTATTATATTGATGAATACAGTGATGATCTTATTTGGATAAATAATCCTAAAAAGAAACATTACCAAATTGCTGATAAAATCAACATTCCTCAATTTTTACATATTTTCAATCTTCAAAGTCTACAATCAGATTCAATAAATTTTGAAGATAAGTACAGAGGTATTAAAGATATTCACCAAAAATGGGTCAAAAATGCAAAATATTTAGCTCCAGGTTTTGCAACTTTAAACTACTTAGCAACAACTTGTAGAAAAACGCAATCTTTGACAATTGAGTTAACCCCAAAACAGCAGGGTTACAAGGAATTATCTGAAATACTCACTGATTTATCACTCTTTAAATTAATTGATTATGAGAATGGAGTTTTATCGTTTAAAAATGAAGAGTCCAGAAAGTATGCAAATGGTGAGTGGATAGAAAACTTTATTTTCAATATTATTTTAGATTTAAAATCTCAATTATCAACCATCCAAGATGTTTGCTATAATCTTGAAATACATAGAAATCTTAATGATAGAATTATAAAAAATGAATTAGATATTGTCGTGATTGTAAACAATAAATTACACATTATTGAATGTAAAACAAAAGATATGCGAAGTGGTGACGACACCCTATATAAACTCGAATCACTTCGTGAGTTTTTTGGGGGAATCCAATCAAGAGCAATGCTACTTAGCTATAGGGAAGTTAGAAATTATGATTTAAGCAGAGCCGACGACCTAAATATAAAAATTATTGGTCCAAATGATTTCCATTGTATAAAAAAGGAGATTCTATCATGGTTTAAGGAAGCTGGAGGTCATTAAACTGGCGTTTGACATCCGTCAGAAAGTTGTTTCTTTATTGCTAATAAAACTTCTCTTCTTCCAATCGTTCCAATCAACTCACCATCTTCAATAACTGGAAATATTACCGCATTAAATTTTTCCATTTTTGTAATAACATCCATCAAGCCATCATATAATCCAACGTACTGAAATGATGTTTTCATACAATCCTTTATCAATCTAGATTCTTGACAATGATAAGTTAATTTTAATAAATCCTGAAATAAATCTTTTTCTGTTACAACACCCACAACCTTAGACATATCATTGACTACCGGCCCACCTATTTGTTTGGAGCCAATAATCAAATCCAACGCTGATGATAACGGAGAGTCTTCCTTAAAAATTAGGGGTCTCGTATTCATAAATTCTTTAACTTGGAGTAAGTTCATCGGCTACCTTTTTTAATTTTTTTAAGATATTTTGTTATATCAGCAATTTCACAATAAGATTAAATACTCATCATTAAACTATTAAATTAATGATGAGGAAGCTCTTAATTTTCGACCATTTGTTGTAATTTTTCTTTTTGTTGATGGTTTAATAAGGACCAATGACACCCTTTTATTGCCCCTGCAAACATCCATAATAATCTTATATCTAAGTTCCTTCCGTGAGTTTCTCTTACTTTTTGAAAAACTTCAACAGCACCTAATTCATAAAAGGTCGTCACATCCTCAATACCCGATTTTTTTAACATCCTTTCTAAAGTCAATCTCATATTAGGTAAGTCTCTTAATCTATTAATCTGATGCTCTTTACGCTCTTTTGCATTTTGAGCTTCATTTTTAGATTGTTCGATAAAAGAATAACACTGCTCTTTATTTTCATTGTAAATTGATGTAACGTTGTAATAATTAATAATAGCTGTCCTGTTCTTTTTGATATGAGTAAATCTCTCACAGTTTTCATTCAAAAACGCTTCATCTAACTTTAAACCACCCCTCAAAAAAAGCTGCTCATCCATAACTATAGCAAACATAGTGCCTTTATAAAAAATACCAATACCACCAAACATTGATCTTTTTTCATAAGAGTTAAACAAATCTAAAAAGTTATTTTTATTTGTTTGTATGTCCATATAATACTCCTTAATCATTTCATCCATAAAATTTTCTGTAGTACCTTTTTAATCTGACACAATTTTTATATAAAATCCAAGATCCAAATCATAGTTTATAAAATAAACAATATAAATGGCTCAAAATTGATACTTAGTAAAAAATACATATTAATCATTAAGATAGCTATTTTTGATCTTTTTTTCTTATAAAAATTAAAAATATTTACAGAAAAAAAATATAATTTTAATTATGATCAAATAAAAAATGTTTATAATCCCACACGAAAGTTACATATTGCCGAAAGGTCGTTCTGAGCTGATAATTAACGACTATTCGCTAATAAGAGTATTGAAAGATCATTTTTTAAAAAATGACCCGATAAGTATTGCTCATATCGAAGATGGTGATATTCAAAACTTTGATAAAATATCCGCTATAGTGACGTCTATAGAAATAATAGATTTTAATACAAATAATGATTCAAATTGTTTCACCATAACAATAGAAGGAGTAAATAAATTATTAGTACATCAAATAAGTTATACTAACACTAGTATTCTAAAGGCACGAACACAAGCATTAAAAAATTGGCTAGACATTCCTCTCGAAAAAAATCTTACTCATGTAGCTCATAAGCTTTGTGATTTTTATGCAAACAATACTTCAATTGGAAAATTTTACCCTAAAAAAGAGTTAGATAATGCGAGTTGGGTTGCTCAAAGGTGGTTAGAAATTCTACCTATTAATTCTGATCATAAAAGATTACTGATAAGCCAGGACAACCCCAATCTAACATTATTATTTCTTAATAAACTCTTAGAAAAGACTAACTTTTAAGAAATAATTTATTAAAGTTACGTGTTGTAACATCTGCTACTTCATCAAAGCTAAGATCCTTCAGTTTTGCAATATATTCGGTAACATGTTTAACATAAGCAGGCTGGTTTTCTTTTCCTCTATGCGGTACAGGTGCAAGATATGGTGAATCAGTCTCAACTAATAATCTATCCAAAGGTAGTTTTGTGACAACATCTTGAAGCTCATGTGCGTTTTTAAAAGTAACTATACCCGATATTGAAATATAAAATCCTAAGTCTATAGCTTTTTTTGCCATTTCATATGATTCAGTAAAGCAGTGTAACACTCCCCCGATTTCGTCACCCTTTTCATTAATTAAAATATCAATAGTATCTTTTCGAGCCGAGCGAGTATGAATAATCAATGGCTTTCTGATTTTTTTTGCAATATCAATATGTTTTCTAAAAGAATCCTGTTGCTTGAAACTATTAGTTTTGTCATAGTAATAATCTAGTCCTGTTTCACCTATAGCAATGACCTTGTCATTAGATGCAAATTTAAAAAGTAACTCTGTATCAATAGGATCTGTAATATATTCGGGATGTACACCGCAAGAAGCAAATATATTTTCATAACCTTTAATCATGTTGAGCATTTCTTCAAATTCATCAAGTTTTACACATACAGACAAAATATGACTTACACCATTATTCAAAGCATTTTGTACAACATTATCCAACGTTATATTATTTTTCTCATAATTTAATTTATCTAAATGACAATGCGAATCAATAATCATTTTCTAGTCCTCACTGAATTGAATTAACCAATTTGAAAATATAAGTTTAAAATTCAAATTTGAATGTAACTGTAAGTCTTTTTTTATAAGTCTCAGTCCATTGATTTGACTGTAAATTGTTTCTATAGAAATATAGTTAGATATAGATACAATATCTGTTAAAAACTCTTTAAAGATAATTCTATTGCTGTTTAGTTTTGATTTCAAAAGATCTAACAAAAAAAGATTCATGATGTCGACAATTATATCAGACTCTAGTTGAAAACTGTTAATACACTTCATCAAACCTTGTTTTGAGAATTTAATATAAAATATAAAATCTTCTATTATTTTATTTAGATTTTGTTGTCTTTCAATTTTAAGAAAGTGACTAATCTTCTTTGGAGAAAAGTTAGTTAAGTAACTACATAGCTCAAGATAAGATTGAGGTTTAAATTCATGGAACAACTCTTTAAGCTCTTCAATAGTTGGTTTTTTTATCCAAAATTTTATACAGCGACTTAAAATTGTACTTTTAACTTTCTCAAAATATGGTGTGATTAAAATAATAAAAAGGTTTAATGGTGGCTCTTCAATGAGCTTTAACAGTGCATTGCTTGAATATTCATTTAAGTTAGAACAATTTTCAATCACTATAATTTTGTTATCACCTTTAATAGATGAAAGCCTAGACCACTCTAGAATATCTCTAATTTCCTCGATTCTAATAATTTCTGTATCATCAAAAATAATTTTACAGTCAGGATGTTTATTTTCTTTAATCAGTTTTTTTCTAGATGTGAAATTTGAATCTTCATGAGTTACCATCTTATTTCTTAAAATCTCAGTACATATTTCAACATATACTTCTGATATGAAATAATCTTCGCTTGATTGAATTATTAAAGAATTAGGCAGTTTACCTTCCTTATTTAAAATTGACAGTTTTTGATAGAGCGGTTTATTCCAGGGATACATAGTTAACCTTTAGTGTTTTTGAACCATTGAAAAAGTTTCTGCTTAATCTCTTGCTTCACTATATCCAGTTCCTTATTACTATCGATTAAAATTACATCATGGTTAAGTTCATTAATTTCATTCCGATAAGTAGATCTTACTTTATTAAAAAATTTAATATCTTCTTTTTCTATGCGATCCAATTTTGATCTCAATCTAGCCCTTGATAGACCAATTTCAGGCGATACATCTAAAAATATCGTTAAGTCAGGCTCAAGATTTTTACAAACCATACGCTGAATACTTTTTATTTCTTGTATAGGTATGTTTCTGCCACCACCTTGATAGGCTATTGTCGATAAATTATGTCTATCCGCTAATATCCAAATACCTTCATTTAAACAGGGTCTTATGACACTCTCTATTAATTGGGAGCGAGCGGAAAAAATTAATAAAACTTCAGAAATAGCAGTCAAATTTTCTCCTTCAAACTCTTTTTTAAATAATCTCCTAATTTCCTCAGAAATTAGAGTTCCTCCTGGTTCACGAGTGTGCTGCACATTAGTAATCCCAAGTTCTAACAAAAGATCATAGATATAATTAATAGCTGTACTTTTCCCTGCACCTTCTAAACCTTCTACAACGATAAATTTTGCTTTATTTTTCATTTTTTAACGTCTTATAATATTTTTTAACTGCGTTTACATGTTCTTTATAATTTGTTGTAAATGTATGCCCACCATGACCTGTTGCAACAAAATATAAATATTTTGTTTTATCGGGATGCAATGCAGCTAAAATTGAAGATTTGTTGGGCATTGCAATTGGTGTGGGAGGTAAACCTGTTATAATATAAGTATTATACGGAGTAACAGTCTTCAAATTTTTTGATGTCAATTTACCATTATACTTTTTGCCTAAACCATAAATCACTGTTGGATCAGTTTGGAGTCGCATGTTTTTCTTGAGTCGATTATAAAAAACTGATGACACGAGCTTTTTCTCATCAGATACACCAGTTTCTTTCTCAATTAATGATGCTAATATTAATGCTTGATATTTAGTTTTAATCAAATCGCTTCTATCACGATTTTTCCATACTTTGTCTAAAAAAACATTCATAGCCAAATAAGCTCTTTTTATTATATCATAATCAGAGTCCTGTGATGTAAAAAAGTAAGTATTAGGCAAAAGCAACCCTTCTAAACTATGATGATTTGTACCTAATTTCTTTGCGACATCCTCTTCATTCAAACCATTAAGTGTATGCTTTAAGTATTTATTCTTTTCTAATTGCCTAATCCAGTCAGCATACGTTTCGCCATCTATTAATGTTATCGAAAATTGATAGACTTTACCTTCATTTATCATTTGAATCAAATCAGATAATGACGAACCAGGTTTTATTAAATAGGTCCCTTCCCTTATACTGGATGCTGGGGGGTAAACTCTCCATAAATTATTAATAAAAAAATTATTTTTAAGTACGTTTTGTTTTGATAAATCATTTATTAAAGATTTATAACTCTCACCTTTGGATACATTAAACATTAAATCATCTGTAATAGAAAGTTTTTGGTTAAGAGTTGCTTCTTTAAGCCTAAAAATTCCGATAAGACTTATAAAAACAATTATTAATAGAAATAAAACAACAGCTTTTCTTTTCTTTAGCATAAAATATTTTTTCTCAAATTTTTAAAAAATTGACTCGTATGAAAGTATTGATTAGCAATCTTTTTAACACTGACAATACCAAAAAGTGAATTAGAAATGAAGATCTCTTCAGCAGTAAAAATATCATTTAGCTCATAATAACCTTCAAAAACATTGATCTTATTTTTTGAAAAGTAGTTAATGATTTTTTTTCTCATAATACCATTTACACCTGAGTTCTTAATTGATGGCGTATAAATTTTATTTTTTTTAAACCAAAAGATATTTGCAGAAGATGTTTCAATAACTTTATTATTTAAATCTAAAACAAGAGCATCATCCCAATGATTATCATCAATTTCTTTTTTAATAAGTACTTGCTCAATTCTATTTAAGTGTTTAATACCCGAGGTGCTTGGATTGATGCCAAGCTTAAAACGAGATACTTGCAATGCTACTCCATAACGTTGCCATTTGATATATTTTTCAGGCCACGGATACTCATTAAAAAAGATCACCGGTTCAATTGCTTTATCGAAACTATAACCTTGATTACTATTGCCTCTAGTAAAGATAATTTTGACTACGCGTTTGGAATCAGATTTCCTTTCATTTAGTTTAGAATCAATAGCACTTTTTAAATCTGGAAGTTTTATTGTTGGAAAGAAAAGCGTTTTAGATGCAGTCTGAATTCTATCGCAATGAAATGACCAATCACAAACTTTATTGTTTTGAACTAAAATTGTTGTGAAGAATCCATCGCCGAAGTTTAACCCTCTATTATTTATAGAAATATTTTGAGTAAACATGAAATTTTCCTAAAAAAAAAGCGAGCCAATGACTCGCTTTCGATATAACTAAATTTTATTACTCAGAAGCATTAACAACGTAGTCAATAGCAGCTTGTACAGTTGTAATTTTTTCAGCTTCTTCATCAGGAATTTCTGTATCAAATTCCTCTTCTAAAGCCATTACTAATTCAACTGTATCTAGAGAATCAGCCCCTAAATCATCAACAAAAGATGCTTCATTTTTTACTTCAGCTTCATCAACACCAAGTTGTTCTACGATGATTTTTTTTACACGTTCTTCTATGTTGCTCATAATTTTATTAATTCCTTCAATTTTTCGCTTTCACGATAAACATAAGTTTTGATTGTACATTATAGCAATTTTAATTGCTATTAAAAAGTGTATATTCGTATATATATTAGAACTATTATGAAAAAAAATAAATTTTTTTAAAATAATTCTTTTATATCATATACATTCCACCATTAACATGTAATGTTTCACCAGTTATGTAACTAGCCCCATCACTTGCTAAAAAAGATACGACAGCTGCTATTTCTTCAGTACTACCAAGTCGACCCGCAGGCACTGAAGCAAGTGTATTTTTTTTCTGTTCTTCGGTTAATGCATTAGTCATGTCAGTAGCAATAAAACCCGGAGCAACAGTATTAACCGTGATGCCTCTTGATGCAACTTCACGAGCTAATGACTTAGAAAAGCCAACAACTCCTGCTTTTGCAGCCGCATAGTTTGCCTGTCCTGCATTACCCATAGTACCCACAACGGATCCAATGTTAATAATGCGTCCAAATCTGTTTTTCATCATCGGTCTCAACACACTTTTAGATAATTTGAAAATAGATGTTAAGTTAGTTTGAATGATATCATTCCATTCAGTATCGCTCATTCTCATTAAAAGATTATCTCTCGTAATGCCGGCATTATTGACTAACGTCGTTATATTACCATAATTCGTTTTAATTGTTTCTAGGACATTAGCTATTGAATCACTATCAGTTACATCTAATTTAAAGGCACATCCTGATTCCCCTAAATAGCCCGAAATGACATCTGCCCCTCTTTCAGATGTCGCCGTTCCAACAACAAAAAAGCCATCCTTAACTAACCTTTCTGCAATTGCTCGTCCAATACCTCTTGTAGCACCAGTTACTAATGCAATTTTTTTTATTTCATTCATAAGTTTTCCTATTAATTCATATTACAAGGAATTAAGTGATGCTAAATCATTAACAGCATGTAAGTTTAATTCTTTAGCTATTCTTTTATTTAAACCGGTTAAAACTTTACCAGGACCCATTTCAACAACACTATCTACTCCGCAAGAAGCAAGAAGTTCAATTGTTTCGATCCACCTCACAGGATTGTATAATTGTTTAATCAGTGACTGCTTAATATCAGCTATTTCAGTATTGCTTTTGCAATCGTAGTTCTGAATTACGGGAATTTTTGGATTAAGAAATTCAATTTTATCTAACTCTGCAATCAATTTTTCCGCAGCAGGTTTCATTAAAATACAATGAGAGGGAACAGATACTGGTAACATTAAAGCTCTCTTAGCTCCCATTTCCTTACAAACTTTATTTGCTTTCTCAACTGCTTCGATATTACCTGCTATAACTATTTGTCCTGGAGCATTAAAATTAACAGGGGCAACAACACTTTTATCATTTGATGCTTGATTGCAAGCATCCATGATATTTTCTGTAGAGAGTCCAATAATAGCAGACATTGCACCAACACCAGCAGGAACAGCCTCTTGCATGAAACGTCCTCTCTGCTCTACTAAAGCTATGCCATCTTTAAAAGAGATAGAATCAGCACAAACTAGTGCAGAATATTCTCCTAAACTATGCCCCGCTAAATAATCAGGCATTGGTTTATTTAAGTGCTTCCAAACTCGCCATATAGCAACTGAAGAGGCTAAGAGAATTGGTTGTGTTCTAAAAGTTTCATTCAATTTATCGAGAGGTCCGTTAACAGTCAGCGACCATAAGTCATAACCAACCACCTCAGATGCTTCTGAAAAAGTATCACGAAAAATTTGATGATTCTGAGATAGCTCAGAGAGCATACCTAAAGATTGCGAACCCTGACCAGGAAAAACTATTGCTAATTTATTCATTTTATCTCCGTTTTAAAATTTTACTAAAGCTGAGCCCCAAGTAAACCCCCCGCCAAAGGCTTCAAGCAAGAGCAACTGATTTTTTTTAATTTTATTATTTCTGACGCCTTCGTCTAACGCAGTTGGGATCGTGGCGGCAGAGGTATTCCCGTATCGGTCCAAATTAATCATAACTTGTTCAAGAGGCAAATCTAATTTTTTTGCTGTGGCTTGGATAATTCTTAAATTAGCTTGATGAGGAACCAGCCAGTCTAAGTCATTATTAGATAAACCGTTAAGTTTAAGAGTGTCTGTGACTAATTTTGATAGTTTTTGGACAGCCATTTTCATGACCGCATTTCCAGTCATTGACAACCAATCATCATTATTGAAAGGCTTGTCGTGTTGAACATTATTTACACTTAGTAAATCCCCGTATTGTCCATCAGCATTTATGTGAGTAGATAAAATTCCTGCTTCTTCACTTGACTCAAGAATCGCAGCACCAGCCCCATCACCAAAAAGGATTATAGTTGAACGATCTTTAGGGTTACACATATGGGCTAGTCTATCACTTCCAATAATTAAAGCTTTTTTTACAACTCCAGACTTTATATATTGATCGGCAACACTCAAAGCATACACAAAACCAGAACATGCAGCTCCAATATCAAATGCAATACATTCTTTTATACCCAATCTTGCGTGCACTTCACATGCGGATGAAGGAAAGGCTTTAGATGAGCTGGAAGTAGCAACTATTATCAAATCAATATCATTTTTATCAATTCCAGAATATGAGATTGCATTTAATGCAGCTTCATATCCCATCAAAGAAACAGTTTCTTCTGAATTAGCTATTCTTCTTTCTTTGATTCCTGTTCTTGAAAAAATCCATTCATCTGATGTATCAACCATTTTTTCTAAATCAGAGTTGGTTCTGATATTTTTAGGGAAATAACTACCTGTGCCAATTATTCTGCTATATTTCACAATATAACCTTCCTATAGTTGTTTTAATTTTAGTCTTGTCTCTATTTTTTGAGGTATATTTTGTTGAACCTCTGACATTGTTTCAATTATAGCATTTCTAAATGCTTCTTCATTTGCAGAACCATGACTTTTTACAATAACATTTTTTAAACCTAACATAATTGCACCATTATAATAATCAGGATTAAAGCTCTTAACGTTTTTAAACAAGTAACTTGCAATTAATCTTTTCAAAAAAGGTTGTTTATCATCATAAAGTGCATTTTTTATAAACTGCCTTGCTAAACCCTCACTTGATTTTAATACAATATTACCAATGAAACCATCGCATACAATTAAGTCAACTTTCCCATCATATATTTCATTACCTTCTATAAAGCCGTAAAATTCAATATTTGTTATTTTTTTTATTAAATTTGCTGCTTCTTGTATATATGTAGGACCAGATTTGCACTCTTTTCCTAAGTTTAGTATACCGACACTTACAGTACCTTTTTTTTTTGTTTCTATTAAAGTTGTCGCCATTAACGCAAACTGATACAGTTTATTTGCATTTGAACTGAAGTTTGCTCCTAAATCTATCATCCAACTTTTTCTTGAGTTAAAGGTCGGTAACAATGATATTAATGCTGGTCTTTTGATGTCAGGGATGGTTTGAATGTAATTATTAGTTAAAGCCATCAGCGCTTTGGTACTTCCAGCTGTAACACATGCGTCTGCTTTACCAACCGCCACAAGCTCAATAGTTTTAGACATTGAAGAGTTGATTTTCCCTTGTTTGAGCTGTTTATAAAAAGTATTGAACTCAATATTTTCTTCTTCAAATTTTTGACAATTAATGATTTCTATATTGTTATGCCTAATAATATTTAAATTCAAATCACTAAAAGTTTTAATGATTTTTTTTGAATCACCTACCAAAATAAAATTTGTTTCAGTATTATTAAGCAGAACATGATAAAAGGCAGGAATCGTTACTGATAGTCCGTTATCCCCGCTCATTGTATCAATAGCTATAATCATCCTTGAAAGGAAGCCTAAGAAATTTACTTATTAATTACTTTAACGCCACGGTAGTATCCGTCAGCTGTAACATTATGTCTTAAGTGTGTTTCACCGCTATTAGTGTCCACGGAAGTTGCACTACTAGTAAGTGCATCATGTGAACGACGCATACCACGTTTTGAACGAGTTTTCTTGTTTTTTTGAACAGCCATTAACCTAACCTCTTCAGTTTTATTTTTTTAAATCTTGCTTCAAACTTTCTAGTACATTAAATGGATTAGGTTTGGAATCTTCTTTTGGAATTTCTCCAAAAGTCATCTGATTACTATTAACCTTACAATCTTTTATTTCATGCATTGGAATTTGAGGCAACCCAATTATAAATTCATCTTCAATTATTTGAACCAAATCAATATTACTATATTCATCAAGTTCAATGAGTTCATATCTCTCAGGATAATCTTCAGTTTGATCTGAAATATTATATATAGGAGTATAACAAAACTCAATATTACAAACAAAATTAAAAAACTCATTGCATCTTTGACAACATAATTCAAAACATGCACTTGCACTACCTTTTATAATTGGTAATTTTTGCTCGTCATAAAAAAAATCAAGGCGAACATTTGCATCTCCCATGATTTTGGGTGATGAACAGTTTAATCTTGTCAAAAACTTTTTATCTAATATCCCTTTATAATTAAAGCCTTTCAATGCTGCTTTAATGGGATCTATTTTTAATGGTATTTTTACATTTTGCATAGGTGATGGATTCTATCCTCCTAATTACAAATAGTCAAAGGAATTTTTTTTTGCAATGTCATTCAATGATGATAGTTTATCTAAAACTTTAGTAAGCCCAATATCTAAAGGTGCTTTTATAACTAGCATTTCATTTATAGGAGGGTAGAAGAACTCCAACTCCATTGCATGCAAAAACATCCTATCCAAACCCATTTTTTTCATTTGTACATCAAACTCATGATCTCCATATCTATTATCATTAGCTATGGGATGCCCTTCTGATAAACAATGAACTCTAATTTGGTGGGTCCTTCCTGTGATTGGACTAGCTTCAATAAAAGTTGCATTTTCGAATTCTTTTATAACTTTTACTCGTGTTACAGATTTTTTGCCCATAGGATCAACTTTAACAACGCTATTAATTTCATTTTTGTATAATGGCTTATTTATAATCTTATTTGAACGGTCCCAATTACCTTTTACCAGAGCTACGTATGTTTTTCTAATATTTTTTATTCGAAATTGCTCTTGGATACTCCTTAGAAAAGAGCGTTTTTTGGCTATCATTAAAATACCAGAAGTATCCCTATCAATACGATGAATCAATTCTAAATACTTTAAATCTGTTCTTGAAACTCTCAATGACTCTATTAAGCCAATATTGATTCCACTACCTCCATGAACCGCCAGTCCTGAAGGTTTGTTAATTACGAGAATATTCGAATCTTCATACAAAACTTTATTATTTAAATTTTTAATAATTTCTAAGTTCTGGTAAGAATGAATACTGTTCTTTTCTTCTATTTTTAAAGGTGGCACTCTTACTATGTCACCTATACTTAATTTAAATGATGGTTTTACTCTTTTTTTATTAACTCTCACTTCGCCTTTACGTATAATTCTATAAATCAAAGTTTTGGGTACAGTCTTTAAGAAATTAATCAAAAAATTATCAATTCTCTGATGTAATTGATTTTCATCAATTGTAATAAATTGTACTTTTTTAGCTTTACTGATTTTCATGCAATCATATATCTACCATTTAAAAATTAACAAATTATTATAATATTAACATTGTATCTATCGCAAATTAAATTGTTTTGGTACAATATGGAATATATCATCAAAGGAATAAGTTTGATGGATTCATGAAATACCAAGTAAGCAGCAAATGGCGTAAGACTTATAATTTTGTGAAAAGAAAAATCAATACAATAACTATTATACTTTAAATATTTTATGTTTTAATAGCCGAGAGGCTCCCTTTCATAACCATTATCTTAAAATAGTTATTATTTAACGAACGAATTTTTAGAGAAAACATAATGAAGAGAATGTTGATTAACGCAACTCAAAAAGAAGAGTTGCGAGTCGCATTAGTTGATGGCCAAAAACTATACGACTTAGATATTGAAAATGCTGGATATGAATCAAAAAAAGCAAACATTTATAAAGGAATTGTAACTAGAGTCGAGCCTAGTTTAGAAGCAGCTTTTGTAAATTATGGAGCCGATAGACATGGCTTCTTACCCCTTAAAGAAATATCAAAAGATAATTTTCCAGAAAATTACACTTATCAAGGGAGACCGAATATAAAAGATATTTTATCAGAAGGTCAAGAACTCATCATACAAGTTGATAAGGAAGAAAGAGGTAACAAAGGTGCAGCACTAACAACATTTATATCTCTAGCTGGTAGCTATTTAGTTTTAATGCCCAATAATCCTCGCGCTGGGGGCATATCAAGAAGAATTGAGGGTAATGAAAGAATCGCATTGAAAGATGCCTTAAATGAATTACGACTTCCTCTAGGAATGGGTTTAATTGTTAGAACTGCTGGAGTTGGAAAATCTTCTGAAGAGTTGTCATGGGATTTAAATATCTTAATAAATCACTGGAATGCAATTAAAGAAGCTTCTAAAAATCACACAGCACCATTTCTCATACATCAAGAAAGTAACGTAATTGTTCGAGCGATTCGAGATTATTTGAGAAGAGATATTGGCGAAGTAATTGTTGATAGCCCAAAATTTTTCAAAAAAACAAAGGAACATGTTGCACTTGTCAGACCAGACTTTATATCAAAAATTAAAAGATATAACAATGAAGTTCCTCTGTTTACTCATTATCAAATTGAAAATCAAATCGAATCTGCTTTCCAAAGAGAAGTTAACCTACCGTCTGGTGGCTCAATTGTTATAGACCCTACAGAAGCACTTACCTCAATAGATATTAATTCAGCACGATCGACTAAGGGTGTTGATATTGAAGAAACAGCACTTCAAACAAATCTAGAGGCTTCTGAAGAAATAGCTCGCCAGCTTAGATTGAGAGATTTGGGTGGTTTGGTTGTCATTGATTACATTGATATGACACCTTTAAAAAATCAAAGAGAAGTGGAAAATAGATTAAAAGATGCTGTACAAATAGACCGAGCTAGAATCCAAATTGGACGAATCTCTAAATTTGGCTTATTAGAGATGTCAAGACAACGCCTGAGTCCTTCTTTAGCTGAAGCAAGTCACCATGTATGTCCAAGATGCAAAGGCACAGGTGTTGTTCGGGATAATAATTCATTATCTTTATCAATTCTACGATTACTAGAAGAAGAAGCTATTAAAGAAAAAACATCCCAGGTTGTTGCAGTCGTTCCAACTGTAATTGCTTCATATTTATTAAATGAAAAAAGAAAATCTATTCTACATATTGAAAAACTTCATAATGTTAAACTAGTAATATCTCCAACTTCTTCATTTGAAACACCAAATTTTGAAATTTTCAGAATAAGAACGGGAGAAGAAAATAATGTTTTATCTTACAAAATCCCTAACTATTTAGAACAATTTAACCGCGAAGAAAATCTTGAAAGTTCACTTGAAAATCATAACTCAAAAGTGAAAGAAGAACCTGTTCTCAATGGCATTGCTCATACCCCTGATTCTGGTGCTATTAATAAGAGTGATTCAGGCAATATATTTAGCAAGTTCTTAAAAAAATTATCCAATATTTTTCAAGCGAATACTCAACCAGTAAATAATTCTAAAGTCACTACTGACAACCTATCACCTAAAGTTAATAGAAATACGAATGTAAGGAAATCTAATAATAGATCAGACTCCCCAATTAAGAAAAAAGTTGTTCCAAAACATAGCGAGTTAGAGATTCAAAATAAGAAAAATATTCCTGAAAAAAGTAAAGACACCCAGTTTCAGAAAAATAAGCCTACCTCTACCAATAAAACAAAAGAAAGGCGCGAACAAAGAAAGCTGGATAAAAAAATTCGTGTAGAAAAAAAGTTGAAATTACAAAACAAGAAAAAATAAACAATTTAGAAAAGCCAAACCAAAACAAATCTGATAAAGCTCCTAAATCAGATCAAGCTCAAATACAATTATCCAAACAAAAAATATTAAAGGCAAAAACAGAAAAACAATCGAGAGAAGAACCAATAGAAACCGTATTCCCAAAAATGCAGTATATGCCACTGATTTAGCTTTTGGAAGAGTAGTAAGCACCTACATTACGCACCCATACGGATTCAAGGAACGCAAAACTAGATTCAAGAAAAAAGATAAAATGGCTGTTTGTTTCCCAGAGTTAGCTATAGGAAGGATTATGCCATGTAATTATGAAAAAGATAAAATATTATCAAACATTCATGCAAAAGAAACTGAGGTCATTCACAATAATTTTTTGAAAAAGTGGAATTAAAAGAAGAAAAATTTCTCGACAATACCCACGTTTCTCATACTAAATTAAACTATGACTCGGGTATTTTAAGAGGGAAAAACTCTGCTCAATCTGAAATGACGAAGCCCGTCACAATTGATGATGAGATAGAAATAACAACTTTAACTCAAATTGAAGCCAACCCTTTCAAACAATCTGAAGTTAATTTTAAGCCAGGTGGAAGTCAATTTTATACCGAGCACTCTTCATCTGATAATTAAATCGTACCAAATAAATAATGGGTTATACTTAGGTATAACCCTCTCAATAAACCTTAATTATAACAATGACCAATCAGATATTTAAAGCCAGTAAATCTCAAATAAAAACAGATATTTTATCAGGACTAACTGTCGCAATGGCCTTAATACCAGAGGCTGTTGCTTTTGCTTTCGTTGCTGGAGTATCACCAACTATTGGACTTTATGGCGCATTTTTCATGGGTATAATGTCATCTATATTTGGTGGCAGACCGGGGATGATCTCAGGGGCAACTGGTGCTATTGCTGTAGTGATAGTCAGCTTAGTTCATAACCACGGTATAGAGTATTTATTTGCTGCCCTTCTCTTAGCTGGTATATTTCAAATGTTATTTGGAATTTTTAAACTTGGTAAATTTATTAGGTTAGTGCCGTATCCGGTTGTAATTGGTTTTGTTAACGGATTAGCTATTGTCATTTTTCTAGCTCAAATAAATCAATTTCGTGAAATGTCACCAAGCGGAAAAATGCATTGGATGGATACACATAACCTTTTAATAATGCTTAGCCTTGTAATGCTTACCATTGCAATAATTCAGCTAGTTCCTAAAATTACAAAAAAAATACCACCTGCATTAGTTGCAATTGTAACAGTTACATTAATTGTATATTTTTCGAACATTCCCACAAAGACGGTGTTAGATTATTTAATTAATATGAGTGGTAATCCTAATATCTCTCTTCAAAGTAACTTACCATCTTTTCATATTCCAAATGTAAATGTGAATTTTGATACGCTAATAATAATTTTACCATATTCATTAATTATTGCCTCTGTTGGACTCATAGAATCACTTTTAACACTATCCCTCATAGACGACTTAACTGAAACTAGAGGTCAAAGTAACAAGGAGTGTAAAGGTCAAGGACTTGGGAATATTGCTTGTTCATTTTTTGGGGGCATGGGTGGATGTGCTATGATTGGGCAATCGATGATTAATATAAAGTCTGGTGGTCGAACTCGTTTATCGGGTATTGTAGCTGCTATCGTCTTTTTAATTTTTATTTTATTTGGATCAAAAATTATTGAAACAATTCCCATTGCTGCCCTTGTTGGTGTGATGTTTGTTGTTGTTTATAATACCTTCGAATGGAGTAGTTTCCAACTTGTAAAAAAAGTTCCTAAAAGTGATTTCTTTCTTATTTTGGCTGTTACTTTTCTGACAGTCATATTTGACTTGGCAATTGCTGTTATTTCTGGGATTATTATTGCTTCACTTCAATTTTGTTGGAAACAATCAAAAAACATTTATGCTTCATCCAGCTTATCAGATGATCAAGCCAAGAAAACATATAAAATACATGGTCCTTTATTCTTTGGTTCAACCCATGCATTCAAGGACATATTTTCATTTAACCAAGATCCTAATACGATATTAATTGACTTTAGTCACTCAAGAGTATGTGACCAGTCTGGTGTCGAGGCTTTGGTTTTCATCTCTAAAAAATATAACGATAGAAGTAAAAAATTAAAGCTAAAACACCTCAGTTCAGAATGTAGATTACTTCTTAAAAAATTTGATGTTGAGTGTGAAGCAGATCTTTTAGAAGATCCCACATATAAAATTGCTTCTGATGTACTAGATTAAATACCTGTAAAGAATTTTTAAATTTAAAAAAATAAGGCAATAACGTGAATGATAAAAATGAGTTACACAAAAAAAGACAAAAAAAAATAAAAGAAAAAATTGATTTAAAAATAGCTGCTGCGACTGTCGAAAAGGGTATAGTTTTATTGTTAACGGGAAATGGAAAAGGAAAATCAACTGCTGCTTTTGGTACTTTGGCAAGAGCGTTAGGCCATGAAAAATCATGCGAGGTTGCCCAGTTTATTAAAGGTACATGGG
The DNA here is from genome assembly GCF_002216855.1 of Paraphotobacterium marinum. Taxonomy (NCBI): domain Bacteria; kingdom Pseudomonadati; phylum Pseudomonadota; class Gammaproteobacteria; order Vibrionales; family Vibrionaceae; genus Paraphotobacterium; species Paraphotobacterium marinum. The sequence goes on from NZ_CP022355.1 coordinate 90,399, forward strand.
ATTGCGGAGAACAAAATCTATTTGAATCCCTTGGCGTAAAGTTTCACACCATGCAATCTGATTTTACTTGGGAGTCTCAGAATAAGGAAAAAGATAAATTAAAAGCACAAGTAGTTTGGAATAAATGCAAAGAGCTGTTAGAAAATGAAAATATTGATCTTATTATTCTTGATGAAATTACATATATGTTTCAATACAAATACATAGACATAAACGAGTTCATTGAATACTTAAGCAATAGACCTAAGTCACAATCTGTAATCTTAACTGGACGTTCAGCACATAAAAAATTAATGCCTTTCTGTGATACTATTTCTACAATAGAGAATACAAAACACGCATTTGATAATGGAATAAAAGCTCTTAAAGGCGTAGATTGGTAAATTGAGAGCGGTAATCTATTTAAGAGCTAATATTCGTAATAATTTATGTTAAGTTAAATCTCTTATCACAATTATCATCACTAATTTTACTTACGACTGCTCCATTTTGATTCCGATATTTTGCATTAAGTTTTTTATTATAAGGATATTGTGCGCTTCCTGATAAAACTTCAAAACTAAGCGCGCCAATTGGCATGCCTGGCCTTAATGCTAAAGGTAATCTCCCACTATTGAAAAACTCAAGGACAATTTTTCCTGACCAACCAGGATCAATTCTATGAGCAGTAACATGCACCATCAAGCCGAGCCTTGCAAGAGAGGACCTTCCATCGAGCCAACCGACGACATTGTCAGGTAATGTTAAACTTTCCTCTGTTACAGCTAAAGCTAGTTGACCTGGATGTAAATAAAAAGCGCCTCTATCTTGAACTGAAAACTCTTCACTCATAATACTGTCTAACTGAAGATCAACCACTTCTTTAGGACCTGATAAATCTATGAACGGTGCTTCGTGGTCCTTAAAAACTCTAAATTGGTTGCCTAAATGTACATCTACTGTCAAGCCACTAATTGAAGAATCGTTAGGTTTAGGCTCAATAATAATTTTTTCTCGTTTAAATATTTCTTAATATCAACATCACATAATCTCATTATTTTTTCCTTCCTAATCTAATTCGCTTTAATTAATTTTGATATATGTGCCTTCAAAACATCAACAGCTATCCTGTTTTTTCCACCTCTAGGAACAATGATATCTGCATACTGTTTAGATGGTTCTATAAACTGGAGGAACATCGGCCTAACAGTCTTCTTATATTGATCCATAACAGAATCCATTGTACGACCTCTTTCAAGAATATCTCTTTGAAGTCTTCTTAACAAACAAATATCCAAAGGTGTATCCATGAAAATGCTTGCCTGCATTAGTTTTCGTAGTCTACTATCAGTTAGAAGAAGTATCCCTTCTAAAATAATAACTTTTTTGGGCTCCATTTTTGTGGTAAATTTTTCACGTGTATGCTCAGCATAATTGTAAATGGGTAGATCAACTTCACCACCTGATAACAAAATTTCTAAATGTTCACACAATAAATCATGATCCAAAGAACTAGGATGATCATAATTCGTTTTTATTCTTTCATCCATAGTAAGATGATCTTGGGATCTATAATACCGATCTTCTGTAATAATTCCAATTTGATCATCTCCAACCTTAGTTTTAAGCTCATTATAAATGGTTTTTGTAATCAAGCTTTTCCCAGATGCCGAAGCTCCTGAAATTCCGATGATTACATTTTTTAAATATGTTTTTGACATTCAAACCCTACTGATAAATTTATTCATAAAATTGTTTTTACACTTATTTCTTTTTCTAATGGCACACCTTTCCAAAACATGGAAGCTGATATTTTTTCAGCTATATCAAGATATTGCATAGATTCATTTAATTGTGGATCATCCCAAACTATTGGTTTCCCTCTACTCGAAGATTCCATAATTTTCTTAGTTAGAGGAAGCTTACCCAATATGGGAACCTTTCCATTTTTCGCAAACATTTCTGTAGAGTCTTCACCAAATAAGTAATCTTTATTACCGCACTTTGGACAAATGTAAAAACTCATATTCTCTATTAAACCTAGTGTTTCAACATTAACACTTTTAAACATTGAAAGACCTTTCTGGGCATCTGCTAAAGATAAGTCTTGCGGTGTTGTAACGATAACCGATGAAGTTAAAGGTATATTCTGAGCCATTGTTATTTGAATGTCTCCAGTACCTGGTGGCATATCTACTATCAAGTAATCTAATTGTGGCCAATCTGTGTCATTTAAAATTTGTTTTAATGCTTTCGAGGCCATAGGTCCTCTCCAAACAGCAGCTTTTTCTTCGGGTATAATGAAACCAATTGAATTAAAAAAAATGTCATATTTGTGAACTGGTAACATAGTTTGCGAATCCACTGACATAATTTCTGTATTTCGCTCCCCAATTAAGATTGGTATTGACGGACCATATATGTCAGCGTCTAACACACCAACATTTGCACCTAGTTTATTTAAAGCTACAGCTAAATTTATCGAAGTCGTTGACTTTCCGACCCCACCTTTAGCAGAGCTTACAGCAATAATATTCTTTATATTTTTAATTTTGGCAATATCATTACCTGGTTTCATAACAGCTATATCTGAAACAATCTTTATTTCTTTAAAGTTCTTAGCAGTATAACTGGCGAGATTTTGTAAAAGCCATTCTTCTAATTGTTCTTTTATACTTTTAACCAAAAAAGGAAAAACAATTATCAAAACATCATCACTTACGGTTACTTTACAATTTTCAGTCCAACCTTTTATTAAAAAAGGATGCTTAAATTGTTCAATAAAGCTCTTCAAATTTATCGGAGAGTAATCCTCCGAATTGGTGTTTTTTTTCATTTGTTATAATTTACCAACTTAATAATTTATATTCGAACTAAGAATATGATATAATCTGATGCAATTTAATCTTATTATACTGTATTTTTTTAAAAAAAATATAGTCACACTTTATTATTTATTAGAAGATAAAACTGATATGGAAAAAAAAAGAATTATTGCAACTTGTGCTCTACCCTATGCTAATGGTGGGATTCATCTAGGACATATGCTTGAGCATATTCAAGCTGATATATGGGTAAGATTTCAGCGTATGCTAGGTAATGAGATATTTTTTGTTTGTGCAAGTGATGCTCACGGAACCCCTATAATGATTAAGGCTGAAAGTATGGGGATAAAGCCAGAAGAAATGGTTGAAAAATATAGAAATGAGCATATCGATATTTTTAAAAAATTTAATATCAGTTATGATAATTACTATACAACTCACAGTCCTGAAAATAAAAAATTTTCTGAAGAAATTTATTTAAAACTTAAAGAAAACAACCTTATTGAATCAAAAAAATTCAACAGCTCTATGATGAAACAAAACAAATGTTTTTACCTGATAGATATGTTAAAGGCACTTGTCCAAAGTGTAATGCCGAAGATCAATATGGAGATAATTGTGATAAGTGTGGCGCCACATATTCACCAGAAGATCTAATTAACCCAAGGTCAATTTTATCTGACTCAGAGCCCGTGTTAAAAGACACAGAACATTTGTTTTTTAAACTATCAAAATTTCAGAACGAATTGGAAAGTTTTTTTCAATCAAAAGCTCTTCAACCTGAAATAGTCAATAAATTAAAAGAATGGTTTAAAACTGGTCTTGAAGATTGGTGTATTTCAAGAGATGCTCCATATTTTGGTTTTGAAATTCCTGGTACAAAAAATAAGTTTTTTTATGTTTGGTTAGATGCACCCATTGGTTATATGAGTTCATTCTATAATTATTGTGAATCACATAACTCTCTTAATTTTGATGAATTTTGGAATAAAAACTCAACTACAGAGCTAGAACATTTTATCGGCAAAGATATTATCAATTTCCATGGACTTTTTTGGCCAGCAATGCTTTATGGAGCTGAAAAAAGACTACCAAATAAGATAAACGTTCATGGGTTTGTCACTATCAATGGCGAAAAGATGTCAAAATCTAAGGGTACCTTCATTACAGCAGATGATTATTTACATAACTTAGATGTTGACGCCTTAAGGTATTATTATGCTTCAAAGTTAAATAGAAAAATTGATGATTTAGATCTTAACTTTACGGACTTTGTTCAAAAAATTAATACTGACATTGTTAATAAAATTGTAAATATTGCCAGTCGAACTAGCGGCTTTATTACAAAAAAATATGACTCTGAGCTTATATCAAATTACGAAGATGTAAAAATATTCCAAAAATTTGCAAGTCAATCAAAAGAAATCGAAGAGTACTTTCAACAAAAAGAGTTCAATAAAGTAATAAAAACACTTTTAAAGCTTGCTGATGAAGCTAATCAATATATTGATACAAATGCTCCATGGGTTTTAGCAAAAGACCCAACAAAATCTAGAGAGCTTCATGAAGTTTGTTCAATGTCATTAAATCTTTTTAAATTTATAATGACCTATTTAAAACCAATAACGCCCAGTTTAGTGACATCAGCTGAAAAAATTCTTAATATAGAATTCAATTTAGAAAATGTTAATACATTATTAATCAAACATAAGATTAATAAATTTAAACCTATGTTTAAAAGAATAGAAGAATCAAATATTAATAAGCTAATCTCAAAACCGGAAACTGTACAAAAAGCCAAGAGTACAAAGTCTGTGGATGATTTAAAAGAAAACTCAAGTAATGATACATATATTACCATAGATGACTTTAATAAAATTGATTTACGAGTCGGTGAAATAATAAACTGCAAAAATGTCGAAGGATCTGATAAATTACTTCAACTAGAGGTTAATATAGGTACCTCTGTTAAGACTGTTTTTTCTGGTATAAAGGAAGCATACAATGCTGAATCTTTAGTAGGTAAATATGTTGTACTTGTTTCTAATTTAAAACCCAGAAAAATGAGGTTTGGCACTTCTGAAGGAATGGTACTAGCTGCTGGTCCTGGTAAAGAAAATATTTGGATAATCGAACCCAGTAAAGATACAAAACCTGGTATGCGAATTTTATAAAAACAATTTACTTTTTTTTGAATAAAAGCACAATTAAAATGTGCTTTTTTTTTTCTGCTACAAAATCTCATTTTTTTTACTATATTTGTATTAAATTCAAATATAAGTTAACCGCATGAATACATCTAAAACTAAAGCTAGTTCTCTCACAAAAAAATTCTAATAGGTATGTTCCTAGGAATCCTTGCAGGTTTCATAATAAGAAATATTTTTAGTGACTTTCAAGTTGTTGATGAATATATTGTAAATGGTCTATTTAATATAGGTGGTGCAATTTTTGTTGCGAGTTTAAAAATGTTGGTGGTTCCGCTTGTCTTCGTCTCATTAGTTTGTGGAACGAGTAATCTCAAAGACATTAAAAGTTTGGGCAGACTTGGTAGCAAAACATTACTCCTTTATATCCTAACTACGGCAGTAGCCATTACAATTGCTCTACTTATGGCTATTATTTTTAAGCCTGGAGTTGGGGCTGATTTAAAATCGAGCTCAGTATTTAAGTCTGAAGCTGCGCCCGAATTAGGTGAAGTATTTATAAACATGTTCCCAACGAATCCAATTAATGCAATGGCACAAGGGAATACACTTCAAATAATTGTTTTTGCAATACTCTTTGGAATAGCAGTCAGTGCAGCAGGAAATCATGGAGAGAGAGCCAGAAGTGCTTTTGAAGATTTGAATGAGATAATTATGAAATTGGTTACCATATTGATGCTTGTAGCTCCTTACGGGGTATTTTTCTTAATGGCAAAGCTTTTTTCAACTATTGGTTTAAGTGCTATTTATAATTTAATTAGTTATTTTCTTTTAGTCGCTATCACATTGATAATTCACGCCTTATTAACCTATAGCATAATTCTTAAATCTTTTACGGGCTTAAGTCCGATCACCTTTTTTAAGAAAATGGAAGATGCTTTGTTGTTCGCATTTTCAACTTCATCATCCAATGCAACGTTGCCTGTAACAATGGAAACAACGACTCATAGAATGGGGGCTAGCAATAAGGTTGCCTCATTTACAGTACCTCTTGGCGCAACAATCAATATGGATGGTACTGCAATTATGCAAGGGGTTGCTACTGTGTTTATATCACAAGCCTTCAACATAGATTTATCTTTGACTGATTATTTGATGGTGATTGTTACTGCAACATTAGCATCAATAGGAACTGCTGGCGTTCCAGGGGTAGGATTAATCATGTTGGCTATGGTCTTAAACCAAGTTGGTTTACCTGTGGAAGGTATAGCTCTAATTATGGGGGTAGATAGACTTTTGGATATGATGCGCACTGCTGTAAATATAACTGGAGATAGTGTCGTCACCTGCATTGTTGCAAAGTCAGAAAATCAACTCGACTTAGACAAATTTAAAGATCCCAATGCAGGATCTGAAGATGAAGAAATTCATCTTCATGATTAATTAATAAATTCCACACCATTTAAGTAAGGTTTTAGGGCATTGGGTACTTTTATACGACCATCTTCCATCTGATAGTTTTCAATAATTGCTACCAAAGTCCGGCCTACTGCCAAACCTGAACCGTTTAATGTGTGAACTAGCTCTGTTTTATTCGATGCTTTACTTTTAAAACGCGTTTTCATTCTTCTTGCTTGAAAGTCTGCACAATTGGAGCATGAAGATATTTCTCTATATGTATTTTGAGATGGAACCCACACTTCCAAGTCATACGTTTTAATCGCAGAGGCTCCCATATCACCAGCACATAAGAGCATCTTTCTGTAAGGTAATTCCAATAACTGTAAAATTTTCTCCGCATGCCCCGTCATTTCTTCCAAAGCTTGCTCAGATTCTTCTGGATGAACTACTTGTACCATTTCAACTTTATCGAACTGATGTTGTCTTATTAATCCTCTTGTATCTCTTCCATATGAACCTGCCTCTGATCGAAAACATGGAGAATGAGTTGTTAACTTTAACGGTAAACTTGAATCATTCAATAATTCATCCCTTACCAAATTAACAAGTGAAACTTCAGCTGTTGGAATTAAAAACAAATCATGCTGATCTTCTCTTTTGATTGGAAATACATCTTCCATAAATTTGGGAAATTGACCAGATCCGAACATAGTATCTTGGTTTACTAAGTATGGGACATAATATTCTGTATATCCATGTTCTTCAACGTGTGTATTTAACATAAACTGTGTAAGTGCACGATGTAACTTGGCAAATTGAGACTTCATAACATTAAACCTGGAACCAGAAAGCTTCACTGCCAATGGAAAATTCAGAAAATCATTCTTTTCACCTAACTCAACATGATCTTTGATGTCAAAGTTGAATATAGTAGGTTGACCCCATCTTAAAATTTCTTCATTTTGACTTTCATCAGTGCCGTCAGGCACATCATCTGATGGAATATTTGGCAAACTAAGTTCAATTTTTTTAAGTTCATTTTGTATTGAATCTAGTGAGTTTTTTTTATCATTTAGCTCATTCCCTAAATTAGAGACTTCCTCTAATATTTTTTTAACTTCAGCCTCATTTCCAGAAGCTTTGGCTTTCCCTATTTCCTTAGATTTAAGGTTACGAAAAGCCTGTAAATCTTCTGTTTCTTGCTGTATAGATTTTCTTTTTAGCTCTAGTTGTTGATAATATTCTTTATCAAATGAGAATCCTCTTCTCAAAAGTTTAGAAGCAACCATATCAAGGTTAGTTCTCAATAATTTAGAATCAAGCATAAATTTATTCTTTCATTTATAAGATTAAAGTAGTTATTGTATACAAAAAATATATTTTTTACTATCTTCTATCTACTAAATTTGTGTTTTTTGGTAACTTAAATTTAAAATTATTATATGAGAAGTTTGCTTCTTTAAATTTGTAAAAACTGTATTCAGTTGTCTGTCCATTTTTACTTTTAAAACTAAACTTTTGTATTGCTCCTAATTTATTTATAGTAATAGACATTTCTGTAATTTGTCCTTTACGCTTCGGTATAATGTTAAAACTATTTCCATTCGATTTAATTATATATTCATCCCAAGTTTTGGGATTATTTTGTGTTAATAGGGCTAATGGCGTCGACGATTGAACTCTTTTAAAGGTTTGCACTGTTACCTGCTGAACAAACGGATCATAGTACCAAACATTTCTTCCATCCGAAATAAGAGTATTTGGATCTGGCTTGTAAGTGTTTAACTTAAATAAACTTGGTTTTTTTATCTGAATCGTACCAGAACCTTTTACTATGGTACTACCATTCATATCTTGCACTTGTTGGAGAAAGCTTGCCGAGAATGAAGAATATTTACTTAACCTCTTTTCTAGTTCGTTCTTAGCAGAAATAGCATTTGCATTTAAACTAATGAAGCAAAGAAAAATTGAAAAAAAACATACAAAATTAAAATTTCTAAAATATTTGATAACCATAAATTATTCACCTTTCGTAGAGTTTGCTAAAACTTCTCTATTACCATTATGTCCTGGCGGACTTACTATGCCGTGTGCTTCTAATTGTTCGACTATTCTTGCTGCTCTATTATATCCAATTTTAAATTTTCGTTGTACACCAGATATAGAACTCTTTCTTGTTTCTGTAACGAAAGCAACCACCTCATCAAATAATTCATCATGTTCGCTATCAGAATTTGATTCTCCTGGCAATAAGCTATCTTGACCCTGATTGCCATTGAGAATTGAATCAATATATTGTGGTTTGCCTCTTGCCTTCCAATCACTTACAACCGAATGAACATCTTCGTCAGAGGCAAAAGCGCCATGAACTCTTATCGTATGACTTTGACCAGGCGGTAAATAGAGCATATCGCCCATTCCAAGTAATGATTCAGCTCCACCTTGATCCAAAATTGTTCTAGAGTCGGTTTTGGTTGAAACAGTAAATGCCATTCTTGTAGGAATATTAGCTTTAATTAATCCGGTGATAACATCTACAGAAGGCCTTTGAGTTGCTAAAATAAGGTGAATTCCTGCTGCCCTAGCCTTTTGAGCTAATCTTGCAATCAGTTCCTCAACTTTTTTGCCTACCACCATAATTAAGTCCGCAAACTCATCAACAATAACAACTATATTTGGCATTTTTTCAAGTAAAGGAGCTTCACTATCCATAGTATCGCCTTCTTTCCACAATGGATCATATATAGGGTGTCCCGCTTCTTTGGCTTCTTTAAGTTTTTCATTAAAACCGGCAACATTTCTAACTCCACAGGCAGCTAACAGCTTATATCTCCTTTCCATTTCCGCAACACACCATCTTAAGGCATTACTTGCATCTTTCATATCTGTAACCACCTCAGACAATAAATGAGGAATCCCTTCATATACCGATAATTCAAGCATTTTTGGATCAATCATTATAAATCTGCAATCTTCTGGTGTGCACTTATATAATAAACTCAAAATCATAACGTTGACACCAACAGATTTACCGGATCCTGTTGTACCCGCTACGAGTAGATGAGGCATTTTAGATAAGTCAGCAACAATAGGTTCACCTGCTATATCTTTGCCTAAAACCATAGGTAATGGAGTTTTTTGATTATTAAAACGTTTACTGCCTATAACTTCTGATAAAAATACAGTTTCTCTGTTGGGATTAGGTAACTCTAAACCGACATAAGGTTTTCCTGGTATTACTTCAACAACACGCACTGCAGAAGTAGATAAAGATCGTGCAATATCCTTAGATAGCCCTGATAAACGACTCACCTTAACACCAGGAGCTAATTCAAGTTCAAATCTCGTGATTACTGGACCAGGATACACTCCCACAACTTCAGCTTTAATTTTATACTCCGATAACTTGGCCTCTAGTAATCTGGCAATTTTTTCCAATTCACTTGGCGATACAGTATTCAAATTTACTTGCGCAGGGGATAAAAGCCCAACCTCCGGGAACTCTCCTTTAGGTAATATATTGTTTTGATGATTTTTTTTCTGAAGAAATGGATTGATCTCATTAGACTGTTTATCTTTTACTTTTTGTAGTTCATCAAGAAATTCATTTTTTTTCGGAGTTAGTTCATCAGTATCACCATTATCAGGTAAATTAACTTCTAAATTATTAGAATCTTCATTTAAATCAAACTTTTTATAAGCTTCATTCTTATCAATATTTTCATCATGCGTATTTTCCCTAAAATGAGTACGTGGTTTTTCATCTTCAACATTTTCCGGAACATTATTATCAGGAATTTTAATAAAAATATTTTCTTTTACCATCTTCAAAAGACCATTAAATATTGAATTATTAGATTGTTTTTTATTGGAAGATTTGCTCTCAGCTTGGCAATTTTCTTGAATGGTTTGCCTACTCTCACTATCTATTTTAATTTGATTTAGAATATCTTTGTTTTCATCTTTACTTTCATAATTTGACTCCAATAACTCATTCTTTTTAAAAGGAAGGAGAGTCACATCACGCGTATTTCTCAAATAATTAATGGTTTTCATCACATTTGTTCTACTAAATGAATAACTTCGATAAATTATTGCAATCCAAGAAATACCAAAGAATAGTGTTAAGCTCAGAAGAAACAGAAGAAATAGTATAACTTTAGAACCCAACAATCCAAAAAACGGAAGAGTACACAAAGAAACCTCATTTCCAATAACTCCACCAGAATGAAATGTAAACAGTTTAAGAGAACTCAACTCCAAAAGACCACAGGAAGTTGAAATTAGTAAAAACAAACCCAAACACTTACTACCAGACAAAAAATAGTGTTCGGAATGAATTTTTAAGGAGTTATTTAACATTTTCCAAAAAATAATTACCATCAAAACTGGAACCAAATAGGCAACATAACCAAATACAAACATTAATAAAGCAGCCGAATAGGAACCAAAAGTCCCAAGCCAATTATGAATAACTTGCTTGTTTGATACACTTTGATAAAAAGAAGGATCGCTTGAATGAAAACTAATTAAAGATAAGAAAAAAAGAAAAGCTATCAAAAACCCAAAATAAAATAAAGCCTCGGTAATTCTCTCAAGTCCATCTAATTTTATTTTTTTTTCTTTGTTACTAACTATAGGCATATCTTATTATCCACTTCATTTTATTTGAATATCTAAATTATATGATTGTTTTACTTCTTCCATAACTACATAAGTACGAGTATCTTTTACACCAGGAAGTTTTAATAAAGTTTCACCTAATAATTTTCGATAAGCAGACATATCTGATACTCTAGTTTTTAACAAATAATCAAATTGTCCTGATACTAAGTGACATTCTTGGATTTCATTCAAAAGTTGTACAGAACGATTAAATTTTTCAAAAATATCAACTGCACCCCTATCTATCGTTATTTCAATAAACACTAACAGCGAAGCATTTAGTAATTGTGGATTTAATAAAGCCATGTATCCTAGGATATATCCATGTCTTTCGAGTCTTTTTACCCTTTCTAGACAAGGTGTTGGTGAAAGTCCTACTCGTTTTGAAAGCTCTACATTTGAAAGTCTTCCATCTTTTTGTAATTCTTTTAGAATATTTCTATCAATCCTATCTAAATCTTTAATATTTGATTGCACCATAATTAGAAATTTCCATATACTTTTATTGTTTAAATAAATTATACTATTTTTTTAATAAAATTAAACATATATAATGATAACAGATTCATCGAAATATTTTTCATAAACAAATTATATTTTTTCATTTTTACAATCACATAATTAATTATTTTATGAAATAATATTCAAGTGTTTTTTATAATTACATTTTAAGTAGTAATCATTATTGAGCAGATAAATTAAAATTATGGAACAAAAAAAACAGAAAATTCTTTTGAATTGGTTAAACAGTTATACTAAAGCTGAAAAGAAATTATTACTCCTTTCAACTTGTTTACAGTTATTAGCTACACTTGCCCTTATTATGCAAATTAGTTGTATTGCCAAAATATTAAATGGTTTAATTATATTGAAGCAAACTAAATATGATCTCTTATACCCATTTGGATTATTACTATTATCAGTTTTTTTTAGAGCTTTACTTGTTTTTTTTAAAAATTACATCAATTATTCCTTTGGCGAAAAAATAAAGTTAATCATAAGAAGAAAAGTTATAGAAAAGATAGAAGATGTGGGCCCTATTTATTTGAAAACAAAGTCCACAGGGATTTGGAGCTCTATATTACTTGAGCAAATTGAAGAGCTTCAAGATTATTATTCAAAATATCTCCCTCAAAAATACATTATGATTTTAATTCCTATATTAATTTTGGTGCCTGTCTATTATTTTAATTACATTGCAGGGATAATACTTACGATAGCACTCCCTCTTCTTCCGTTATTCATGGTGTTGATTGGAAAAACTATGGCTCCAATAAGCCAAAAAAACTTTAAAGCATTGCAAAGATTATCTAGTATATTTTTTGATAGAATAAAAAACTTAAAAACCTTAAGATTATTTAATCAAGCTGAAGAGCAAAAAAATAAAATTGAGATTTTTGCAAACGATTGGAGAAAAAAAACTTTTCAAACCTTAAAAATTGCATTTATGCAAAGCTCAGTTTTAGAGTTTTTCACGTCCTTTTCAATTGCTATACTTGCCATCTTTATAGGTTTTAGCTTTTTGGGTCAGTTTAATTTTGGACCAGACGTCACATTATTCACAGGTTTATTTATTTTAATTATTGCACCAGACTTTTTCTTACCAATTAGAGAGTTTTCCAGCTTTTATCATGCAAAATCTCAAGCGCTCGGAGCATCAGATTCAATTTATGATTTTATCAAAAATAATAAAGCTATAAAAAAATCTTCAAAAAGAAGTTCTATTGAATCAGGACAACCCATATCGATCTCATTTAAGGATGTAGTAATTCTAGATGATCAAGGTAATAATATTATTGGCCCTTTGACTTTTGAAATAAAATCTAGTAGTTCAAATGCAATAATTGGGAAATCTGGATCAGGCAAAACTACTATCATTAATACTATCTTGGGCTATTATAATTACAAGGGTAGTATAAAAGTAAATAACATTGAATTGCATTCAATAGATATAAATTCATTCTATAATCTGATAAGTTGGATACCTCAGAACCCAGAATTATTTCAAGATTCAGTCTCCTTTAACATTGATTTACAAAACCAAACAACCCAAGAATTGATGAATGATTTAGTGAAAAAAACACAGCTTGAGAAATTCATTGACACTCTTCCCCAAAAAGAAAAAACTATTCTAACGGAAGATTCAAGCAATATTTCAGTGGGACAAGCTCAACGGATCGCAATTGCAAGAGCCTTCAATAAAAATGGTTCATTTTGGTTGTTGGATGAACCAACAGCAAGCTTGGATATAAGAACTTCTAATGAAATTTTTTATGAAATAAAAAAAAGAGCTCTTAATGGAAAACATACTGCACTCATTTCTACTCATGACAAAAGTATTTATTGTAATTTTGACAACATTATACTTATTGATAAAGGTGTAACAAAATTTTGTGGCCCTTATTCAAAATTTATTGAACATCAACAGTTAAATATAAAGTAAATAATATGAAAGAATTCAAACCTTTTCTCAAAACCTTTTTATCTCAATGGAAACCACTTAGTTATGGTGTGGTTCTGTCTCTCATAACCCTCATTGCTTCTATTTCGCTAATTACTTTGTCGGGTTGGTTTTTAACATCATGTGCTTTAGCAGGGCTTTTAGCAATAAGTTTTAACTACCTTTTACCCTCTGCGGGTGTTCGCTTTTTTGCAACCACAAAAACTGCTTCTCGTTGGGGTGATTTAATGCTCACTCATGATGCCTTATTTAAGGTAACAACAAAAATTCGAATTCATATTTTTTCTAAATTAATTCCTATAACACCGAACCAAAACCTTAATTTTAAAAGAGCCGAACTTCTAAATAGAATGATTTTAGATGTAAAATCCATTGAAGTTTTATATATAAACTGTATCACACCTTTATTTATATCATCTCTATCAATTTTGGTTATGTGTTATTTTTTAACTTTTTTTAGTCTTCAATTAGCAATATACTTATTGTTATTTTTTCTTTGTTTCATAACTTTTTTCCCTTACCTTTTTCATAAATTAAGCAAAGAACCAGGCTCAAAAGTTATTTCTCAACAAGCCAATTTAAGATTTGCACTACTAGAGTGGCTAAAAAATAGAAATACAATAGAAATCTATGGTTTAAATGATTCTTTTAAGAATAACATATATCTTAACGAGAAAACCTTTTACAAAACCCAACGTCATTTAAATAATATATCTATTTTTTCTTCATCTTTGATGATAGCTACATCAGGAATCATTTTGTTTTTAGTATTGTGGTTTCTGCCAGAGTTAGGTAAGAATTTAGCTCCATCATTATGGGCAATGTTTGCCTTTGCAGCATTAGCTATATTCGAAGCCTTTAATATGATTCCTCAAGCTTTTATGAATCTAGAAAAAACGAAAGGATCAGCTAGTCGCATAAACCAAATCATAAACTCCAGAACCAATATTAGTTTTCCTAATACAAATGTGAATTATGTTCCAAAATACCTGGATAAAATTTCTTTCCAAAATGTTAGTTTTAAATTTAACAACTCAAAACATTTGGTTTTAAAGAAAATTAACATGAATTTTTCTAAAGGACAGCATTTAGCTATTGTTGGTAAAACTGGAGTTGGAAAATCTACAATATTAAATTTATTAAACAGATTTTTAGAACCAACTGAGGGTTGTATTTTATTAGATAACTTGAATATAAATGAGGTGAGTGAAAAGCAACTTAGGAGCACTTTCTCAGTTATTTCGCAAAATATTGATATAATGAACGATACACTTGCAAATAATTTAAGATTAGCTAAACCTGATGCTACAGATGATGAATTATTATTAGTTTTGAAGAAGGTTCAACTTGATTATATATTTCGTACTAAAGATGACCTTGACATTTGGGTGGGTGAACAAGGTCGACAATTATCTGGGGGAGAGAGAAGAAGAGTTGGTATTGCGAGATCTTTGTTACAGGATACACCTGTGATCATAATGGATGAACCAACAGAGGGATTGGACACAAACACAGAAGATGCAATTTTTATGCTTTTAAAAGAAACGTTTAAATTAAAAACTATTCTTTATATTACACATAAGTTAAACCATATTGATTATTTTGATACTATAATTATGTTAAAAGATGGGCATATATTTGCTAATAAAAGTAATAAAAATATAAGTGACGTAAAAGCTGAAATAAGTGACTTGCTATTACAAGATGAATAATGAATATTCCTGAATTAGATCCTTCAAACTTGACATTTCCTCATCCCTCCTTGGCGCTTGCAAAACCTGATGGGTTAATCGCTTATGGAGGAAATCTATCCGAAAGGACGTTACTTAAATCTTATAGCGAGGGGATTTTCCCTTGGTATAATAGAACTGATCCTATCTTATGGTGGTGTCCATCTGAGCGCGCAATTATTAAACCTAAACAATTTAAGCTACAAAAAAGTTTAAGAAAATATCAAAAAAACATCAATATAAAATAACTATCAATTATTCATTTGAAAATGTTATATCTTTGTGTTTTCAAACTAGAAAAAAAGAGGAAACTTGGCTTAACCCTGAAATGATCAGTGCATACATAAATCTTCACTACCTAGGATATTGTCATTCAGTCGAAGTATGGTCAAATAATAATCTGGTTGGTGGTTTTTATGGATTAAGTATGGGGTCTGTTTTTTGTGGTGAGTCAATGTTTTCAGTTGCACCTAACGCATCTAAAGTTGCTTTGTGGTTTTTTTGCAATCATTTTTGTAAACATGGCGGACGTTTAATAGACTGCCAAGTACCAAGTAAACACCTAATAAGTATGGGTGCTGAAATAATTAAGCGTGATATTTTTTTGGAACAATTAAAAAATTATTCTAAATTAAAAATAAGCGCTTCTTGTTTTTCAAAAAAAGAGATATTTAATATTTAGTAAAATACTGCTTTACATATATGAAATTTAACGGCATTATTGCCAACATAAAAATGTTTTAATTACAAAAGAGGAATTAATGGCTAAAGAAGACGTTATTGAAATGGAAGGAACTGTCCTTGATACCCTTCCAAATACAATGTTCAGAGTTGAATTAGAAAACGGTCATGTAGTAACTGCACATATCTCTGGTAAAATGAGGAAAAACTACATTAGAATTTTAACTGGTGACAAAGTTACTGTAGAGTTAACTCCATATGATCTTACTAAAGGAAGAATCATATTCAGAGCTAGATAATTAACACTGATTTCTTCAATTATCTAACTCTGATCTTGAAGAAATCATCCTTTTTCTTCCGCGTATTCATTTAGATATTCAAAGGATATTTTTCCTTCTTTAAGAATTACTTTTACCGAACCACCTGTAGATAATTTTCCGAAAAGCAACTCATTTGCAAGAGGTTTTTTTATGTTTTCTTGGATGACTCTCTTCATTGGTCTTGCTCCCATACTTTCATCAAAACCATGTTGGGCTATCCATTTTTTTGCGTCATTTGATATTTCAATGGAAACACCTTTATCATCAAGCTTAGCCTGTAATTCTGTTATAAATTTGTCAACAACTTGATAAATCATATCTAAACTCAAACTCTCAAACCAAATGATATTATCTAACCTATTTCTAAACTCAGGGCTAAAAATCTTTTTAAGCTCAGACATAGCATCACTTGAGTGTTTTTGAGAGACAAGCCCAATAGATTTTTTTGAAATTTCTCTTACGCCTGCATTAGTAGTCATCACTAAAATAATGTTTCTAAAATCTGCTGTCCTACCATTATTATCAGTTAAACTTCCATTATCCATTACTTGTAATAATAAATTAAAAATATCTGGATGCGCTTTTTCAATTTCATCTAACAACAAAACAGCATGAGGTTTTTTTAAAACGGCATCAGTCAACAACCCACCTTGCTCATAACCAACATAACCAGGAGGAGAACCAATCAGACGACTAACTGTATGACTCTCCATGTATTCTGACATGTCAAATCGAAGCAAATCAATTCCTAACATTTTAGAAAGCTGGAGAGTTACTTCTGTCTTCCCTACTCCAGTTGGACCTGCAAATAGGAAAGAACCTATTGGTTTTTTATCCTCTCCTAGACCAGCTCTATTTAGCTTAATAGCTGAAGACAAAACATTTATTGCATTATCTTGGCCGAAAACAACAAGTTTTAATTTTTGCTCTAAACTACCTAGAACATCTTTATCAGATGCTGAGATATTTTTCTCTGGAATTCGAGCTATTTTCGCAATAATGCTTTCAATGTCTTGAACATTTACTGTTTTTTTCTTTTTAGAAGATGATTTTAGTTGGATTTTTGCGCCAACTTCATCAATTACATCGATTGCTTTATCCGGCAAATGACGCTCATTAATATATTTTGAAGAAAGTTCAACAGCAGCTTTAATGGCATATTTGGAGTATTTAACTGAATGATGAGATTCATACTTTGATTTTAGACCCATTAAAATTTTAGTTGCTTCAGAAATAGTAGGTTCAATTATATCTACTTTCTGGAATCTTCGAGCCAAGGCTCTTTCTTTTTCAAATACATTGTTTAACTCCTTATAAGTTGTAGATCCAATACATCTTAAGGAACCATTACTTAATAGCGGTTTGATTAGATTAGCTATATCGACCTGTCCACCCGATGCTGCACCAGCTCCGATTATAGTATGTATTTCATCAATAAATAATATATGGTTTTTATTACTTTGTAATTGTTTTAATATCAGCTTAAATCTTTTTTCGAAATCTCCTCGATATTTAGTACCAGCAAGAAGAGACCCAATATCTAAAGAGTATATCGTACAATTTTTAATTGCATCAGGAACTTTTTCATTCACTATCAAATAAGCTAACCCCTCTGCAATGGCTGTTTTACCAACACCTGCTTCTCCAACTAGCAAGGGATTATTTTTTCTTCTCCGGCACAAAACTTGTATTGTTCTTTCAATTTCACTCTCTCTACCAATGAGAGGATCTATCTGCCCCTTAGAGGCTAGGATATTTAAATTAGTTGCAAAGTTTTCAAGTTTTTCATCTTGTGTTTCAACAGAATCATTAATGGACGCATTATTACTTTCAAAGGTACCAGAATCAGGTTTAATAACACCATGAGAAATATAGTTAACTACATCCAAACGATTAATATTATATTTTTTTAATAAATATACAGCATGCGATTCCTGCTCACTGAAAATGGCAACTAAGACATTAATTCCATTTACTTCATTTTTTCCAGAAGACTGAACATGAAAAACTGCTCTTTGAAGTACCCTCTGAAAGCTTAATGTGGGTTGAGTTTCATATTCGCTTTGACTTTCTTCTGGAATAATTGGTGTGGTTTGTTCAATAAACTTTTTTAGATCTGATTTTAAATTAATAATATCTGCATTACATGCGTCCATAGCTTCTCTCACAGAAGCATTTGTTAGTAAAGCAATTAGTAAATGCTCTACTGTCATAAACTCATGTTTATAACTTTTAGCAATTGCGAAAGCTTCATTTAATGTTCTTTCTAGTTCTTTATTCAACATAAAACACCTCGCTTATTCAAATTTAATTTATACTTTCTCCATTTTACACAATAAAGGATGCTCTTCTTTACGAGCATAATTAGTAACTAAATTAACCTTTGTCTCAGCTATCTCAGCTGTAAAAACCCCGCATAAACCCTTGCCATTCTTGTGTACTTGAAACATTATAGTCGTTGCTTCATCAAAACTTTTAAAAAAAAATTTCATTAGAACATCTGTCACAAAATCCATTGGGGTGTAATCATCATTATACAAGACAACATTGTATAATGGTGGTTCAGTTAGTTGGCTTTGTTTTTTCTTTTCAGTTATTGATACTGCATCATTTATTGCATTCTTCATAATTTTATACTAGCTTAATAATTTGACCGTAGAAACCTTTAAATAATAAATATTAGATTACATTCAAACTAATAAATCTTCAATTTGAATATGATTTTCTTTATAGTGTACGATATATAAACTTAATGAAGTTAACTTTTTTATTATTTTTTCATTAAAAAATTTAATGATATTGTTATTACAAAAGTTCTCTTTTTCATTTCAAATTACCATTTAGCACAGACTTAATCTATTCAAAAGAATAAATAACTAAAAAATAATTTAAATTGTTGTGTTTGTTGCAAAAATTATTTCCTATCAATTAATAAATATTGACATTTTAAAAAAAACGTCAATATGCTTAATCATATAAAAATTTTAGATGCGATTTTACAATGAAATATATATTAATCCTTTTATCATGCTCTTTTTTTGTTTTAGCAGGTTGCACATCCACAAAAAATATGAACAAACAATCTAATAATTCAATGAAGGAATGGCAACAATCAGGTTTTAGCCAATCAGATGCAATAAAATGGCAACATGCTGGTTTTTCTCTTGAAGAAGCAAAAAATTATAAAGATAAAGGTTATATACCTGCAAGTGAACATCTTGGAACATTCTAATCTTTAATGTATGATGTAGAAGAAATAAATTTAAGGAATTAATATGAACATTACAAAAAAATTAGGTATATCTTCTTTAATAATTTTAGGACTCTCTGGTTGTGCTTCTCATAATTGGCAAGGTATGAATGAGACACAAATTGCAAATTATCAACAGGCTGGAATATCATCCGAGGAAGCCAATGAATGGAAAGACAAAGGGTTTAATTCTCAGGATGCTGTCGCTTGGAAAGACGCTGGTTTCTCTCCAGATACTGCTAATGAGTGGAAAGAAGGCTCATTCTCAGTAGACCAGGCTAAATCTTGGAAGTCAGCTGGATTTGATTTCGATGGTGCTGTGGAAAATAGAAGTAAAGGATTGACACCTGCTTCTAGTAAGTAAATATAAATTTAAAAAGCTGCTAAAAAGTCTTAGCAGCTGTATGATTTTACATATTTGAAATCATATCTTTGGCAAATTCCGAACACTTTCTAAGTGTTGCGCCATCCATAAGTCTTTCAAAGTCATAAGTCACAGTTTTATTTTTTATTGCTTTTTCCATTGAGTGAATTATCAAGTCAGCTGCTTCCGTCCAGCCTAAATGTCTTAACATCATCTCTGCTGATAAAATTAAAGAACCCGGATTAACCTTATCTTGGCCCGCATATTTTGGTGCTGTACCATGAGTAGCTTCAAACAAAGCGACACCATCGCCTATATTCGCACCCGGTGCTATACCAATTCCACCAACTTGTGCAGCTAATGCATCTGAAATATAATCTCCATTAAGATTCATAGTCGCAATTACATCATACTCGGCAGGTCTTAATAAAATTTGTTGTAAAAAAGCATCTGCGATTGAATCTTTAATTATAATCTCTTTACCTGTCTTAGGGTTTTTAAGAGTCATCCATGGACCACCATCAAGAAGAGTAGCTCCAAATTCTTTTGCAACTTCATATCCCCAGTCTTTGAAAGCACCCTCTGTAAACTTCATGATATTACCCTTGTGAACAATTGTTAATGAATCTCTATCATTATCAATTGTGTACTGAAGAGCAGCTCTTACTAATCTCTTAGTGCCTTCTTCTGATATAGGCTTTATACCAATACCACAATGTTCTGGAAATCTTATTTTTGTTGCACCCATTTCATTTTGTAAAAAATCAATTACTTTTTTTGCATCATCACTATCAGCTTTAAATTCAACACCTGCATAAATATCTTCAGAGTTCTCTCTAAAAATGACCATATCTGTTAGTTCTGGTTGTTTTAGTGGACTGGGTACTCCTTGAAAATAACGAACAGGTCGAACACATACATATAGATCCAGTTCTTGTCTTAATGCTACGTTTAAAGAACGAATTCCACCTCCAACGGGTGTAGTCAATGGACCTTTAATTGCAACTTTATATTCCCTAATGAAGTCAAGTGTTTCTTCCGGTAGCCACTCATCATCTCCATAAATATTAGTAGACTTTTCACCTGTATAGATTTCCATCCATTCAATGTGCTTTTTACCATTGTAAGCTTTATCTACTGCTGCATTGACAACGTCAATCATTGCTGGAGTGACATCTGCACCGATACCATCACCTTCAATAAAAGGGATAATAGGATTATCAGGTACAATTAGCTTATTATTATCAACGGTAATTTTATTTCCATTAGTTGGCACTTTCACATGACTTTGCATTGTATCTCCTAAAATGAATTTCAATTTCATAAAAATAATACTCGAATTGAAAAAATTAGCTATCAAAGTTATAATAAATTTAATATCGTTCATGCAAACTTAAATTTCCTAAAAATTATGAATTTAAACAAACCAGTTATTATTTTACTGAATAAACCTTTCGGAGTGTTATCACAATTTACAAGTGATTCAACACAAAAAAATCTTTCAGATTTGATACCTATCAAAAATTTTTATCCCGCCGGAAGATTAGACAAAGATAGCGAAGGGCTATTAATTTTAACCAATCAAGGTAAAATTCAATCTAGAATATCTCATCCTAAATATAAACTCAGAAAAACTTATTGGGTACAAGTTGAAGGAATAATTGATCAAGAAGCTATGGCTCTTTTAAGTAAAGGGGTTAAGCTTAAGGATGGTCTGACAAAACCAGCACAAGTAAAAAAAATTTTGGCTCCCAATGTGTGGGAACGATTTCCACCAATCAGAGAAAGAAAACATATACCAACAAGTTGGATTGAGCTATCTATTTCAGAAGGGAAAAATAGACAAGTAAGAAGAATGACCGCTCATGTCGGATTCCCTACTCTGAGGCTTATAAGAAGTGCTATAGGACCATACTCATTATCATCATCTAAACTCAAGCCTGGTGAATGGAAAAAAGTACACTATGAGTTTCCACATTAATTTAATTTTATTCAAAAATCTGTTAAAATATATTTTTTTTAATTATAGGCTTTGATTGTTCTTATGAAAAAAGTAATTGTAGGTATGTCAGGTGGAGTGGACTCGTCAGTTTCAGCATATTTGCTCAAAAAGCAAGGATATGAAGTCGAAGCTTTATTTATGAAAAATTGGGAAGAAGATGATACAGATGAATATTGTTCAGCAGCAAAAGATATGGATGATGCTCAAGCTGTTTGCGATAAGCTAGATATTAAACTCCATAAAGTCAACTTTTCAACCGAATATTGGGATAATGTTTTTGAGTATTTTTTGTCAGAATATAGAACCGGACGAACTCCTAATCCAGATATTTTATGTAACAAAGAAATAAAGTTTAAGGCATTTTTAGAGTATGCACAAACCATTTTGAAGGCTGATTATATTGCTATGGGGCACTATGCAAGAATTGATCAAGTGAATGGGAAATTTCGTCTTCTTAAAGGATTAGACCCTAATAAAGATCAAACTTACTTTCTTTACACGTTAGGCTCAGACGAACTCTCTAAATCGCTATTTCCTGTTGGTCAACTTTTAAAACCTGAAGTGAGAAAAATTGCTGAAGAAAATGGTCTTATTACATCTGATAAGAAAGATTCCACTGGGATTTGCTTCATTGGCGAGAGGAAATTTAAAGACTTTCTACAAACCTTTATCCCTGCACAACCAGGAAAAATTGTAAGCATCACCGGAGAAATTTTAGGACAGCATGAGGGACTGATGTATCATACTATTGGACAGCGTAAGGGATTGTTGATTGGAGGAAAAAAAGGAAAAACTGAAGAACCATGGTATGTTGTTGATAAAAATATTGAAACAAATGAATTAATCGTCGCTCAAGGAAAAAATAATGATGCTCTCATGTCAACTGGATTAATAGCTAGTCAGCTTCATTGGGTCGATAGAAATAACTTGAACACAACCATATCTGCATATGTAAAGACACGTTACAGACAAAATGATATAAAATGCAAAATAGAGCCCATTAATCATAAAACAGTAAAAGTTATATTTGAATCACCTCAATCATCTATTGCTCCTGGCCAATCAGCAGTATTTTATCAAGAAGATGTTTGTTTAGGTGGCGGTATAATAGAAGAAAGAATTAAACTATAAATTTTGGGAAAAATTAATGGAAAAGAATAAACTATACAATCAAACAATAGCTTTTTCTGGAATATGTCAAGCAATAACAATAATACAAAATATTGCAATCAATGGAACATATGAAGAGGATGATCTTATTAAAACTCTCAGAAGTATTTTAGTTACTCACCCTTCAAGTATTGATGATGTTTACAAAATTTCTGATCTTAATATAGGCTTAAACACTGTAGTAAATGGCTTTGATGATCCCAAATATGCAAAAGATTTATTTAGATATCTTGTAAGTGTTTTACAGATTGAAAAAAAAATTTCTCGAAACTCAAATCTTCTTCAACAAATAGGTAACAGAGTTTCTCAAATTAATAAAAAAATGAGTTGAATCAATTAGAAATAGGAGAAAATATCTCTGATTTTGCTTCAATATATTCCGATCTTATAAGTAATATACAACCCCGTATCCAAATTATAGGTAAACCTGAGAATTTAAAACAAATAGATAACCAAAAAAGAATAAGGGCCTTATTGTTGGCTGCCATCAGAAATACAATTTTATGGAAACAGTCGGGGGGAATAGGTTTACTATTTTATTCAGAAGAAATCAAATTATTAAACAAG
The DNA here is from genome assembly GCF_002216855.1 of Paraphotobacterium marinum. NCBI lineage: Bacteria > Pseudomonadati > Pseudomonadota > Gammaproteobacteria > Vibrionales > Vibrionaceae > Paraphotobacterium > Paraphotobacterium marinum. The sequence continues at coordinate 113,961 of NZ_CP022355.1, forward strand.
CAAAAGAATATTTAAAAAGTCCAACTAATATTTAAAAAACCTTTAGGAAAACAAGATGCAATTATCAAATTTACTGGCAGTATCTCCAATTGATGGTAGATACATGAATAAAACACATGAACTACAAAATTTTTGTAGTGAATACGGTCTTTTAAAATATAGGACTATTGTTGAAGTTAGGTGGTTACAGAAACTTTCCGAAATTTCTGATATTTCAGAAGTTCCTAACCTCAGCGACTCTGCAAATCAACAACTGGAAAATATAATAAATAATTTTGATATTCGTAGCGCTGAACGTATCAAGGAGATTGAAAAAACAACCAATCATGATGTAAAAGCTGTAGAATATTTCATTAAAGAACAATTTAAAAATAACAATGAACTCAATTCAATTTCAGAATTTGTTCACTTTGCCTGTACTTCAGAAGATATCAATAACTTATCTCATGCTTTAATATTAAAAGATACCTTGGGTAAAGTTTTAATACCATACATGAAATTAATAATATCTGATTTAACTTGTTTAGCACAAAGTTTAAAAAAATCACCTTTGTTATCTAGAACTCACGGTCAACCGGCTTCTCCATCAACAATGGGTAAGGAAATTGCAAACACAATTTATAGACTTAAAAAGCAAATATCATTAATTGCAAACACAAAATTACTAGGGAAAATAAATGGTGCAGTAGGTAATTATAATGCCCATATTTCAGCCTATCCAAACGTCGACTGGGAAAATATAAGTGCCAACTTTGTATCTTCTTTAGGTTTAGACTGGAATCCGATGACAACTCAAATTGAACCTCATGATTATATCTCTGAACTATTCGATAATATCTCTCGATTTAACACCATTCTCATTGATTTCAATAGAGATATTTGGGGATACATTGCTTTAGGTCACTTCAAGCAAAAAACAGTTAAGGGTGAAATTGGATCATCTACAATGCCTCATAAAGTCAATCCAATTGATTTTGAAAACTCTGAAGGCAATTTAGGTTTGGCAAATGCTGTGCTTCATCATTTATCAGCAAAACTGCCTATATCAAGATGGCAAAGAGACTTGACTGATTCAACTGTACTAAGAAATTTGGGGGTTGGTTTAGGTTATTCCGTAATAGCTTACCAAGCTTCTCTAAAAGGTGTTTCAAAACTAGAAATTAATCAACATAATTTATTAAATGATCTTCAACAAAATTGGGAGGTTTTAGCTGAGCCAATTCAAACAGTCATGAGAAAATATGGAATAGAAAAACCTTATGAAAAGCTCAAGGAGTTAACCAGAGGAAAAAGAATTTCTCAAAAAGAGATAATTGAATTTGTTGATACACTCGATATGCCAGAAAATGCAAAAAATGATTTAAAACTTTTATCACCAGAAGATTATATAGGTCTTGCAGAACAACTTGCGATTAAATATCTTTGATATGCTAGAATACCATTATATTTTTTTATAATGGTATTTTATGTCCTCCTTTGAATTAAATTTTTCGAAAGACCAATTTTTAAAATCTTATTGGCAAAAAAAACCTGTTTTTTATAAAAACGCAATCACTAACTTTAAAGATCCTATCACTCCAAATGAATTAGCTGGTTTATCTATGGAGGGTTTCATAGACTCCAGAGAAGTAAGTAATACCGAAAACAAATGGAAAGTTAAACAAGGTCCCTTATCTTTTAATAAAAAAAATAATCCAACAAAAAATTGGATGTTTCTAGTACAAGCAACAAATCATTGGCACGATGGAGTTGACTCTCTTAGTAGATATTTTGATTTTCTTCCTAATTGGTTATTTGATGATATTATGGTAGGTTTTTCTACTGAGGATAGCAGTGTTGGTGCTCATATTGATAATTATGATGTATTTATTCTTCAGGGTAAAGGTAAAAGAAGATGGACTGTCGGAGATAAAGAAGGGAATTATAAATTGGACCAAAGCCAAAAAAATTTACAACTTATTGAAAACTTCTCACCTATGATAGATGTCACTTTAGAGGCAGGCGATCTGTTATACATTCCTATAGGCTTTCCTCACAAAGCCATTGCTCTTGAGGATTCAATGAGCTATTCGATTGGATATCGCTCACCTAATCAACAAGAAATTTTAAGTCACTACACAGATTATTTAATTGATAAAAACATAAATAAAAACCACTATATAAATAGAAACTTAACAGCCAGAGTTGATCCTAACAATGTTTCACATGAGGATGAAAAATTACTTTATGATATGACTCTTAAATGTTTAGAGAATCAGGAAACTTTTAGAGATTTTTTAGGATTATACCTCAGCACACCAAGGCATGAGCAGGATATTTTTACGGATAACTATTCCTCAATTGAAGTCAAAGAACTTCTAATAAATAAAACAACTCTATACCTTACTAATGGCGTTAAATTTATATATTTTGAGAATGAGAAAAGTAAACAAACACTATACATTAACGGTCAATCATTTGAAATAGATAGTAAACATTTCCAAGAAATTAAAAAGATATCTCAGTTCAAGAAAGTAAATGACCAGATAATTACACCAGAAGCATTATTTTCAGACAATATAATAAAATTTATAACCAAAATTTTAAATTTAGGTTTGCTTTTTTATAAATAAGACAATGATTTATAAAAAAAGTGAACTGAAATTATTCAGTTCACTTTATGTGTTTTTCAAGGTATTTTTATTATGATGGAAAATGGCAAGATGCAAAATGTTCTTCACTTTCTTCTTTGAACACAGGCTTTTTCTGTGCACATAAATCTTGAGCTTTAGGACATCTTGTTCTAAAAACACATCCTGAGGGAGGTGAGATAGGAGAAGGCAAATCTCCTTCAAGAAGTTCAATTTTTTTGTTCCTTTCTAGCTTTGGATCTGGTATTGGAACAACGCTCAATAAAGCTTTAGTATATGGGTGTTTTGGATCTTTAAATAATTGAGTACTAGTTGATAGTTCAACAGCATTACCGAGATACATGACTAAAACTCTATCTGAAATATGTTTCACTATTGATAAGTCATGTGCAATAAAAATTAAAGATAACCCCATTTCCTTTTGCAATTCTTTCAATAAATTAACAACCTGAGCTTGAATAGATACATCAAGAGCAGAAACTGGCTCATCACAAATAATTAGTTTTGGCTCTAAGATAAGTGCTCTAGCTATACCAATTCTTTGGCATTGGCCTCCTGAAAATTCATGAGGGTAGCGATTAATCACATTGGGTAACAACCCCACTTTCTTCATCATACTTTTAACTTTATCTTTAATTTCAGCTTTAGTTAAGTGAGGATAATGAATCGTTAAAGGTTCAGCTATAATGTTTCCAATTGTCATTCTTGGGTTTAAAGAAGCCAATGGATCTTGAAAGATCATCTGTAAGTTCTTTCTATGTGGTAGCATTTCCTTTTCATTTAAGCTTGTAATGTCATTTCCCAACCAAACAACTTTACCATCACGTATTGGAACCAACTTAATTAAAGCTCTCGCTAATGTCGATTTACCGCAACCGGACTCACCAACAACGCCCAAAGTTTCTCCTTCAAAAATATCTAGACTGACCCCATCAACTGCCTTTAAGTCAAGTTTTTTGCTCCAAGGCATAGCGCCTTTTGGAGAAATTTTAAAATAAACTTTCAGATCATCAACACTAAGTAAAATATTTTTATTTTGAACAGTCATAATTATGCACCTCCTTTCCAAAAGCACGCTCTTTGTCTTACATCATCAAAAGTTTCGAGAATTGGAGATTCTTTCTTGCATTCTGTTTGAACTCGATGACATCTCTCTTGGAACGGACAACCTTTGGGTAAACTTAATAAGTTTGGTGGATTTCCTGGTATTGTTGGTAATATGTCGCCCTCATGATCTAGTCTAGGAATTGCTCCTAATAAGCCTTCTGTGTATGGGTGTGAAGGTTTGTAAAATATATCATTTACACCACCATATTCCATTGTTCTTCCAGCATACATTACAAGCACTTTATCGCAAGAACCAGCAACAACACCTAGATCGTGGGTAATTAATATAATGGCAGTATTAAACTCCTTTTTTAAATCGTTTAATAATTCCATTATTTGTGCCTGTACAGTTACATCTAAAGCTGTTGTAGGCTCATCAGCTATTAATAACTGAGGTTGACAAAGAAGTGACATAGCTATCATAACTCTTTGTCTCATTCCACCTGAAAACTCATGGGGATACATAGACATTCTTTTTCTAGATTCAGGCATTTTCACAGCATCTAACATTTTAACTGATGTTTCAAACGCTTCTTTATGACTCATACCTTTATGAAGTTTAAGAACTTCCATCATTTGAGGTCCAATCTTCATATATGGATTTAAAGATGTCATAGGATCTTGAAATATCATCGATATTTTTTCGGCTCGTATATGATTTAACTCTTTTTCTGATAAATTAAGAATTGAGTTACCTTCAAATTTAGCTTCACCTGAAATTTTTCCATTTTTAGCCAATAATCCCATCAGTGAAAAGGCTGTTTGACTTTTACCCGATCCTGACTCTCCAACAATACCTAATGTTTCACCTTTATCTAACTCGAAATTTAAATTATTGACCGCTGTTACGATGCCATCAGGCGTTGTGAATTCAACTCGTAAATCTTTAACACTTAATAAACTCATTCTATTACCTTACCTATCTTTCGGATCCAGAGCATCACGTAAACCATCGCCCATAAAGTTAAAACAAAACAAAGTTACAACCATAAAAATCGCTGGAATAATCAATTGATATGGAGCAACTTCCATAGTTTGCTGTCCTTGATTAAGTAGAGTACCCCAACTTGACATTGGAGCCTGAACGCCTAAACCTAGAAAACTTAAAAATGATTCAATTAGTATCATTCCTGGAACTAAAAGAGTTGCGTAAACCACAACAACTCCTAATAAATTGGGTACAATATGCTTCACAACTATTTTAAAAGTACTCACACCACAAACATGAGCTGCTTCTATAAATTCTTTATTTTTAAGTCCTAATGTTTGACCACGTACAATTCTAGCCATGTCTAACCAACTGACAGCTCCAATTGCAACAAAAATTAAAATAATATTTTTTCCAAAAAATGTAGTTAACAAAATTACAAAAAACATAAATGGGAAAGAATATAAAATTTCAACAGCACGCATCATAATGGAGTCAACTTTGCCACCGACAAAACCTGAAATTGCCCCATACAAAGTACCAACAAGAACGGCTACCAAAGCACCTACTACACCAACCATCAATGATATGCGCCCTCCCATACACACTCTTACAAACAAATCACGTCCAAGAGTGTCTGTTCCAAACAGATGAGCCATACTTGGTGCTTGATTAATTGCTCCCCAATCAGTTTGAGCATATCCATATTTACTTAAAAAAGGACCAATGATCACTAAAGCTGTAATAGCTAGCAATATAAATAAACTAACCATAGCTGCTTTGTTTTTTACAAATCTATTTTTTGCATCTTGCCATAAACTTCTGCCTTCTACTTCGAGGTTTGTATTTTCTGCAATATTGCTTATTGATTCAATTTTCTTTTTTGATAACATTTTTATACCTCAAAGTTACATACGAATTTTAGGATCAATAACGGCTAATAAAATATCTGCAATAGCATTAAATGCAATTGTCAGTGCCCCGATTAAAACAGTTACGCCCAATACGACTCCATAGTCTCTATTTAAAGCTCCATTAACAAATATTTGCCCAATTCCAGGAAGACCAAAAATTGTCTCTATTACAACAGAACCAGTGATAATTCCAACAAAAGCAGGTCCCATAAAAGAAGCTATAGGAAGTAGCGATGGTCTAAGAGCATGCTTAAGAATTATTCTTGTTTTTGACAGTCCCTTCGCCTTAGCAGTTCTTATAAAGTTTGAATTCAAAACTTCAATAAGACTTCCTCTCATAATTCTTGCCATGCTTGCAACGTAATACATCATCATACCAATAACTGGTAAAACTAAATATTGCGGAGCGCCACCATTCCATCCACCAGCTGGTAACCAATGAAGAGAAACTGCAAAAATTAAAACTAATAATGGACCTAATACAAAGTTAGGGATAGCAACCCCGATCATTGCTGTTGACATCAGAAGATAATCGATCCAGCTATTTTGATTTAAAGCGGCTAAACAACCAAAAGATATACCAATGATTAAACATAATATGAATGCAATTACACCAATTTTGGCCGATACAGGGAATGCAGCCCGAACAAGTTCCGTTACGCTTGAATCCTTGTATTTAAAAGAAGGGCCTAAATCTCCATGAGAAAGATTCTTCAAATAATTCCAATATTGCACTGCCATTGGTTTATCTAATCCATATTTAGCATTTAAGTTTTTCATAACCTGCGGAGGTAATGCTCTGTCACTAGAAAAGGGATTACCTGGGGCAAGTCTCATCATAAAAAAAGAAATTGTAATTAAAATAAGCAAAGTAGGAATAGCTACTCCAATTCGCTTTAAAATAAATTTAAGCATCGTAATTAATAACCTTATAAATTATCGAAATGAACATAAAATTAAACAGTTGTACAAAATTAATGCTTAATTTGAACTGAGTAAAGTTTCTGCTGGATAAGATTTGGAATTTTTTGGATTGCAATAAAGCAACTACTAAAAAAGCAATATTTGCTATTGATTTTTTGATTTATCATGTTTAAATCACCGTATTCTATTGTTGTGTTTATTATGGTCGTTTAATTATTATTAAAATTAATTTCAGGAACAACAATTAAACAAATTTTTCTTATTATGAGTTTGCATAATAAAAAAAATATTACAAAACTGCAAATAAAATTATAATGAAAATTTCAATTTTTTTTTTTTGCTTAATTTTAATGCTTTCACATAATTATAATTTGGGCATAAATATTGCGTCTATAAATCAAGATTGATTAGCAATTATTTATAAAAAAATGAAAATACCTATTTTACTAGAAAGAAAGCATGTTTTGCCAAATGGCTGTAATCAAATATATTTAAATTTGAATCTACACATTAATACATTAAAATTCAGTTTTGAAAATCAAAATAGATTCGGTTTATGTATGTTTGAAACTTCCACGACTGAAAAAATAGGATACCAATTATTTAACACTGGGACAGTTGTTGAAATAATAGACTTTAATTCATCTTTTCCTTCAAACAAATTAGAATTGACTATAAAGGGTGTTCAACATTTTTCAATAGCAGAGATATTTGAAGAACAAAAAACCTTGTTTGCCAAAATAAAATTAAGTTTTAATAATGATCAGTTTGTTCAGTTGAATAATAATGAGTACAATATATTAGCTAAAAATTTAAAACTTTTTTTTAAAAAAAATCCTTCTGTTTCATGTTTATATAAGGAAAAGGAGTGGGATAATATAAAATGGATATGTGACCGCTTAATAGAAATACTACCATTATCTCCGTCCGACAAACAAGCCCTAATTCATAATCAAAATTTTGAAAAAGTATGTAATTACCTTTTACAAATTATGACTGTAAGTCACTAATATCTTGAAAAACTTCGATAGTTTCTGAAATCATTTCTGTCAATTTGGTTACACTTGAATCTTTTAAATTATTTGCTTTTATATCAGTATTAATTTCAAACGCTAGAATGGATAATTCTTCTGCACCAAATGTGCCCGCTGTACTTTTAAGAGTATGTGTAATTGAACTTAATTCTTCATTAGAAATGGTGTCTACTTGTAATTTACTATAATTTTCTTTGAGATCTTCAATAAAAACCTTAAGAAGATCAGATAGATCGGCGTACCCAACTTCATTTTCAAGAGCCTTTAAAATATCCTTATTTAAAATCAATGGTTTATCTCCTAATTAATGTCTTTCCAAGTTTGAAGTTTTCTATAAATGGTAGATGAGCTGACTTCAAGAAACTTAGCGGCTCTAGGGATATTACCATCACACAACTCAATAACTTCCTCAATATATCTTTTTTCGTGTATCCATAGAGGAACAATCTTATCCAAAGTTTTTTGAGGTTTTTCATCGAAAGAACTTATAATATGGATTTGTTTATTATTTTCAAATTTCAAAATATTTGGCAACATCTGATATTCGACTACATCACCCTCATTTAAAACAACTATGTTTGTTATAATATTTTTGAGTTGTCTGATATTTCCTGGCCAAGTGTAACGCAAAAATGCTTCTTGAGTATCCGATGAAAATGATGTGAACTTTTTTGATTCTTCAATAGAAACACTTAAAAGTATTGAATTTGCAATTTGTAAAATATCCGCGCCTCTCTCACGAAGAGGAGGAAGGCCTATAGGAATAACAAATAGTCTATAAAATAAGTCTTTTCTAAAGAGGCCTTTTTCAACGGCTTCCCAAGGATCTCTATTAGTAGCACAAACAATCTTTACATCAGAGTACATTATTTCAGATGTCCCTACTTTTTGATACTCTCCACTTTGCAAAAATCTTAGCAGTTTAGACTGTAAATTAATCGCCATTTCACATATTTCATCAAGAAATAACGTTCCACCGTCAACTAATTCAGCTGCGCCTTTTCTTTCAACAGATGCATCTGTAAACGCACCTTTCACATGGCCAAATATCTCACTTTCCATTAAATCTTTTGGTATTGCAGCACAGTTTAATGCGATAAATCTTTTGGAACTTCTTGTGCTCATAGCATGCACAGTTTCTGCACATATTTCTTTACCAGTACCACTCTCACCTGTTATAAATATTGTTGCTTTCGACTTTGAGGATGACTTTATTATTCTGAAAACATCTTTCATTTGAGGACATGAACCAATAAAAGTTTGTTTTTCTGCGTTAGATACTTTAGATTGAATTAAATCTGTATCAGGGAATAAAAGTTTGTTGATAGATATTCTTATTTGAGATGATTTTAATGGTTTTAGTATAAAATCTTTTGCTCCAAGTTTCATGGCATTGATAGCCAGATCAATTGAAGCATTTCCAGTCATAATAATTGATAAAATATTTAATTTCTTTTTGTGAATATGTTTCAATATCTGTATACCAGACATATCTGGTAATTGGATATCTAATAAAATCAGATCAATCTCTTTTTCTTTGAGTTTGTTAAGTGCATCTTTACCATTTAAACTAATCTGTATATTAAAGTCTAAAGGAGCCAAATATTTATAATATAGAGATGCCTCTGATTGAGAGTCCTCAACAATTAAGATGCTTTTTTTATTAGAAGTACCCTTTAACATAATTTAAATAAATTTCCATTTATTATAATTAACTTATAAATTTAAGTATAAGCTTCTAATTGATTTTTAACATCTCTATAATTATTTTTTTTTCAAAATATTAATTTTATCTCTAATTTTTGCAGCTTGTTCAAACTCTAAACTTAAAGCATATTCTTTCATTTTCTTCTCTAGATTTGGGATGTCTTCAATAGTATATTGATGTTCATCTTCAGAAATTTTCATCTTGTCAACACAATCATCTGCTACTTCCATGATATCGGAAATTTTACGTTGAACTTGTTTAGGTTTTATATTGTGTTTAACATTAAATTCATTTTGTAGCTCTCTTCTTTTGCGAGTAATTTTGATTGCACTATCCATTGATTTAGTAATATTATCTGCATACAAAATGGCTTGTCCGTTTATATTTCTCGCTGCCCTTCCAATAGTTTGAATTAAAGAACGCTCTGATCTTAAAAAACCCTCTTTATCTGCATCTAAAATTGCAACTAGTGATACTTCAGGCATATCCAACCCTTCCCTTAAAAGATTTATACCAACTAATACATCAAAATTACCTGCCCTCAAATCTTGAATAATTTCCACTCTCTCAACTGTATCAATATCAGAATGCAAATATTTTATTTTGATTCCCTGTTCTGAATAATAATTTGTAAGATCCTCCGCCATTTTTTTTGTTAATGTAGTAATTAAAACTCTTTCATTTTTGTCTGTACATCTTTTAATTTCGGAAACTAAATCATCAACTTGAGTAGATGCTGGCTTTACTTGAATTACTGGATCTAATAATCCAGTAGGTCTAATTATTTGTCTTATACTTTTACCACTTTTATCCAATTCGTAATGACTAGGTGTAGCAGATACAAAAATAGTTTGGGGAGATAAATCTTCAAATTCTTTGAACTTTAAAGGTCTATTATCTAAAGCTGATGGAAGCCTAAATCCATATTTAACTAAATTTTCTTTTCTAGAACGATCTCCTTTATACATTGCTCCAATTTGCGGAACAGTTACATGAGATTCATCGATAAACATTAGGCCATCGCTAGGGAAATAATCAATTAATGTAGGTGGTGGGTTTCCATCAATTCTGCCACTTAGATATCGAGAATAATTTTCAATTCCTGAACAATACCCAAGCTCTTTCATCATTTCAATATCAAACAAAGTTCTTTCTCTTAGTCTTTGTTCCTCAATAAACTTTTCATTTCTGTGAAACTCTTGAAGTGATGTATGTAATTCTGACTTGATTGATCTTATTGCTTCTAAAATAGTTGAGCGTGGGGTGACATAATGAGTTTTGGGGTAAATTGTCACTCTACTTATGTTCTTTTTGTTTAAAGCACCTGTCAATGGATCAAAACTACTAATATTTTCTATTTCATCATCAAAAGATTCAATCCTAAAACAATATTTTTCAGATTCTGCTGGGAATATATCAACAACATCTCCTCTAACACGATAACAGCCTCTTTTTAATTCAGTATCGTTTCTTTCAAGTTGAAGCTCAGCGAGCTTGAGAGTAAGATCTTTTTTAGAAAAAATATCACCTACTCTGAGATGTAATACCATTTTTAAATAGGAGTCAGGATCTCCTAGGCCATATATTGCAGAAACCGATGCTACAATTACCACATCTCTCCTCTCTAATAATGATTTTGTAGCTGAAAGTCGCATTTGTTCAATATGCTCATTGATTGAAGCATCTTTTTCAATAAAAGTATCTGTCGATGCTACATATGCTTCTGGTTGATAGTAATCATAATAAGATACAAAGTATTCAACTGCATTGTTGGGAAAAAAATCTTTCATTTCACCATATAACTGGGCCGCTAGTGTTTTATTTGGAGCCATAATTAATGTGGGTTTATTAAGTGTCTTAATAACATTTGCCATTGTATATGTTTTACCACTGCCTGTAACACCTTCGAGAGTTTGATATAGTTCGCCATTTACAACACCCTCAACTAATTTTTTTATTGCTTGTGGTTGATCACCTTTTGGGAGTAATTTTGATCTTAATTTAAATTCATTATTCATTATTCAATTACTAAAGTATTATGATACTAACATATTAAAGCATAACTTGATTAAAGAAAAACCAAACAATACTTTTTCAAATAAAAAATATTGACAAGTTAAAAGACTAAATATATTATTCTTCCCAGTTTTTCCCCCTTAGTTCAGTTGGTAGAACGCCGGACTGTTAATCCGTATGTCGCTGGTTCGAGTCCAGCAGGGGGAGCCAAATTTAAATATTCCCCCTTAGTTCAGTTGGTAGAACGCCGGACTGTTAATCCGTATGTCGCTGGTTCGAGTCCAGCAGGGGGAGCCAAATTTAAATATTCCCCCTTAGTTCAGTTGGTAGAACGCCGGACTGTTAATCCGTATGTCGCTGGTTCGAGTCCAGCAGGGGGAGCCAACTCAAACATAAAAATAATCTTTTTCAATTTTCAAAAATTTCTATCGTTCAACTACTAATAAAGTTTTCAAAAAGTCTATGAATAAATACATTTTTCACTTAAAATAATACTATATTAATAAATTAAATGGTTCAAAATTGTCACAATCTAATAAAAAAATTGTAGAAAAGATTAATGCTATTTTACCACAGACTCAATGTGGCCAATGTGGTTATAATGGTTGCAAGCCATATGCTGAAGCAATATCAGAAGGTGAATCTATAAATCTTTGCCCACCTGGGAAAGATTTTGTTATAAAAGAGTTATCTGATTTGCTGAATGTACCCGCTATAAAACCTAATTATGATAAATCACTATCGGATGAAAAATTTGCCAAAATTGATGAAAGTGCTTGTATAGGTTGCACGAAATGTTTAGATGCATGCCCAGTAGATGCAATCGTTGGTGCAAAAAAACAAATTCATACCGTTTTCATTGAACAATGCACTGGATGTGAACTTTGTGTTTCACCCTGCCCTACTGACTGTATATCAATTGTAAAAAGTGACGAGAAAATATCTTATGATATTTTCAAAACTAAACGACTTAATAATCATATTTTTTTTGAAAAAAAGAATAAAAGAATAAATATTAAATCAATATCAAAATCAAGAAGTTCAAAAATAACAACAAATAGTAATGAAAGTGACATAAAAGCAGCTATTGAAAGAGTAAGGGCAAAAAAGAAAAATAACTCATTTTCTAGTAACAATATTGCCATACAAAAAGCAATTGAAAAGGCTAGGAAAGCTCAACTAAATAAGTAAAAGGGAAAAACTTTGAATAACAATAAAAGAGTTCAAATATTTGAGCGATTCAAGCAAAATAACCCAAAACCTGAAACTGAGCTTAACTGGACATCCCCTTTCGAATTATTGATAGCTGTAATTTTATCTGCTCAAGCTACTGATGTTTCTGTAAACAAAGCGACCGATAAGCTTTTTCCAATTGCAAACACACCTGATGCAATCAAAAATATGGGATTAGCCACGTTAAAAACCTATATAAAAACAATAGGTTTATTTAATTCTAAAGCTGAAAATATAATTAAAACTTGCAAAATATTACTAATAAAGCATGATGGCAAAGTGCCTGATAATCGTGACGATCTTGAAAAGCTTCCTGGCGTGGGAAGAAAAACAGCAAATGTGGTTTTAAATACAGCCTTTAATCAACCGACCATTGCAGTTGATACGCACATCTTTAGAGTAAGTAATAGAACAAAGTTAGCATCGGGCGATACGGTCATTAAGGTAGAAGAAAAACTATTGAAAGTTGTTCCTACGAAATTTAAATATGATATTCATCATTGGCTTATTCTTCATGGACGCTACGTTTGTACCGCAAGAAAACCGAATTGTGAAAATTGTTTAATACATGATTTGTGTGAATTTAATGAAAAAGTATATTAGGAGAAATCAATGAAAGAAAAAAACAAATTTCTACACGTAATGTTAAGAGTTAATGATTTAGACGAATCAATAAATTTTTATCAAAATATCTTTGATTTAAAGTTACTCAGAAAGAATGATAATCAGGAATATAAGTATACGCTTGCTTTTCTAGGATATGGTAACGAAGACTCTCATACTGTAATTGAGTTAACGTACAATTGGGGCGAGTCTAATTATAAACTTGGTACAGCATTTGGACACTTGGCATTTGGAGTTGAAAATATTAAAGATGCAGTAGATAAAGCTAGGGAGTATGGTGTGAAAGTCACGCGTGAGCCTGGTCCTGTTTTAGGAGGAAGTACAATTATTGCATTTATTGAAGATCCCAATGGTTATAAAATTGAATTGATTGAAAGTAAATCATTAAAAGAAGAACTTTAATTTTATGATAAAAAAATTAAAAGATAGATTTCGAGGTTTTTTTCCAGTTGTTTTTGACATTGAAACAGCTGGATTTAATCCGCAAACTGATGCCGTTTTAGAAATTGCAGCCATTACCTTCAAAATGAATACAGATGGTACATTATTCCCAAACAAAAAAATTGCAAGAAATATCTTACCTTTTGAAGGTTCAAATATCGAAGAAAGTGCTCTTAAATTTTTAAAATTAGATAATCCTTTTTCAGAAAAAAGAGAAGCTTTATATGAAGTTGATGCCATTAAAGAAATCTATTCATTAATCAGAAGCGAACAAAAAGCAAACGAATGTCAAAGATCCATCCTCGTCGCACACAATGCAGCTTTCGATCAATCGTTTATAAATGCTATTAACATCAGGCATAATCTGAAAAGAATACCATTACACCCCTTCTCAACTTTTGATACAGTATCATTAGCCGGTTTAGTTTATGGCGAGACAGTTTTATCGAAAGCTTGTGAAGCCTCCGGAATTGATTACAATAAAGAAAAGGCTCATAATGCACTTTATGATGCTGAAGTTACAAGCCAATTATTTTGTAATATTGTAAATAAATTTAATATATGAAATTATTTGAACTACTCTTGCAGAGCCGCTTCTTTTAAAATTGGTTGAAGCTCTCCTTTTTGATACATTGCTAAAATGATGTCACATCCACCAATTAACTCACCATTAACCCATAACTGAGGAAATGTCGGCCATTGTGCATATTTAGGTAACTCTTGTCTAATATCAGGATTTTGAAGTATATCTACATATGCAAACTTATGTCCACAAGCCATCATAACTTGAGCTACTTGAGAAGAGAAACCACAACTTGGTAGTTTTGGGGAACCCTTCATATATAAAAGTATTGGGTTTTCAGCTATTTGTTCTTTAATCTTATCTAAAGTTTCCATTGTATTTCCTAAAATAATTATTTTTAACCATGAGTATGCTTTATATGATACTACGAAAAAAAAATTAAGCAATTTTATCAAATTATAAGTTTTATTTATAAAAAATAATGATAATATTAGACCTTAAGAATAATAAATATTACGGAGAATACTAATGTCTTTTAGTTTACCAGATCTACCTTATCAAAAAAATGCGCTAGCGCCTCACATCTCTGAAGAAACAATTAATTATCATTATGGGAAGCATCACAAGACTTACGTTGATAAGTTGAATGCTGCACTGGAGCAAAATGCGGAATTTTCTGGAAAGTCCCTAGAAGAAATCGTTAAAAATTCTTCAGGCCCAATTTTCAATAATGCAGCCCAAGTTTGGAACCATACTTTTTACTGGCATTGTTTGAGCCCAAATGGAGGCGGTAAACCAACAGGAAAAATTCAAGAACTTATCGAAAAAAACTTTGGATCCTTTGAAGCGTTTTCTGAGAAATTTACAAATAATGCCATCAATAATTTTGGTTCTGGATGGACATGGCTTGTTCAGAAAGGAGAAGATGAACTAGAAATTATTAATACTTCAAATGCAGAAACTCCTTTAACTAATGAAGATGTAAATGTTTTATTGACTGTTGATGTTTGGGAACATGCTTATTATGTTGATTACAGAAATGCTCGACCGAATTATTTAAGTGCTTTTTGGAATCTTATAAATTGGGATTTCGTAAACCAAAACCTTAAATAAATTATATTCATTTAGTTCAATTTTAACTTAAAATTGAACTAAATATGACAATAATTAGTAAGTTACATATAATATAATCATATCTTGAGTAACGGATTGACTCATTTATTCTACTTTGAACGAACAATTTATTTGGATAATACCTATATGATCTTTAGAGCTTTTAATCTAACTTTAATTATATTCACGCTTTTTCCTTTTTTAGCTTTTTCTAATGACATAAAAGTATACCCAATAACAACATATGATGTTAATACTGTTAATGTACCAGATATTACTAGTGACTCTGGAAAGCTTGAAGCTGTAAAAACAGCAGACTTATCCTTCGGTGTAGATGAGAAAATTAAGGAAATTTACTTTAAAGATGGAGATGAAGTTAAAAAAGGTGATCTATTAGCTAAATTAAATGATCAAAAAGCTTTAGCAAATTTAAATAGTTCTCAAAGTGCTTACGATACACAAAAAAGTTTATATATAAAAAAAGTTAAAACCAATAAAGCAGTACCCGGATCAATTTCTCAAACAGAATTACAAACTCAAAAAAATGATTTAGAGTTAGCTAAAGCAAACTTAGAGTCTGCTAAAGCAGAACTAAGTAATTATTATATAATCGCACCATTTGATGGTGTTTTGACTAATTTCACTCAATCAGTCGGAAGTCATATTTCAGCTAATATAACTCTTGTTAACATCGTTCAACTTGACCCGATAAGAGTCAGATATCATATTTCACAAGATTTAGTGGGTAAAGCAAGTAAAAATCAAAAAGTTGAAGTAAAAGTAACCGCTTTTCCTAATGATACATTCATTGGTCAAGTATCATATGTATCTCCACAAGTTGATGAGTCAGGTAGAGTTAAAGAACTAGCCATCATAAATAACCCTGATAAAAAATTAGCACCGGGTATGTTTGCTCAAATAACACAAACACTCGGTGAAAACTCTCCTCAAATAGTAATACCTCAACTATCTGTCGTTGCTGAGAACCAAGAAACTTATGTGTGGATAGTCAACAACAACCAAACTGTCCAAAAACGTGATGTTACTTTAGGTGAAAATTTAGATAGTGGTTTAGTTGTTATAACTAAAGGACTTAAAAAAAATGAAATTATTGTTAATACAGGAATGCAACGCCTAAATGAAAAGGCTAAAGTTAAAATACTTAAAAAATTTAATGTAGACAATTTTGTTGCAACAAAACAAAATACCCAGAATACCCAGAATACCCAGAATACCCAGAATATCCAGAATACCCAGAATACCCAGAATACCCAGAATACCCAGAATACCCAGAATACCCAGAATACCCAGAATACCCAGAATACCCAGAATACCCAGAATACCCAGAATACCCAGAATACCCAGAGTACTCAGAATACTCAGAATAACGAGAATACTCAGAATAACGAGAATACTCAGAATACTCAGAATACTCAGAATACTCAGAATACTCAGAATACTCAGAATAACGAGAATACTCAGAATACTCAGAATACTCAGAATACTCAGAATACTCAGAATACTCAGAATACTCAGAATACTCAGAATACTCAGAATACTCAGAATACTCAGAATACTCAGAATACTCAGAATACTCAGAATACTCAGAATACTCAGAATACTCAGAATACTCAGAATACTCAGAATAACGAGAATAACGAGAATAACGAGAATACTCAGAATAACGAGAATACTCAGAGTAAACAAAATAATAACAATTTAGGCGAATAAAATATTTACTTATATAATATAATCTAGTTTATTTGTAACCTATGCCTAAAGTATGTTTCCTGAGAAATTAATATTAATTAGAAATTAGAGAGCTGTATGAAGTTACCTGAAATTTGTATAAAACACCCTGTATTTGCAACAGTACTAAGTTTATTAATACTACTAGTTGGTGTGTTTTCATATAACAAGCTAGAAACAAATCTCTATCCATCATACAATACTAAATCAGCAACTGTTTCAGCTAGTATTTCTGGAGCAAGTGCAAAATACTTATCTGACAATGTAGCGGTGCCTCTTATTAATGCAGCCAAATCTCTACCAGATATAAAGAATTTAGTATCTGATTGCCAACAAGGTTCTTGTAAACTAACAATTAATTTTAAAGATTCTGTTGATTATGTTAGCGTCATAAATAAGCTTAGATCCAACATTGATGCTCAAATGGATAACATGCCTTCAACGTTGATTGACAAGCCTACTGTATCAGATGATACGGGAAGTTCAGGTAGTCAGCCAGATTATTACATTCAAATTAATTATGATCCACAAAAATATAAACCATCTCAAGTTAAAGACTATCTTAATAATAATATAAGAAATGAGCTTTTAAGAATAGATGGTGTTGGGGCCCTATGGATTCAAGGAGCAGACGATAACAATGCTAGAGTTTGGCTTAACCCCAATAAAATGTCTGATTTAAATGTTACCCCCGGAGATGTCACTTTAGCATTGCAAACTGCTACTACGGATGTCAATGCAGGAAAAATATATGGTAAAGATAGATCTTATGCTATTGTCCCAGAAAATACAGTCGATAACATTAATGCCATAAAAAACTTAACTATAAAAATTGATGATAATAAAAATCCTATTAGAATTAACGATGTTGCTGATGTAGCCTTAGCCCCTTCTTCAAATATCCCACAAATAATGAGAACCAACGGGAAAAGAACTCTGTTAATGCAAATTCTTCATAGAGATTCAGCTAACCCAATCAAAGTAGGACATGATATTGACAAATTTGTAAATGTCACATTAAAAAAACAACTTCCTGACGGTATAAGTGCTCAGTTAATATATAATCAAGGAACATATATAAATAAAATTATAAATAAGTCCTATGAAACTTTAATTGTTGCCATTATTTTAGTTGCCGCAATTATATATATATTTATGGGCTCATTGCGAATTTCTATTATACCAATAATAACTATACCCGTTTGTATCATTGGAACTTTTGCATTTATGGAACTAATGGGGTTCTCCATAAATATTCTATCCTTGCTAGCGATTATATTAGCTATTGGACTTGTAGTTGATGATGCAATTGTAGTAGTTGAGAACTGTTTTAGATATAAAGAAAGAGGACTAAGTGCTTATGAATCAGCAATAAAAGGTTCAAACGAAATAATTTTACCAATTGTTTCAATGACACTAACTCTAGCTATAGTTTTCATTCCAATTGCAATTACAGAAGGTATTAGTGCCGCTTTATTTAAACAATTCGCTTTTACTCTGGCATTTTCTGTAATTATATCTGGCTTTATTGCACTCACTTTGTCGCCAATGATGTGTTCAAAACTTCTTACAGTTAACAGCCAATCTAATTGGTACAAAAAGTTTAATGTTCAGTTTGAAAATTTAACCAAACAATATGTTGCTTTATTAAAAAAATGTATTGATAAGTTCAAAATATCATTCACCGGAATGATTGTAATATTCATATTAGGAGTAATTGTTTATCATTATATGCCAAAACAACTTCTTCCTACTGAGGATCTTGGCGTAATTTATTCAAGTGCAATCACACCTCCATCAGGAGCTGGTCGAAACTATAATTTAAAATACAGCCCTCAATTAGAAAATTTAATCAAAAAAATAAAAACATTGAAACTAACATGCTTTTTTTAAAAGATGGAAATGATCCAATTACGCAAACATTTCTAAAACCATGGGGTACACGCAAAACTAATGCAGATAAAATTGTAAGTGAGCTTAATAATTCTGCAAATAATCTAGCAGCGTATGATGCGAGCTTTAAAGTACAAAACATGTCTGGTTTATCTTATGAAACAGGACTTAAGCTTGAAATAACTACGATATCTAGGAACCTAGAACATTTGAGAGATGCTTCAGAAAAAATAGTTGATGAGTTAAAAAAATTTCCTGGCTTAACTAATGTTAAAAGTTCATCAACAGCAGATCAACTAGAATATAAGCTTGCAATTAACCATGACAAACTTTCATTATCTGGCGTTACTTATGATGAGTTTTCATCAGCTATTAATACTTTTTTAGGTTCCACCAAGGCCGGGTTTATGAAAGATAAAAACAATAACCAATATAACATCAAAGTGCAAATTGATAAAAATAATCTCGATAATATAGATGTGCTTAATAAGATTTATGTTAACGCTTATGGAAATCCAATTCCTGTATCTCAGTTTGTCAGTTTAACACAAAATACCGAAAGTAAACATCAATTTAACTTTAATGGATTGGATGCTACTCAAATAACCGCGGATATTGATGCTAACTACAGTCCATCTCAAATCAAAAGATATATCGAAGAAAATATTCCAAGATATTTGAATAAAGATGAGACATTTGAATTTAACGGTGCAATTAAACAACTTGATGAATCTCAGCAATCTACAGTTATTGTTTTTGTTCTAGCAATCATTTTAATTTATCTAATTCTATCAGCACAATTTGAAAATTTTATTGACCCTTTAATTATACTATTCACGGTACCATTAACACTTGTAAGCGGCATCATAGCTCTATGGATAGGTGGTTTTACATTAAATGTATATTCTAATATAGGGCTTTTAACTTTAGTTGGTTTGATTACAAAACATGGTATTTTGTTAGTTCAATTTGCTAATTCAGAACAAAAAAAAGGAAAAACAGCAAAAGAAGCTGCAATAAATAGCGGTACACAAAGATTAAGACCAATTATAATGACATCTATAACAATGATTCTCGGAGCTATTCCACTTTCGTTATCATCAGGACCAGGTTCATTAGGTCAAATAAATATAGGTGTTGTTTTAGTATTTGGATTGTTTATTGGAACTTTTTTTTCTCTCTTTATAGTTCCAACAACATACTTAGCTTTAGATAAGATAAAAAAAATTGATGTTTTAATTGATATATTTAAAAATAAAATTGTATGTAAAATAAAATATTATAAAATTAAATAAATAGTTATTGGAGATTAAGATGCCGCAAAAGTCAAAATATCAAACTAATACGGTAGAAAAAATTATGGATGATATTTTATCTGTTTTAGAAAAACATAATTCACCAACGGATCTTTCATTAATGGTTCTAGGTAACATTATTACCTCATTACTTGATGAATACCCTTATGCACAAAAAGAAGCATTAACCAAATCATTTTCCAAGGCACTTTATCAATCCATACAAGAAAAGAATAATGAATAAAAACATATCACATTCAAATCAAATTTCTTTCCTAATTAATTGGGGTCACAGATATACAGCTTTTAATATAATATATTCCCTTTTAATTGCATTACTTTATTTTTATGCCAATCCATTACCTAACACTAGTATTGGAATAATTTATTTCTTTGTTTCTTGGCTGGGATATTTTAGTTTTTTTTGTTTTTTATTTTACATAATTTTTGTTTTCCCATTTACATTCGTAATAAAGTATTCGAGAGTTTTCAGAATTTATACTATTTTTATTTCATCTTTAGCTCTTACCTTTCAATTTGTAGACGTTAATTACTTTAACCTTTACAAAGAACACTTCTCTTTATTTACAATGTTTCAGGAACCCAATAATACTATAAGTATTCATTATCTTCTTATCTTTCCAATTCTAATAATTATCAATACGTTAACATCTCAATGGTTATGGAATAAAACTAAAATAAAAACAAAAAAAATAGAAAACTAACCTTTTCTATTTTCATGTTTTTATTATCTTGCTTTTTAATAAGTAATATTATTTTTGCCTGGGCTGATGCAACGTTAGAAAAATCAGTAACAATGCAAAGAAATAGTTTTCCATTAGCAGCACCTCTTACAGCAAAAGATCTATTAATTAAATCAGGTTTTTTAAAAGAAAATCAATATAAACTTTCCAAACTATATGAAAAACACGTTGAGAAAGTATCCAAAATATCAAATTTCAAATACCCAAAAAACAACATAACTTATTCACCGAAGGGTAACAATTTAAATATTCTTTTATTAGATATAAGAGGCCTTAACAATAAAGATTTAGCTGATATACATCAATACCCTTACCTAAGCCTATTTTCTAAAGAAAACATGTTTTTCAAAAACACTTATGTTGCTTCAAACAATTTACAAAAATCAATCTTTAGTTTATTTTATGGTTTAACACCAAATTACTATAGTGAAATTGATAACTCAAAAATACAGTCTGTGTTATTTGATACATTAAAAAAATTTAATTACAAAATAAACTTCTTTCTTTCAAGCCCTAGTAAAGCAGATGATTATTATAGAATTATTTTAAATAATAAAAATATAAAGTCATTTCATGTAAAAACAGACTCAGAAAATCCATCTACATATACTGATGTTATTAAGTGGTTAGACAGTAACGATAGTTCATCTTCACCATGGTTTACTTACATTTCATTTGAATTTAAAAGTGATATTGATTCAAAATTTCAACAAATACTTAATAGACTAGATTTACAAAAAACAATTGTAATAGTTACCAATTCTGATGTGCCATTTGTAAATGATAGTACCAATATTGATAATTTAAAAACACCATTGACAATTCATTGGCCAGGTATTCATGATACAAAGTTTACTTTCAGAGATTCAAATTTATATAGTATTACGCCTACTATTCTCTCAAAATTATTCGAGATAACAAATCCACTAAGTTCATTTTCATCTGGATGCGATTTATTCGATAGTTGCACAAATAATTATCCAATTTTCACGGCTAGTACAAGTAATATATATCTAATCTTTAAAGATAAATTTATTATGTTGGATGAAAAGGCTAATTATTATGCATTTGATAAGAACTCATATCTAAACGTTCAAGAAACTGAAAATCCTGACTTTGATCTTCTTGATGTTTCTTTCGATAAATATAATAGTTTTTTTAAAAAGATTAATAATCAAAATGACAAATAAGATGAAATTTACATGAAAATATTTACAATTATCAATAATGTTTTTAGATTATTCTGGAATACATTAAATATTACAAGGCAAATAGTTTTAAATATAATATTTATAATATTTATTTTTAGCATTGTATACCTTTTATATGTTAATAAACATAGTAAAAGCTCTCAACAAATTATTGAACCTCGCCCTTTGTTACTTAATCTAAATGGGCCAATCGTAGAGCAGCAAGAAAAACAATCTATTTTCAATCATTTCTTAAGAAGAATAAGCAGTAATAATTATTCCAATGTAAATTTATTTACCTTAACTAAAGTTATCAAAGTAGCTTCAAAGGACAAAAATATTAATGGCTTAATCTTAAATCTTAAAAATCTTCCTGAAACATCTATAACTCAATTATCATACATTGGTGAGGCACTTAAAGATTTCAAAAAATCTGGAAAACCAATCTACGCTATTGGAGATTATTACAATCAAAGCCAATATTATCTTGCATCATATGCAAGTAAAATTTTCCTTTCGGAAGATGGTGCTATTTTATTAAAAGGTTATTCTATTAATAATCTTTACTTTAAAAATTTACTTGAAAAATTAAAAATTGACGTTCATGTTTTTCGTGTTGGCAAATATAAATCTGCTATTGAACCCTTTACCAGAGAAAGTATGTCCAATGAAGCAAAAATAGAAAACAAACAAATTGTTGATCAATTATGGGTAAGTTATTTAAAAGTTATATCTCAAAACAGAAATATAAATTTATCGCCAAAAGATTTTGATATTGATAACCTTTTATCGAAATTAAAAAATAATGATGGCGATCTCTCAAGATTGTTTTTAAAAGAAAAACTTGTTGATCAACTTGTAACTATTCCTGAGTTAAAATCAATTTTAATAAACAAATTTGGTAAAAGCGATGATAAATATAAACATGTAACTTACGAAAACTACCGAAATGAAGTTTATCAAAATTATATCCAAACTATGGTAACCCCAACATAGCAGTCGTCGTGGCTGAGGGAGAAATTGTTGATAATGATAACATCCCAAATACAATTAATGCTAAGGATCTCATTTCTAGGTTAGAAACAATAAAGACTATACCTTCAATAAAATCGGTTGTTATTAGAGTCAATAGCCCTGGAGGTAGCGCATTTGCATCAGCTAATATAAGAGATGAAATTCTTCAACTTAAAGCAGCAGGTAAAAAAGTAATTATTTCAATGTCATCTTATGCAGCTTCGGGAGGGTATTGGATTTCAATGAGCGCAGATAAAATTATAGCAAATGCAAATACACTAACAGGTTCTATTGGCATTTTTGCAATATATCCAACCTTTAAGAATTCTTTAAAAGAAATCGGAATTGATTCTGATGGATATTACACAACACCAATTTCTAAAATGAGTCAAACTCAAAACCTAAGTCCAAAAATGAGCGAATTTATACAAATAAACGTTGACCATGGTTATAAAAAGTTTATTCAACTAGTATCAAAATCTAGAAAAATTCCATTAAACCAAGTTCAGAAAATTGCTCAAGGTAGAGTCTGGACTGGCGAGGATGCACTTAAAGTTGGACTGGTTGATCAATTAGGTGATTTTGATGAAGCTATACAGGAGGCTAAAGCTTTATCAAAATTAAAAACAGCAAAAATACTTTGGATGCAAAAAAGCGATAATACAAACATATCCAACTCCTTGGGTATGTTTGTAATGGATAGCATAGGTGTTTCTACCAAAATTAAAAATTTAGTGAATACCAATCTAATACTACAACCATTATTAAGTCTCCAAGATCCCAAAGGACAATATGCACTGTGTATTCAATGTGATGGGTTATATCAGTAATGAAAAAAAATAAGAAAAAAATATATATATGTTACACAGGCGGAACTATTGGGATGGTAAGATCTCCCAATGGCTACGTCCCTGCGAAGAACTACATGCATGAACAATTATTAAAAATACCAGAACTTCATCGTGATGAAATGCCATCTTTTACTTTAAATGAATATGAGCCTTTAATTGATTCTTCAAATATGAACCCAAATGATTGGGTTAGAATTGCCAATGATATCTATAAAAACTACGAAATGTATGATGGTTTTGTGATACTTCACGGAACGGATACTATGGCATATACATCTTCAGCATTATCATTTATTTTTGAAAATCTAAACAAACCAATTATCGTTACGGGTTCTCAAATCCCTTTATGTGAAATTAGATCTGATGCCCATAATAACCTCTTGACGTCATTATTCTTAGCTGCAAATTATCCAGTAAATGAAGTAAGTTTATTTTTTAATAATAAATTATTAAGGGGAAATCGAGCAAAAAAATACATGCTGATGGTTTTGATGCTTTCGAGTCCCCAAACTTACCACCCCTAATTCATGCTGGCATCAATATTAAAGTAAATAAAAGCCTGATTGATTTACCCAAGAAAAGAAATGTTCCCGTTAAAATAAACACCTTGTATACACAACCAATTGGAGTAGTAACATTTTATCCAGGAATTTCTACTCAAGTGATCAAAAATACAATTTTACAACCTGTCAAAGCACTAATCATTCAAACATTTGGTGTAGGCAATGCACCTCAGGAGCCTTCTTTTATTCAGTTACTTAAAGAAGCAAATGAAAACAAAATTTTAATCTTAAATATTACTCAATGCTTATCAGGGAAAGTAAATATGGATGGGTATGCTACAGGAAAAGAGCTTCAAAATGTTGGGGTAACTAGTGGTTATGATATAACTCTAGAAGCTGCATTAACAAAATTACATTTAATATTAAGCCTCCCCATCAGTTTTGATGAACGAAAGATGCTACTTGCTCAAAACTTAAAAGGTGAAATAACTTACTAAATTTTTTTTGTTTGAATAATATCTTCGAACTCAGCTTTGAACTCTGCCCTACTTTTGTGTTTTATTTCTCCATTTTCTTGAATGGAGAGATGTTCATTTTGTTTGCCCTTTTTTGCTTGGTAAAGCATAATTAATTGCATCGAAGATGAAACTTGCGCTTCCGTTAGCTTTATTCCGTTTGACCACTTGCCCGTTTCGACAGCTTCTAAAAGAAGTTCATATACCTCTGCTGTTAATTCTGTATTGATTTTTGAAAAGTTCATAAACATACCCGGTTGTAAAAAAATTGTAATTATAACTTAGATTAAATGAACAAACATAGAATATATATATAATCATAACATTTTTCAATTTTTACTTGAAGTTATTACCAATAAAAGGTAATTTACGATTGATTATTAAATTTTTAAATTATATTGGAGTTTTATAATGACTGTAAAAGTTGGAATTAATGGTTTTGGTAGGATTGGCCGTTTTGTTTTTAGAGCATCAGTAGAAAGAACTGATATTGAAGTTGTTGGAATCAATGATCTCATCGACGTCGAGTATATGGCTTACATGCTAAAATATGATTCAACTCACGGTAGATTTAAAGGTACAGTTGAAGTTGAAAATGGCAATTTAGTTGTAAATGGCAAGGTTGTTCGTGTGACGGCTGAAAAAAATCCAGCTGATCTAAAATGGGATGCAGTTAACGCTGATGTGGTTGTTGAATCTACAGGTCTATTTTTAACAGAAGAAACTGCAAATAAACACATTTTAGCTGGTGCAAAAAAAGTTGTAATGTCTGCACCTTCCAAAGATCATACTCCTATGTTTGTGATGGGAGTTAATCACGAATCATACAAAGGTGAGACTATTGTATCTAATGCATCATGCACTACGAACTGTCTTGCACCTATAGCTAAAGTTTTAAATGACACTTGGGGCATCAAAGATGGTCTTATGACAACAGTTCATGCCGTAACTGCAACACAAAAAACTGTTGATGGTCCTTCAGTTAAAGATTGGAGAGGTGGACGTGGTGCTTCTCAAAACATTATTCCATCATCAACTGGTGCCGCTAAAGCTGTAGGTAAAGTTATTCCTGAATTAAATGGTAAATTAACTGGAATGTCATTTAGAGTACCAACTCCTGATGTTTCTGTTGTTGATCTTACTGTAAATCTTGAAAAACCAGCATCGTATGGTGAAATTTGTGAAGCAATGAAACAAGCATCCGAAAATGAACTTAAAGGTATTTTAGGTTATACCGAAGATGATGTCGTATCTAATGATTTCATAGGTGAAACTTGTACTTCTGTTTTTGATGCTAAAGCTGGTATAGCTTTAACTGATAATTTTGTGAAAGTTGTATCATGGTATGATAACGAAATTGGCTATTCTAATAAAGTTCTTGATTTAGTTTCTTATATTTCTAAATAATCATCCCTTTATTCTTATAATATTACAAAAGCAAAAATCAAATTGATTTTTGCTTTTTTCACTTCTCAATATTTACACTCAAATCAAGTCATATGTGATTAACGTCTTAAATATACAATTATCCCTCTTGTCTTATAGTTTATAGTATACGTATATTAACAATGAAGGCTTATTAACATAATTTTACTTATGTGCTTTGGAAACGAATTGTTCATATATTTGCTAAAATTAATATTATAAAGGGATTTTTCGTCATTCATGAGCAAATAATCTACAGGAGTTAGTATGAGTATTTTTGAGCACTACCAAAAAAGGTTTGAACTTTCTAAGCAGGAAGAAATATCTATACAAGAATTTTTAGAAATTTGTAAAAATGACAAATCTGCCTACGTAAATGCTGCTGAGCGATTGTTAATGGCAATAGGAGAGCCTGAATTAATAGATACAGCCAAAGATCCTAGGCTAAGTCGTTTATTTTCGAATAGAATTATTCAGCAATATGATACATTCAAAGATTTTTATGGGATGGAAGAAGCCATAGAGCAAATAGTATCATACCTGAAGCATGCTGCTCAGGGATTAGAGGAAAGAAAACAAATCTTATATTTATTGGGCCCAGTAGGTGGAGGAAAGTCATCACTTGCAGAAAAGCTAAAATCTTTAATGGAAAAAAAACCTATATATATTTTATCAGCAAATGGAAAAAGAAGTCCTGTTAATGACCATCCTTTTTGTCTATTCAATGCTGATGAAGACAGTAAAATTTTATCTGATGAATATAATATCCCTAAAAGGTATCTTAATAACATTATGTCTCCTTGGGCCTCTAAAAGATTACATGAATTTGGTGGAGATATAAGTAAATTTAAGGTTATAAAAGTAACTCCTTCTATTCTGGATCAAGTTGGGGTAGCCAAAACTGAACCTGGAGATGAAAATAATCAAGATATTTCATCTCTAGTGGGAAAAGTTGATATCAGACAACTTGAACATTATGCGCAAGATGATCCGGATGCCTATAGTTACTCAGGAGCTTTATGTAAAGGTAACCAGGGATTAATGGAGTTTGTCGAAATGTTCAAAGCTCCTATAAAAGTTCTCCATCCATTACTGACTGCAACGCAAGAAGGTAATTATAATGGGACAGAAGGTTTATCAGCCCTTCCATTTGATGGTATTATTTTAGCTCACTCAAATGAATCAGAGTGGAAAACATTTAGAAATAATAAAAATAATGAGGCATTTTTAGATAGAGTCTATATAGTTAAAGTTCCTTATTGTTTGAGAGTTTCAGAAGAAGTTAAAATTTATGAAAAACTATTAAAAAATAGTAAACTAGAACATGCACCCTGCTCCCCAAGTACATTAGATGTTTTATCTCAATTTAGTATTCTATCTCGCTTGAAAGAACCTGAAAACTCTAGCATATATTCTAAAATGAGAGTATATGATGGTGAGACATTGAAAGACACCGACCCTAAAGCTAAATCCTACCAAGAATATAAAGATTATGCTGGTGTAGATGAAGGTATGAGTGGACTTTCAACTAGATTTGCTTTTAAAATTTTATCCAGAGTTTTCAATTTTGATCACTCAGAAGTGGCTGCAAATCCTGTTCATTTGTTTTATGTTTTAGAACAACAAATAGAGCGAGAACAATTTCCTAAAGAGCAATCTGAAAAATATTTGGAGTTTTTGAAGGGATACTTAATACCTAAATATGTTGAGTTCATTGGAAAAGAGATTCAAACAGCTTATCTAGAGTCTTATTCTGAATATGGTCAAAATATTTTGATAGATATGTGATTTACGCTGATTTTTGGATACAAGATCAGGAATACAGAGATCCTGAAACAGGTCAATTGTTCGATAGATCTGCTTTAAATAATGAATTAGAAAAAATAGAAAAGCCTGCAGGAATAAGTAATCCTAAAGACTTTAGAAATGAAATAGTAAATTTTGTATTACGTGCGCGTGCAAGTAATTCAGGTAAAAATCCAAATTGGACTAGCTATGAAAAATTAAGAACTGTAATTGAGAAAAAAATGTTTTCTAATACCGAGGAGTTATTACCAGTAATATCTTTTAATGCTAAAACTTCAACAGATGAACAAAAGAAACATGATGATTTTGTTGATAGAATGATGGAAAAGGGATATACACGAAAACAAGTAAGATTGTTGTCGGAATGGTATCTTCGAGTTAGAAAATCTTCTTAATAAGGAGTTTTTATGACAAATCTTATTGATCGAAGACTTAATGGTAAAAATAAGAGTACTGTTAATAGAAGGCGTTTTATACAACGCCATCGAGAACAAATAAAAGATTCTTTAGAAAAGTCTGTAAACAACCGCTCTGTAACAGATTTAGAGAATGGGGAAAATATAGAGATTCCTTCTAAGAATATAGATGAACCTATGTTTCATGTTGGTAGTGGTGGTAGCCGAAACATTATACATCCAGGTAATGACCAATTTATTACGGGAGATAAAATAGAAAGACCACAAAACTCATCTCCTTCTAATGGAGAAGATCAAGCCAGTAAGGATGGTAATGGGAATGATAACTTTAAATTTCATATTTCCAAAGAAGAATATCTTGATTTAATATTTGAAGATTTAGAGCTTCCAAACCTAAAAATGAATAATTATAACAAAATAGTAAAATGGAAATCTTCCCGTGCTGGGTACAAAGTTACTGGAGTCCCAACTAATATAGATGTAGTCAAGTCGCTAGAGAAATCCTTTGCAAGAAGAACTGCAATGAATGCTTCAAAAAAGACCGAACTAAAAAATTAAAAGAGGAACTCTTATTACTTGAAAATCAAAATATCCCAGACTTAATTGAACAAAAAAATTATTACAGCAAATAACAAACCTTAAACAAAAAATTTCACAAACTCCCTTTTTAGATACTGTTGATTTAAGGTTTAGAAATTATGAAAAACGCCCTATTCCATCAAGCAAAGCAGTTATGTTTTGTCTTATGGATGTATCAGGATCAATGGATCAAGCAACTAAAGATATTGCTAAAAGGTTTTATATTCTATTGTATCTTTTCCTAAAAAAAACATATAAAAATGTTGAGGTAATATATATCAGACACCATACACAGGCAAAGGAAGTTGATGAACATGAATTTTTTTATTCCCAAGAAACTGGAGGGACAATAGTTTCAAGCTCATTGAAGTTAATGGTTGATATAATGAAAAAAAGATATAGTTCATCTGATTGGAATATATACGCCGCACAGGCTTCAGATGGTGACAACTGGGCTGATGATTCTCCCCATTGTAGAAGTGAGCTAACAGAGAAAATACTACCATTTACTAGATATTATACATATATTGAAATTACTAGAAGAGCACATCAAACGCTCTGGAGAGAATATGAAATTATAAACAAAACCTTTAATAATTTTGCTATGAAAATATTCAAAAGTCCGAAGATATTTATCCTGTTTTTAGAGAACTATTTAAAAACAATTACCAACAAACTAAATTTTATTTGGAAATTATTTATGGAAAAATACTCAAAACTTAGCGATGGTCCAGATTGGACGTTTGATTTAATCAAAGAATATCAAAAACAAATAGACCGAGTAGCAAAGATTTATAAATTAGAAACTTACGATAATCAAATAGAAATAATTACTGCTGAACAAATGATGGATGCCTATTCTAGTATTGGAATGCCAATTAATTATAATCACTGGTCATTCGGCAAAAAGTTTATTGAGACTGAACAGGGATACAAGCATGGACAAATGGGACTTGCATATGAAATAGTAATTAATTCTGATCCCTGTATAGCTTATTTAATGGAAGAAAATACAATAACCATGCAAGCACTAGTTATTGCACATGCCTGCTATGGACATAATTCTTTTTTTAAAAATAATTACCTTTTCAAATCATGGACTGATGCAAGTAGTATTGTTGATTATTTACTTTTTGCAAAAAACTATATAAATGAATGTGAAGAAAAGTATGGTGTGGTTGCTGTTGAAGAAATTATAGACTCATGTCATGCACTAATGAATTATGGAGTAGATAGATATCAAAGACCAGATAAGCTTTCTCTTAATGAAGAAAAAGCAAGACAAAAAGATCGTGAAGACTATCTTCAGACTCAAGTAAACTCCCTATGGAGAACATTACCTCAAAATAAATCAAACTTTAGTTATCAAGAAAAATCTTTTCCTGAAGAGCCTCAAGAAAATATTTTATACTTTATTGAAAAAAATGCGCCTATTCTTGAATCTTGGCAAAGGGAAATTATTAGAATTATAAGAAAAATAAGCCAATACTTTTATCCACAAAAGCAAACTCAGGTTATGAATGAAGGATGGGCTTCCTTTTGGCATTATACTCTATTGAATCATCTATATGATGACAAAATAGTCAGTGATAAATTTATTTTAGAATTTCTCCATAGTCATACCAATGTAGTATCACAACCAAGCTATAATAGCCCTTACTATAATGGCATAAATCCATACGCTTTAGGGTTTTCCATGTTTAAGGATATTAAAAGAATATGCGAAAATCCCACTGATGAAGATAAGTTATGGTTTCCTGATTTAATTGGCTCCAATTGGCTAGATTCGCTTCATTTTGCTATGCGAAACTTCAAAGATGAAAGCTTTATAAGTCAATATCTTTCCCCTAAAGTAATGAGAGATTTTAAATTTTTTTCAATAAACGATGATGAAAAAAACAACTTTATTGAAATTAACGCAATACATAATGAAGAGGGTTACAAAATTATAAGAGAAAACTTATCACAGCAATATAATTTAAGTTCACTTGAACCTAATATACAAGTATCTAAAGTAAATTTAAAAGGTGACAGATCGCTGACTTTACAATATGTACCTCAAAATCAAATCCCTCTTCATAAAAGTTATAAAGAGGTCTTAAAACATGTCCATAGACTTTGGGGTTTTGATGTTATCCTTGAAGAATTACTTCCAAATGGGTCTTACAAAATATTAGATACATGTCCTACTCGCTGAGACCGATAATTTTTCAAAAAGCAGAATATGGAATTTTTGAGAAATAATATACTTGCATTTTAATTAATTACAGTTAAAATGCACAATAATAGTTTCAAACCCATTCCTATACATGCCGAATTCATTAAATAAACTAATTAAAAATAGGCTATTTTGGCTAGTCTTGTTTTCAATATCTCTACTTTCTATTCTATTTGCTATATTTCTACAAAATTTTAAATTAATTTATCCATGCCTCTATTGTGTTTATGAACGAGTCGCTGTTATTGGAATAGCTCTAATTACCTTTACTCTAATTTTTTTAGTAAGACAAAAAAAATAAACTTTTTATTGATGTTAGTTTTACTCATTACTGCTACGAAAGGTGCTTTGCTTAATATTGAACATATACAGCTTGAATTACACCCTCCACTATTCTCTGCTTGTTCACAAGAAACAAATTATTTTCCAAAAAGTTTCCCTCTTAATGAATGGTTCCCATCCTTATTTAAAAGTTATGGTGATTGTTCAATGGTAAAGTGGAGCTTTTTCAATATTCCTCTAACTCACTGGTTACTCTTATTTTTTATACTTTATATTTTAGTGAGTATTGTGGGTTTAATATCATTAATATTAGATAATAAAAAACGATAAGTTTATTCATGTTTTTCGATTATATGATCTTCAATACATGAAACATCACATTCATGTATTAATCGAACAGGTATTTTCTTACCAATAATTTTGCTTTTAGTTTTTAAATAGTGATTTTTAGGTAAATCTCCATGCTCTTTTAGGTAAATGTAAGCGCAACTATCTGGTAACCAATTAAAGTCATCTATATTTTCTGCAGTTAGTTGTATGCATGAAGAATTGAGGTGAAATCTATTTTCATAATTTGAACACTGCCGAGTCTCTAGATCTAAAAGATTACATGCAACATTAGTATAAAAAAGCTCATTAGTATCATCGTCAATAATTTTATGCAAACAACATAAGCCACACTTATCGCAGATAGCATCCCACTCTTGACTGGTCAGTTTTTTAATATCTTTTGTTTGCCAAAAATTTTCTTTCATTGTCAACTCATATTAAGTTTTAACGCTAATCTAAAATATATATAAAAAAGTTAAAAAAGTGTTATTATAATATTTTTTCACATATATTTTAATTATGATAACACACAGTACATTTTTAGGCTATATTCTCTGGATTTTTGGCTTTTTTGGATCACACCGATTTTACTATGGAAAGAAGATAACTGGGACAATTTGGTTTTTTACATTAGGACTTTTTTTAATTGGTTGGTTAATAGATCTCTTTCTTATTCCATCAATGTCTAGAAGTGCAACTAATAAATATCGTTATGGTAAAGTTGATTATAACTTTTGTTGGGTCTTACTTACTTTCTTGGGTTTTTTTGGCCTACATAGATTTTATATGGGTAAATGGATAAGTGGAATAATCTATTTTCTAACATTTGGTCTGTTTTTTATTGGTTACCTTTATGATTTATGGACTTTAAATGAACAAATTTCAAAAATTAATATTATGTATAGATATCAAAAATATAATTAGGTAATTTTAAATGGCAAGAAGAAATGACCATACAAGAGAAGAATTAGTTTCCATTACAATTAATGAAGTGAATACTTTTCTAGAAAACAAACCGTACCATGAATTAAGCCTTCGAAAGCTTGCGTCGCTAATTGGCTATGTTCCAAGTACTTTAGTAAACATATTCGGTAGTTATGATCTATTGTTATTAGAAGTGAATGCAAGGACACTTGATGAACTTTTCGTAG
The DNA here is from genome assembly GCF_002216855.1 of Paraphotobacterium marinum. Classification (NCBI taxonomy): domain Bacteria; kingdom Pseudomonadati; phylum Pseudomonadota; class Gammaproteobacteria; order Vibrionales; family Vibrionaceae; genus Paraphotobacterium; species Paraphotobacterium marinum. The sequence continues at coordinate 147,137 of NZ_CP022355.1, forward strand.
ATATGGGGAAAGCTATATACGAAGAATCCGATCCACTTAAATCTTTACGAAAAATGGCTTATTGCTATCTCAATTTTGCTGAAAAAAATCCATACCGTTGGCAGCTCATTTTTCAGCATAAAGTTAATTCTGATAAATTGCCTGAGTGGCACTCTTTAAGAATAAATAAGTTAATTGAGATTCTAGATAATTTAGTCCATAAAGTTAGACCAAGTTTATCAAGTGATGAATTAACAGAAACAAGTCGCCTTATATGGGCATCCGTTCATGGAATTACATTGTTATCTGTTGATGATAAGCTTTTCATGAACAAAAATACTAATGGACGAATTTTGATTGATAATTTTTTTAATAATTATTTTTAATTAGGACAAACTCTTTCTCATGGATGCGAATGATTGCAATATCTCTTTTAAAAACAAAACATTTTTGCCCTTTTTTTTAACTCAGTTTTTGGGCGCTTTCAATGATAATATATTAAGAAATGCAGTAATATTTATTTATATTTTCACAAATACAAATACTTCAACTAACTCACATATTCTTTACACTAATATTGTATTATTTTTATTTGTATTTCCAACTTTAGTTTTATCGCCTTTAGCGGGAAAGCTTTCAGATAAATATGAAAAATCAAAATATATTCAATCATTAAAGATATTTGAAGTTTTAATAATGATCCTTGCTAGTATTTCAATTATTTGTCATTTTTACTATATAAGTTTAATCCCTATTATTTTAATTAGCATTCAATATACTTTATTTGGTCCAGTTAAATATTCGCTTCCTACAGCACTTTTTAAACAAAAGACTTTAAAAGAAGCTAATGGCTTAATAAATGCATCAACACAGTTTGCTATTTTAGTAGCATCAATGCTAGCTTCTTTTATCATTGCCGCAAAATTCATTCCAGAATATTTCATATCATGTATCCTAATTTTAACATCTATCTTAGGTTATATATCATCAAAATATATACCAACCAACTCACCTAATGATAAAAATTTAACATTGGATTTAAATGTCTATTCTTCCATAAAACAAAATTTAAATTTAATTTATAAGAATAAAAGGATTTTTTATATAATAATCTGTCTTAGTTGGTTTTGGTTTTTATCAGTTTCTTTTATTAATATATTACCTATGTTAGTTGACACTTTGTTAAATACCGATAACAATGGAAAAATATTTTCTTTTATCTATATATTATTAATAATTGGTATATCAATTGGATCATTGACTTGTAAGTTCTTCAATAACGACAATTCAAAACTAATTTGTGCTTTATCTTTGCTATTTATTTCACTAATATCATTATTTTTAGTCTTCCATAATTCTAATACTTCTGAAGTTAGAAATCTTAGTGCGGTTTTCTTTAATGGATATTTTCAACATCTTTCGATTTCTATTTTTTTTCTTGGTTTTTGTTTTGGCGTTTATTTTGTACAATTAATGTACCAACTTGAAATTAGTAGTCCTAGTAAAAAGGTTTCACAAGTTATAGCAGGGAATAATTTTTTAAATGCAATTTTTATGATTTTAAGTGCAATGTGTAGTTCTGTCATTCTAAGTTTACTTCAAATCTCAATCATTAATTATCTTGTCATAATTTCATTTATTAATATTTTAGCTGTTATCTACTTGATAAAGTTTTATTCTGATTAAATAATGCTCTTGGAGATTTTATGGAAAAATTATTCAATACACCCGCGAAATTTGAAAAAATATGTTATGATCTCCGAGGACCAATATTAGAAAAGGCTGAACAGCTTGAAAGTAATGATGAGAGTATAATTAAATTAAATATTGGGAATACAACTCCTTTTGGCTATTATCCGAGTAAAAACATCTTAAACTCTATTCAAACACATCTGAGTAAAAGTAGTGGCTATGGTGACTCTCAAGGATTGATTGAGGCTAGATTATCTATCAGTAATTATGTGCGGAAAAAATATAACCATGTGATAGACAAAAAGAATATTTTTATAGGCAACGGTGTTTCTGAATTAATATTAATGTCGATGCAGGCTTTTTTAGAAAAGGGAGATGAAATTCTTGTCCCTTCACCAGACTATCCATTGTGGACTGCATCAATATCTCTTGCAGGCGGACATGCTGTCCATTATACCTGTGATTACTCTACCAACTGGTTTCCCGACTTGGATTCAATTAAATCAAGAATATCAAAAAAAACTAAAGGGATTGTTTTAATAAATCCAAATAATCCAACGGGTGCAGTATATTCTAAATCTCTTTTACAAGAGATAGTTAAAATCTGTAAAAAACATAACATTATCATTTTTTCAGATGAGATATATGAAAATATTTTATTCGACAATTATGTCCATCATCACGTTGCTTCATTTTCTGATGAAGTCCCATGCATAACTTTTTCAGGACTATCTAAGTCACACCATATATGTGGATTTAGAGTTGGCTGGATGATGATAACAGACAGGAGTTTAAAGTTAAAAAAAATAAACCATGCTTTAAATATGCTAGCTTCCATGAGATTATGTCCTAACATTCCGATGCAATTTTGTATTCAACCAGCATTAGAAGATATTCTGTCAAAGCCAGATTACTACAGAAGTATCAACCATCAACTAGCAAAAAAAAGAGATTTATCTTGGGATTTATTAAACAAGATACCCGGTATAAGTTGTATTAAACCAAATGGCGCTCTGTATTTATTTCCAAGAATAGACAAAAAATTTTATAATATAAAAGATGATGAAAAGCTTGTATTAGATTTTTTAATTGAAAAAAAAGTATTAATAGTTCATGGTAAGGGGTTTCATTGGCATAATAATGATCACTTTCGTTTTATTTTTTTACCATCTGAAAGCATTATTCAGGAAGCCATCGAAAGATTTAGATGTTTTTTAAAGGATTACAGTCAATAAACTAAAAAAATTTAGCCACATTATGTGGCTAAAAACTTTTAAACATTAACTTAATTAATTAATGTTTTTAACTTCAATCTTAGCTTTTTCTCTGAGAGCTGTAATTAAAGATGCTTGATTAATATTATTTCTAAGTTGAACTAATGAGTTACTAACCTCATCTAACGAGTTAATATTACCTTTAGGATAAATAATATTATTAAGTTTTATAATAAATACTGTTCCAGAGTTATTTTTATAATAAGAGTATTTACCCTTTTCTGCTATGTTGAAAGATGCCTCAACTAATTTTTGATTGCTAGCATTTATATTATTTCTAGAAACTTCAATAGGTGTATTAAATTTTAAAGATTTTTTGTTATCATTAAGTTCTTTTACATAATCCTGTGCCAATTTATCAGACTTTATGTTTAATGCTTGCTCGAATAACATAGATTTAATCTTTGCTTTAACTAAATTAAAATCAATAACCTTCGGGGGTTCAACTTTAGTCAGTCTGAAGACAATTAAGTTTCCATTGGGTAACTGAATAACATTTGAGTTTAATCTGCTTTTCAAAACAGTAGAACTTAAAAGTGCTTTTTTTGTTCCATTAGAGAGAATTGAAGGTGGAATATTATCAATATCAAAAGGTTTAGTTGTTTCTATCGGAAGACCTAGTTTTTTCGACGCTGGCTCCAAAGTTTTAGGATTACTGAAAGATAAATTTGAAAGCAATTGTTTTTGTTCAACTATTTTTTTATCAACTTTATCTGCTAAAATTATTTCATTAATTTCGCTTTTAACTTTTTCTAAAGATTTAATCTTTTCCGGTTTAATATCATCAAGCCTAATAATTTGATAGCCATTTGATACTTTTATGATTTTTGAAAACTCACCTATTTTATTCAAATTAAAGGCTGCTTTATCTGAAGCGGCGGGTAGATCCCCTTTACTTATCCAATTTGATAAGGTGTGTGATTTTGAGAATTTATCTTGAGAATACTGTTCTTCTAATTTTTGAAAATCTTGTTTCTCGCTTAATTTTTTTTCTATTTCTAAGGCAATATCTTTCTTGGTAACAAAAATATAACTAATTTTTATTTCTCGTGGTTCAATGTATTGACTTTTATTTTTCTCATAAAACTTTTGAATTTCTTCATTAGAAACGACCATATTTTGACTTGCATTTTTTTTCTCAACTTCAATATAAGCTGCAGTAAACTTACGTGGTTCAGTGAAGTCCTTTTTATTTGAATTATAATATTTTAAAATATTTTGGTCGCTAATTTTTATATTTTTCTTAATTTCATTGTTGTTTAATTGACTTGTGCTTATTAATCTTATTTGATTGATATAATTATTAATCTCTTGAGCATCTCCAGGCAAATTAAACTCTGAAGAATTAATATTTTTTAAATATTGTTCTGACAAAAAGCTTTTTTTAATATATTGAGCAAACTCATCAGGTGTTAATCCTGCTCTTTGAATTAAATTACGATACGTTTGATTGTCAAAAACCCCATTTTTTGAAAATTCAGGCATTTTTAAGATAGCATCTTTAATTTGCGAATTTGTTACTACCATGCCATTTTTTTTTGCATTCTCTTCAAGTAAATAATTATTAATTAATTCATTAATAACCTGTAATTTAATTTGTTTTTCATAAGAAGGGTTTTCTAACAGCGTTTGAAAGTAGTTACCCATCTGTGACTGCATCTGTTTAAGTTGATTTTGATAGGCACTTTCAAATTCTTCTTTACTAATTTTATGATCATCTACTTTAGCAACATAATTTTGCTTATTACCAACAACATAACTACCAATTCCTGCAAAAATAAATGATAAAATAATCAAAATAAATATTACCTTGATTACAATATTATTAGCTCCTGCTCTCAGGTTTTCCATCATGGAACATTTCCTCTTATTTTAACTAAAAAATAAGAGCGCTTTAGACGCTCTTATTATGATTTTATAAATTAATTTATAAGCAAATGATAACGTATTATGAAATATATATAAACTAGTTTAGAGAATCTTTTAAAACTTTACCTGCTTTAAAACCTGGTACTTTTGAAGCTCTAATTTGAATTTCAGCACCTGTTTGTGGATTTCTACCTTTACGAGCAGCTCTATCCTTTACTGAAAAAGTACCAAAGCCAACTAATGCTACTGGATCACCTTTTTTTAGGGATTCTGATACAGCTTCCATAAAAGCATCCAAAGCTCGATTTGCAGACGCTTTTGAAAGTTGTGCATCTGTTGCAATTTTTTCTACGAGTTCACCTTTATTCATAACATTCCTCATTGTTGTAAAAAAGTAATATCAAAAGTTCATTATTAAACCTTTGATATTATCAATATATAGTAAACTTTTTTTTAATCTCAATGTTTTTTAATATACGTCTAAAAAATTTTTGTTATAAATCACTTTTTAGGCAACTTCCATACCCTGGGGATTGTTTATAAGTGCCAAAGACAAAACCTCATCAATCCACTGAACACATTTTATATTTAAATCAGCTTTTACATTTTCAGGAATTTCTTCAAGATCTCTTTCATTTTCTTTTGGTATAATAACTAATTTAATACCACCACGATGCGCAGCTAAAAGTTTCTCTTTAAGACCTCCAATTGGCAAAACTTCTCCTCTAAGCGTAATTTCGCCTGTCATAGCTACTTCAGAGTTGACTGGATTACCTGTCAAACTTGAGACAAGAGCCGTACACATAGCTATACCAGCACTAGGGCCATCTTTTGGTGTAGCACCTTCAGGTACATGCACATGGATATCTCTCTTCTCATAAAAATCACTGTTAATACCTAACTTCTCACTTCTCGAACGAACGACAGTCATTGCTGCTTGAATTGACTCTTGCATCACATCACCAAGAGAGCCAGTATAAGTTAACTTCCCTTTCCCAATCATCGATTCGGTCTCAATTGTTAAAAGGTCACCACCAACTTCTGTCCAAGCTAAACCAGTAACTTGACCGACTCTATTTTCATTTTCTGCTTTTCCATAATCGAATCGCTGAACTCCTAAATAATCCTTTAGGTTGTCCAACTCAATATGAACGTTCTTCATCTTTTGATTTAATAATATTTCTTTAACAGCTTTTCGACAAAGCTTAGAAATTTCTCTTTCTAACCCTCTAACGCCGGCCTCTCTTGTATAGTAACGAATTATTCCCAAAAGAGCAGAGTCATCTATAGTAATTTCATCTTTTTTCAGACCATTTCTTTCAATCTGTTTATCGAGAAGATGATTTTTTGCTATATTTAATTTTTCATCCTCTGTATAACCTGATAATCGAATAACTTCCATACGATCCAGTAAAGGTCCTGGAATAGTCATAGAATTCGATGTGGCTACGAACATTACGTCTGAAAGATCATAATCAACTTCCAAATAGTGATCATTAAATGCATTATTTTGTTCCGGATCCAAGACCTCAAGTAATGCCGAAGCAGGATCTCCCCTCATATCAGATGACATTTTATCAATTTCATCGAGTAAAAATAGTGGATTTTTGACTTCAACTTTTGTCATTTTTTGAATAATTTTACCCGGCATAGAGCCAATATAAGTTCGTCTATGCCCTCTTATTTCAGCTTCGTCTCTAACACCACCCAGAGCCATTCTCACATATTTTCGACCAGTTGCTTTTGCTATAGACTGACCGAGTGAAGTTTTTCCGACACCAGGGGGTCCAACTAAACATAATATGGGACCTTTTAATTTGTTTATCCTACTTTGTACAGCAAGGTACTCTAAAATTCTTTCTTTTACTCTCTCAAGACCGTAATGATCTTCATTTAAAATATATTCAGCTTTACTTAAATCTTTTTTAACTTTCGACCTTTTAAACCACGGTACAGCAGTCATCCACTCTATGTAACTTCTCACGACAGTAGCTTCAGCAGACATAGGTGACATCATTTTAAGCTTGTTTAGTTCTTGTTCTGTTTTATTCAGAGCTTCTTTTGGCATTTTTGATTTTGAAATTTTATTTTTTAATTGTTCAAATTCATCCGGCACATCATCAAGTTCTCCAAGCTCCTTTTGTATAGCCTTCATTTGTTCATTCAAATAATATTCTTTTTGACTTTTTTCCATTTGTTTTTTTACTCGACCACGAATTTTTTTCTCAACTTCGAGTATCTCTACTTCAGATTCCATGAGTGCCATTAAAAATTCAAGACGCTCTCTAATATCGTTTATTTCAAGAACTTTTTGCTTATCTTCCATTTTAAGTGGCATATGAGCTGCAATAGTATCAGCAAGTCGTGACAAATCATCAATTCCATTTAAAGAAGTTAAAACTTCAGGTGGAATCTTTTTATTTAATTTCACAAAATTCTCAAACTGATTAATAACAGTTCTTAAAAGGACATCTTGATCTTTTTCATCAATCTCAATTTCATTAACTATTTTTGTTTGACCCAAGAAATAATCATCATCAGATAAATTGATAAGCTTAACTCTATTTTTACCCTCAACTAGAACTTTAACTGTACCATCTGGAAGTTTTAATAACTGAAGTATTGTAGCTATCGTTCCAATTTCATATAAATTATCTTTTATTGGATCTTCTTCTGAAGCATCTCTTTGAGCAATTAACAAGATTTCTTTATTAGAATTCATTGCTGCTTCTAAACAACGAATAGACTTTTCTCGTCCAACAAACAAAGGAATAACCATGTAAGGATAGACCACTACATCTCTTAAAGGTAAAACTGGAATGTCATTCACTTCAGAACGCTCTAAATTCATACATTTTCCTACTTTTTAAAATCTAATTAGTTATAATATTGTGCCTATTTTCATTTTTTCAATATAGAAACAAAAAAAGTTGAGAATAAAACTCTCAACTTTTTGGTTTTTTAAAAAAATACGTTATGATTTCATATCACACTTTGATCATCAACATTTTCGTATATTTTGTAGGGGTTAGACTCACCACTCACAACAGATGAATCGATAACAACTTTAGACACATTTTCTTCAGAGGGCAAATCATACATAGTATCTAATAAAATACTTTCAATAATCGAGCGCAATCCCCTAGCACCAGTTTTTCTTTCGAGAGCTTTCTTAGCTATTGCATTGATAGCATCATCTCTAAATTCTAATTCGACACCTTCTAAACTAAATAAAGTTTTATATTGTTTGGTGAGTGAATTCTTTGGTTCCGTCAAGATTTGAACAAGCGCCTCTAAATCCAATTCATTTAGGACCGCAGTAACAGGTAGCCTACCAATAAACTCTGGTATTAAGCCAAATTTAATTAGATCTTCCGGCTCTACTTTTTCTAGTATTTGACTCTCACTCGAATTTTTATCTTTAATTTTTACCGTTGCGGAAAAACCAATACCTGAAGATGTGGAAAGCCTATTGTCAATTACTTTATCTAACCCAGCAAATGCACCACCACAAATAAACAATATTTTTGAGGTATCAACTTGTAAGAATTCTTGTTGAGGATGCTTTCTTCCACCTTGTGGTGGAACTGATGCTACTGTTCCCTCGATAAGTTTTAAAAGAGCTTGCTGAACTCCTTCACCAGAAACATCTCTAGTAATTGAAGGGTTATCCGATTTTTTCGATATTTTATCTATTTCATCAACATATACGATGCCTCTTTCAGCTTTTTTAACATCATAATCACATTTTTGAAGTAGCTTTTGAATAATGTTTTCTACATCTTCACCCACATAACCTGCCTCAGTTAATGTAGTTGCATCAGCAATTGTGAAAGGTACATCTAACATTCTAGCTAGTGTTTCTGCTAAAAGTGTTTTACCACTTCCGGTAGGGCCAATAAATAAAATATTACTCTTACCCAATTCAACATCATTGCTACCATCATGTTTAAGATTTTTCAAACGTTTATAGTGATTATATACTGCTACGGAAAGCACTTTTTTAGCGTGTTCTTGACCAATTACATATTCATCAAGATTTTCTCTAATTTCTTTTGGTGTTGGTAATTTATTATTTGAGTAGTCTTCAGAGCTTTTTTCTTTAATTTCTTCTCTAATAATATCATTACACAAGTCAACACATTCATCACAAATATATACTGATGGTCCAGCTATTAATTTTTTTACCTCATGCTGACTTTTCCCACAAAAGGAACAATAAAGCAATTTACCGTTATTATCTTTAGGAAGATCTGTCATTAAAAGCCTCTTGTTTTTTTATGTAGTTATATTATTTTATACTATCAACTTAAAAGATTCATATTTTTTAAACACGGCGTGTCAAAATTGAATCAACTAAACCATACTCTACTGACTCTTGGGCTGATAGAAAGTTATCTCTGTCAGTATCTTTCTCAATCACATCTAAAGTTTGACCAGTATGCTCAGCTAACAATTTATTTAATTTATGTTTAATAGATAGTATTTCTTGCGCATGTATCTGAATATCAGAAGCTTGTCCTTGAAATCCTCCAAGCGGTTGATGAATCATGACTCTGGAGTTTGGTAATACATATCTTTTACCCTTTTCTCCTCCTGCAAGAAGAAACGCACCCATTGAAGCGGCTTGTCCCATACATACGGTACTAACATTTGGTTTGATGAACTGCATAGTATCATAAATAGACATACCAGCGGTTACTGATCCGCCAGGAGAGTTAATATATAAATAGATGTCTTTTTCAGGGTTTTCAGATTCTAAAAAAAGCAATTGCGCAACAACCAAATTAGCCATATGATCTTCTACTTGACCAGTTAAGAATATAACACGATCTTTCAGAAGTCGCGAATATATATCATAAGAACGCTCGCCTCTGGAGGTTTGCTCTACAACCATTGGGACCAATGCACCCATTTCTGGAAAATTCTCATTGACTTTATTCATAATTATCCTTAAAAAATTAATGATTCGAGTTTATTCTTCGAATCATTATATCTAAATTGAATTTAGGTATAAACTCAAAAAAAAGATTTATACCAATCAATATCACGTTTATTTTTTCATTAACTCATTGAAACTAAATTCTTTTTCAGTTATTTGAGCTGATGATAGAATTTTATCAATAGCTTCTTCTTCTAATGCAAGATTTTTCATATTATTAAATATTTTTTCATCTTTATTATAATATTCAATTACTTCACTTGGGTCTTCATAAGCGGACGCTATATCAGCAATTAATTCTTTTGTTTTCGTATCATCTGCTTCAATTTTTTCCTGCTTAATAAACTCACCTAAAAGTAAACCAATACTGACTCTTTTCTTAGCTTGCTCTGAAAAAATTTCATTTGGAAGTTCAGGAGTATTTTTCATATTACCTCCGAATTGTTGCAAAGCTTGCTTTTTTAGAACTTCTATTTCTTGATCAATTAGGGCTTTAGGAATATCGATTTCATTATTTTCAAGTAAACCATTAAGAGCCATGTCTTTAATTTTATTTTTTATAGTTTGCTTCAGTTCTCGGTTCATGTTTTTTTCAATTTCAGTTTTCAGTGCAGCAATACCACCTTCTTTAATACCAAACTTTAAAGCAAAATCATCGTCTAATTTAGGAAGTTCCCTCGTCAGAACATCTAATACTTCAATTGAAAATACTGCTGTTTTTCCTTTAAGGTTCTCTGCATGATAATCTTCTGGAAATTGAGTTTCAACATCAAACTTATCACCTTTAATATGTCCGACAATGCCGTCTTCAAATCCAGGTATCATTTTTCCTTGGCCCATTTCTAATTCAAAACTCTCTGCTTTTCCTCCATCAAAAACTTCACCATCAATTTTACCTTCAAAATTTATTTTTACTTTTGAATTATGGTCAACCTTATCATTAGACTCTTTCCATGAGCTTTGTTGTTTTTGAAGAGTTTCAATCATTTCATCTATGTCAGAATCACTTATGCTACAAGTTGGCTTTTCTACTTTTATTTTATCTAGTCCAGAAATTGTAACTTCAGGATAAACTTCAAATGTTGCTTTAAATACTAAATCAGAATCTTTTTTTATTTCTTCAGGAGTAAACGTTGGTGCTCCAGCAGGGTTTAATTTTTCTTGCATAATTGCATCAAAAAAATGTTTTTGCATCAATTCGTTTAAAACATCTTGTCTTACTGAAGATTCGTACATTCTAGAAACCATTGATAAAGGTGCTTTGCCTTTCCTAAATCCATCAAATTGTTTGTTTTTTGAAATTTTCTTTAATTCACTAACAATCGTTTTTTCAATAATTTCAGACGGAACAGTGATTTTTAATTGACGTTCTAGCCCTTCAGTTGTTTCCATAGTTACTTGCATTTTTAACCTCTAATAACCTGTTCAGGTAAAATATTTGTGTAATTTACTTAAATAAATAGGTTGTAATACTAACATAATTTAAATAAAGATAAAATATCAAACCTTAGTAACAAGACTTAATATTGAAAAGTGGGTTAATTTTTTTACTTAGAAAATCCACACTGAATTAAAAAATTCATAAAACCATACTCTTTCAACCACTCGAACTGTTCCATCGAGTTTACTAAAAACCTTCCAACAAAATTTACTCCATGTCCTTTCATTGAATAAACTTCATTTTTATATCTTGGAATTAATAACATCCATCTTTCTGTTAAAAGTATATTATATGGAAAACACTCAACAAAACCATTTACTGTTGATGATGTATAAAGATCAAAGTCTGACATAACACTCAAATAGTGACTGTAAAGTTCTTCTGCATTTAATTGATCTAACAATAATAAATTATGTTTAAAAGGCAGCGCATTGTTTATAATAACTGATTCAAGAGGCAAATCAGTTTGTATTAATTGCATGTGTCTATGAGATTGACTTGAACCAGCAGCACGTCCAGAATTAAAAAAGCCTAAAATATTTTGACCTTTAATACCCTTCACCCAGGCTTTAAAATCAGTTAATTTCAGAGCAGTCGTCTGTGGTATATATTTTGTTGCACAGACCAATAAATGAGGAGTTTTTATAGGGAACTTATTCAGTAAACAGACATGTTCAGGACCAATATTCTCAACAAATAAATTTGTGTTGTATGGAGGCAAAAATGGATCTTTCAAAGATACTTTAGGATTATGTTTAACTTGCATATTATCGGTTTGTAGATTGACAATATAGTTCACGCCTTCGATATTAACTTCTATATCAGTTGTTGTTAGAGGTAATAAATCGCCGGAATTAATGCCATAACTGGACTTGATTTTTCCAATTTCCCACACTTTCTTAATCCTTTTATTTATAAAATAAAGTAACTCTTTAGTATGAAATTTTCTTGAGGAGAATGGCGCGCCCTGGAGGATTCGAACCTCCGACCACCTGCTTAGAAGGCAGGTGCTCTATCCAGCTGAGCTAAGAGCGCTTTTAATGAATTATCTTTAAAAGATGAAATGAATTATACTTATAAAAAAAATATCGTCAATAAGTTTTATTAAAAAAAAAATTAACTGCTCAATATTAAACCATTCGCTGTTCTGATTAAAGTTAGTTAATAAACACCGAATTATATTTTATAGAATTGATTTTAAATATTTGAGATAATGGTTAATTATTTATTTATTTGGAAAAGGTATGTCAGCAAAATTACTCAGTGGTACAATGATTTCATCTTGTATCCAAAATGAAATTCAAAATAGAATCGAAGAAAGAAAAATAAATGGTTTAAGACAACCAGGTCTTGCTGTAATTCTTGTTGGAGATGATCCTGCTTCTAGAATTTATGTTAATAAAAAAATACAACTTTGTGAAAAAGTAGGCATTCTTTCAAGATCTTACTTTCTTAAGGGTTCTACTAGTAATAATGAAATAACAAAACTCATTAAAGATTTAAATACTGACGATGATATTGATGGTATATTAATTCAATCACCATTACCTGCTCATATTGACTACAATCAAGTTGTTGAATTAATCTCACCACAAAAGGATGTTGACGGTTTTCATCCATATAATATGGGTAGGCTAGTTCTAAGGGACCCCTTATTTAGATCTTGTACCCCAAAAGGAATTATAACTTTACTTACCAGGTACAATATACCTATAAAGGGAAAACATGCTGTAATTGTTGGTGCATCTAATATTGTTGGTAGACCTATGTCTCTTGAGTTACTAATAAGTGGCGCAACAGTAACCGTTTGTCATCGATTTACTAAAGATTTACCTAAATATGTCGAGCAGGCTGATATATTAATTGCAGCCGTCGGAAAAGCTAACTTTATAAATGGTAGTTGGATTAAAGAAAACGCCATAGTTGTAGATGTTGGCATCAATCGTGGTGAAGATGGAAAAATTTCTGGTGACGTTCATTTTGATGAGGCAAGTAAAAAGGCATCATTCATAACCCCAGTTCCAGGTGGGGTTGGTCCAATGACTGTTATATCTTTATTGGAAAATACACTCTTAGCGTGCGAGATGCGTGAGCATAATTAAATTAAGAATTTTTTAATGAATTTTGAAGAGCATTTTTAAATTTATTTCCCAAGCTAGGATGTTTTAAAGCATACTCTATATTTGCAGCAAAATATCCTGCTTTATCACCACAATCAAAACTATTACCTATCAATTTATATGCATGTATTTCATGAGTAGTTAGTAACACTTTAATAGCATCTGTCAGTTGAATTTCATCACCAGCTCCGACAGGTGTATGTTCTAAAATGTTTAAAATTTCAGCAGGTAATATGTATCTACCAACAATTGATAAATTTGAAGGTGCCTTATCTACTGGAGGCTTTTCAATTAAATCATTAACAATACAATTACTATTATTATTTAGACCCACAATTCCATATTTTTCAACTTCAGAATACTCTACTGGTTCTACCATTATTTGAGGTATACCCTTTGCATTATATAAAGATACCATTTCCGATAAATTTTCTTTTAACAAATCACAATTATATTTATTGATTAAAACGTCTGGTAAAACAACAGCAAAAGGGTTATTTTTAACCAAATTTTTAGCACACAAAATAGCATGCCCTAGTCCCTTTGCGTGACCTTGTCTTACAGACATAATTGTTAAGTCCTGAGGCTTTATTGTCTGTATTTCTGATAGTATCTGTCTTTTTACTCTTTTCTCTAAAGTAGTTTCTAGTTCAAAAGATAAGTCGAAATGATCTTCAATTGCATTTTTTGAAGAATGTGTAACAAAAATAATATTTCTGATACCCGCGGCGTAGCATTCTTCAACAATATATTGTATCAGTGGAATATCAACTACTGGTAACATTTCTTTTGGAATTGCTTTAGTTGCTGGGAGCATTCTTGTACCTAATCCTGCAACAGGTATAACAGCAGTATCAATTTTTTTGTTCATAGTAAGTTCTCAAATTTATATTCTAATTTAGCTCAATATTAATTTTACACAGCTTTGCACCTGTGTTAAATGTCATAGACCAGTTTTTTAAATCTTGTCTTAATTGAAGATTGCTATATATGTATCCTCTACTGGCCTTAATGTTGCTCAACTCCTTAAGACCATTTGTTTCAAAATTAATACCATTAGAAAATAATTTTACTTCATAAGATTGAAAGTTTATAAAACCAATAACCGTTTTGAATTTTTTAGAGTCATTCAGTGTTTTAATATGTAAGCTTTGTTGCTCAATAAATTTATCTATTCCAGAAAGTAAATCTGATTCATTTCTAGATAAAGAATTATAAAGAGATTTTGAAATTAAAACATTTGAATAATTTTTTTCTGTAATTATAGTAATAAAAAATGAAACTTCTCCGTTTTGATGCCAATTATAGTCATATAGAAGAGGTATTGAGTCAACTGTATGTAAATAATTAAAATTAAAATTTACTTTACCAAAATTTGATTGATGTTTAGGCATTAAATTTCTAATGAGATTATTTGCAAAATCTGGATGTTCATTAAGATAATCAACATGTTTTTCTAATTCTTTTAATTCAGATATATCATTTAGAATTGGCCAAGATAACGCTCCATCAAAATCATTAGATGAACGCTCGAGAGTTACTAAGATAGCATCACTAAGTTTAGACAAATCACGGATAGGCTTTATAAAGAAATCTTTAACACCGAACTTTAGAACTGTAGCCACATTATTTAAGTTATCAGTTCCGGAAATAATTATAACTGGCAACATAGGGTATTGAATAGATACTTCTTCTGTCATCTCAATACCATCAAGTAAAGGCATAGCAAGATCGCTGATTAAAATATTCGGAATACTTTCTCTTATTTTAATAAGTCCATCTAATCCATCATATGATAACCTAACCTTTGCTCCCATAGAAATTAAATAATCCGACAAGATTTTTGCAAAAATCTTGTCGTCTTCAATTATCAAAATATCTATGCCTACTAAGCTTTTATTGTTATCCATAAAAATTAATATATTTAATTAGATTCATTATAAAGTTCAATATTTGCTAAATTAATAGAAATCTCTTTTTGTTGAACCGAATCATCATTCCTTAATTGATCGATATAAGATAAATAATCTTTAGTGACATCATTTGTTATATAATTTCCATTAAATACTGAACATTCAAAGTTTTCTATATGATCACTCTCATTTTTAACCGCTTCAATCAAATCATTTAACTTTTGAAAAATTAAACCATCTGCACCAATTAAATTACTTATTTCATCAAGATTTCGATCGTGTGCAATTAATTCATTAGCACTAGGCATATCTATACCATAAACATTTGGGTATCTTATTTCTGGAGAAGCTGAAGCCAAATATACTTTTTTGGCTCCTGCTTCTCTAGCCATTTCTATAATTTGTTGAGATGTTGTTCCTCTTACAATAGAATCATCAACTAAAAGGACATTTTTATTATTAAACTCCGATTGAATGGCATTTAATTTTCGACGCACAGATTTCTTCCTTAATTGCTGGCCTGGCATTATAAATGTCCTTCCAACATATCTATTTTTGACGAAACCCTGACGGTATGGCTTATCTAAGACCTGTGCAATTGCTAAAGCACTATCGCAAGATGTCTCTGGAATAGGTATGACTACATCTATTTCAAGATCTTTGAATTTCTCTTTAATATGCTCCCCTAGCTTATAACCCATGTTCACTCTTGCGCTATATACAGATATACCATCTATAACCGAATCAGGTCTAGCAAAATAAACATACTCAAAAATACAAGGGGATAACTCAGTTTTTGGTGCGCATATTTTAGAATGGAAAGTGCCATCATTTTCAATATATATCGCTTCACCAGGTTGAACATCACGCTCAAAATTAAACCCAACAGCATCAAGAGCCACAGACTCAGAAGCAACCATATATTCGATAACTCCGTTAACTTCTCTTTTACCCAAACATAATGGTCTAATACCAAATGGATCTCTAAAAGCAACAAGGCCCTTATTAATAATTAATGATACAACTGTATATGCACCTTTTATAACTTTGTTTAAATCAGTGACGGCGTCAAATACTTCTGTTGCCTCTAATTTATTTTCAGATCTTTTTTCTAAGAAATAGGCAAAAACATTTAATAATATTTCAGAATCAGAAGTTGTATTCACATGTCTTTTAGCTTCGTCTAATAATAAATTTTTAAGCTCCAAAGCATTAGTCAAATTTCCATTGTGAGCAAGGCTTATTCCATATGGAGAGTTAACATAAAAAGGCTGTGATTCTGCTGCGCTGGAATTTCCTGCGGTAGGATATCTAACATGACCAATTCCGATATTACCCTGCAGTCGTTGCATATGTTTCGCTTGGAAAACATCACAAACTAATCCATTAGCCTTCCTCAATCTAAAGAACCCTTTATCAATTGTCATTATTCCAGCAGCATCTTGACCACGATGTTGCAAAACTATTAAAGCATCATAAAGAGATTGATTTACCGGAGTGTTTCCAGTAATTCCAACTATACCGCACATGAAATATATTCCTCACTTATTACAAATTTTTTGTGTTTGAGCCCAGTTCACTTGACTGGTGAAAAAAATTTTCTAACCATTTAATAATACCATCAAAATGTGGTAATAATATTGAATTTTTAATGTCGGAAGAATGAGCTAGATCAGCAAATTTGTCAACAAATATTACTAAAATCGATACAAATAGGACACCCCTAACAATACCAAATATTACTCCCAAAAAACAATCCATACTTGATAGCCCTGAAGAAGCAACAAAATTTTTTAGTACATATCCTATTAACATCCCAACAAAAATTATACAAAAAAATACAATAGCCATTGATACAAAAGTTTTTAAAGCTTGATTATCAATACTTGTCATATAAGGTAAAATCAAATCATAATATTTAAATGCAAAATAAAAGGCCAGTACCCATGTTAGTAATGATAAAGTTTCTCTAATAAAGCCTCTAAAAACAGCAAATACAATTGATAGTGCAATTATAAAAATAATTGTATAATCAATCCAGTTCATATTATACCTCTATAAGATTTATTTAAAACACATCAAAAAGATCTTAAAATATCACCCACTGTGAAAAATGAACCAAAACAAATAATAAGATCTTCGGGCTTACACATTTGAGTAAGCTCTGTGTAATTCTGAAAAATATTCCCATCATTTAAGGTAATATTCACCATTTTATTTGACGGTAAAAACTTTGATATTTCTTGCTTGCTAGCTCCCCTATCAACATAATTTAACGAAACCGGCAACCAAAAGTCGACATGTGGGTTGATTTCATTAATAACGGATTCTATATCTTTATCTTTTAGCATACCTATAAGAGCATATGTTTTTCCATTTTTTTTATATTTTGATATATTTTGTGCTAACAAAGAGGCTGATTTATGATTATGAGCCACATCAAGAATAACATCAGGGTTTTTCTTAATAGCTGAAAACGGCCAGGTAATTGAGCTTTTAATATACCTCTAATGATATCTTTGTTTTGAAGTTGAGGGGCAAGCACTATTGAAGCCATTATAGCTGAATAGGCATTTTCAAGATGGAGTTTGGGTAGTTCTCTGAAAAAAATCTTTCGGTCCTGAGTTTCCCATTCAAATTGATTCATATTAAT
The DNA here is from genome assembly GCF_002216855.1 of Paraphotobacterium marinum. Classification (NCBI taxonomy): domain Bacteria; kingdom Pseudomonadati; phylum Pseudomonadota; class Gammaproteobacteria; order Vibrionales; family Vibrionaceae; genus Paraphotobacterium; species Paraphotobacterium marinum. The sequence continues at coordinate 165,020 of NZ_CP022355.1, forward strand.
TAATTTTCCATGAAAGTCCCTTTCTGCTTGATAAATATCACAACCTAAAGCCTTTGCTCTCTCATTAATAATATTTGGCAAAAGAGGCTCTCCTAAAATTACAGGAGATTTTTCTTTTATAATCCCGGCTTTTTCAAAAGCAATTTGTTCAATGGTATTACCCAACCAATCAGTATGGTCTAACGAGACATTCGTGATAATAGATAAATCTGAATCAAGTATATTTGTGGCATCTAGTCTACCTCCTAACCCCACTTCAACAAAGGCATAGTCTAAATCAAGCTCACTCATAACCAAAAATGCTGATAATGTAGTGAATTCAAAAAAGGAAAGCGGAACATCAGCTCTATGGGATTCAATAATTTTAAAGGCACGAATCATACAATCGTTAGTGATATTTTTACCGTTTATACGAAGTCGTTCATTAAAATCAACAAGATGAGGTGAACTATAAACAGCTACTTTTTTATCAAGATTTAAAAAAACAGATTCTAAAAAAGCACAAGTGGAACCCTTACCATTGGTTCCACCCACTAAAACAACTTTTTTTGCTAACGGTTGAAGACAAAGTTTTCTATAAACAACTGAAATTCTATCAAGACCTAGATCAATTTCACTTGCAGTTAAGGTTTGAATATAACTCAGCCACTCATTATAATTCATAGCATCGAATTTATTCATATAAAACTAGTAATCCATCAACTTAGATAAAATATTATGAATTTTAGTACGCATATCTTTTCTTGAAACAATCATGTCTATTGCACCATGTTCAAGCAAGAACTCACTTTTTTGAAATCCTTCCGGTAATGTTTCTCTAACAGTATCTTCTATCACACGTTTGCCAGCAAAACCAATTAAGGCATTTGGTTCAGCAATAATTACATCTCCCAACATGGCAAGACTTGCAGAGACACCACCATAAGTTGGATCTGTCAAAACAGATATAAATGGTAAATTTTCATTTGACAATTTTTCAAGAACTGCACTTGTTCTTGCCATTTGCATCAATGAAGCGACTCCTTCTTGCATTCTTGCACCACCGGATGCTGAAAAACATATAAACGGACACCTTTTTTCTATAGCATATTCTGCAGCTTTAACGAATTTAGCGCCTACAACAGAACCCATTGAACCGCCAATAAAACTAAACTCAAATGCAGAGACAACAACTGGATGCGAATTTAAATTACCTGTAAAACTTAACAAAGCATCTTTTTCACCGGTTGATTTCTGCATGGAACTAATGCGATCTTTATATTTCTTGGTATCTCTAAATTTTAAGCCATCTACGGCTTGAAGATCAGAATTTAATTCATTTAAAGTTCCTTTATCGAGAAAACTTGTAATTCTGTCACGAGCTTTAATTCTCATATGATGTCCACATTTAGGGCATACATATAAATTTTTTTCTAAATCTTCTTGATACAGTACTTGTTCACATGAAGAACATTTTGTCCAAACCCCTTCCGGAATTGATGCTTTTCTGGAAGATACAATATTATTTTTAATTTTTTCAAGCCAGCTCATTATTGACCTTTTTGTTATTTTTTAAATATTTAATATATTCGTCAATTATATAGCATTTTATATAATTACGAAAACCCTAAGGGAATAATTAATTCAGAACTTATACCAAATTCTTCAGGATATTCTACTCCCACCAAATATAATCCATTAGGCTTTGCAGTAACACCTGCCTTGTTTCTATCTTTAACTCTAAGTAATGAGTTAAACCATTCAATTTTCTGTAAACCTTTACCTACGTCTATAAGACTACCAACAATATTTCTAACCATATGATGTAAAAAAGCATTAGCCGTAATGTTAATAATCACATATTCTCCTTGCCTCTTAACAGAAATTTTCTGTATATTTCTGAATGAAGAGTTGGATTGGCAAGATGATGCTCTGAATGAACTAAAGTCATTTTCACCTAACAAAAGTTGTGATGCATCATGCATTTTAGTTTCATCCAATTTTTCATGAACATGAGTAAAACCTTTATTCCAAATAGATGGCCTCAGTTCACCATTGTAGATTATATAGGCATAGCTCCTGTTCAAAGCTGAAAATCTGGCATGAAAATTATCTGGTACAATTTGAGCCCATTTCACAGAACAATGAGGAGATAAGTGACTATTAACACCAAGTGACCATGATCTGGCACTTCTAGAATATGTTGAATCAAAATGAATCACTTGAAAAGTAGCGTGGACTCCTGTATCGGTTCTTCCAGCACAAAATACTTCTATTTTTTCATTTCCAATTAAAGAAATAGCTTGCTCTAAATCTTCTTGGACTGAACGACAGTGCTTTTGCTTTTGAAAACCACAGAAAGTACTTCCATCATATTCTATACCTAAAGCATAACGCATAGATTTACCATATTATATAAATAAGCAAAACACGATATCATTAAACCTCAATTAATTTCAATCTATTTTTTTTAGCAGGTCCAATGCTTCCTTTTTATAGATGTCATTATTAGATTTAATGACATCTGATAAAAGTTCAACAGCAGCTCCTTTATCTTTTAACTCAATGTACATTTTAGCCAAATCTAACAAGTGTAAAATATCTCCATCATCGTCAACATCACATGCTTGTATGCTTGGTAAAATATCTGATAAAGAGTTTTTTACTTTTTTAAAGTTTTCATTTTTCTTATTATCGCTAAGAATTACGTCTTCTGAAGAAACTGCTTGGGTAAAATCGGATTGAAAGTCATCAATTTGTATTACTTTTTCATTTTTTATGTTATGAAGTTCTGTTTTTACATTAGCATCTGATAAATTCGATTTATTAAAAATATCAATATTGTGTTCCTTTTGAACATCATACTTTGATCTATCTTTATTTATATCTGAGATATTATTGTTTTTATTAAAAGGTGCTTCAGGATAGTGTTCATCTTCCTTTTTTCCTGAAAAAGAAGGAAATGTTTCATCATTTTGTTCACTTATCTCACCAACATCAAAAGATATTTTCTGATTTTCAGTATTTTGATCTTTATTGTTTTTATTAAAAGATGCTTCAGGATAATGTTTATCTTTCCCTTTTCTAGAAAAAGAAGGAAATGTTTCATCATTTTGTTCACTTATATCACCAACATCAAAAGATATTTTCTGATTTTCAGTATTTTGATCATTAGGAACAATGCTTCTATGCTTCTGATTTATATCAAATAAATTTTGATTAGTAAAAACTTCTGGCACAATTAGCTCTTCTCGATTATCAAAATGAATATTGACGTTATTTTTTAATCTTTCATTATTAACTTGCTTAACGCCTTCGGTCACGAATGATGGCTCAAAATTTTGTTGCATACTAGGAATAACATGTTGTTCGTTCGTTTTTTTTTCCTTTCTGTTTTGTTTATTATTTTCAGCTGAGCGCGTTGGAAGAAGCAATAATAATATAATCAAAATAATGGAAATAACCAAAATCCCTAATAAAGTAATTGATATAAAATCATGGTTCCCTTCAAATAATGATTTAATCCAGTTTAAAAATTGTATAAAAAATTCCAAAATTTTCACCTTACTATTAAATAAAATAAATTATTAAAGGTATTGATTTATCAATAACTCAGCTATTTGAACACTATTTGTAGCAGCGCCCTTTCTAATGTTATCTGCTACTACCCATAGGTTTAATCCATTTTCATTATCTAAATCCTTTCTGAGTCTACCTACCATAACTAGGTCTTGATTTGCTCCATGCGTAACTTGCGTTGGGAACTCATCATCTTCAAAAAATTTAATGTACTGCGAATCTCTCATTAAATCTTTAACCTGTTCTATATCAAAAGGATAGTTCGTTTCAATATTTACTGACTCTGAATGACCAAAAAAAACAGGAACACGAACACAAGTTGCATTTACAGAAATTTCAAAGTCATTTAATATCTTTTTGGTTTCCCAAACCATTTTCATTTCTTCTTTGGTATACCCATTTTCCATAAAAACATCGATTTGAGGAATACAATTGAATGCAATTTGGTCAGAAAAAACATTTTTTTCTAGTTCCTTTGAGTTCAATAAATTTGCTGTCTGACCAGCTAATTCGTTTATGGCACTTTTTCCAGCTCCTGAAACTGATTGATATGTAGAAACATTAATTTTGTCTATCCCATATAAATCATAAATTGGTTTTAAGGCAACTAACATTTGTATAGTAGAACAATTGGGATTAGCTATAATATTTTTGTTTGTATATGCTGACATATCTTCAGGATTTACTTCAGGGATAATTAAGGGAACTTGATCATCGTATCGAAATTGAGAAGTATTATCTATAACCACAACGTTATTCATAGCAGCAATGGGTGCCCATTTTTCTGAAACTGAACCACCGGCAGAAAAAATGGCAATTTCAGCTTTATTCCAATCAAACTCTTCTACATTTTCAACTCTGATAGACTTACCTTTAAACTGTAGAGTTTTTCCCGCACTATTTTTAGATGCAAGCAAAAATAAATTTTGTACTGGGAAATTTCTTTCCTCTAACACCTCTATTATCATTTCACCAACAGCACCAGTAGCACCTAAAATAGCAATATTATATTCTTTAGTCATATTCTAATACCGTAAACCCTAATTTCTTTAATTTATTTATATCTTGACTTTTCTTTAAACCCCTAACACAAATTGAACTAAATTCCCTTCGTTGAGCATAGTTTTTTCTGAAAAGGTCAAACTCTTTACCGATATCATTTTTAGATTTAGTAATACAAAGAGTTTTTGAAAAATCTGAACTTTCTTTTTCAACATTATACGCAAATTCAATTAATTGCATAATCTTTTTATTATTCACTTCACCATCAATAAAAAAATCTTTTTTAACAGTGGGCAACAACTCACAAAATTCATATTTCTTATCGTAACCAAAATATCCGCAAAAATCATCATAAATCATCCACGAACCTTTAATTTTCCCCTCTACTGAATAACCCGCAATATGAGGAGTAAATAAGTCTACATAAGAAAGTATTTTTTTATTTATGAAGGGCTCGTTTTCAAAAACATCTAAAGTTAAATGAAATTTGTTTTTTATGTCTCCACCTAAGAAAGCACCTTCGTCAATTACATCTCCTCTAGAAGCGTTTATTAGAATTGTATTTGCTTTAAGATTATTTAGACGATTCAAATCAAATAAATGGTATGAAGAAAATTTAGTGTCATGAATTAAAGAACAATGAAGACTTATAATATCAGCATTCTCACAAATATATTCAATATCACAAAACTCTCTATGATCTCCTTTTTTTTCTATAAGAGGATCACAAATAAGAACATTTAAGTTTAGTGTTTTTAAAAGACCGTAAAGATATGAACCAACATTACCCATCCCAACTAACCCAATAACTTTATCAGTGAAATTGAAGTTATATTTTTTTCCATAATACATAATTACTGCCAGGACATATTCAGAAACAGCTATTTTATTTGATCCAGGTGCTGAAAAAAAGGCGATGTTTTTACTCATCAAGTAATTTATATCAATATGATCAATACCCGCCGTACAACTTCCAACAAATTTTATTTTTTTAGCATACCGCAATAAATTTTCATCGACTTTAGTTACTGATCTTACAAGTAATACATCAATATTTTTTAGATCTTCGGCTTTTATATTTCTCCCTGGTTTGAAAGTAACTTCTCCATAATCTTCAAATAGCTTTCTTCCATGAACAATATTTTCATCTATTAAAATTTTCATAGAATCAGTCTCCACTGTAATTGACATAAAATTTAAATTATAATCATTGTAACAATATATAAATATTCTAAATAGTTCCTGTAAGAGAATTTACTTAATGAAAGACAAAAATCCTGCAAATATATCTTTTAAAAACTCTAAACCATACTCAAAACAATTTGATGATATTTATTATTCTTATGGAGATGGTGTTGAAGAAAGTAACTTCGTCTTCTTTGATAATAATGACTTACCAAATAAATGGAATTCTTGGAATAAATCTCACTTTGTTATCGGAGAAACTGGTTTTGGTACAGGACTTAATTTTTTACTTGCTCTAAAAAAGTTTAAAGAGTACATAAAACAGAATAATCAAAAAGTTTTGAAAAAGCTTTTCTTTATTAGTTTTGAAAAATATCCTCTTTCACTCAATGATTTAGAGTTAATTTATAAAGATTCAGATCTCAAAGATCTTGCCAGCGAACTAATAGAAAACTATCCCTGTAAAACTAATGGCTGTCATCGACTTAAATTTTTTGATTCAAAAGTAATTTTAGATTTATGGATAGGAGATATTCATGATAGCTTATCGAGTATTTGCAATTTCCAAAATGGCTTTGTTGACACTTGGTTTTTAGATGGTTTTTCTCCAAATAAAAATAAAGATATGTGGAGTAAAGATTTATTTAAAAAACTAAATAGTTTGTCAAACCAACATGCCTCTTTTTCGACCTTTACCGCATCGAGTTTTGTAAGAAGAAACCTTGAAGAATGTAATTTTGAAATTAAAAAAGTTAAGGGGTTTAGAAACAAGCGTGAAATGTTAACTGGAAAAATAAAAAATAAATATATATCAGAAAAGTCTACAAATGAATTTACTTGGCCACTGTTAGAAACTAGAGAAGTGGCTTTAATTGGTGGTGGATTAAGCTCTATACTTTTAGCAAAATTACTCGTTAATAATGGAATTAAAACCACTATTTATACAGAAAACAGTACATTAGCAACTGGTGCATCAGGAAATAGCCAAGGAGTTGTCTATCCCTTAATCAGTCCAAGTAATGACATCCTAACAAATTTCTTTATATCAGCCTTTAGTTTTTCATCGAATGAAATAAAAAGAACATTAAAAAATGATAAAGAGTCTTATAAGACTTGTGGTGTTTTACAAATAGACTGCCCATCCAGAAGTACAAAGAAAATCGAAAATTTTGATTGTGACGAATCTATAAAAATAAATCTCTCTGAAAAACAAACTAACTTAACAACTGGATTAGATATTAATCAAAAAAGCATATTTTATCCCGGTGGATTATGGGTTTCTCCTAAAAATTGGATTGCATCCATTTTATTAAATTTAAAAACAAGTAAATTATTTACTGTCAAATATAATAAAAAAATATCATCTATAGAATATTTAAATCCAAACGATATTAGACTAAAATCTGACAATAACACAAACTTTCATCATGAAGCTTGTATTTTTACTTGTGGTCCATATATAAAAAACTTTTCACAACTAGAAAACATACCCATATGTCCGGTTAGAGGACAGATTTCATTAATCTCACCGAAGTACATAGCCACAAAAGAAGATTCCTATAAAATTCAATACAATAAAATAAATCATGTTCTATGTTACGACGGTTATATAACTCCACCAGATCCAAGATCAGGATATCAATCTTTGGGTGCCTCATATAAAAGAAATAATCTAAACACCAGTTACTCAGAAAAAGAACATTCAGAAAATTTAAATTCAATAATTCAGTCAATTCCAAATGTAAACTGGGACAATTACTTTGAAAATAAAATTAAAGATTATAACGTGGGCATCAGGGCAACATCTCGGGATCATTTTCCATTTATTGGACCTTTATTAAATAATTTACCATACGATAAAAACATAGCTTCTAATTTTTATCCTAACATTTTTCTATTTACTGGTTTAGGCTCTAGAGGGCTTACTTCAGGTCCATTATTAGCTGAAATAATGGTTTCTACAATTCTTGGTGAACCAATACCATGTGAATTAAATCTTCTAAAAAAAATATTTCCCAATAGAAAATGGTTAAAAATGATATCTAAAAATTTATAGATATAATTATCTAATTAATAAAATTAGTTATTTTTATAATTAAAAATAAAATTTTTCATTTTTAATTTAAATTAAAGCATAATATATTAAGTTTTTTTTTCAAATTAATATATTATGACTCTTTTAATTCTTTATATTATTGGAATAGTTTCTGAAGCTATGACAGGTTCTCTTTCTGCGGGTAAAAGAAAAATGGATTGGTTTGGTGTTATTTTAATTGCATCCATAACAAGTCTGGGTGGAGGTACAATTAGAGATATTCTATTAAATCATTATCCATTAACATGGGTTAAACATCCTTATTTTTTAATTTTAACTTGTCTAGCCGGTATATGTGCAACACAGATACCAAACTGGATTACAAAAAATAATAAATTATTTTTAACATTAGATGCAATTGGTTTAATCACATTTACAATTATTGGCTTTCAAATAGCATTAGAGATTGGATGTAGTCCATTAATATGTATAGTATCAGGTTTAATCACTGGTGTATTTGGTGGATTAATGAGGGATATATTAACACAAAACCCTCCGATTGTTCTTTATAGAGAGCTTTATGCATCAGTATCTATTCTTACATCTGGGATTTATTTATTTTTAATTAACACAAAATTAAACCATGATTTAGTTATTATAATTAGTTTTTTTTCAGGTTTAATCATACGTCTACTTGCAATTAAATTTAATTTAAATCTTCCAACTTTTAGCATAAAAGAAATTAATGGTAATTCTAAATTTAAAGATAAATAAATTAGTATACCAAAAGCTATTAATCAGGAAGACTTAAAATATATCTTTCCAGTTTTTTTTCACTTAAGTATGGGCTTGTAATCTTGAGTGACGGTCTTATTTTGAAAAGATAACCTATTAATATACCATGAAAGTTTTCACTCTCTTTACATTTTTAATAAACATATTTTAAGCTATCTTTATACTTTTAAACTCAAACTTCTAATTATGTATAATTTTAGTGATTTATAATTTATTTTGAGCTTTGTGCCTTAAAATATGATCCATTAAGACAATTGCGACCATACTTTCTGCAATTGGAACTGCTCTAATTCCCACACACGGATCATGTCTACCTTTTGTTACAATTGTTTGGGTATTTCCATGTATATCAATAGTTTGCCCTGGTATAGAAATACTTGATGTAGGCTTTAATGCAATATTAAGCAAAATATCTTGTCCACTAGATATACCACCGAGTATTCCCCCTGCATGATTCGACAAAAAACCATCAGGTGTCATTAAGTCCCTATTTCTATCCCCATATTGTTCTATTACAGAAAATCCATCACCTACTTCAACTCCCTTAACGGCATTTATGCTCATCAGTGCATGCGCTAAATCCGCATCAAGTCGATCAAAAACTGGCTCTCCAAGACCTACAGGGACATTTTCAACAATAATTGTATTCTTTGCTCCTACTGAATTACCTTCTTTTTTTAATTTTCTGATTAATAAATCTAACTCTTCCACTTTATCTGGATCAGCACAAAAAAATGGATTCTTATTTATAAATTCTTTTGTTTTTAGATCTAATTTAATGTGTCCCATCTGAGAAAGAAAACCATAAATTTCAATTTGAAAATTATTTCTTAATATTTTTTTTGCAATTGCACCAGCCGCTACTCTCATTGCGGTTTCTCTTGCTGACGAACGACCTCCTCCACGATAATCTCTTATCCCATATTTTTTATAATAGGTAAAATCTGCATGACCTGGCCGAAAAAGATCTTTAATATTAGAATAATCTTTGGATCTCTGATCTTCATTTTCAATCAGAAGCCCTATTGATGTTCCAGTCGTTTTACCATTAAAAACTCCTGATAAAATTTTAATTTTATCGCCTTCTCTTCTTTTGGTTGTGTAATTTGATGTGCCTGGCTTTCTTCTATCAAGTTCTATTTGAATATCGTCCTCACTAATTTCAATATTTGGAGGAACACCATCAACAATACAACCTAAAGAAATACCATGACTTTCTCCAAAAGTTGTAACCTTAAAAATTTGTCCAATAGAATTACCTGCCATCATGTTCCTCACTATATAATTTATTTAGCTCTAAAAATTTTGAAAGCTCATCTTTTTTCATTATAAAAACACCATGCCCACCTTGCTCAAATTCCACCCAATTAAAATTAGTGTTAGGAAATTGATCTAACATATGTACCATTGAATTACCAACCTCACAAATCAGAAGACCATCATCATTAAGGTGTTTTAGTGAGTTTCTTAAAATATTTTTTACTAATTTGAGACCATCTGCGCCTGCTTCTAAAGCAAGACGTGGTTCATGAATAAACTCTTCTGGTAAAGAGTCCATATCTTCTTGATCGACATAAGGAGGATTAGTTAAAATAAGATCGTATTTACTATGACTCAAGTTTTCATACAAATCGGAAATGATTGGAAAAACACGATCTTCTAAATTATAAGCATGAATATTTTCTTCACAAACTTTTATTGCTTCTTCAGAAATGTCAACTAAATCAACTTCTGCATTAGGATACTTTAAGGCTGCTAAAATACCAATACATCCACTTCCTGAACATAAATCTAAGATATTTGATGGATTTATGGCATAGTCAACATCTAATTTTTTTTCAATTATCTCACCTATTGGGGATCTTGGTATTAAAACATGCTCGTTTACAAAGAACTCATGGCCTCTATAAAAAGCTCGATTTGTTAAATACGGTACAGGCACTCTTTCATTAATTCTTTTTATAACTTTCTCAAGAATAAGACTTTTTTCTGTTTTAGTTAATTTTGATGATAAAAAAGAATCAGGTAAATCAAAAGGGAGATTAAGCAAGGAATAAACTAAATACTTAGATTCATCCCAAGGATTATCTGTGCCATGGCCATAGAATAAGTCACTACTATTAAAACGACTAAAAGTCCATCTTACCATATCCATTAGAGTCTCTAATTCATCGACCACTTCATGTATAAAAATTTTATCCATTTTTTATATTTCCTTTATATTCCGGACTATTCTGGGAGTCTAATAATGATAATTGTAACCTCTTTATTTCTTCTTGAGTTAAATTTCTCCAATCACCCTTAGGTAAATCCCCCAAAGTAATATTCATTATTCTTATTCTTTTTAATTTAAAAACTTTATAATTGAGCGTTTCACACATTCTTCTTATTTGACGGTTTAGTCCTTGCTTCAATATAATTTTAAACACATGCGAATTGATTTTTGATATTTTACAAGGTCGAGTAACTGTATTAAGAATATGAACTCCCTTTTTCATTTTTTGTAGAAATTCTTTCGTTATTTCTTTATCTACTCTGACCAAATATTCTTTTTCATGGTTATTGGTAGATCGTAAAATTTTATTTACGATATCGCCATCATTTGTTAGTAATATCAATCCCTCAGAATACTTATCTAACCTACCTATCGGAAAAATTCTTTCATTATGATTTATATGAGAAATCATATTCGTAGAATCTCTTTCATCAGTGGTAGATGTAATACCTCTTGGCTTATTATAAGCAATATAAACTTTTGAAATATTTGAACTAATAAGTTCATCATCTATATAAACTTTATCACCTGTTTTTAAAAGCGTACCCTTTTCAGCTAAGAGGCCATTTATTTTTACCCTACCAGCATCAATTAATTTATCTGCTTCCCTTCTTGAACAAAATCCACTACCACCAATATATTTATTAAGTCTCATGGTAAAAAGTAGTTCCTCAAAAACAAAAAATAATTATGTCTATTCTATCTTATTCGATTTAGTATTAAAATTGATTTTTTTGTGGAAAAAATATCCAAAGAAACAAATATTAAAAAAAAACTGTTTACACATGAAAATTTTTTGATATTATGCTCTTATCAATTTGGAGGGGTTCCCGAGTGGCCAAAGGGATCAGACTGTAAATCTGACGGCACTGCCTTCGAAGGTTCGAATCCTTCCCCCTCCACCATCTTTTTTCTCTTTTTTTCCACTCACTTTGGATTTAGAAATCATGAAAGTTATTAGTTTTAATATCAATGGTATACGAGCTAGACTTCATCAATTAGAAGCTCTAATTAAAAAACATGAGCCTGATGTAATTGGTCTTCAAGAAATCAAAGTTCATAATGACTCTTTTCCCGTAGAAGCCATAGAGAATATGGGATATTATCCTGATTTTAATGGCCAAAAAGCTCATTATGGAGTTGCCTTTTTAAGCAAGAAAAAACCTATAAAATCAATACATAGCTTCCCAAGTGATGATGGCAACGAACAAAAAAGAATAATTATCCATACCTATGATTTTAATGGAAAAGAAGTAACGATTATTAATGGATATTTCCCTCAAGGTGAAAATATTAAACATGAAACCAAATTTCCATTAAAACGAAAATTTTATGCTGATCTCAATAACCACTTAGAAGAATACCATACGGCAAGTGATAACTTGATTGTGATGGGTGATATTAATATTAGTCCTACAAATTTAGATATTGGAATAGGCGAACCAAATGCGAAAAGATGGCTACGTACAGGCAAAACTTCTTTTCAACCTGAAGAAAGAGAATGGTTAGAAAAACTTCAATCTTGGGGCTTATATGATTCCTTTAGAGAAAAATATCCTGATGTGGATGATAAATTCTCTTGGTTTGACTATCGTTCAAAAGGTTTTCTAGATAATCGAGGATTAAGAATAGATGTATTGTTCGTTACTAAATCAATGTTAAATATATTAAATGATTCTGGAATTGATTATGAACTTCGTGGAATAGACAAGCCCTCTGATCATGCTCCTGTTTGGAGTACTTTCAATTTATAATTAATAATTGAGGTTGTTATAATGCAAACTTTTATTGATGGAAAAGAATGTTCACTGGAAGACACAATTTCAAGCTTTAAAGAAAAGTTAAAAAGATATGGGTTCGATATTGAAGAAGTATCATGGCTTAACCCAGCAAAAAATATTTGGTCAGTTCATATCAGAGATAAAGAAGCTCCAATGAACTTTACTAATGGAAAAGGTGCAACCAAAAAAGCAGCTTTAGCTTCTGCTTTAGGAGAGTATTTTGAGAGATTATCTACTAACTATTTTTACGCTGATTACTTTTTAGATTTAGATGAAAGTAATCCCTTTGTTCATTATCCAAATGAAAAGTGGTTCAAAATACCAGAAGACAATATCATTCCTTCTGAAATTTTATCAGAAGAACTTCTCAAGTTTTATGATCCAACACTTGAACTTTTAGCTTCTGATCTTATTGATCTCCAATCAAGTAACATTGAAAAAGGGATATGTTCAATTCCTTTCACAAATATTGTGACGCAAGAAAAAGTTTATTTTCCAGTTAATCTTATTGGTAATTTATATGTATCAAACGGAATGTCAGCAGGAAATTCTATAGAAGAGGCAACTGTTCAAGCACTTTCTGAAATATTTGAAAGGCATATAAAGAACATAATAATCAAAGAGGCCCTGTCATTACCAGAAATTCCACTTAACATCTTAAAAGAATACCCTGATATACTTCAATCTGTCAAAGATATTGAGAGTAAAGGATTTACCTTAAAATGTTTTGATGCATCTCTCGGCGGGAAATATCCAGTAATATGTTCAGTTTTAATTGAAAGGAAGAGTCATACGTGTATTTCTTCATTCGGTTCTCATCCAAAGTTTAAAGTTGCATTAGAAAGAACCGTCACAGAATTGCTCCAAGGAAGAGAGCTGTCGTCAATATCAGCTAATTTATCTGAACCTACATTTAATAAAGAAATTGTATCCGATATTCATAATTTAGAGCTACATTTTATCGATTCAAGTGGGTTGCTTCATTGGAACCTATTCAGCCAAAACGATTCTTTTGATTTCATCCACTGGAATTATGACGGAAATACCGAAGAAGAATTACAAAAACTAATATCAATACTAACTGGAGAAAACTTAAATATTTTCATTGCAGAATATAATCATTTGGATGTGAATTGTTGCAGAGTTATTGTGCCAAGTTGGTCTGAAGTTTATCAACCCGAAGAGTTAATAGAATCAAATAACAACTCTGCTATTTCTTTAAGAGAGACAATTTTTAATTTACCAAACCTTAATTTAAGCTCAACTGAATACGCATCACTTTTTGAACAATTAGAGTCGCTTAATTTTGATGACAATAAGCCAGTTTTTGAGCTACTAGGATTCATTCCTCCTAAAAAATCAAAGTGGAAGGAATTAAGATTGGGCGAACTGAAGGGAATGGTGGCGCTTGCTGGTGGCGATTTATTTCTTGCTAAAGAATATGTTGATTGGTATTTGTCTAATAACTTCTCAACGGACTTAAATATCTATAAGTGTCTAAATGTAATTATCGATATCTATATTAACGACGAAGGGGAAATCAATAATTTTAAAGATGCATTATCTGAATTTTTTGAAACAGAGCTAATTGAAACTTGTATTGATTTAATAACGGGTAAACAGAGGTTTATAAATCTATCCACAATTATTCTAAAAGATCTTCAAGATTATCAACTATTATTAAATTCATATAATAAACTTCAAAGGGCTAAGTTAGAGTGTTAAATAAATCTGATTATCATTTGTTGTTTAGCAAAGTACATGAAAGAGATTCCGGTCTAAGGTTTAAAAAAAAATACCTTAATTTTTTGTTGAGGACTTATCTTTATCGAAAGTCCTTCAATTACCTAAAATCAAACGTGGATAGAACTTTTTTTTATTACAATCCTCATCTACTAGAGAAAATATTTAGGCCCTACTTAAGTTTAAAGAAATCAAATTATGAAAATGCTAAAATAATCTCCTCACATTATGGATATCTGGAAAGTAACTTTAAATATAATGAGTTAAATCTAAAGTTATCTAATGAAGGGATTATACTTTTTGACTTTGAGGTTGATGAGAGACTATACACGACAAAGTTAATTTATGATCCAAAATTTCGAAGAGAAGGAGAACTAACTCTCCAAATACAAGATGATAAATGTGAGCCTATTTACTCATTATCTTTTTGTTTTAATAATTCAGATAACTTAAATATTTTGATCGGCTCTCTTCAGGGACCTGAAAGTTCTCCCAACACTAACGGATTAATAAAAAAGTTAACGAAACAGTTATATGGCCTTAGGCCAAAAGATTTAATGATTAAGGTTTTGATTGGAGTTGCTAACACACTCAATGTAAAGGAAATTTTTGCCATTTCAAATAAATATCATGTGTTTAATACTAATAGATATAAATCTATACATGTTTCTTCAAATTATGATAATCACTGGTCCAGTATTTCTGGTAAAAAAGTTACCGAAGATTTTTTTGTATTACCTAATACCGACTTACGTAAAAATCCTGAAGATATTTCGAGGAATAAAAGAGCTATGTATAGAAAAAGGTATGCGTGGCTAGATCAAATGTATACCGATATTAGAAATAACCTGAAAATGTATTTAAATGAGAATTAAATTTTGACTCTTTACTCATGCCCAATATGTAAACTACCTCTTTATCAATTAAGTAGCAGCCTAAAATGTGATAATGGCCATAACTTTGACTTTGCTAAAGAAGGTTACATTAACCTACTAAAACTTAACAATAAAAAAAGTATCTTGCCTGGTGACAATAAAGATATGATTTCTTCCCGAAGACTTTTTCTAGATTCGGGCCACTTTGACAAAGTTATCTTGGAAATTATCAAAATTATTGAATATTATAAACCGAATCATACAAAAAATATTTTAGATTTAGGTTGTGGAGAAGGCTATTATACAAGTTTTTTTCAAAAAGAATTTAATGATATTAAGTTTTATGGATTGGATATTTCTAAATATGCTATTAAGCTTGCTGCAAAAAAACATAAAAAACCTGTTTTTTTTGTTGCTAGTTCAAAAGATATACCTTTGCAAGAGAAGTCTATAGATGGGATTATCAAAATATGTGCCCCCATGTTTGTAGATGAAATTTCTAAAATCTTAAAAGAGGAACATATAATTGTATCTGTGTCTCCAGGCAATAATCATTTAATTGAAATTAGAAATTTGTTATATAAATCCATCAGAAATAATACAGAAAAATTAAATAAAATAGTGGATGTGGATTTAATTCATACTAAGGAAGTTAAGCTAGATATGTCATTGAATCCAAAAGAACTTCAAAACCTGATTAACATGACTCCATTTAAATGGAAAATAAACAATAAATTAGAAAAGTTGCTCATGTCAAATAATATGTTTAATTGCACTGCACATTTTAAAATTGAAGTGCTAAAATTAAAACCATCTCTTTAACATATCTTTGTCTAAATTTTGACAAGCGCACTTAAGAATCAAACCTAAATCTTTATACGTTAAATTTCCATTATTTTTAGAGAAATGATAGCCCTGCTGAGTTAATTTATTTGCTATGTCTCTATACCATTCAATCAATGAGTTAGGAAGCCTCTTTTCACTTCTATGAGCTAACCAAATTAAACCTTGACAAGGAATTAATAATGAGATGATGGACGTTAAAACCAATACACTTATGTTTATATCATCCCTGAAATAAAAAGCCATGCATATTGATAAAATTGCCACTCCAGGCATACTCTTCAGAGCAAATTTAGTTGCAATTATAACTCTGATGTCAGGAAAAATTCCAGCTAATTCTTTTCTCAGTGGCCACTTATCTAGATAAGATAATCCTGTACTTAACTTACTTATAAAATTTCTCAAAAACTATACTCTAATGAAGATGAAAATAAGATTTTTTATTATTTATCTGTTATATTATACTCGTTTAATAAATAAAAAAAATTGCTATCTTTTAAGCCTAATGATTAACACCATTTTGTCAACAATTTTTATAAAATATACATAGGTAAAATCTATATGTCCAAACTCATTTTAGTTCTAAACTGTGGCAGTTCCTCGTTAAAGTTCGCGTTAATTGATCCTATAAATGGTCAAGAACACATGACAGGCCTGGCTGAATGTCTTCATCTTCCGGAGGCAAGAATTAAATGGAATTTAAACAAAAAGCATGAAGCGCCTCTTAATCAAAACTCTGCACATTTCGAAGCAATCCAATTCATCGTTGACGATATATTGGCGAGTGAACCAAATCTTTCGAAAAATATATTTGCCATAGGTCATCGCGTGGTTCATGGTGGTGAGAAATTTACAAAATCTGTTCTCATTAATGACGAAGTCATTGCTGGAATTCAGGAATGTTCTAGCTTAGCTCCTCTTCACAACCCTGCACATATAATTGGAATTGAAGCTGCTATGAAGGCATTTCCCAACCTTCCAAATGTAGCTGTCTTTGATACAGCCTTTCATCAAACCATGCCTGAATCTTCATTTTTATATGCTCTTCCATATAATTTGTATAAAAATCATGGAGTAAGGAGGTATGGAATGCATGGTACCTCACATTTGTATATTGCTAGACAAATGGCAACAAAATTCAAGAAACCAATTAGTGAACTGAACATTATAAGCTGTCATTTAGGCAATGGTGCATCTGTTTGTGCCATAAAAGATGGTGAGTCTGTAGATACATCTATGGGCATGACACCTCTTGAAGGTTTGGTTATGGGTACTCGTTCAGGAGATATTGATCCTGCTATAGTTTTCTTCCTTTATAATCAGTTAGGTTACAGCGTTGAAGATATAGAAAAAACACTTACAAAAGAGTCTGGTCTTTTAGGATTAACAGAAAAATCTTCTGATTGCAGATATTTAGGAGAAAATTATGATAAGACTGAAGATGCTAAAAGAGCAATGGATGTAATGACACACCGTCTTGCCAAATATATTGCTTCTTACTTCACTCTTTTTGATAAAAAAATAGATGCGATAACTTTTACTGGTGGTATAGGAGAGAATTCCTTGCTAACTAGACAAAAAACGTTATCAAAACTAAGCCTCTTAGGAATAAAAGTTGACGATGATTTAAATAGTCAATGTCTTTTTGGCAATCAAGGAATTATAACTTCTGAAGATAGTCAAATTCCATGTTATGTAATTGCCACTAATGAAGAGCTTGTCATTGCTGAAGATACTCTGCATCTGGCAAACATCAAAAATTAAGGGAGGTAAATTTGTCTAGAACAATAATGCTTGTTCCTGTTGGGAATAAAGTGGGCCTAACTTGTGTTAGTCTTGGTGTAATAAGAGCAATTGAACAAAAAGGTACAGCTGTAACTTTTTTTAAACCAATTGATAAGTTTACGGGTGGTCATCCTAAAGGCAGTACAAATAATATTTTAAAGACACAAAAAAATATTAAACAACTCCCCTCACTATCTCTCGATTATGCTGAGACAATGATCAGCTCAAATTCTTTAGATAATTTATTAGAGGAAGTTTTAGAGTCTTTTAACAAAATTAAAAATAAGTCTGCAATTAATATTATTGAGGGTATCGATAATGAAAACAACTCTTCATTATCACAAAAAATCAACTACCAAATATCCAAAACTTTAAATGCAGAAATAGTTTTTGTTACATCTCCATATGAAACAGATGAAGATAAAATATTAAACCAATTAGATGTTATACAATCAAGCTTCGGGGGCAAACTTAACTCTGCCATTAAAGGGTTTATTATAAACAAATATGGCCAACCAGATTTTGATAATACCTCATCATCAATTTTTTTGAATAATAATAGTAACGAAGCCATTCATGAAAAAGAAAGATTTATAAATGCTCAAATTCCCTGTATTGCAACAATACCATGGAATCCAAAGCTATTTGCTCTAAGACCTATTGATTTAGCTCAACAATTAGAAGCTGAAATATTAATATCCGGAGAAATTTACGATCGAAGAATTAGAAAAATTGTGTTTTGTGCTCGCTCTATTTCAAATATGATTGATACTTTTTCAGCAGACTCACTACTAGTTATTCCATCCGACAGAGCTGATGTTTTGGTTTCAGCTTCTCTAGCTGTTATGAATGGTATTAAGATAGGTGCAATTTTGTTAACTGGAAATTATGAAATACCTAAGTCTGTTCTGCAGTTATGTGAACAAGCTTTCAATTCAGGATTAACGTTACTTAAAATTAATTCAAATACATGGGAAACATCTTTAAGATTGCAACACATAAAATTTGAATTACCCTCTAATGATAAAGTCAGAATTGAACTGGTTCAAGAATATATTTCATCTAAAATAAATCCAAAATGGTTAGAATCATTAAATAAAAACATCGATTCTATAAATAAACTTAGCCCACCTGCCTTCAGATATAAGCTTACGGAGCTAGCTCGTTTAGCTAATAAAAAAATCATTCTACCTGAAGGAGATGAGCCAAGGACAATTGCAGCAGCAGCAATCTGTGCCGAAAAAAATATTGCTCAATGTGTACTGCTTGGAAATAAAGAAAATATAAAAAGAATTGCTAATCAACAAGGCATAAACCTCCACAAACAGATTAAAATCATTGAACCACAAAGTGTTGCTGAAAATTATGTTAAACGTTTGGTTGAGTTAAGGAAAGCTAAAGGAATAACTGAAGTTGTTGCAAAAGAACAACTAAAAGATACCGTCGTTTTAGGTACTATGATGTTAGAAGCAGGAGAAGTTGATGGGTTAGTTTCAGGGGCAATTCATACAACAGCAAATACTATAAGACCTCCATTGCAAATTATCAAAACAGCTCCAGGTTCATCTATTGTATCCTCTATCTTTTTTATGCTATTACCGGATCAAGTGCTAGTTTATGGTGATTGTGCAATTAATCCAGATCCAACTGCGGAACAATTAGCTGAAATTGCAATTCAATCAGCTGACTCAGCCAAATCATTTGGAATTGATCCTAAAGTTGCAATGATATCATACTCTACAGGAACTTCCGGTAAAGGAGCAGATGTCGATAAGGTAAGGCTTGCGACTGAAATAGCAAAAAATAAACGTCCTGATTTATTAATTGATGGTCCATTACAATATGATGCTGCAATAATGGAAAATGTAGCTGCTTCTAAGGCCCCTAATTCTCCAGTGGCAGGAAAAGCAACTGTCTTTATCTTTCCAGATCTTAATACTGGAAACACCACTTATAAAGCAGTGCAAAGATCAGCGGAATTAGTTTCAATAGGTCCTATGCTTCAAGGAATGAGAAAACCTGTAAACGATTTATCACGCGGTGCTCTAGTAGATGATATAGTTTACACAATCGCCTTGACTGCTATCCAAGCAACCTAAATTATAATGAGTCCATATAGGAGGACTCATTACAATTGATAATTAGCCGCTAAATGGTATAGATGAGTGATGTAAAATTATTTTGACTTTTCCATCCTCATTTTTTTTGTAACCAAATGTGTACTCAACAGTCACAACACTTCCTGCAGAATCAGTAAAGTCATATTCTCCCATAGCAATAACAATATCGCCATCATCGAAGATTTGATGATTTTTAAAATCAATTTTTGACCATCTAGATAAAGCAAATCCCTTGTCTTCTGAAAAAGCTTCATCACCACCGACAAAATATGATAAGGCACCCTTTTTAGTTGGTCTAAATGGGCTAGATTTAGCTTTGGTCGGCTTAAATAAAACCTTACCATCACCGAAATTATAACCATAAAGCTCATCAATAATTGAAGAAGCTAGGGATTTGTAATCTTCATTTTTAGCGTATGACTCACCTATTAAAATAAGTCCATCAGCCCAAGATTTTTGCGCTAATTCTAATTCTAGAGATGTAATTTTTGAAGTCATTTGATTCAACCTATAAGTAATAATTATTTTTAAGATAAATATTATACACAAAAAATTGACATGACAATATCAAATATTAACTCCAAAGAAAATCAACTTTAATCTTATTCACTATAAGGTAAAGAAGAGTGCTGTAGAATAATTTTCAATCCATCTTTCTGGGTTTGAATGTAACCAAATGTATATTCAACCTTCGCAGAATTTCCCTTAGTATCAGTGAAAACATAGTGACCCATAACGATAGCCAAATCATTATGAAAAAAAATCTGATCATTTGTAAATTTAATATCTTTCCATGGTGCTAAAGCAAACCCCTTATCTTCATCAAAACTATCATTACCACCAACAAAATAAGATAACGCGCTTTCCTTAGTTCTTCTGAAAGGATGAGTAGAAGCCTTAGTTGGCTTAAATAAAACTATATTATTGCCGTAATTAAACGCATACAATTGATTGATTAAGTTCAACGCTAATTGTCTGTAGTCACCTTTTTTTTCATATTCGGCTCCAATATTAATTAAACCTTTAGCCCATTCATTCTGAATACTTTCAATTTGATTTAGAGTAATTTTGTTACTTTTGTTACTTTCAGATAAAGCTTTAAAACTGACACATAACATTAATAAAGTAAAAATAACATTATAAAATTTAAACATACCATACATCTCTAAAAATAAAAATTATACAATTATGTATTACAGAAACTTGAATATAACAAAAGACATATACCAGTAATTTTCATATCTGTAACACTTTTGAGACTTTAAGTATCTAAACTACAGATATAAAAAAGAGAAATATATTAAATATTTCTCTCCCATAGATTATTATTTATGAAGTAAGCAATGTTAGCTTTCTGTTTTTTTGTGTAATTTTGCCATCTCTTGTATTTTAGTCATTTGCTCTTTCGCATACTCTCTTGCTTTCTCTTTGAGTTCTTCCGCTGCATCAGAGTCAATGTTTTGTAATCTACTAAACCTACCTTCGTTATCCATGATAACATCAACGTCTTTTTGATAGATTTAGAGTCTAACTGCATACCGGGTTTATTTTTAGATTCATTTTCAGGATCAAATCTATACAACGGCCACATCCCAGAATCAACAATATTCTTTGTTTGTGTTACAGATTGAGATAGATCATAACCATGTGCTTCACAAGGACTGTAAGCAATAATTAAAGATGGACCTGGATATGCCTCTGCTTCTTGAATTGCTTTAACAGTCTGATTTAACTGAGCACCCAAAGCAACTTGAGCAACATAAATATGACCATACATGCTCATAGTTAAACCAAGATCTTTCTTAATTTGTCTCTTACCTTTTGCGGCAAACTTAGCTATAGCACCTAATGGAGTAGCTTTAGATTGTTGTCCTCCAGTATTTGAATAACACTGTGTATCCATAACTAAGACATTTATATTTTCATTCATTGACAATACATGATCTAAGCCACCATAACCTATATCATAGGCCCATCCATCTCCGCCTATTATCCATATACTTTTTCTTATCAAGTCACTACTTACTTCTTCCAACATCTTCAAATTTGGATTATTTAATTTAGAAATCTGCTGACATAATTGTTTAATATTTTTTCTTTGCTCGGCTATTTCTTTTGCATTTGTTTGATTATTATCAAGAATAAGCTCAACTAAATCATCACTAAATAAATTTGAATATTTTTTTAATAATGATTTTGCTCTATCAAATTGATAATCCACAGATAATTTAAAACCAAAACCAAATTCTGCTGTGTCTTCAAACAATGAGTTAGCCCAGGCAGGTCCCTGCCCTTCTTTATTTTTTGAGTATGGTGTAGTTGGTAAGTTCCCACCATAGATTGAGGAACATCCAGTAGAATTAGCAATAAGAAGCCTGTCTCCATATAATTGAGTGATAAGTTTAATATAAGGAGTTTCTCCACAACCAGAACAAGCTCCAGAATATTCAAACAAAGGTTCCATCAATTGAGATGTTCTCACATCAATTCTTTCTATTTCATTTGGTTTTTTTTCTTCTAACTTAAGAAAAAAATCATATTTTTTAGCTTCAGTCGCCACATGTTCGAGCTGATTTTTCATATTAATTGCTTTAATGCCAGGATTTTTTCGATCTTTCGCAGGGCAAATTTCAACACATAAATTACAACCTGTACAATCCTCTGGTGCAACTTGTAATATATACTTCTGTCCTTTCATATCCCGAGCTTTAACATCTAAACTTTCAATATTACTTGGTGCATTATTTAGAGAATCGCTTTCAACAACTTTAGCTCTAATTGCTGCATGAGGACATATAACAGTACAATAATTACATTGGGTGCATAAGTTTGATTGCCAAATTGGAATTTCATCAGCAAGATTTCTTTTTTCCCATTTCGTTGTGCCTGTTTCCCATGTACCATCAACTGGAAAAGCACTTACTGGAAGAATATCACCTTTACCTGCTAACATCATTGCAGTAATATTTTTCACAAAATCAGGAGCTTTATTATCAACAATAGGTGGTATTACAACATTACTAGTTGCATGGGCGGGAATATTAATCTTTTCGATAGATTCAATTGTAAGATCAACTGCATTAAAGTTTTTTAGAATAATTTCGGGTCCTTTTTTTCCATAAGCCCTTTCGATTTCATCCTTAATGTATTTTATAGACTTTTCTTTTTCAAAAATACCCGACAATGCAAAAAATGCAGTTTGCATAACTGTATTAATTCTATTGCCAAGTTTTGCTTGTTTTGCAACATTTAATGCATTAATGACATAAAAATTTAATTTTTTATCAATTATAATTTCCTGAATAGACTTTGGTAATTTATTCCATGTTTCATCTGATGAGTATGGTGTATTTAACAAAAAAACCCCACCATGATTAATCTTATCCAAAATGTCATACTGATTTAAATATTCAAACCTATGTACACCTATAAAATCAGCGTGAGTAACCAAGTAAGGTGCACTAATTTGTGATTCATGAATCCTTAAGTGAGATACTGTAAGTGCTCCTGCTTTTTTAGAATCATAGACAAAATATCCCTGAGCAAATAAATTCGTGTGATCTCCGATAATCTTAATCGTATTCTTTGCAGCTGAAACAGTTCCATCCGAACCAAGTCCGTAAAACATTGCTTGAGTTTGATATTTTACCATTGCTGGGACGTCAATTGGATCTAATGATAAATTTGTGATGTCGTCTTTTATACCAACTGTGAATTTTGATTTAGGACTATCTTTTTTTAATTCATTAAAAATTGACAAAACATTAGCCGGCGTAAATTCTTTAGATGACAGACCGTATCGCCCACCAATAATATTTATATTTTTTGTTTTAAAATTTTCCGATCCAAATATAGCGCTAACAATATCTAAATAAAGCGGTTCTCCAATACTTCCAGGCTCTTTTGTTCGATCAAGCACAGCTATTGATTTAACAGAGTTAGGTAATACTCTCAAAAAGTGCTTTACAGAAAAGGGACGATAAAGTTTAACTTTAATTACCCCAACCTTTTCTTGTTGAGTATTTAACCAATTTACTGTTTCCGCCACTGTTTCTGTAGAAGAGCCCATTGAGATGATAATTCTAGTTGCATCATTATCTCCTATATATTCAAAAGGCTGGTATCGTCTCCCAGTTAAAGAATAAAATTTATTCATTTCCTCATCAACAATATCCGCACAATTATCGTAAAAGGTATTAGTTACTTCTCTAGATTGAAAAAAAGTGTCTGGATTAGCCGAACTTCCTCTTAAGGAGGGCTTTTCAGAAGTTAGTCTTCTTTGTTTAACTTCCAAAACCTTTTCTTCACTAATCATATCCCTAATTATTTTTTCATCAATCTGCTCAATTTTGTTTATTTCATGAGAGGTTCTATATCCATCCATAAAATGAATGAAAGGTACTCTTGATTTTAATGTTGCTGATTGAGAAATAAGAGCAAAGTCATGCGCTTCTTGAACTGAAGAAGAACTTAATAATGCAAAACCTGTTTGTCTAACAGACATGACATCTGAATGATCACAAAAAATTGATAAAGCATGTGTAGCTACAGTTCTTGCTGCAACATGAAGAACAAATGGTGTAAGTTCCCCAGC
The DNA here is from genome assembly GCF_002216855.1 of Paraphotobacterium marinum. NCBI lineage: Bacteria > Pseudomonadati > Pseudomonadota > Gammaproteobacteria > Vibrionales > Vibrionaceae > Paraphotobacterium > Paraphotobacterium marinum. The sequence goes on from NZ_CP022355.1 coordinate 189,611, forward strand.
AATTTTATAAAGATTTGGAATCATTAACAACAAACCTTGAGATGATGTGAAGCTTGTTGATAATGAACCTGTTTGTAAAGCTCCGTGGACTGTGCCAATCGCCCCACCTTCTGACTGCATTTCTACAACCGAAGGAACTTCATTCCATATATTTTCTTTGCCTGCAGACGCCCATTCATCTGCTTGCTCTCCCATTGGAGAAGACGGGCTAATTGGATAAATAGCTATAATTTCGTTTGTTTTATATGCAATTTGAGCAACGGCATTACATCCGTCAATAGAAATTAATTTATTCTTCACTTCAAGATCTCTCATAATAATATTATTATTATCACTCATTAGTAATAAAATTGTTGATATTTTAACAAATTTTTACTAAAAACGTAAGAAAGAAATAATTATTAAGGGATGAATAATGAGATTACTTATTACAGGTGGAACAGGTCTTATTGGTGAAAAAATAATAAAAAATAAACAGTTTACTGAAGTTACAATATTATCTAGACAAATAAAAAAAGACCACTCTCATTTTCATTATATTAATAAATTATCAGAATTAAACGATTTAGATAATTTTGATATCGTAATAAATCTTGCTGGTGAGCCAATAGTAGACAAACGTTGGACTAAAAAGCAGAAAATAGTCATCAAAGAAAGCCGGTTTAATACAACTGAAAAAATTGTGCAGTTATTTCATGCCAGCAAAACGCCTCCAAAAATATTTATTTCTGGATCAGCTATTGGTGTTTACCCTTCTAATATTAATCAAGATATTACCGAAAATTTTAATTTTGACGATATTAATTATTTTGATTTTCCAATGAGTTTGTGTAAAGAGTGGGAGAAAATCGCTAATCAGGTCAATAATAAGAATACTCGAATAATTACATTACGAACTGGCATAGTTCTATCTACAGAAAAAGGAGCTCTAAAAAAAATGTTACCGGCATTTAAATTAAATCTTGGCGGTCCTTTATCAAACGGACAACAATTCATATCTTGGATTGATATCAGTGATTTAATTAATGCCATTTTTTTCATGATTAATAATGATTTAATCAATGGGCCTGTAAATTTAACAGCTCCAAATCCTGTTACAAATAATGATTTTTCAAAAGCTTTATCCAGTACATTAAATAAAAAAAATTTACTTAGATTGCCATCAATAATTTTAAAGTTATTAATGGGTGAATCATCACAGCTTTTACTTGAGGGACATAAAGTTATGCCTGATAAATTAACACAAAATGGGTTTCATTTTCAGTATGATACCATCGATAAATCTTTAAGTCATTTAATTAAGAAACAAAAGGTATAAAGGTGAAAAAAAATATTATTATTACAGGTTGTTCAAGTGGCATTGGTAAAATGGCTGCTATCCTTTTACATAAAAAAAACTTTAATGTTATTGCAAGCTATAGATCCAAAACAGATGTAATTGATTTAGAACAACAAGGTATAAAATGTTTACACCTTGATATGAGGGATACTAAAAGTATTAATGGTTTTTATGAAAAAGCTTGTGAATATTTTAACCACCAGATTGATTGTATTTTTCATAATGCTGCATATGGTCAAGTGGGAGCAATCGAAGACTTACCCATAGAAGCACTTCAAGAACAATTTCAGGTAAACTTTTTTGCAATCCATCAACTTACCCTTCTGATTTTAAAAAATATGAGAAAATACAACTCAGGAAGAATTGTTATAAATTCATCTGTTCTGGGGTTTGTAGCATTAAAGTACAGAGGCGCGTATGTAGCAAGTAAATTTGCTTTGGAAGGTTGGGCTGATACACTCCGATTAGAGCTTTCTAAAACCAACATTGACGTATCAATCATTGAACCAGGACCTATTTCTTCAAAGTTTAGAGAAAACGCACTTTTGTATTTTTATAAATATATAAAGAACTTTAAAAATAGTAATTATTTTGAAGACTACCAAATTCAAATTGAAAGATTAGAGTCAAATAAGAGTTCAAATAAATATACATTACCGCCAGAGAAGGTTGTAGACGCCCTTTTACATGCTTTGGAGTCGAAAGATCCCAAGATCAGATATCTTATTACTAAACCCACCAAGTATATACGAATTTTAAAAAGAGTTCTTTCTGATCGTAAGTTAGACAGATTATTAAAAAACTATAATTAATTTTAATATTGTTTTTTATTTGAAATCTAATATGATGATATAAAAAAATAGAGAAAAAAAATGATAAATCAAGATAACACAATTTCAACCGAAATTAATCAAGAAAATTTTCAAGAAATAATTGAGTCTTCCCAAAAAAAACCATTATTAATAATATTTTGGGCACCTTCCATACCAGAGTCCATTGAAAATAAAAATCTTATTGAAAATATTGCTATTAACTATCAAGAGTCACTCACAATTGCGGACATTAATTGTGAATCTCAACAAATAATAGCTAGCCAATTTGGAATTAGGTCTATTCCAACAATTGCCTTATTTAAAAATGGACAACCCGTAGAAGGATTAGAGGGACTGCAAACAAAAGAGAGCCTCATTCAGTTGTTTGATAATCACCTTCCAAGTCAAGATGACATATTATTCGAGCAAATCAAAAATGAAATCAACAACAGTAAATATTCTGAAGCACTCAGAAATATAAAAAAAATGTCTGAAAACTTTTCTCAGAAAGGAGCGCTAAAGTTACTTGAAGCTGAGTGTCAAATTGAATTAAATAATTATGAGCAAGCTGAACAATTATTAGAACAGGTTCCTCTTCAAGATCAGACAAGTAAATATAATGAACTTTCTTCAAAAATAGAACTTCATAATAATGCATCTGAGACTCCAGAGATAAAAACTTTAGAGGAAAAACTAAAATTAAACAATAGTGATTATAAAGTGATGTATCAATTATCAATCGCCTACAATGAAGTTCATAAATTCGAAAAATCTCTTTCCTTGATGTTTGAAGTATTATCTCACGATATTAACTATCTTGAAGGGGGTGCAAAAAAATCATTCCTAAATATCCTTTCATCATTAGGACAAGATAATGATATAGCGAAAGAATATAGAAAAAAATATATACATTAATGTATTAAAACTAAATAAATAAATCGAAGAACTCTGTATAAATTTAGCAGAGATCTTCATAAAATTTTAGATGGTTAGGAAATTTTTATTTCATTAAAACTTTTAATCAAATCATCCAAGTCTTTTATTTGTTCTAAAAATAACTTAAGCTTATCTAAAGGAAAGGCAGAAGGTCCATCACATTTTGCCTTAGAAGGTTCAGGATGAGATTCTAAGAAAAGGCCTGCAAGCTTTGTTGCCATACCAGACATTGCTAGCTCAACAGTTTGTTCTCTTCGACCGCCAGAAGCTGCACTGTCCGATTGTCGTTTTTGAAGGGCGTGAGTGACATCAAAGATAATTGGATAACCTCCACTTGCTTTTTTCATAACACTGAAACCCAGCATATCTACAACGAGATTGTCATAACCAAATTGTGTCCCTCTTTCACATAAAATAAGTTTTTTATTCCCAGACTCTTCAAACTTTTGAGTTATATTTTTTATTTGATCTGGAGACATAAATTGAGGCTTCTTTATATTTATAACTGAATCCGATTGAGCCATTGCATTTACTAAGTCAGTTTGTCTAGCTAAAAAAGCTGGTAATTGTATTACATCTACTACTTCGGAAATGGGTGTGACTTGATGAACTTCATGGACATCTGTTAAAATTTTCACGCCAAAATGTGCTTTAAGGTCCTCAAAAATTTTGATACCCTTCTCTAGTCCAGGTCCACGAAAAGAATGGATAGATGATCTATTTGCTTTATCGAAGGATGCTTTGAAAACAAAAGGAATACCTAACTTATTTGTTGTCTCAACATAATGTTCACAAATTTTAAGAGCCATATCTCTTGATTCAAGGACATTCATCCCCCCAAAAAGAGTAAACGGCATATCATTAGAAACTTCGATATCTTTTATTTTAATAACTTTTGAATTCATTAGCTTTTCCTTAACTAAATAATTACTTAGTGAATTACTACTTTATTATCATTTAACGCTTTTATTTGAACTTTTAATAATTCAGATGCGGGATCTTCAGGGTATTTTTCAATAAAAAAATTATAATCATTTATAGCCATAGAATTACAATCTAATTGCTGATAAATATATCCCCTATCTCTAACCTCAAATGCATCTTCAGGTTCAAGGGTTAAAGCAATATTTATGAATTTCAAAGCATCTAAGTAACGTTCTTCTCTTAAAAAGGTGCTTTTAAGTACAGCAATCCATTTCATCAAAACGTCACTATTTTTAGCTTCTTCGAGGTGTGTCTGATTTAATTTCATAAAAGGATTTTTAAGTCCAGTAATCCATGATTGTAATGTTTTTTTATCAAGATACTGTCCATCAAATGGATTTAAATAAAGTGTTGATTTATCCTCTAATTTAATACTCAGGATAAATTGAGTAGGAAAACATATGGGCTTCAAGTTTAAGCCTAATAAGTTACCAATATACAAAAAATAACCCCTAATGTTACAGGAATACCTTTTCGCCTATTTAAAACATTAACCAATAGTGCATTTTTTGAAGAATAAAACTCTTCATAATCCCCTTGAAAACCCCATTCAATATAAAATTGCTTTAATAAAAAATCTAATTTATTCTTAATTGTTTTTATTTGACTAAACTCACACTCGATGCCATCAACCAATTTATTAATATCTTGGTATACCTCAGATTTAGAACAGTTAGCTACAACCTGATTAAGCTCTATTCCTAAATCAAATAAGCTAACATTCTCAACATTTTTAATATTAATATTTTTCATCTAGTTCTAATTCCAACAGAAAGCCAAAATAAATAAGTCAAACATTTTACAAAAAAAACATTCAACTATCAAATTTAGGAAAAATAACCTAAAGTGATCCTTTCGCATCCAGCATAATCTCTAATAGTCAAAATACCTTTATACCTATACCTTTTAAGACATTCTCGTACTTTTGGGGCTTGATTATAACCATGCTCGAAAGCCAACAGACCGCGATCTTTCAAATATAAGTGGGCATTACCAATAATTTGATAAATATCCTGTAAACCATCCTCTTCTGAAACTAAAGCTGTTAAGGGCTCAAAAGTAACATCGCCTTGTTTTAAATGCTCATCATTATGAGCTATATATGGGGGGTTACTAACAATTATATCGTACTTACCTCTAACATATTTAAACCAATTGCTTTGTATAAATTTTATATTATTAACATTGAGATCTAAAGCATTTTGAGAGGCTACATCTAAAGAGTCCTTACTTAAATCAACACAAGTAATATTTGAGTTTGGAAGTTCTTTTCCAAGTGTTATTCCTATTACTCCAGAGCCAGTTCCAAGATCAAGAATACTAAGGTTCGATTCTTTATCATAAGTTGCAAGAATATTTTCTATCATCAATTCTGTTTCTGGGCGAGGAATTAACGTATTTCTTGTTACTTTAAAATTATTAGACCAAAACTCTTTGTATCCCTTAATGTAGGCAATGGGTTCTCCAAAGTAACGTCTGTTAAGACATTTATTAAAAATAAGTATATCTTCATTACTTGGACATTTTTCTGGCCAAGTAAGAAAGTAGCTGTAAGTTCTTTTAAAGCTATGCTCCATTAAAGCTATAACATCTGACTTAGCATTAGTTTTTGAAGTCTTTCTCGAAAGATATTCTAAACTAACGTCATATATATTCTTGTAAGATTTCACTAATCGACATCTTCTGACAAAGCGGCCAATTTATCAGCTTGGTATTCAGTAATAATAGGATCAATTAAAGACATCAAATCACCCTCCATTACTTCATTAAGTTTATACAAAGTAAGGTTTATTCTATGGTCAGTCACACGACTTTGCGGATAATTGTATGTCCTTATACGATCTGATCGATCACCAGTACCTAGCAAATTTTTTCTAGTACTTGCTTCTTCTTTCTGTCTTTTATCATCTTCAGCTTGTTGAATTCTTGATGCTAATACAGACATAGCTTTAGCCTTATTTTTATGTTGTGACCTTTCATCTTGACATTCAACAACAATTCCTGTTGGAATATGTGTTATTCGAATTGCTGAGTCAGTTGTGTTTACGTGTTGTCCACCAGCACCTGAAGCTCTGAAAGTATCAATTTTCAAATCAGATGAATTAATTTCCGGTATTTCAGCCTCTGGTATTTCGGGTAAAATAGCTACGGTACAAGCAGAGGTATGCACTCTCCCCTGAGATTCAGTTTCTGGTACTCTTTGAACTCTGTGTCCACCAGACTCAAACTTTAATTGCCCATAAACCCCGTCACCCTCAATTTTAGCAATGATTTCCTTGAATCCGCCATGCTCAGCTTCATTAGCACTCAATATTTGGATCTTCCAGCGAGATTTTTCAGAAAACCTTGAATACATTCTAAATAAGTCGCCAGCAAATATTCCTGCTTCATCTCCACCAGCACCAGCTCTAATTTCAATAAAACAATTACGTTCATCATTTGGATCTTTAGGAATCAGTAATATTTGTAGTTCATTAGTTAATTCATCCAATGACTTTTCTGCCGTTGTTATTTCCTCCTGAGCTAATTCTTTCATTTCAGGATCTGTTAACATTTCTCTGGCTTCGTCAAGATTATTCTTGATTTCATTATATTTATTATAAACATTCACAACTTCTTCTAATTGCGAGTATTCTTTCGAAAGACTTTTAAATTTATTCTGATCATTAATGATTTCAACATCTCCAAGAAGATGTTGAACTTCTTCATAACGATCTTTTAAATTTTCTAATTTACTTAAAATTGATTTATTCATTCTTTTACTTATTTTGATTCAAACCCAATATATCTCTCATAAGAGAGAGTTTTTGAAAATCACCATTATATGCAGCATTATTCATAGCTCTTGTTGGTTGGTGAATTAATTTATTAACTAACTTATTGCTTAACTCTAACATTACTTTTTCTGGGTCTTCTCCATCTTTAAGTAACTTGATACTTTTTATGAGTAATTCATCCTTGATGCTATCTACTTTTGTTCTATAAGCCTTAATGCTTTCCACTGACTCCAAAGAATTAACCCAACTCATAAATTGAAGTGCTTCGTTTTCGATTATGTACTTTACTGTATCAACTGCACTTTTTCTTTTATTTAAATTACTATCTACTATAAAATTCATATCATCAACATTATATAAAAAAACATTTTCAAGCTTATCTATTGTCGGTTCAACATCTCTTGGAACTGCTAAATCAACAATAAATAAAGGTCTATCCCGGTCCAATAAAATTTTCTCTATTTGCTTTTGATATATGATGAATTCAGAACTACCAGTTGAACTAATAATGATATCAATATCATTTAAGACATCATCAATTTGATTTAACTTTAATGCCTTACCATCATACTCATTTGCTAAATTATGTGCATTATCTAAAGTTCTATTTGCAAAATATAATTGATTACAACCATGAGACATTATATGCTTTGAACATAACTCAACAGTTTCTCCAGCACCTATAAGAAGAATATTAGTTTCAATCAATGAACTAAAAATTTGTCGAGCTAAAGCGCAAGCCGCATAGGCTACAGAAATGGAGTTATTTGAAATCTCAGTTGAATTTTTTATTTCTTTAGTTACCTGAAAAGTTTTTTGAAATAACTTACCTAATTTACTTTGAATAAGTTTGTGTGATTTTGAAATTGAGAAAGCTTTTTTGACCTGGCCCAAAATTTGATTTTCACCAATTATCATTGAATCTAAACCAGAGGCAACTGCCATCAAATGTTTAACTGCATCTAAATCGAAATGTTGATAACTATAATCCTGGAAATCAGACACTGATACACCCAAACATTTTGAAAACCAACTTATCAGGCAATGAATTTCGGCATTCAATTCACAGTATATTTCACTTCGATTACAAGTTGACAAAATAACAGCAGAAGAGGAAATTTTGGAATCTCTCAAACTGGATAACAAAGAAGGAATTTTTTCCGAAGGAATGTTAAATTTTTCTCTAATATTCAAGGGAGCAGTTTTGTGATTTACCCCTAGGACACATAAAATCATTTATTCAAACCGTTATCTATCACAATTAAAATTCTGTAACAACTACAAACAAATTACAATGACCAAGAAGAGAAAATAAGATATAGTTTATGGTAATTATTACTTTAAGAAAAAACTATGTTATCATCTTTAAAAAATAATTTCAATTTAATGGAAATTTTTCAATGAAAACAACCAAAGTAATTTATAATTTCTTGATTATATTTATTTTATCCTTAACTCTCACCTCCTGCGCATCACGAAACAATACACAATTCAAAAGTCAAACATGGAGTGAAAACAAAAAAAACATTTCGTCTATTAAAAACTATTCAGCAAAAGGAAAATTTGCTTACGTTTCTTCACAAAATAGTTTTAGTGCTTATTTTAGTATACTACAAACAAACTCAAACATGACAATAGAAGCAACGAACCTGATTGGAATTAATTTATTTACCATTAAAATCACAAAAAATGAGATATCCTTTTATTCAGATAAAGCTAACTTCAATGGCCCTATCAATGAGGCTAATAGTAGACTTAAAACAGAAACAGGTCTAACTTTCCCCGTATCAAAAATAAAGTATTGGGTATTAGGCTTACCAAATCAAAACAATGATTTAGTATTCAATAAAGATAATCTTGTATACTTATTAACGTCTAAAAACGACAATAAAGATTCATGGAAAGTTCGTTATGATAAATATCAATTCATAAATGGTTACCCATTACCAGAAACAATCAATATTAACAACAAAAATGTAAAAATAAAATTAGTCATCAATAGTTGGGATATTGAAAATGTATAGCAAATCAGTAACTCTTAGATGCCCAGCTAAACTTAATTTATTTCTAAACATCAATAAACGATATGATAATGGATATCATGAGTTACAAACTCTTTTTCAAATGATTGATGTAGAGGATGAAATTACTTTCAAATTTAATTCAAGCAAGACTTTGAATTTTAAATCTAACCTACCTGAATTATCTAATTCTGATAATTTAATTATCAAATCAATACAATTAATTGAAAGAACTTTTAATCTAGAGCCAATAGGATTAGATATCTATCTCAAAAAAAATATTCCAATTGGTGGGGGGCTAGGTGGCGGCTCCTCTAATGCAGCAACCACACTATTGTTTTTGGATACATTTTTAAATTTGAGATTGAGTCAGGATCAATTAATTGACCTTGGCAGAAATTTAGGTGCCGATGTTCCTTTTTTTATCTTAGGAGAGAATGCCATTGGAGAAGGTATAGGAGAAAAACTTACACCAGTAAAGCTCCCTAATCCTTTTTATATTGTAATAAAACCAAATCAATCTGTATCAACTGCTCAAATATTCAATCATACAAAATTAAAAAGAGATACTCCTAAAAAAATATCACTCAGCTAATGTCTAGTAACTTTAAAAATGATTGTGAACCCGTTGTAAGAAGTCTTTATAATAATGTTGATAAAAGCCTTACATGGCTGTTACAATATACACGCTCAAATTTATCAGGGACGGGTGCGTGCGTGTTTGGTGAAGCTTTTTCTGAGCAGCATGCAAACGAAATTAAAGATAATCTTCCTGAAGAATGGATTGGATTTGTTACAAAAGGTTTAAGTTCATCTCCCACAAAAGATAAACTTAACCAACTAAAATTAACTTTTAAATAAATGATGAGGTCAAAACTGTGCCCGATATGAAACTTTTTTCCGGTAATGCAACTCCAGATTTAGCCCAAAAAATAGCCGATAGATTATATATTTCTCTTGGTGATGCTAAAGTCTGTCGCTTTTCCGATGGCGAAGTCTCTGTTGAAATAAATGAGAATGTTAGAGGCAATGACGTTTTATTATTCAATCCACATGTGCTCCAACAAATGATAATTTAATGGAGTTAGTTGTTATGATTGATGCTCTTAGAAGAGCTTCAGCTGGAAGGATTACAGCAGTAATTCCATATTTTGGTTATGCAAGACAAGATCGTAGAGTTCGTTCAGCACGTGTTCCAATAACAGCTAAGGTTGTTGCAGACTTTCTTTCAAATGTTGGCGTAGACAGAGTTTTGACTGTTGACCTTCATGCAGAACAAATTCAAGGTTTTTTGATGTTCCTGTTGATAACATTTTTGGTTCCCCAGTTCTTTTAGAGGATATGCTGACAAAAAAACTACAAAACCCTATTGTCGTATCACCTGACATTGGCGGAGTCGTACGAGCAAGAGCTACTGCAAAACTTCTTGATGATACAGATATTGCTATTGTAGATAAAAGACGACCAAGAGCAAATGAATCTCAGGTAATGCATTTAATTGGAGATGTTAAAGATCGTGACTGTGTAATTGTCGATGATATGATCGATACTGGTGGCACTTTGTGTAAAGCTGCAGAAGCTCTAAAAAATAAAGGGGCTAAGAGAATTTTTGCTTATGCTACACACCCAATTTTTTCCGGTAATGCAGAGCAAAATATCAAAAACTCTGTAATAGACGAAATTATTATTACTGATTCTGTACCACTTGCAAAAAATATACTTGATACTGGGAAAGTTAAACAACTTACATTATCTGGACTTCTTGCTGAAGCAATAAGAAGAATAAGCAAAGAAGAATCAATATCTGCGATGTTTTCAAAATAAACACATGAACAGAATAACTTTTATAGTTATTCTGTTTCACAAAATTAAAGGTTATTGTGAAAAGACTTAAATTGTTAGTTGGCTTAGCCAATCCAGGTCCTGAGTATAAGAATACCAGGCATAACGTAGGTGCATGGTTCATTGAATCAATTCTTAGTGAAAAAAACAGTACTTTTAAATTTGAGAAAAAGTTTCAAGCCAATTATTCAAAAATATCTGTGCGAGGTCATGACGTTCATGTACTTGTTCCACAGACTTATATGAATCTTTCAGGTCAATCTGTTCTTGCTATCATGAATTTTTTTAAAATAAAAGCTGAAGAAACTTTAGTTGCACATGATGATCTTGATCTCATTCCTGGCGTTGCAAAAATAAAATTGGGTGGTGGTCATGGAGGACATAATGGCCTCAAAGATATTATGAATAGAATAAATTCTAGAGATTTTCTTCGTCTAAGAATAGGTATAGGACATCCCGGCAATAGAAATTACGTCTCTAAATATGTTGTGCAACCTCCTAATTTAGAGGATCTTGCTAAAATTAATGTTTCTATAGATAATTCTCTCAATATTATGGATCATATAGTAGAATATCAAATAACAAAAGCTCAAAATACACTTCACTCTCAAAATAAATAAGGAAACCAAATATGGGTTTTAAATGTGGTATCGTTGGTTTACCAAATGTTGGGAAATCAACTCTTTTTAATGCGTTGACAAAAGCTGGTATAGACGCTGCAAATTTTCCATTTTGTACAATTGAACCAAATACCGGTGTTGTACCAGTTCCTGATCCTAGATTAAATCAAATTGCTAAAATTGTTGATCCAAAAAAAATCATACCGACTTCAATGGAGTTTGTTGATATAGCTGGATTAGTTGCTGGAGCTTCAAAAGGAGAAGGTTTAGGTAATAAGTTTTTAGCAAACATCAGAGAAACTGATGCTATAGGTCACGTAGTTAGGTGCTTTGACAATGAAAATATTGTTCATGTCTCTGGAAAAGTAAACCCTATCGATGATATTGAAGTGATAAATTTAGAGTTAGCACTTTCTGATCTTGATACCTGTGAAAGAGCTATACAAAGACAATCAAAAAAAGCTAAAAGTGGCGATAAAGAATCTCAAAAAGAATTAGCTGTCTTAAACAAAGTGTCAAAAGCTTTAGAAGAAGGATTAAAGGCTAGTTCTATCGAATTAACTACAGATGAAGTTAAGCTAATTTCTTACTTAAACTTTCTAACATTAAAGCCGACAATGTACATTGCAAATGTTGATGAAAATTTTGATCAAAATGAACATTTGAAAAATCTTCAAGAGTATGCAAAAAAAGAAAATGCCATTGTAGTACCCGTCTGTGCAGAAATTGAATCAGAATTATCAGAGTTAGATGATGAAGATAAAGATGAATTTCTTGCAGAAATGAATCTAGAAGAACCTGGATTAAATAGAGTTATTAGATCAGGTTATGAGCTTTTATCTCTTCATACATATTTTACAGCAGGACCCCAAGAAGTCAGAGCATGGACTATCCCTTTGAATTCCTCAGCACCTCAAGCTGCTGGTAAAATTCATACAGATTTTGAAAAAGGTTTTATAAGAGCTGAAGTGATCTCATTTGAAGACTATACAAAATATAATGGTGAATCAGGTGCCAAAGAAGCGGGGAAGTGGCGATTAGAAGGTAAGGAATACATAGTGAAAGATGGGGACGTTATTCACTTTAGATTTAATGTATAGCAATATATTTAGTATGTATACTATTTTTTGTAGAAAATAACATCAAATAAACAAAAAAAATAAAAAATATATTGACCTTTTCTATTAAAATAAGCATAATTCTCGCCACGTTAAGTTTAAATATACGGCTACGTAGCTCAGTTGGTTAGAGCACATCACTCATAATGATGGGGTCACAGGTTCGAATCCCGTCGTAGCCACCATTTAGCGGAAGTGGCGGAATTGGTAGACGCACCAGATTTAGGTTCTGGCGCCGCAAGGTGTGAGAGTTCAAGTCTCTCCTTCCGCACCAATAACTTAACTTTAACTATATGAAGGGCTATCGCCAAGTGGTAAGGCAGCGGCTTTTGATGCCGCCATTCCCTGGTTCGAATCCAGGTAGCCCTGCCAAATAAACGCGGAAGTGGCGGAATTGGTAGACGCACCAGATTTAGGTTCTGGCGCCGCAAGGTGTGAGAGTTCAAGTCTCTCCTTCCGCACCAATCTGGAACATAGTTAAAAAATATTTGTATAGGGCTATCGCCAAGTGGTAAGGCAGCGGCTTTTGATGCCGCCATTCCCTGGTTCGAATCCAGGTAGCCCTGCCAATACAAAACAAAAATTAGACTTTAGGGCTATCGCCAAGTGGTAAGGCAGCGGCTTTTGATGCCGCCATTCCCTGGTTCGAATCCAGGTAGCCCTGCCAAAAGTTTATAAAAAATTAGTTATTATTAAGTTAATAAATATATGGCTACGTAGCTCAGTTGGTTAGAGCACATCACTCATAATGATGGGGTCACAGGTTCGAATCCCGTCGTAGCCACCATTTAGCGGAAGTGGCGGAATTGGTAGACGCACCAGATTTAGGTTCTGGCGCCGCAAGGTGTGAGAGTTCAAGTCTCTCCTTCCGCACCAATAACTTAATTTTAACTATATGAAGGGCTATCGCCAAGTGGTAAGGCAGCGGCTTTTGATGCCGCCATTCCCTGGTTCGAATCCAGGTAGCCCTGCCAACCTAGCTTAAAGTTCAATTCATTTAAATCTTAAGACTCTCAATATAATTTTAATAATTACACTGCATTTAACTAAGTATTAATTAAGTCATGTATTTTTCTCTTAATATAATGATTTTTTCCACAAAGATTTAGCACCTTGTTTCTAATTCTTTCAACTAGTAGATTTTCACAAGAAAATCCGCAATAAAATAAATCCATAAAATTTTGAATAAGAGAATTATCTCTTTTTCTTAATGTCTCATAATGCTTAATAAGATAACTGTTAGTAGGACATATTTTATCTTCAAAGCATCTCAAAAGAACTTCTAAATCTTTAAAGCCTAGATTAACACCCTGCCCTGCTAGGGGGTGTATCGAATGAGCGGCATCCCCAATTAAAATAACATTATTTTTGATATAGTTATGAGCATGTAATCTGGATATAGGGAAACTTCCTTTGACTAAAACGTCAAAATCTCCTAACCGTTCAGGAAATTGTTCAAGTAATTCTTTTTTTAAAGAATTTGAATCTAGTTGAGTCAGGCACTTTATTTTATCAGGGTCATCATACCAAATCAAAGAAGCATAATTTTCATAAAGTGGTAAGAAAGCCTTTGCTCCACTACTAAAAAATTTCTGCCATGTCGTCTTAACAAAAGGATCAAAAGATTTAATATTAACTATCAAACATTCTTGATTATATTTCCAAGATGTTACACCTATATCAGACAATTTTCTTATTGATGAATTGAGTCCATCAGCAGCAATAATATATTTAGACTTGAGAGTCTTACCGTCAAGCAAGGAGATTTCGTTGTGTCTGTTTCCCAATATATCCAGTTTACAAACTTTACTTTTAAACATTGATATACCAGGTTCCTCTGAAATTTTAAGTAGCAGCTCTGTTTGAACTCTGAAGTTTTCAACAAAACATCCTACATAGCTTCTCTTAAATTCTTTAGCACTTAATTCAATTTTTGAATGTTCATGCTCGTAAACTTCCATTGAGTTAAAATAACATAATTTTTCCGAGGGAAGCTCACCCCAAACTTCTAATTTTTTTAAGATATTTATGGAGCTTTGAAACAAAGCAGAGACTCGCAAATCTGGGCTTTCCTTATCAAGAAACTCATTTAGGTATGGGTCTACAAGCGCTATATTGAAATTTTGTTTAGATAAACCCAGAGCTGTTGAAAGACCAATTAATCCACCTCCTACAACAATTATATCAAAACTTTTCATACATAAAACTCTTTTAAAATAGAAAAAAATTAAAGTCTAGCTAATTTTTAATATAAATTATATAATAAAATAATTTTTAAATTTATACATTAACTTAAACAAAGTCGTAGAAAATAGCAATGCAAAAAAAACTTTTAATTAAAACTTGGGGCTGTCAAATGAATGAATATGATTCATCAAAAATGGCAGATTTATTAAATGTTTCTAATGGTTATGAACTAACAGAGGTACCCGAAGAAGCAGATGTATTACTTTTAAACACATGTTCAATTAGAGAAAAGGCTCAAGAAAAAGTTTTTCACCAATTAGGTCGTTGGAAAAATCTGAAGGATAAAAAACCAAATTTAATTATTGGCGTTGGTGGCTGTGTTGCGACACAAGAAGGAGATCATATTAGAAAAAGAGCTCCGTTTGTCGATGTGATCTTTGGTCCACAAACTCTTCATAGATTACCTCAAATGATTCAAGACTCAAAAAAAATCAATCTCCAGTTATGGATATTTCTTTTCCTGAAATTGAGAAGTTTGATAGTCTACCTGAACCGAAAGCTGAAGGACCAACTGCATTTGTTTCCATTATGGAAGGATGTTCGAAGTATTGTACCTATTGTGTTGTGCCATATACTAGAGGAGAAGAAGTTAGTCGCCCTCTTGACGATGTTATCTATGAAATAGCTCAATTAGCTGAACAGGGAGTAAGAGAAGTAAATTTACTTGGTCAGAATGTAAATGCATACAGAGGGTTAGACTACAAAGCTCAAGAAGTTTCTTTTGCTCAACTGTTAAAATTAGTTGCTTCGATTAATGGGATTGATCGAATTAGATATACAACAAGCCACCCTATTGAATTCACTGATGATATTATAGAAGCTTATAAAGATACACCAGAACTCGTAAATTTTCTTCACTTACCAGTTCAAAGTGGTTCTGATAGAATTTTATCTCTTATGAAAAGACCACACACATCAATCGAGTATAAGTCTATTATCCGAAAACTAAAAAAAGTCAGACCAAACTTAACAGTTAGTTCCGACTTTATTGTTGGCTTTCCAGGTGAGTCTGAGACAGATTTTCAACAAACAATGAAGCTTATTAAAGATGTGGATTTTGATATGAGCTTTAGTTTCATATATTCACCTAGACCAGGAACACCTGCAGCTGATTATCCTTGTGATACTCCAGAACAAGAAAAGAAAGACCGTCTTCAAGAATTACAACAACAAATTAACACTCAAGCAATGAGATATTCACGTTTAATGTTAAATACTGAACAAAGAATTCTCGTTGAAGGTTTATCGAAAAAGAATGTTATGGAGCTTAGGGGCCGGACTGAAAATAATAGAGTTGTTAATTTTGAAGGTGATATTAATTTAATTGGACAGTTTGTGGATGTATTAATTGATGAAGTTAACCCTAATTCATTGAAAGGGAAATTAATAAGAACAGAAGCTGAAATGCTTTTAAGAAATAACATTGATCCCAAATTAATAACACAAAAAGATCAATCAGTTAAACAATTCGACCCTTCCAATATTGAATTACGAGGTTAAATTTGAATAAAAACATAAAACACTTTGAATTAATACTTGAACCAAATAACAATCAAAGATTAATATCACTATGTGGACCTTTTGATGAGAACTTAAAATTGATTGAAAAAAGGCTAGGCGCTGAAATCAATTATAGGGGAAATGTATTTAATATTGTTGGACAAGAAAGAGCTATCAGTAGTGTTACAAAAGTTTTGAGATCAATTTATGTTGAAACGGCTCCTGTAAGAAACAAATACCCTGAAATAACGCCAGAGACAGTTAATCTTGCCATTAAAGATCACAAATTATTAGATCAAACTGTTTCTTCGGAAGGTTTAACTGGAAAGCATGTCCATATAAAAACAAAAAAAGGTATCATTAAACCAAGAACACAAAATCAATCGTCATATATATCTAATATTCTTACACATGATATATGTTACGGAATTGGACCAGCTGGAACAGGAAAAACTTACTTAGCAGTTGCTGCGGCCGTAGATGCATTAGAAAGACAAGAAATACGCAGGATTTTATTAACAAGACCTGCTGTTGAAGCTGGCGAGAAGTTGGGTTTTTTACCTGGGGATCTCAGTCAAAAAGTTGACCCTTATTTGAGACCTTTATATGATGCATTATTCGAAATGCTTGGGTTTGAGAGAGTTGAGAAATTGATTGAAAGAAGTGTTATTGAAGTCGCTCCGCTTGCTTACATGAGAGGAAGGACACTGAATGACGCTTTTGTTATTTTAGATGAGAGCCAAAATACAACTATTGAACAAATGAAAATGTTCCTTACGAGAATTGGATTTAACTCAAAAGCAGTAATTACTGGAGATATAACACAAATCGACCTACCCCGAGGAGTAAAGTCAGGTTTACGACATGCTATTGAAGTCTTGTCAGATGTTTCTCAAATAAGTTTCAATTTTTTTATTTCTGATGATGTTGTTCGACATCCTGTTGTTGCAAAAATTATTGAAGCTTATGAAGCTTGGGATTCAATAAACAAAAAAGAGATAAGTGCAAAAAATGTTTCAAGTTAAAATAGGCTTCCAAACAAACGTAACAAATCATGAGAGCTTACCAACTATTGAGCAGTTTACTTTATGGATTAATTCTGTTGTAAGTTATCTAAATAAAGATACCGAGATTAGCATTACAATAGTTGATAATGATGAAATAAAGCAATTAAATTCTGATTATAGAAATAAAGATAAACCAACTAATATTTTATCTTTTTCTTCTGAATTATATTTTGATGATCAAGTACCTATAAATTTTTTAGGAGATCTCGTGATTTGTCAGGATGTAATCGAATATGAAGCAAAAATACAGAAAAAGAAGTTAATAGATCATTGGGCACATATTACAATTCATGGTATGCTACATTTAATTGGCTTTGATCATATCAATGAAAATGATGCTGAAAAAATGGAAAAAATTGAAATTGAAGCATTAAGAAAACTCGGCATCTCAAATCCATATCTACACTATTATTCGGAAAATTAGAAGATACAATGGAAAATCAAAATAAAAAAAATTTCATGGAAAGAATTTTACATGCCTTCCAAGGTGAACCTCAAAATAGAGAAGAGTTGGTTGAAGTATTTAGAGACTCTGAAGAAAATCACTTAATTGATCATGATACTCGTGATATGCTCGAAGGTGTTATCCAAATATCGGAAATGAGAGTCAGAGACGTGATGATTCCCAGGTCTCAAATTACCGCAATAGATAATTCAATGAAATTTGAAGAAATTATTGACGTAATTATCAAAACATCTCATTCGAGATATCCAGTAATCAGTGAAGACAAAGATCATGTTGAAGGCATACTGCTTGCCAAAGATCTTTTACAATATCTGAAAGAAGGAAGCCCAAAATTTATCATATCTGAAATTCTTAGACCATCTGTCGTAGTACCTGAAAGCAAAAAAGTTGACCGTCTGCTTAAGGAGTTTAGGGAGGAAAGGTACCATATGGCGATAGTTGTAGATGAATTTGGTGGTGTCTCCGGGGTTGTAACGATTGAAGATATATTAGAAGAAATCGTTGGTGAAATAGAAGATGAGTTCGATGATATCGAAGATCTTGAAGTTAAAGCCCTAAATAAACATACCTATAGTGTAAAAGCTCTCCTTCCTCTTGATGAGTTTGATGATATTTTTAAAACTAACCTCCAGAGATTTGACGAGATAGATACAATTGGTGGATTACTGATGATGAAATTTGGGCATCTTCCAGAAAAAGGTGAAGTCATTATAATTGATGAGTATTCTTTTAAAATAACTTCAGCTGATAACCGAAGAGTAATACAAACTCAAGTAGTCATACCTGATAAAGCTTACCAACCAAAATTAGAAAAATAAAAAGATGTTCAAATATAATAAATTAGTTCTTATTTTATTTTCATTTATATCAGGTGCAATTTCAACTTTGAGTTTTGCTCCTTATTCATTATGGTTTTGTTCTTTTATTTCCATTTTTATATTACTTGCCATTTTAGATAAAAGTAAAACCAATAAAAATGCTTTCAGCATCGGTTTTTTTTGGGGACTGGGTCAATTTTATACCGGTGTAAGCTGGATATGGGTCAGTATGCATCTTTATGGCGGTATGTCATGGTATATAAATATCTTTTTAATTTCTGCTTTAATCTTTTATCTATCTGTTTATCCAGCATTATTTGGATATTTTTATAATAAACTGAAAAAAAGAAATTACCTAAATTATCTTGTTATTGCCCCCTTACTCTGGATTTTACAAGAACAGTTAAGAGGACATTTGTTTACTGGATTTCCCTGGTTATCATTAGGTTATAGTCAAATCAACTCGCCAATTTCTAGTTTAGCCCCAATAATAGGTGTAACAGGTCTAAGTTACTTAGTTATTTTTATTTCTGGCTTTTTATTACTGTTTAGTAAAACCCGAAATCTAAAAGTTTGGGTAACTATTATACCAATTGTATGTATAACTATAGTTTTTTATAATAAAGTTTGGACAACTCCTAAAGAAAATAAAAAATTTCAAGTTTATTTGATTCAAGGGGATATAAAACAAAGTACAAAATGGGACCCTGATTATATTAGCCAAAGTATTGAGAAGTACATTAATCTTACTATTGATTCAATCATTAAGATGAAGAAACAAAAATCTAATCATGTACCCGCTATCATTATCTGGCCGGAAGCAGCATTAAGTATTCCTGAAAATCAGATTAGTTCAACGATTAAAGAAATTAACAGTATTGGAAACAAAAATAATGTGGTTATACTAACTGGCTCTATCTATTCTCACAATGGCAAATTTTATAACTCTATAATAGCTCTGGGTTCCAAAAATCAAACAAATAATAATGAATACCAAAGATATATGAAGCATCATCTATTACCCTTTGGTGAATATGTCCCGTTCTCTAATCTTTTGCGAAAGTTAGGTCCTTTCTTTAACTTACCAATGTCAGACTTTACACCAGGTAAGTATAAACAAAATAATTTTAATGCTAACGGCATAATAATATCAGCTGATTTATGTTACGAAATCTTATTCCCAGAGCAAATTAGAAACAATGTGAATTCTGATACAGATGTTTTGCTAACACTATCTGATGACACCTGGTTTGGAAAATCTATTGGCCCCAGTCAGCACATGCAAATTGCTCAAATGAGAGCTCTTGAATTAGGCAAGCCACTACTGAGAGGAACAAATAGTGGTATCACAGCTGTAGTTAATATACATGGGAAAATTGAGAAAAGGTTACCAATGTTTAAAACTGATATTTTGCAAGCTGAAGTCATGCCGTATGAAGGGATGACCCCATATGGGAAATTTGGATATCTACTTACATCTGTATTCATTTTACTAAATATATTTTGGGGGTTGATTTTCTCAAGGTTTTTTAATTGTAAATAATCTTCTATCATTAATTTCATCAGATGTATAATATGATTTAACTGTTTCTCTTAGGGCAGATATAAAGTAAATGTAATAGGCGCTGTCTTTAAATGTTAGAGTATGAGCATTTCTATTAGCGCCAATAAAATATATATATAAACGATACACTTCATCAACTGGTAAGTTTTCACATGCAAATATATAATCATCTAATTGCAATTCTAAATCATTAAGCCCCTTAGCACTCATTAAAGAAAAAGTATCTATTTTTTTTAAGAAAAAATGAGTAAAAAAATATAAGGTTTTCATATTAAAGCTTGATTAAGGTCTACCATATAAATTATGGCACATATTCTTATTTTTAGTATTTTTATTAAATATTAAATCTTGAGTCAATGATTCAATTGCTCTAAAATAACCTTTTGATAATTTATTTATCAATTTTTGTTTCAATCATATTAATGATTTTTTTTAGTACTATTTTTGGATAAATATAAATGAACGAACAATACGAACCACAAAAAATTGAGTCTGACGTACAACAATATTGGAAAGAACACAAAACATTTTCTTCGTCTGAAAATAGTAATAAAGAAAAATTTTACTGTCTGGCAATGTTCCCCTACCCTAGCGGTAATCTTCATATGGGACATGTGAGAAATTATACAATCAGTGATGTAATAGCTAGATTTCAACGGTTGAAAGGAAAGAATGTAATGCATCCTTTCGGTTGGGATGCTTTTGGTCTTCCTGCTGAAAATGCAGCAATTAAGCATAAAACTGCTCCACATACATGGACAAAGAAAAATATTGCTCATATGAAAGATCAGCTCAAGCTTCTAGGGTTCAGCTTTGACTGGGATAGAGAGTTCGCAACTTGTGATCCAGAATACTATAAATGGGAACAAAAATTTTTCAATATTTTATACAAAAAAGGACTCGTTTATAAAAAAACATCTTCTGTCAATTGGTGTCCAAATGACAAAACTGTTTTAGCCAATGAACAGGTCGAAAGTGGTCTTTGTTGGAGATGTGATACACCTGTCGTTCAAAAAGATATTCCCCAGTGGTTCATTAAAATAACCGATTATGCTGACGAGCTTTTAAATGATTTAGACAATCTACCTGGTTGGCCTGATACTGTAAAAAGAATGCAAAAAAACTGGATCGGACGTTCAGAAGGCTTAGCCTTGAATTTTAATATCTCTGAAAAAGAAGATAAGTTACAGGTATACACTACACGCCCAGAAACAATAATGGGTGTGACATATTTGGCAATTGCACCCACTCATCCATTAGCGCTAGAGGCAGCTAGAGAAAATAAAAAGCTGTCAGAGTTCATTGAGGAATGTAAAAAAACCAAGTTATCTGAAGCAGACATGTCTACTGCAGAAAAAAAAGGCTTTCAAACTCAATACAATGCCATTCATCCTATTTCAGGCAAGCAGTTACCTATTTATATAGCTAATTTTGTTTTGATGGAATATGGTACAGGTGCTGTTATGTCCGTGCCAGCTCATGACTCTCGTGATTTTGACTTTGCAACTAAATATGGTATTGATATTAAGCAAGTTATAAAACCTATAAAAGAATTAGATTATAAGCTTCCATATACAGAACCTGGTGTATTAATTAACTCAGATATTTTTAATGATCAAACTACTAAAGAAGCAGCAATTACAATTATTGATTATTGTGAGAAAAATGACTTAGGTAAAAAGAAAGTTAATTATAGGTTACGTGATTGGGGTGTTTCTAGACAGAGATATTGGGGAACTCCTATACCCATGGCAACAGATAAAAATGGTAAAACAATTGCAATCCCTGATTCAGATTTACCAGTAACGCTTCCAACTGATGTTGAAATGGACGGGATTACTAATCCTCTTCAGATGGATGAAGTTTGGAAAAATGTTAAAATAAATGGAAAAAATTTAATTCGAGAAACTGATACTTTTGATACTTTTATGGAGTCATCGTGGTATTACGCCAGATTCTGCTCTCCCAATGCTAGTGATATTGTTGATCCAGACAAAAGTACTTATTGGCTTCCTGTCGATCAATATGTTGGTGGTATAGAACACGCTGTAATGCATCTTCTTTATTCTCGCTTTTTTCATAAATTATTGAGAGATGAAGGGTATGTAAAATGTGATGAACCTTATAAAAAATTACTTTGTCAAGGCATGGTTTTGTCAGAAGCATATTATTATGTTGATGAAAATGGCTCTAAACAATGGGTGAGCCCTAATAATGTTAAAAAAGAGTCCAATGGGGAAACTTACAATTACTTCTGCAAAGATACAAATAATCAACTAATCCAGACTGGTATGACAAAGATGTCAAAATCTAAAAATAATGGGGTTGATCCTGAAGATATGGTTGAAAAATATGGTGCTGATACTGCAAGATTGTTTACAATGTTTGCAGCTCCTGCTGAAATGACCCTAGAGTGGAAGGAATCAGGTGTTGAAGGTGCAAATAGATTTTTGAAAAAATTATGGAAATTCAGTTTTGAACATATATCGAATTACAAAAATGAAAAGTTAAATCATTCGGTATTAACACAAAATCAAACTAAATTAAGAAGATTGCTCCATAAAACAATTATGAAAGTTTCAGATGATATCGAAAGAAGGCAAACTTTTAATACAGCAATTGCTTCTATCATGGAGTTTATGAACCATCTGTATAAATTTGAGGTAAGAGATTCTAACGATAAAGCAATTGTACAGGAATCTTTAGCATCTGTAATAATAATGCTATATCCAATCACCCCTCATATTTGTTTCACTCTATGGGGACACCTTGGACAGACGGATGGTATTGACCATGTTAGTTGGCCAATAGCTGACCAGGAAGCTATGAAGGACCAGGAAAAACTTATTGTGGTTCAGGTTAATGGAAAGGTAAGAGCTAAATTAACTTTTAACAGTGTAGCTTCTCAGGATGAAATAGAGAAAGTTGCCTTATCTGACGATAACGTTAGTAAGTTTATATTAAACAAACAAATTAAAAAGAAAATTTATATTAAAGATAAAATTCTCAATATTGTTGCAATCTAAGGGAAGGAATAATTTATGGAAAGTAAAGTTGTTAAATTTATATTATCTATTGTGATAGCTTCAGTCCTAAGTGGTTGTGGGTATCATCTGAGAGGAAGTAAAGGCATTAATACGAATGCTTCTTTACAACAGATAAGCTTAACAACTTTGAACCCATATGATGATGTCAGTCGTGAAGTAAAGCAAGCTCTTCTATTAAACGGCACTAAAATAGTCGATGCAAATGATGAGATACCACAAATAAAAATTATTTCATCAAGCTTTGTTGTAGGTTCCTCAGGTAAAAACCAAGCTTATCAAACTGTCCAATCTCTCTATAAATTTACGATAAATTATCAAGTAATTTTCCCAAATCAGTTACCACAAAATTATTCATCTATTGTAACGGAGTATAGTTTAACGCCAACTGCAAGTAATCCAAATGCAGGTACAGCGTTAAACACACAGTTAAAACAGGAGCTCATGGAGGAGGCTGTATCCAAAATGATTTCACAGATTAACCGTATTCAATTTATTTCATAATGAAAAATGTAACTACCAAAAAAACAAATATTTCATTGTTGATTGGAGATGATTCTTTTATTGTTTCTTACTACAAGGATAAAATCATTTCTCAAAACTTATTGAATTCAAATAAAGAATTAAATCGAGTTAATATTAATTGCGAGAATGATTATTTCAACTTTGAAAGTTTAGCAAATGAAATATCATTGTTCAAAAAAGCACGTATTTTAGTAGCTACCATTCACAATTTTAATCTGCTCCAAAAATTGAGTAAATATTTTTTATCTTTGATAGAAGGTATTTCTTCAAATGATTGCTTTATAATTATCTTAAATCAAAAGCTAACAAAACAAATTGAAAGGAATGAAGTTATTAGACAAATTAAAGCAAAATATGAATTAATTTCCTGTAATAACTTCAGTGAATTTGAAATAAGAAATTGGATTACAAAAGAATGTTTGTTACATGACATCTCTATAGAAGAGGAAGCAATATCCAAATTATTAGAATTTTATCCAAACAGCTTCCATGAAATCCATCAATCTATAGAGAAACTTAAAATACTAAAAAAAAGTTATTCCATGTTTACTAAATATGATATTGAACATCATTTTGAAGTAAATGACGAGTGTTCAGTATTCAACTTATCAAATGCATGGTTAAAAAAAGATCTTTTAGCATTTAATATTCTTCGTAAATTACGTTTAGCAAACTTCGATACTCTATTTATCTTAAATGTATTACTAAAGGATATATTTTATTTGTATGAGCTAATTGAAATATCAAACAATCGTTCAAAGAAAGACCTTTTTTTTAAAAGAAATAATATTTGGAGTTTTAAGCAAAATCAATTGGTATTTGCTTCTAAACAATTTAGCGTAGAACAACTGCAACAAAGTCTTAAAATTCTGTTACAAGCAGAAAAAAAATAAAGATAGATTTCGATCAAAATATATTTAATGAGTTTGAAAAGTTTTTATCAATCTTATTTTATGGCAAATAAAACACAAAGGAGCATTTTTTGAATCACTCATTAAACCCAATAGACCTGCCTCTAATAGAATCTTTAGAGAATGCGAAAGCATTGGACATTACACAGGTTGATGTTACAAACACATCAACATTAACTGATTTAATGATAATTTGTACAGGGACATCCTCAAAACATGTACAATCAATCTTCGATAAAGTTATAAAAGATATGAAATTAATAAATATTTATCCTATCATTGAAAGTAGAAGCCCTCTTTGTGATTGGTGTATAATTGACTATGGTGATTGTATATTACATATAATGCAAGATGATGCTCGACAATTGTATGGATTAGAAAAAATATGGAGTTAACTTGAAAATACAAGTTGTTGCTATTGGTACCAAAATGCCAAAATGGGTAAATGAGGGTATATTTGAATATACAAAGCGTTTTACAAAGGATTGTCCAATAACTTTTACAGAGTTGCCTCTAACCAAAAGAAATAAAAATTCAAATTTGAAATCTATTATCCAAAATGAAGGAAAGTTGATACTATCCTCTATACAAAAAAACTCAATAATTATAGCTCTAGATGTTTATGGTTCAAATATGGATACTGAGCAACTGGCAATAAAATTTGATGACTGGAAACAAAGTGGTAAGAATATTACTTTTTTAATTGGTGGACCAGATGGTTTATCAAAAGAAATATTAGAAGAAGCAAATTTAAAATGGTCTCTTTCAAAACTGACTCTTCCACACCCGATTGTCAGAATTATATTAGTTGAGAGTTTATACAGAGCAATGACAATTTCAATTAATCATCCATATCATAGAAATTAGAATGACAAACCTAAGAACAAAAATCAGAGATCATAAATCTGAAAAAGCATTATTTTTGAGAAGATCTATTTACGGCTTCTTAGGAGTTATTTTATTATCGGGCATTCTTTTAATTAATTTATACATCCTTCAAGTAAAAGAGTACAAGTTATACAAAACTCGCTCAAATGAAAATAGAATTCAGGTTGTTCCTATACCTCCTGTAAGAGGACAAATATATGATAGAAACGGTGTTTTACTCGCAAAAAATGAACCAGTGTATGATTTGGAAATTATACCTAACCAAGTTAAAGATTTAGATCAAACTTTATCATCATTAAAAAATTTAATTGATATTTCTGATTATGAAATTAAATCTTTTAGAAAAAAATTAAAATATAATGCACCTTTTAAAGCTGTCTTGTTGAAGTCTCAGTTAACACCCAAACAAGTAGCAATCATTGCAGTGAATCAATATCAATACCCTGGTGTTCATGTCATTTCATCTTTAAAAAGAGAATATCCTTTTAAAGAAGCACTTACTCACACGCTTGGGTATGTTGGTCGTGTTAATGATCGTGATATACAGCGTCTAAAAAAAGAAGGAAAATATAATGACTATCTTTCTACCAAATACATTGGACGAATTGGTATTGAAAAATATTATGAACCTCTTCTGCATGGTAAATCTGGTTTTAAGGAGGTAGAAGTCAATAGTCATGGGAAAGTTATTAGGACAATATCAATATTACCTGCAACTCCCGGAAAAGATATTTATCTTTCTATTGATATTAAGCTAGAACTATACATTGAAAAGGTGCTATCTGAACATAACTCACAAATATCATCACAAGATGGTGACAAACACATTACAACAAGAGGAGCTGTTGTTGTACTCGACCCTAGAAATAACGAAGTCCTTGCTATGGTATCAAGTCCAAGTTATGATCCTAACTTATTTGTTGATGGTATCTCGCATAAAAATTATAACTCTCTATTAAATGATCCTGCCAACCCTTTATATAATCGAGCAACACTAGGCGCATATTCACCTGGTTCAACGAGTAAACCTTTCTCATCAATAGCTTTGCTTGGTACTAATACAATTACACTTAATTCTAAAATACCAGGTCCTAAGCGTTGGAGAATTCCTGGTACCAAAGGAAGATATTTCAATCAAACTGATCATGGAATGGGACTTATAAATATTGAAACTGCTATTGAAAAGTCTTCGGATACTTTTTTCTATCAGCTTGTCTATAAATTAGGAATAACTAAATTCTCTAAATGGATGACCAAATTTGGATTTGGTCAACCAACAGGAATTGATATAGGTGAGGAAAGTGATGGGATTATGCCGACACGCTTATGGAAAAGAGAGAACAAAAAACAACCCTGGTATGATGGAGATACGATTAGTGTTGCCATTGGTCAGGGTTATTGGACATCTACCCCACTTCAACTCGCTTTGGCTACTTCAATATTGATCAATGATGGTATTAAATATACTCCTCATCTATTAAAATATATTTTGAATGATAATAAGATTGATAAAATTTCACCACAACATACTAAAGTAGTGGCAAATATCCCTGATATTTATTGGAATGCTGTTAAAAAAAGCATGTTACTGGTTAGTCAATATGGTACTGGAAAATCAATTTTCGGCAAAAAAAACCCTTATTTAGTTGGTTCTAAAACTGGAACTGCACAAGTTTTTAGCTTAAAGAAAAATCAAAAATACGATGCAAAAAAATTGGCCAAGCATTTACATGATAATTCTTTATTTATAGCTTTTGCACCATATAATTCTCCTAAGTACGTTATTTCTACAATTATTGAGAACGGGGGGTTTGGAGCCGCGGCAGCCGGACCTATTACAAAAAAAATTTTGGACTATTTAATATTAAAAAAGACAATGAAACCAACAATGATAAAAAATAAAAAATTTAATAGTTCTAAAAAAACTATTTCAGAATATATTCATATTGACTTTATTCTTTTAATATCAATTATATCTCTAATGTCTTTTAGTTTGATTATAATGTATAGTGCCAGTGGAAAAGACTTAGCTATGATGGATAGACAAGCATTCCGTATGGGCTTATCAATTATACTAATGATTGTTGCTGCACAAATACCACCAAGAACATATCAGGCTGTTGCCCCTTATCTTTTTATTATCGGTGTTTTTTTGTTACTATGCGTACTATTCTTTGGCGAAATTTCTAAAGGAGCTCAAAGATGGTTGAATTTGGGAATAATTCGATTTCAACCTTCAGAGTTATTAAAAATAGCGGTTCCACTTATGGTTGCTAAATATTTGGGAAACAAATCTCTCCCTCCTGAAGCTAAAAATATTTTAATATCACTTTGTTTAATATTTATACCAACAATATTAATTGCAAAACAACCGGATTTAGGAACGGCAATTTTAATTGCAGCTTCTGGAATTTTTGTTGTTTTTTTATCTGGTATAAAATGGAAATATATTCTCTTGGCTTTTGTTCTTTTAGCCGCATTTATTCCTATTTTATGGTTTTTTTTAATGCATGATTATCAAAGAACGAGGGTCATTACTTTATTTAATCCCGAGTTAGACCCTTTAGGTGCCGGATATCATATTATACAGTCAAAAATAGCAATAGGCTCTGGTGGAATTTTTGGAAAAGGCTGGTTACATGGCACCCAATCACAGTTGCAGTTTATACCAGAACGAAATACTGATTTTATTTTTGCAGTAATAGCTGAAGAATGGGGTTTCACCGGAGTACTCTTATTACTTTTTTTATATTTACTCATTATTATTAGAGGCTTAGTATTAGCCATAAAATCACAAAACTCATTTGGGCGTATACTTTCTGGTTCAATAATGCTTAGCTTCTTTGTATATATCTTTGTAAATATTGGTATGGTAAGTGGAATATTACCAGTAGTTGGAGTCCCCCTTCCTCTAGTAAGCTATGGTGGAAGTTCTATGTTAACCATTATGGGAAGTTTTGGTATTGTAATGTCGATACATTCACATAAAACAATGCTCTCAAAATCTTGATAAAGTTTAGAAATTTAAATTATTTTCTTTGCTTAAGTTCATTGAACTAATATATATTATAGATAAATACATAATAACGCAGTGAGTAACAATGAAAGGATTAAAGTTACCCCAGATTTCTATTTTTATATTGTCATTATCTTTTATTTCTTTTTTTTCTCATGCCTCTGAGACGTTAAGTTCGAAAAAGGTTACCTTAGATGCATCCTCTCCAAATTTTGTGGGTATGGTTCCTAAACCTCCCAAGATTAATGCCTTTGGTTATATTCTGATGGATTACAACACGGGAGAAATTCTTGCCTCAAATAATGCTCATAAAAAGCTTCATCCAGCTAGTTTAACCAAAATTTTGACAAGTTACGTTATTGGTACTGAGCTGAAAAATGGAAATATTAAAAATGATGATATTGTACAAATCACTGAAAATGCATGGGCAAAAAACTTCCCTGGCTCATCTAAAATGTTTCTAGCACCAAATCAAAAAGTAACAGTATCTGAGCTTAATCAAGGTATAATTATTCAATCTGGTAATGATGCATGCGTAGCATTAGCAGAGCACATTGCTGGAAGCCAATCAACCTTTGTAGATATGATGAATAAACAGGCTCAAAAACTAGGAATGAAAAATAGTCATTTCTCAAATGTTGATGGACTTGATGCTCCCAATCTATATACAACTCCATATGATATGGCCATATTATCAAAAGCACTTATTAAACATTTACCTGAGGAATATAAAATATACAGTGAAAAAAAGTTTACTTGGAATGGTATTACTCAACATAACAGGAATAGCTTACTCTGGGACAAATCATTAAATGTAGATGGTTTAAAGACTGGTCACACTGATGAAGCTGGTTATAGTCTTATAACATCTGCAACATCCTCACCCGAAGGAAAAGGTATGCGGTTAATTTCAGTCGTTATGGGTACTAAAAGTAAAAAAGAACGTGCGGCAGCAAACAGATCCCTTCTGCAATATGGATTTAGGTTTTTTAAAACAGTTTCCCCTAAAAAAGCAGGAGAAATTATAACAACTAAAAAAGTATGGTTTGGAACATCTGATGAAATAAAAATCGGATCATTAACAAATACATACGTAACAATCCCGAGTTCCCAAGTTAAAAACTTAAAGGCTAAAATAATAATTGATAAAAAATTAGAGGCTCCTATAAATAAAAACCAAGTTGTTGGCGAAATTTTCTATGAGTTGAAGGGAGAAAAGCTCAAAAGTTATCCTTTAGTTGCATTAACATCATCTCAAGAAGCTGGTTTTTTTAGTAAAATATTTGATTACATAAGCCTCGCTATCCATAATCTTTTTAGTTAGAATAACTTTTAATTAATACCTCTTATGAGGTATAATTAAGTAATTTAATTAACAATAGAATATTATGAAGTCGCTTGAAAAACTGAACGAATTACTTGAGTTCCCCTGTAACTTTACATTTAAAGTTGTTGGCGAAGCAAAGCCTGAACTCGCCGATGAGGTTTTAACCGTCGTCCAAAAGAACCTGCCCGGGGATTATGTTCCTAAAATAAAAAAGAGTAAAAATGGTAATTTTCACTCTGTTTCAATTACTTGTTACGTTCAAAACATAAGCCAAGTGGAAACACTTTATAAAGAACTTAGTGAAATTGAAATCGTAAAAATGGTTTTGTAGGTCGGAAATAAACTTGAAAAATAATATAAATATAAGAAAAATGGGTACAGTTGGATACTCTGAAACTTATCAAGAAATGTTTGATTACACTGCTTCAAGGCAAAAAAGTTCTGATGATGAGTTGTGGGTTTTAGAACATGCTCCTGTTTACACACAAGGGCAAGCAGGAAAAGAAAAGCATATTTTAAAGCGAAACCATATTCCTATTATCAAAACCGATAGAGGTGGACAGATTACTTATCATGGTCCAGGACAGCTGATAGTTTATATTTTAATTGATATTAAAAGAAGAGGCATAGGTATAAGACAATTAGTTGATAAAATTGAAAATTCAGTTATAAAATTATTAGCTAATATGAGTATAAGTGCCTATTCAAAGAAAGATGCCCCTGGTGTTTATGTAGATAATCAAAAAATTTGCTCGCTGGGCTTAAAAATAAAAAAAGGATGTTCTTTTCACGGTTTAGCTCTCAATTATGATATGGACTTATCACCATTTGATAACATAAATCCATGTGGTTTTAGCGGGATGAAGATGACTAATATAAGTAAACACATACCTGTTAACGAAAAAACAAAAGAAGAAATCATTAACAATTTAATAAATAATTTAATTTTAGAAATTAATAACCATAAAGTTATTACCAATTAAACTGGAGTTGGATTCAAACAATGAGTAAACCAATAAATATCGAGCCTGGGATTAAGTATAGAGATGCTGATAAAATGGCCCTTATCCCAACTAAAAATATAACTGAATTTAACTCAGGAAATGAAGATATCTTGAGAAAGCCTGAGTGGATGAAAATTAAACTTCCACCCGATAGCTCTAGAATTAAACAAATAAAACAAGCATTACGTGATAATAACTTAAACTCTGTATGCGAAGAAGCCTCTTGTCCTAATCTAGCAGAATGTTTCAACCATGGAACCGCGACATTTATGATTCTGGGTGCAATTTGTACTCGTAGATGTCCATTCTGTGACGTGGCTCACGGAAAACCACTTGCTCCAGATAATGATGAACCTAAACACTTAGCAAAAGCAATCAAGGATATGAAGCTGAAATATGTTGTAATTACTTCAGTAGACCGTGATGACTTAAGAGATGGCGGTTCAGAACACTTTTCAAAGTGTATAAGTCAAATAAGAACTGAAAATCCAAATATTCAAATTGAAACTCTTGTTCCTGATTTTAAAGGCAGAATGGAAGTAGCACTTGATAATTTGAGACTTAATCCACCCGATGTATTTAATCATAATCTTGAAACAGCGCCTAGACTTTATAAAATGGCTAGACCAAGTGCTAATTATTCATGGTCTTTGAAGCTTTTAAAAAAATTCAAAGAAGAACACCCTACTATCCCTACTAAATCAGGATTAATGATGGGTTTAGGTGAAACTAATGATGAGATAAAAGAAGTTATTCGGGATTTAAGGGCGCATGATGTAACAATGCTAACGTTATGTCAATATTTAGCCCCAAGCAAGCATCATTTGCCTGTAAAAAGATATGTGACACCAACAGAGTTTAAAGAACTAAAAGAGTTTGCTCTTGAGTTGGGATTCACTCATGTTGCATCAGGTCCTTTTGTTCGCTCTTCTTATCATGCAGATCTTCAAGCTAAAGGAGAAGAGGTCTCTTAATAACCTAAAAATTATCATCTACGTTAAAAACATTAAACAAAAAAGCTTATTTTTAAAAATAAGCTTTTTTTAGAGCATCATAGAAAGATTTAAATTCCCTTGCATTTACTGGTCTATTTTTCTCATTAGTTAAATATAATGAGGTCTGATTACCTGATTGACCTAACTGGATGATATAATTACCCTCATCTAAATCAATTTTTGAAAGTGGTTTATTTTCATCTTTCTCGTATTGAGTTGATATCTTACCTTCAGATTGGTTAATCACATTAACCTGAAAGCCCAATTGGTTTAAGGCATATGGTAATGAAGAAATGAAATCATCGTAGCTCATATTAGCAATAATAACTTCTTGCAATTGATCAGTATTGGCATCTACTAATTTAAGATTAACTGAACTTTTTTGAGATTGCATTTTAATATCTTTTGTTTGGTTTTGATTAGATTGATAATAATAAAGCAACTCATTAATTAAGTTATTAAAAACTCTATCTTTTTCTAACTTATAAGATATATTTTGATTGGTTCTTTGATTATAAAATGTATTTTTTATTTTTACCCTATTTCCCTCACTTGTTAGGCTATACGCTGTAATGATGTTCAAATCATCTACATCTGATGAGTTTATAGGAAATTTATTTGTTTGAATAAAAAGCTTATTATTTTGGATTAGTTGTATATCTTTTGACTTAAAGTAAATACGAGATCTTTGCATAAAATACTCAGCTTGTTTGATCGATTCAAACTGAATATTCACTAAATTTCCTTCCTTGGAGACGTTCATTTTAGTTGGATCAAATATTATAGACGTCGGAGCTCTTAAGTCGACATTATTACCGATTTGCCCTTGATACTTACTATTGGGCACATCAAATGTGTTGTCAACAAATTGTTGAGTACCTGGCAAAAATTTCATCTGTTTTAGTTCAGTTGAATTTTTGTAACCAAACCCATAATGAGCTTCCCTCAAATCTTTACCAGACGAACACCCAGTCAATATAATAACAAAAGATATAAGACTTAATTTTTTATAATTTTCCATTTAATTACCATTATAAAGGTTCAATATTAGCTAATTTTAGAGAATTTAATACGACACTTTCATATTTTTTTTCTAAAGGGAGTAATGGGTATCTCAAGCTATTAGAAGATATAAGATTAAGATATTTTAGACACCATTTTACAGGAATTGGATTTGACTCTATAAATAAGTTTTTATGAAGATCGATTAAATCATCATTAATTCTATTTGCCTCTTCAACACGATTTTTTAATGCTAAATGAACAAGCTCTGACATTTGTTTTGCCGCTACATTGGCTGTAACAGAAATCACTCCATGCCCTCCTCCTTTAATAAATTCTAAACCAGTTGCATCATCTCCACTAATTAATGAGAAGTTTTCATCTAAACAATCTTTTAACTCTTTCAACCGACTGAGATCGCCTGTCGCACATTTTATACCAACAATATTATCAATTTTGCTTAATTCATGTACCGTTTTTGGCAAAAGATCTACTCCAGTTCTTGACGGAACATTATACAATATCTGAGGTAAATCGGTGTTGTCTGCAATTGCTTTAAAGTGTTCAAAAAGACCTCTCTGGGGAGGTTTATTATAATATGGCGTAACAGTGAGGCACCCAACAACTCCTGAATCAGAAAAAGCTTTCGTATATTCAATCGCTTCGGCTGTGGAATTAGAGCCGGTTCCAGCAATAACTGGAATTTTATCTTTAGCTAAATCACAAATTTTTAAGACAGTATCTATATGCTCTTTAGTTGTTAAGGTGCAAGGTTCTCCTGTAGTCCCTAAAGCAACTATATAGTCTGTTTTAGATTCCACATGATAGTCAATTAATTTAGTAATACTTTGCCAATCAATTGAACCTTTTTCATCAAAAGGTGTAACTAAGGCAACCATACTTCCTGAAAACATTTTTTACTCCTATAGTTTAGATGTATTAATGTTACTTTTGTGTCGCATTAATTACAAGTGTTTCAATATGACATTAAATAATTTTAAATTACAATCTATAAAAATTGTCAATATTATGTTATATAGTTTATGATACTTTTTGTTTTTTTGAAATGATGAATAATTATCTAATAATAAATTTAATTGGAAAAGATCAAATTGGAATTGCAAACCAAATAATTGAATTTATAACAAATTCAGGATGTAACATAATTGATAGCAATATCAATATTTTTGGTGAGCAGTTCACTGCCACTTTTTTTGTTTATTCTAATTCAATAAATATTTTGAAGCTTGAAAACAATTTACCTTTAAAAGCTCAGTCTCTTAATTTGCTGAGTGTAACAAAAATCACAAAAAATCATTTAGATATTGCTAATCAAAAATATAAATACCTCATCCAAGTCCCAGATTCGATTGGAATTATAAAGAATATAATTTCATTATTTAAAAACCATAAAATAAATATACAGTCCTTAAATACAAAATTAAAAGATGTTAACTCGACTAACTTTCTTTGTATAGAAATAATAGTACGTTCCAATAATATGATAACTTTAAATAATTTAAAAAAAGAATTAGAGATTATATGTTCAAAATTATCCGCTTCTTTAAATACTTATGTTATAAACGATGAAGAAACTTAATTTAACACTTAAATCATTTTAATTATTAACTTAGTTAAGTTAAACGATAATTTTAACATTAATAAATACAAAACCAATAATTAATAGGAAATAATAATATGATGATAGATCAATTGGCACCTGACTTTACTCTATATGATCAAGATAACCAATCACATACTCTTTCAAGCTACAAAGGTAAAAATGTACTTCTATACTTTTATCCTAGAGCTTCGACGCCGGGCTGCACTGTTCAAGCTCAAGGATTAAGAGATATCAACAAAGAGCTTGAAAAAAATAATGTTATTGTTTTAGGAATAAGCCCTGACACGCCGAAAAGGCTTAAAAATTTTTCGGAAAAACAACAATTAAACTTTACTCTCTTATCAGACATAGACCATTCTGTTTGCGAACTATATAATGTTTGGCAGCTAAAAAAATTTATGGGAAAAGAAAGTATGGGGGTAGTTAGAACTACTTTCTTTATTGATACATCAGGTAAAATAACTCATATATTTGATCAATTTAAAACCAAAGATCACCATGAAGTTGTTCTTAATTATTTAAATAAAAAATAGATACATACACTTCAAGTGGGATCGTCTATAAACTTTTCTTTTTGAGAAAGTTTATAGATACGCTAACCTCGAGTTATGATTCAGGAAGAAGCCCATTAATAACTGCCTTAATAAAAGTTGCCAAGGGGATGGCAAAAAATACCCCTAAGACTCCCCAGATCCCTCCAAAAACTAAAATCGATAAAATAATAATGATTGGGTGAAGACTTACTGCCTCTGAAAATAAAAGAGGGACGAGAACATTCCCATCAAGGATTTGTATGATTAAGTATATAGAAATCAACCACCAAAAATCATGACTTAAGCCAAACTGGGCTAATGCTATCATTATTATAGGTATAGTAATGGCAACAGCGCCAACATAAGGAATCAAAACTGAAAAGCCAACACCTAAAGCTAGTACAATCGAGTAATTTAATCCCATGATAGCAAACAACATATAAGAAACGAAACCAACAATTAAAATTTCAATCAGCTTTCCAATCAAGTAATTTTTAATTTGTTTCAATGTTTCATGTTTAACTCGAATTAAAACGCTCCTTTTTTTAGGGAGAGCTCTGTTTACAACAGATAATACATACACTTTATCTTTCAATAAATAAAACATCAAAAGAGGCACTAAAATAGAATATATCAATATGGTAACGACACTTAGCAATGAGTTTAATGAAACCTTAATTAAACTTTCGCTTAATGATAATAATTTATTTTCAAAATATTGAATAATAGCTTCTATATGATTGAAACTTACAATGTTAGGGTATTGATTTGGAATATCGAATAAATATTTTTGCATTCTAGTCAAAATAGATGGAAAATCACCAATAAGCTTCATAACTTGATTCCACATCAATGGAAATAAATATAAAATGAATAAAACAACTAACGAAAATGATAGAGATAAAACAATTGTTACGGCATAGCTTCTCTTCACTTTTAATGATTCTAAGAGGTTGACTGGGACATCTAATAAAAAAGATAAGATCACAGCTACAAAAAAAGGTAATAAATATCCACCCAGATAAAAGACACCTAGACTAATTACTAGAAATGTGAAAATAAACCAAAAATTATTAGGTTCTAAAATATATTTTTTGTTCCATTCAACAATGTTTTTAATCATTTTAAAATTTTTTGTTCGACTTTAATCTTATTTATATCATCAATAGTTTTTCATTACTTGATTTTTTATATAATATTGCTATTCGAATCCATAAATTAATCACAATCTTAAAGTACAGGATAATACTGATGAATAAAATACTTGTATTGTATTATAGTAAACACGGCAATACGCAAAATATAGCAAGACAAATTGCAAGAGGGATTGAGTCAATTGAATCATGCGAAGCTATATTAAGAACTGTACCTGAAATTGATGCAAACAATGAAACAATCCCTCAAGATCCTAAAGTAACTCATGAAGATTTAAAAGAGTGTGTAGGTATGGCTATGGGTAGTCCAGTTCGATTTGGTAATATGGCTGCACCACTAAAACATTTTATAGATTCTACCTCTAAAGAATGGTTATCAGGAACTCTGGTTGATAAACCTGCTGTTGTTTTTACATCCTCTGCTTCTCTTCATGGAGGACAAGAAACTGTTCTCCAATCAATGATGCTTCCATTACTTCATCATGGTATGGTTATTTTAGGCATTCCTTATACAGAGAAAGAATTAAGTTCTACAAGTAGCGGAGGAACCCCCTATGGAGTCACTCATGTTGAAATAAATTCTAATAAAAATTTAACTGCTGAGGAGTCTAAACTTGGTTTTTTTATAGGTCAAAGAATAGCTAAATATTCTTTAGCGTTATTAAATCTTGATTAGTACCATAAATTTTATCTCCTACATCCCCAACACCTGGAAGCACATAACCAAACTCATTGAGTCTCTTGTCTATAACTCCAACAAAAATCTTAACTTCTGGGTGATTTTTTTCAATAGCTTCCAACCCCTCAGGTGCAGCAATTATAGTAATAACCTTAATATTTTTACATCCCTTATCCTTTAATATATGTATAGCCTGAATTAAAGATCCTCCAGTAGCAATAACGGGATCTAAAATAAAGACGTCATCATTTTGTACTTGATCGTGAATTTGTTCAAAATAACAGACTGGTTCTAAGGTTTCTTTGTTTCTTTTGATTCCCATCAAACCAACTTTTATCTGTGGCACTAATTCCTGAAAACCCTCAATCATGCCCAAGCCTGCTCTCAAAATAGCGATGACTGATAAATGATTATCTGCAGACAGAAACTCTTCTACTGAAACACCATTCCAAGTTTTTATTTCTTTTTTTTGTAAGATCAAATCAGTGGTTGCTGGAATAGAAATTAAAACCGTCAATTCTCTTAATAAAGATTTAAAATCTTTCTGAGAAATTTTATCTTTTCTTAATTGAGATATTTTATGTTTTATAAGTGGGTGGTTGCTTTCAATAATATTCATTTCTTAATCACGTTTTCGAATAAATAGTATGTATTCATTACAGTATACTACATGAGATATTTAACAATGCAATCGTTTTCCTTTTACAAAATAAATGATAGAATAGCATTTTTATTAACACATAAATTATTGTTAGAGGTTTTGAACGTGACTCAAAAAGTAAAACCAATGAATTATAAAGATGCTGGAGTTGATATTGATGCTGGTAATGAACTTGTTGAAAACATCAAACAAGTAGTCAAAAAAACTCATAGAAAAGAAGTAATGGGCAATATTGGAGGTTTTGGTGCTTTGTGTGAAATACCCTCATCATATAAGGAGCCTATTCTAGTATCTGGTACTGATGGTGTCGGAACAAAACTAAAACTTGCTATTGATACAAAAAAACATGATTCAATCGGTATTGATCTTGTAGCTATGTGTGTTAATGATTTAATTGTTCAAGGCGCAGAACCACTTTTTTTTCTAGACTATTATGCAACTGGTAAATTAAATGTCTCTCAAGCAACTGATGTAATTAAAGGGATTGCAAATGGATGCAATCAATCTAATTGTTCGTTAATTGGTGGTGAAACAGCTGAGATGCCTGGGTTGTATAATGTAGATGATTATGATTTGGCTGGTTTTTGTGTCGGAGTTGTTGAAAAGTCAAAAATTATTGATGGTAGTCAAGTATCATCTGGTGATTCAATTATTGCATTAGGTTCAAGTGGCCCTCATTCTAATGGTTATTCGTTAATACGAAATATCATAGATAAAAACAAAATTGATTTAACTTCAAAAGTTTCTGGGGAAACTCTTGCTGATTTACTTTTAGCTCCAACAAAAATTTATGTAAAATCGATTCTAGAATTAATTTCAAAACTCAATGTTAAAGCTATTTCTCATATTACAGGAGGAGGCTTTTGGGAAAATATTCCAAGAATATTACCACAGAATAGTTCTGCAATAATAGATAAAAACTCTTGGAACTGGCCAACCATTTTTAAATGGATTCAAGAAAATGGTAATGTCACAGAAAATGAAATGTATAGGACTTTTAACTGTGGTGTTGGTATGATCGTCGTCGTAGATAAAAACCAAAAAGATAAAGCCATCGAGATACTAAATTCACTAGGTGAAACTGCATGGGAAATTGGTTCTATTGCTCACAGATTAGAAAATGATGAGCAGGTAATTATTAAATAACAAATGAAAAAGATTATTATATTAGTTTCTGGTAATGGCTCCAACATGGAGTCTATTATCAAAAGTTGCCAAAATAAAAGTATCCATGATACTGAGGTTTCTTTGGTTATCTCAAATAAAAATAATGCCTTAGCTCTCAAAAAAGCTAATAATCTAGGAGTAAAAACAAAAGTATTAGAAAATGCATGTTTTCCATGTAGAGAACTTTATGATCAAGAGTTACTTCATATTATAAAACAATATGATTGTGATTTAATAATTCTAGCTGGTTTTATGCGTATACTAACACCTAAATTTATAGATGCTTTTAAAAACAAAATTATTAATATTCATCCTTCTCTTTTACCCAAATTTCCTGGCTTGCATACTCATAAGAGAGCAATAGAGAATAACGAAATATATCACGGTACAACCATTCATTATGTGATACCAGAGCTTGATGCTGGACCAATAATTTTCCAGAAAAAATTTAAAATTGAGTCTCATGATTGTGAGCAAACACTATATAAAAAGGTGCAAGAAATAGAGCATCAATTATATCCAAAAACCATTAATTTACTATTAAATAAAAATGTCTCTATTTCAAAAATGAATGTTAACATTGAGTCTATTGACACAAAATCTGCAAATTTTGATATCGATACTTATCAATCATTTTTCAAGAAATTATAAACTATTTTGCCATTAAAAAAAACCAACATTTGACCTGGAGTCATTTTATTCCATGATTCATTATCTGTGAGGGGTTTCGTTGCTATAATTGAGACAACATCCCCGGTTTTTGTTTCACTTTTAAAATCAATTTCAATGTCATCGTCAATAAGGCTAGCTTGTCCAAATGGGTGTTTCCTAGTTATCCAATATAAATTATTACTACAATAAGCAAAAGTGTAACTATTTATTGTCATTAGAACATTACTAACTCCAAATGCTTCAACGGAAGTAAGACTATTGTACAACAATCTTGCTAATAACGAGTAATTTTTAGGCATTTTCTTAAAGTTATTTTTTAATTTATTTAATAAATGACAGAAAACAAACTCACTATCCGTTGATCCAACAGGATAATAAGAACCTGTTAATAGTTTATCATAACCCTTAAGTTGTCCGTTATGTGCAAAAGAACAATGAAAACCAAAAAGTTCACGAACGAACGGGTGAGTATTTTCTAGGTTAACTTCACCTACATTAGCTTGTCGAACATGACTTATAATACATTTACTTTTTATAGACATTGTAGGTAGCATTTTAGCAAGCAAAGATGTAGAGCTACTTAAAGATTCTTTAAAAATTTGATAACCATTATCATTGTAGAAAACAATACCCCAGCCATCTCTGTGCGGACCCGTATTGCCTCCTCTCTGTAACAAGCCTGAAAAACTGAAGCATATGTCAGTAGGAACATTAGCATTCATTCCAAGTAATTCGCACATATTAAAAAGTCCTTATTTATAAATTCAAAAAATAATCTATTATATAAAGTAGTATCAAAAAAAGTATATTTATGTTTATTTTTAGTCTTTTAACCTATTTTATTTTACTATATCTAAATAAAAGTCGCTTGTTATTTATTTCGACGAGTATCATATGGTTGCTTTTATCTATATATGGGATTGGTTCAATTACTTTAAACTCAATAACATTTCTAATAATTATGATTTTTAGTTATGATGTTACTAGAAAAAAATTAATATCCAATCCTATATACAACAAAATTTTATACAATCCTCCTAAAATATCGAAAACAGAGCAACAAGCTATCGATG
Source organism: Paraphotobacterium marinum (assembly GCF_002216855.1). NCBI lineage: Bacteria > Pseudomonadati > Pseudomonadota > Gammaproteobacteria > Vibrionales > Vibrionaceae > Paraphotobacterium > Paraphotobacterium marinum. The sequence goes on from NZ_CP022355.1 coordinate 229,997, forward strand.
CCGGAACTACTTGGATAGAAAGTGATTTATTTAAGGGCCAATTAAATTGGAAAAAATTTTTTAAATTAAAAGTTAACAAATTAACAGATGAAGAAAAAGAATTCATTAATGTTGAGCTTAAAAATTTATGTCGTATTGTAAATGATTGGGAAATAACACACGAAAAAAATAATTTACCTCCTGAAGTATGGCAATATTTGAAAAAAAATAAGTTTTTTGGCTTAATTATACCCAAAAAATATGGTGGGAAATCCTTCTCGACATATGCACAATCAGTGATAATAGAAAAATTAAGTGCATTATCATCGACCCTCGCCATTACTGTTGGGGTTCCTAATTCACTTGGACCCGCAGAGTTAATTTTAAAATATGGTAATAATGAACAAAAAGAAAAATACTTACCCAAACTTGCTTCTGGAGATGAAATACCTTGCTTCGCCCTGACATCTCCTGAATCAGGATCAGATGCGGCATCAATAAACGACTATGGTATTGTTTGTTTTGGCAAATGGAACGGTGATAAGTGCTTGGGAATTGAGCTGAACTGGAATAAACGATATATAACTCTTGCTCCTATTGCTACTATACTTGGACTAGCTTTTAAATTAAAGGATCCAAATAAATTACTTGGGCTAAATGAAAATATTGGAATCACTTTAGCCTTGGTTCCAACTAATTTAGAAGGCATAAAAATTGGAAGACGTCACTTACCATTGAATATTCCCTTTTTAAATGGCCCAACTTCTGGAAATAAGGTCTTTATTCCTATTGATTTTATAATTGGAGGAAAAGAAATGGCTGGTCAGGGATGGAGAATGTTAATGGAATGTTTGTCCGTCGGGAGAGGAATTACATTACCTTCAACATCCAACGGAGTCATGAAGTCAATTACACTCACAACCGGTTGCTATGCTGCTATCAGAAATCAATTTAAAACACCCATTTGTGAAATGGAGGGAATTCAGGAATGTTTCTATGAAGTTCTAACAAACTGCTACAATATTAATGCAATTACAAATCTAACCATAAATGGTATTAATAATGGAGAAAAACCAACAATTTTATCAGGTATAACTAAATACCAAACAACCAAAATAACTCAAAAAAGCCTGATTTATGCAATGAATATTTTAGGTGGGAAAGCTATATGCTTAGGGCCAAAAAACTTTATAGCTCGCCTTTATCAAGGGGCACCAATTTCTGAGACAGTCGAAGGGGCAAATATTTTATCACGTTCGCTCATAACATTTGGACAAGGTGCATTAAGGTGTCATCCATTCTTGATAGAGGAAATTGACGCTGTTAAAAGCCACGATAAAGTAAAATTTGATAAAATATTACATATTCACTTAAAGTATTTAACAAGTAAAGTTCTATCATCCTTTTTCTGGAGTTTTTTCGGCACCCATTTTAAAAAATATCATAGTAATCATACCGTTAATTATTATTGCAATAAAATATCTTACTACAGTGATATATTCTATTGTTTGAGTGATCTTTGTATTTTCACCCTTCAGGATAAATTAAAAAAGAATGAAATGCTCTCTGGTAGAATGGCTGATTTCTTAAGCTTACTCGTGATTTCAACTGCAGATATTAAATATTATTTGGATAATAAAAATACCGAAAAAACTATTATGATTCATTCAGTTAATAAGAATCTATATCAAATTGAAAAGATAATTATTGAAATAATAAATAACTTCCCTAACACATACATTTCAAAAGTTATTAAATTATTATCTCCAAGATTTTACATAAAACGAAAAAGAGCATTAGATTCATCTAAAATAAAGTTAGTAAAATTTTTTTACAAAACATATCTAAATGAGACAACATTGTTCCAAAATTTATACTTAGAAGATTCGATGTTAAATCCAGTTGGAAAAATTTTCACAACATATACAAAGTTACAGGAGGTCAAAGAGATATTTATCAGGATTTGTGAACATGATAAGTTAAAATATCCCTTCCATTCCCTAGATAAATTGGCATTAAAGGCTTTTAATTCAAATATAATAAACAAAAAAGAGATGAGTACGTTGTGTGAGTTTGAAAATTACAGGAAGTATACTATTAATGTAGATGACTTTGATCAAGAGAATTTATAAAAGCTTCTTACCAAATTATTTTTTTATTTGTTTTTTCTGAAAGTAATTGCAAAAACTTTAAATGAATTTCTTCTTCTTCCTTACCTAGCTTAGAAAAAATTTTATCTCTATTTTTGAGTTTAACTCTTCAAAAACATATTCTTCTGAATGCTTATTTGAATTGATTTCGTTATTAAACAATAAATTAATTTGACCACCGGTTAATAATAAATAAACATCAGCTAAAATTTCAGAGTCAAGTAATGCTCCATGTTGAACCCTTTTAGAATTATCAATACCAAGTCTACTACATAATGCATCTAAATTATTTCTTTTTCCAGGATATTTCTTTTTGGCTAACATTAAGCTATCAGTTACTTTACATGTGTTTTCAAGTAAAAAATTTTTATCACATTTCACTTTTTGTATTTCGCTGTTTAGAAACATTAAATCAAAAGGTGCATTATGAGCAACAATTTCAGAATTTTGAAGGTATTGAAGAAACTCACCACACACATCTTTAAAAAAAGGCTTATCATCTAGAAAAATATCTGTGATTCCATGTACTTCTATTGCTTCACGATCAATTTTTCTAGGTGGTTTTATGTAGACATGGAAATTATTTCCAGTCAGCTTTCTATTTATTACTTCGACTGCACCAATTTCGATAATATTATGGCCAAGGGATACTTGTGAGCCACTTTTATTCATTCCTGTGGTTTCTGTATCTAAAATTACAATTCTATCTGACATTTTTTTATAATATAATTATTTTCTGATCAAATTATCATAAAAAAACGATGAAAGAAATAAAAATTTTTACCGATGGTTCTTGTTTAGGTAACCCAGGACCCGGGGGCTATGGTGCAATATTAGTCTATAAAAATAATGAAAAAGAAATATATGATGGTTTCTTTAATACAACCAATAATCGAATGGAGTTAATGGCTCCAATTATGGCACTAGCAAAATTGAAAGAGCCCTGTAATGTCAAAATAATCACTGATAGTAAATATGTTAAAAATGGTATCACATCATGGATATTCAATTGGAAGAAAAACAACTGGAAAACTGCTTCTAAAAAAGATGTAAAAAATAAAGATTTGTGGCAGATGTTAGATCTTGCACTAAATAAACATAATGTTAAATGGGAATGGGTAAAAGCTCATAATGGTCATCCAGAAAATGAAAGGTGTGATGCCCTTGCAAAAAAAGGAGCTCTTTCACCAAGTAAAAAAGATTTATGATTAACTTAGAACAATTGGTCTGTAGGAAATATTTTTTTTTCCTACCTTTAAAGGTGTAAGTGGATATGTTCTTTTTTTTGCAATAAGAAAATATGAATTTCCAAACAATTGACAATGACATTCTAGTTTATCACTAACACATTTAAATTTACTTGAAAATTGATTTAGAACAAAAAAATTCTCGAATACGATGACCTCATAATTTAAAAAAAATAACCAATCTTTCAAGGTATAAGGAGTATAAAAACCTAATCTAATTTTTTTATTAATAGCTTTACTAAAATTTAATAAATAATTTACTGAAAATGGATTAAAACCAACAATCATTAATGTTCCATCAGTTGACATAACCCTATCTATTTCCTTTAATAATTTTTGAGGATAAAAAGAATAGTCTAATTGATATATTATGTAAGAAACATCAATTGAGTTATCTTGTAGTGGCAAATCATGAGTATTACATATTATGTTTGAGCCATCAATCTTTATACAATCAGATAGATTAATGTTATACTTTGAATTTGATTTAAATATGAATGATAAAGGACCAAGCTTCATACACGTGGGACCAAATAAAAAACTTTTATAACTGTTAACTTTTAATTTTATTACTTCTTTTGTTTGAGCTCCTTTATAAAGATTATCCCACGATAACGGATAATTTAGATAATATTCAGTCCAATGTTCTTTCATTTAAAACCTCGAGAGGATTACTTATGCTTCATGTCGAATTTATAAAAGCTTTTGAAGATAATTATATTTGGTTAATAAAAAATAACAACAATGAATGCGTTATTGTGGATCCTGGTTCATCAATTCCAGTGATAGAATATTTAAAGAATAGAAATCTCACCTTAAAAAAGATTTTAATAACACACCATCACCAAGATCATATTGGTGGTGTTAAGGAACTACAAGAAATTTTCAGAGATATTGAACTTATCGCTCCATATAATATTAATTTACCAAATGTAACAAGTCATGTTTCAGATGGTGATGTGATTTCAATATTTAATCATACTTTTGAAGTTATGGAACTTCCTGGACATACTAAAGAGCATATTGGATTCTTTGGAGATAAGAAGTTATTTTGTGGTGATGTCTTATTTTCAGGAGGTTGTGGTCGTGTATTTACAAAAAAATATGATGATATGTTTGAGTCTCTTTTAAAAATAAAATCTTTACCTGGTGATACTTTAATTTTTTGTGCTCATGAATATACTGAAAATAATTTAAAGTTTGCTTTACATACTGAACCTAAAAATCACAATCTTGTACAATATAATCAAGTAGTATCAGATATGAGAACAAAAAACATCCCTACAATTCCAGTAAAATTATCAAATGAAAAGAAAGTAAATCCATTTTTAAGGTGTGATATCTTATCAAAAAATGATTTGGAAAATTTATCTGAATTTGATTTTTTTATAAAATTAAGAAAACAAAAAGATTTATTTTAATAATTTAAATTTAGCATAAATAGGATTATGATCAGAAGCATTACTTTTTTCAGATGTGGATTGGATGGGTTCAAGATCTCGATAATAAATATGATCTAAATACTGGCCAAATACTTTTTTTCTCCTATCAATATTTAAATCTAATGACTTTAATTTTAACTCATGCAAAAATTTATTTACAACTTTTTGTCTGATGGTGCTCCAAGTATTAAAGTCCCCAGCAAATATCATTGGTCCTTGATGACTCTTAACTACTGAAAATATATTATTTAGCTGTTGTTCAAATAAGTGCGTTCCTAAAGTAAAGTTAATCGCATGTATATTAATTACAACTATTGTGGTCCCATTACTCAACGGAAAGCATGAAATAAGAGCTGATTTTGGTAGGTGAATCCATGGTTCCCTTGATAAAAAAACATCTTCTTTAGAAGCATTTTTTTTCGATAATGTCATTACTCCTGCAATTTTTTTATTAAATTCAAAAGCTCTAGCCATTGTAATTGAAAGGTTTTTACTTTGTAAATACTCATTAAAATTATTAGTTAATTTGGCTTCTTGAAGTAAAATTAATTCAGACTTTGCCATTAACCTATCTAATTCCATTTTCCAGTTCGGTTTCTGTTGCTTGTATATGTTCCACACAGAAATATTTATTATATTATCATGATCTAAAAAATTAATCTTATGCTCTAAATATTTATTTAAATGTATTTTATATTTTTGAGATGTTATCACATTATCCACATATGTTATTTTAATATTTTTTTCGTAGTAAATGACAAAAGTTATTAATATTAATATAGTTACTGAGACTATTTTTTTTATCATACAAAAATTTAAAGTTATTTTAAATAACTTTAATTATAAAAGAAAATTAAAATATTGATATTTTGTTGGCAGGGGATGACGGATTCGAACCGCCGACATTCGGTTTTGGAGACCGACGTTCTACCGGACTGAACTAATCCCCTAAAGTAATGGCGGAGCGGACGGGACTCGAACCCGCGACCCCCGGCGTGACAGGCCGGTATTCTAACCAACTGAACTACCGCTCCGTAAAAGGGAAGCTTGGCGATGACCTACTCTCACATGGGGAATCCCCACACTACCATTGGCGCAATTACGTTTCACTTCTGAGTTCGGCATGGGATCAGGTGGTGCCATAATGCTATGGTCGCCAAGCAAAATTTGTTTACAATTCGAAAAGCTGACTCTGCAATACACATCAAGATCTTTATATCTTTAAAATCCTGCAAAACCCCTTGGGTGTTGTATGGTTAAGTCTCACGGGCAATTAGTACAAGTTAGCTCAACGCCTCACAACGCTTACACACCTTGCCTATCTACGTCGTAGTCTCCAACAACCCTTTAGGATACTTATAGTATCAGGGATGACTCATCTCAGGGCTCGCTTCCCGCTTAGATGCTTTCAGCGGTTATCGATTCCGAACTTAGCTACCGGGCAATGCTACTGGCGTAACAACCCGAACACCAGAGGTTCGTCCACTCCGGTCCTCTCGTACTAGGAGCAGCCCCCTTCAATCATCCAACGCCCACGGCAGATAGGGACCGAACTGTCTCACGACGTTCTAAACCCAGCTCGCGTACCACTTTAAATGGCGAACAGCCATACCCTTGGGACCGACTTCAGCCCCAGGATGTGATGAGCCGACATCGAGGTGCCAAACACCGCCGTCGATATGAACTCTTGGGCGGTATCAGCCTGTTATCCCCGGAGTACCTTTTATCCGTTGAGCGATGGCCCTTCCATTCAGAACCACCGGATCACTATGACCTGCTTTCGCACCTGCTCGAACCGTCATTCTCGCAGTCAAGCGGGCTTATGCCATTGCACTAACCTCACGATGTCCGACCGTGATTAGCCCACCTTCGTACTCCTCCGTTACTCTTTGGGAGGAGACCGCCCCAGTCAAACTACCCACCAGGCACTGTCCTCACCCCAGATTATGGGGCTAAGTTAGAACATCAAACATACAAGGGTGGTATTTCAAGGTTGGCTCCACGATAACTGGCGTCACCGTTTCAAAGCCTCCCACCTATCCTACACATGTAGGCTCAATGTTCAGTGCCAAGCTGTAGTAAAGGTTCACGGGGTCTTTCCGTCTAGCCGCGGGTACACAGCATCTTCACTGCGATTTCAATTTCACTGAGTCTCGGGTGGAGACAGCGTGGCCATCATTACGCCATTCGTGCAGGTCGGAACTTACCCGACAAGGAATTTCGCTACCTTAGGACCGTTATAGTTACGGCCGCCGTTTACCGGGGCTTCGATCAAGAGCTTCGTCCGAAAACTAACCCCATCAATTAACCTTCCGGCACCGGGCAGGCGTCACACCGTATACGTCATCTTTCGATTTTGCACAGTGCTGTGTTTTTAATAAACAGTTGCAGCCACCTGGTATCTGCGACTCTCAACAGCTCCAAGAGCAAGTCTCTTCACCGTCAAGAGCGTACCTTCTCCCGAAGTTACGGTACCATTTTGCCTAGTTCCTTCACCCGAGTTCTCTCAAGCGCCTTGGTATTCTCTACCCGACCACCTGTGTCGGTTTGGGGTACGATTTCTTATAATCTGAAGCTTAGAGGCTTTTCCTGGAAGTATGGCATCAATAACTTCACTGCCGTAGCAGCTCGACATCAAGTCTCAGCCTAACAATGACCCGGATTTACCTAAGTCATTAGCCTACACTCTTGAACCTGGACAACCGTCGCCAGGCCTACCTAGCCTTCTCCGTCCCCCCATCGCAATTATAAAAAGTACGGGAATATTAACCCGTTTCCCATCGACTACGCCTTTCGGCCTCGCCTTAGGGGTCGACTTACCCTGCCCCGATTAACGTTGGACAGGAACCCTTGGTCTTCCGGCGAGGAAGTTTTTCACTCCCTTTATCGTTACTCATGTCAACATTCGCACTTCTGATACCTCCAGCAGACTTTACAATCCACCTTCAACGGCTTACAGAACGCTCCCCTACCCAGCAATGCTAATGCACGCTGCCGCAGCTTCGGTGTATAGCTTAGCCCCGTTAAATCTTCCGCGCAGGCCGACTCGACCAGTGAGCTATTACGCTTTCTTTAAATGATGGCTGCTTCTAAGCCAACATCCTGGCTGTCTAAGCCTTCCCACATCGTTTCCCACTTAGCTATAACTTTGGGACCTTAGCTGGCGGTCTGGGTTGTTTCCCTCTCCACGACGGACGTTAGCACCCGCCGTGTGTCTCCCGGATAGTACTTACTGGTATTCGGAGTTTGCAAAGGGTTGGTAAGTCGGGATGACCCCCTAGCCTTAACAGTGCTCTACCCCCAGTAGTATTCGTCCGAGGCGCTACCTAAATAGCTTTCGGGGAGAACCAGCTATCTCCAGGTTTGATTGGCCTTTCACCCCTAGCCACAAGTCATCCGCTAATTTTTCAACATTAGTCGGTTCGGTCCTCCAGTAAGTGTTACCTCACCTTCAACCTGCCCATGGCTAGATCACCTGGTTTCGGGTCTAATCCTAGCAACTATTCGCCCAGTTAAGACTCGGTTTCCCTACGGCTCCCCTATTCGGTTAACCTTGCTACTAAAATTAAGTCGTTGACCCATTATACAAAAGGTACGCAGTCACCCCACGAAGGGGCTCCCACTGCTTGTACGTACACGGTTTCAGGTTCTATTTCACTCCCCTCACAGGGGTTCTTTTCGCCTTTCCCTCACGGTACTGGTTCACTATCGGTCAGTCAGGAGTATTTAGCCTTGGAGGATGGTCCCCCCATATTCAGACAAGATGTCACGTGTCCCGTCCTACTCGATTTCATTATCATTGCGCCTTCAGCTACGGGGCTATCACCCTGTACCGCAGAATTTTCCAAAACTTTCGCCTAGCACAATGAAAACTTAAGGGCTGGTCCGGTTTCGCTCGCCGCTACTACCGGAATCTCGGTTGATTTCTTTTCCTCGGGGTACTTAGATGTTTCAGTTCCCCCGGTTCGCCTCCTAAACCTATGTATTCAGTTTAGGATAACTGCTTATGCAGTTGGGTTTCCCCATTCGGAAATCGTAGACTCAAGTGGCTCTTACTGCCTTATCTACGCTTATCGCAAGTTAGTACGTCCTTCATCGCCTCTGACTGCCAAGGCATCCACCGTGTACGCTTAGTCACTTAACCATACAACCCCAAAGGGTCTCACGTATGTCTAAACAACCAAGGTTCTTTGTTTCGCCGGATCTTAAAAATACAAGACACTTGATGTGTTTTGCTTTTTGAGAACTCTTCTAACTCTCGTTAGAATTATTTTACTAGTCAGCTTTCCAAATTGTTAAAGAGCTATGGTTTTCAAAAAAACCAATTCCTAAAGTGTCTCAATCAAACATCTTAGGAATTGGTGGAGCTAAGCAGGATCGAACTGCTGACCTCCTGCGTGCAAGGCAGGCGCTCTCCCAGCTGAGCTATAGCCCCATGAAACCATGGTTAAGATATGATACCAATAAAATATTGGTGGGTCTGAGTGGACTTGAACCACCGACCTCACCCTTATCAGGGGTGCGCTCTAACCAGCTGAGCTACAGACCCATATCTTTGTTCTTCATTACTAAATAATCTGTGTGGACACTACATCAATATAATCTTTAAGGTAAGGAGGTGATCCAGCCCCAGGTTCCCCTAGGGCTACCTTGTTACGACTTCACCCCAGTCATGAACCACACCGTGGTAAACGCCCTCCCGAAGGTTAAGCTATCTACTTCTGGTGCAGCCCACTCCCATGGTGTGACGGGCGGTGTGTACAAGGCCCGGGAACGTATTCACCGTGGCATTCTGATCCACGATTACTAGCGATTCCGACTTCATGGAGTCGAGTTGCAGACTCCAATCCGGACTACGACATACTTTATGGGATTCGCTCACTCTCGCGAGTTGGCAGCCCTCTGTATATGCCATTGTAGCACGTGTGTAGCCCTACTCGTAAGGGCCATGATGACTTGACGTCGTCCCCACCTTCCTCCGGTTTATCACCGGCAGTCTCCCTGGAGTTCCCACCCGAAGTGCTGGCAAACAAGGATAAGGGTTGCGCTCGTTGCGGGACTTAACCCAACATTTCACAACACGAGCTGACGACAGCCATGCAGCACCTGTCTCAGAGTTCCCGAAGGCACCCTTCTATCTCTAAAAGGTTCTCTGGATGTCAAGAGTAGGTAAGGTTCTTCGCGTTGCATCGAATTAAACCACATGCTCCACCGCTTGTGCGGGCCCCCGTCAATTCATTTGAGTTTTAATCTTGCGACCGTACTCCCCAGGCGGTCTACTTAACGCGTTAGCTCCGAAAGCCACGATTCAAGATCACAACCTTCAAGTAGACATCGTTTACGGCGTGGACTACCAGGGTATCTAATCCTGTTTGCTCCCCACGCTTTCGCATCTGAGCGTCAGTCTTTGTCCAGGGGGCCGCCTTCGCCACCGGTATTCCTTCAGATCTCTACGCATTTCACCGCTACACCTGAAATTCTACCCCCCTCTACAAGACTCTAGTTTACCAGTTCCAAATGCAATTCCCAGGTTAAGCCCGGGGCTTTCACATCTGGCTTAATAAACCGCCTGCATGCGCTTTACGCCCAGTAATTCCGATTAACGCTCGCACCCTCCGTATTACCGCGGCTGCTGGCACGGAGTTAGCCGGTGCTTCTTCTGTTGCTAACGTCAAATGATAACGCTATTAACGCTACCACCTTCCTCACAACTGAAAGTACTTTACAACCCGAAGGCCTTCTTCATACACGCGGCATGGCTGCATCAGGGTTTCCCCCATTGTGCAATATTCCCCACTGCTGCCTCCCGTAGGAGTCTGGACCGTGTCTCAGTTCCAGTGTGGCTGATCATCCTCTCAAACCAGCTAGGGATCGTCGCCTTGGTGAGCCCTTACCTCACCAACTAGCTAATCCCACCTGGGCTAATCCTAATGCGAGAGGCCCGAAGGTCCCCCCCTTTGCTCCGTAGAGATTATGCGGTATTAGCCATCGTTTCCAATGGTTATCCCCCACATTAGGGCATATTCCCAGGCATTACTCACCCGTCCGCCGCTCGTCAGCAGGAGAGCAAGCTCTCCCCTGTTACCGCTCGACTTGCATGTGTTAGGCCTGCCGCCAGCGTTCAATCTGAGCCATGATCAAACTCTTCAATTAAAGTTTTGGCTCAATGAATTCTGATTAATAAATTGACTGTGATGAATATCTCTATTCATTCGGTCACTCAGCTCATTGATAATTCTTTTTTAATGACTATCATTCACGAGTGCCCACACAGATTATCTAGTTATATTTTTAAAGAACTTAAAAGAAATCTCTCTCTTTTGTGGGAATGAATTATAGATAGTTATAATTTTATTTCAATACTTTTTTTCAAAAAAAATAACTTTTAAGCACAAGTGAACAAATATCATACAAACTAGATATATTTTAAAACATCTGATACTTTATTCAGTATTATTTTTGAAAATAATTCTTTCTCTTTTGTTACATATTTTTTATTTTCAATTAAATACAAATTATTGATACCAGCTCTATGACCTGCTAATAAATCTGAATGTTTATCTCCAATTAAAACAGAATGATGTAAATTTATGTTATGCTCTTTTGCAGCGTCTAATATCATACCTGGCTCTGGTTTTCTGCATTTACATTTTATCTTATATTTACCTTGACCATGTTCATAATGATGAGGGCAATAATAAATACCGTCAATTTCTATGCCTTTATCTATAAAATTCCAATCCATCCACTCTGTTAATTTAAAAAACTCATCTTCTGTAAAGTAACCACGAGCAATTCCTGATTGATTAGTTACGATGATAATTTTATAACCTTTTTTTTTAAATTCCAGACAAGTCTCAAAAATATCTTCAAAAAAATCAAAGTCATCAATCTTTGAAACATAACCTAAATCTTTATTAATAACTCCGTCTCGATCTAAAAACAATGCTTTAAAGCTCATAAAAAACCCACAATATGGTTAAAGAAATTATTATGTCACAAATTATCAATAAAAAAAAACAATTGACACGGACGTCTAAACGTCTTAACATCCGTATTGCTTATAAAGAGGTTAGCATGATAGAAATAATTAATTTAAATAAAACCATAAAAACTACAAAACACACGCATACAAAAATACTTGAAGATATTAATTTAAAAATCGAACAAGGAGATTTTGTAGGTGTTATAGGTGAATCGGGTGCAGGAAAAAGTTCTTTTCTTAGAAGTATAAACTTGCTTGATAGGCCTTCCTCCGGTGAAATAATAATTGATAAGCAAAATATATTATTTTTTAATGAAAAGGAACTTGTATCTCTAAGAAGAAATATTGGCATGATTTTTCAATCATTTTGTTTATTAAGCACAAAAAATGTTGAGCAAAATATCGCTTTACCAATGAAATTACAAAAACTAAATGCGACAACTATTCAAAATAAAGTTAATGAGTTACTTGATTTAGTAAATTTATCAGACAAAAGGAAAGAATATCCGGCTCAACTAAGTGGAGGACAAAAACAAAGAGTTGCAATAGCAAGAGCTTTATCTTGCTCCCCTAAATTATTATTATGTGATGAACCAACCAGTGCCCTCGATCCAAAAAACACAAATACAATTCTTGAGTTACTCGACAGCATAAATAAAAAGTTAGGTATCACAATTATTTTGGTATCGCATGATATATCAAGTATTAATAGATTTTGTAATAAAATAGTTACAATGGAATTTGGGAAAATTAAGCATATAGATTTATGTGCTAAAGGAATCAATAATGGATAACGCAACATTTAATCTCATATACAATGCAATGATAGAAACACTATTAATGGTTTTTGTATCCGGTTTGATTTCTATTATTTTAGGTGTTTTACTTGGTATTGTCGTTTTTATAACCCGCCCAAATCATATTTGCTCTAATAAAATTATACATGCTTCCCTTTCTAGTGTAATAAATATCGGAAGATCAATCCCATTTATAATACTATTGGTTGCTATTGTGCCACTAACTAGATTTATTGTTGGAACATCAATAGGGACATCTGCAGCTATAGTTCCTCTGACTATTGGAGCAATTCCTTTTGTAGCAAGATTATCTGAAGCACTTTTTTCTGAAATGCCTTACGAATTAATAAAAGCATCACAAGCTTTTGGAGCATCAAAATTACAAATTATATTTTATATTATTATCCCCGAATCTATTTCCGGAATAATTAATATAGCTACGATTACACTTATAACTCTTGTCAATTACTCAGCAATGGCAGGCACGATTGGTGGTGGTGGGTTAGGTGATATAGCTATAAGGTATGGTTATCAAAGGTTTGATTTAACCATTATGATCATCACTGTTTGTTTAATTATAATATTAGTTCAAATTATTCAATATCTGGGTGATTATTTTTCAAAAACATTTATAGACAAAAGGATCCAAAAACAATGAAGTCTTATTTTAAAATTTTGTTCGTTATTTGCTCAATCATTGTATTAAGCGCCTGTAACAAAAAAAGTGATGATAAAGAAATAAAAGTTGGTGTGATTGCAGGACAAGAAGCCGATTTAGCTCAAGTTGCAGCTAAAGTTGCAAAAGAAAAATACAATATCAATGTAAAAATTATAACTTTTAGTGACTACAATACACCGAATATTGCATTAAATGATGGCTCTATAGATGTAAATGTTTTTCAGCATCGACCTTATTTAGAACAACAAATAAAAGATCATAATTATAAGTTTTCTTCAATAGGAAATACTTTCATATATCCAATTGCTGCATATTCAAATAAAATTAAAAATATAAAACAAATATCCCAAAATGCTTCAATTGCTATACCAAACGACCCAACTAATATGGGAAGAGCATTGATCCTTTTAGAAAAAAATAACCTTATTAAACTAAAACCAAATGTGGGTCTTCTTGCGACACCTATGGACATAACTTCCAATAAATTAAACTTAAAGTTTATACCTTTAGATGCAGCCCAACTACCGAGAAGTTTATCAGATGTTACCTTAGCTTTTGTCAATAATACCTATGCATCTCAGGCAGGTTTAAATATAAACAATGCCATTATTTTAGAGGATAAAAACTCTCCATATGTAAATTTAATTGTTACAAAAACAAATAATATCAAAAACCAAAAATTAATTGATTTTGTTAAAGCCTATCAATCTGATGCAGTTTATAAAAAAGCTATTTTACTATTCCACAATAATATAGTAAAAGGTTGGTGATTTAACCAAAATAAGAGCTACACTTAAAAAATATGTATACAGTTGAACCAATTGGGAGAATTATTTCTCCCTTTAAAGAAAAATTTGCAACACCAAGACAACCTGGTCTTTTAACTTCAGTGCAAAGTCAAATAATTCTTAATACTAACTTTAGTAAAAATGCTGTGAGAGATTTAGATAAATTTAGTCACCTATGGATATTGTTTCTATTTTCTGAGTGTATTAATAAAAAAAAGAAAGAACTAATAAGACCTCCAAGACTTGGAGGAAATAAAAAAACAGGGGTATTTGCAACTCGTTCTAACTTTAGACCCAATAATATTGGCTTATCTTCAGTCATTTTAAATAAAGTTGAAATTAATAAAAACAATGTTTCTATTTTTGTTCAAGGTGCTGATTTAATTGATAATACACCCATTATTGATATAAAACCATATATTAAATATTCAGATAGTCATGAAGATGCTATTTCTGGTTATGCACAAGAAGCACCCTTGAGAAAAAAAGTGTTTTTTTTCAAAAATGCATGGAATAAACAAATACCTAAAAATCATAAAGAATTAATACAGGAAATCTTATCATATGACCCTAGACCAGGTTATAAAAGAGATGACAATAAAGAATATCATGTAAAAATTTTACATTATGACATTGGTTTTTACGTATTAAAAAGTGAAATATTTATTTCAAAAATTATTTTACTTATCTAGCCTTTGATGATCTATAGATAGATCTTGCCCAGAAAAATTAGTACAAACAAATAAACCAACAATAGCTGCCAAACTATTGCCATAATATAAAAAAGGTAATCTTTTTCTTTCCCAACTGGGTATATTATATTCTTGCGCCCATTTTTTGAATTTTTTACCAACGGTTTTGCCATTAGGATAAATTAATCCTTTGGGAGGACAAAATGTTATACGTAAAGGATATTCTAATTTATCTGGAAACCTTAATATATTCTTTTTAGGGTTTGAAATGATAGTTATTTGGCCATAATTATGCGGTAAGTGAATTTTTTCATTTATTTTTAATGCTGTTGAAAAATATGTTAAATCCTTATAATCTGGGATAATGTATAAAAAAAATTGAAACTTTCTTACTTGATAATCACCTATTTTATAAATGGGATTAGAGTCATGTTTTGAAAAGATAAAATCTTTTATTATTGTATTCAATCCCTTTGAAGATGGAGTGATATTAGATAATTTTTTAACCCATATCTTTAAAGTGTAAAGTAGAAGCTCTTCGCTCATATTCTTTAGTTTCTCTATAGAAAGAGCCTTACCTGAATTTGATATAAAATTAATTTTTTCTTCTACTAATTCCTGAAGTAAGCTATCTTGTTTAGAGCATAACTTCATACTAATTAAGGCCGACGATTGAAAGTTTGACCACCTCTCAGAAAGTCTAGGTACAATATCTTTTCGTATGAAGTTTCTGTCAAATTTAACACTTTCATTACTTTCATCCTCAACCCATTTTAGATTATACGTTTGGGCAAACTCTAAAATAGCATCCTTTGGGTATTTTAATAGAGGACGAAAGTGATAGCCTACGTCTCTTTTATTGAATATTGACATTCCGGATAACCCTCTGGGACCACTAGCTCTTTTGAGAGATAAAAAAAGTGTTTCAACTTGATCGTTAGCATGATGACCAGTTACCAAATAATCACCATCATTCATGAAGCTTTGTAAAGCTTCATACCTTTTATGACGGGCGTTTGCCTCAATATTAGATTCTTTATTAAGCAATATTTTTTTTGAGTAAAAAGTTATATTTTTTGTTTTACAGAAGTTATAACAAAATTTCTCCCATTGAACTGATTTCTTTGAAAGACCATGATCAATATAAACTGCTTTAACAGTTAAATTAAATTTTTTATTCTTTTTTACAAAATTATCAAATAAGGTTACAAGCACACATGAATCAACCCCGCCGCTAAAGCCTAATACCACACTAGCATTGTGTGGTATGTGTTTTTTTGTTAAAGATTCAAAATCCTCATAAGTGATCATTAAACGAAACCAAAACTTAAAAGTCTTTCATATCGTTTTTCAAGTAATTGTTCAACATTCAAATCTTTCAACTTTAAAAGATCTCTTGCAAGCTGTTCTTTTAATTCCAAAGCAGCTTTTTCATAATTTCTATGAGCACCCCCAAGTGGTTCTTTTATAATATTATTAATAAAACCTAATTGATGCAATTTTGGAGCAGTTATGCTCATTGAATCTGCAGCTTGAGGAGCTTTATTAGAGTCTCTAAATAAAATTGAGGCCGCTCCTTCTGGTGAAATTACCGAAAACGTAGAATATTCAAGCATATTAGTTGTGTCCCCAACTCCAATAGCCAAAGCTCCACCAGATCCTCCCTCACCAACTATATTACAAATGATTGGGACTTTTAACCCAGACATTTCTTTTAAATTTCTTGCAATAGCTTCCGATTGACCTCTTTCTTCTGCACCAACCCCAGGATAAGCTCCGGCAGTATCAATAAACGTAATTACTGGTATATTATATTTTTCTGCTAGCTTCATCAATCGCAAAGCTTTTCGATATCCTTCCGGACTTGGCATCCCAAAATTACGCTCTATTTTATCTTTAGTTTCTCTGCCTTTTTGGTGTCCAATGACCATAACAGGTGTGTTATTTAATCGAGCTAAGCCAGCAACAATAGCTTTGTCATCAGCATACGCTCTATCACCAGAAAGTTCATCAAAGTCATCAAAAATATATTTAATATAATCGTAAGTATATGGTCTATCAGGGTGTCTTGCTAATTGCGATATTTGCCAAGAACTTAGGTTAGAAAAAATTTTTTTTGTAAGATCAGAGCTTTTCTTTTCTAATAATTGAATTTCTTTATCTAAATCAACATCAGTCAGTTCATCTTTATTGGAAATACTTCGTAATGCTTCAATTTTTGCTTCCAATTCAGCAACTGGTTTTTCAAAATCTAAAAAATTTGAACTCATAATTTAAAACCTTTTAATTTATCTTTAGTAATTAAATTTAATATTATTTTTGCCGACTAAATTTTCTAATCTTTTTATTAAATCATCGTTTGGTGTTACGGACCACTGCATACCTAAACAGATTTTAACTTTGTAATTATCTTTTTGATACTCAATATTAAGTGGAACAGATCCTTCAAAATAATTTTCTAAAATATTCTTTAATTGTATATTTTTATCTAAGCTTAAATCTTTTTCATTCAAAACAATATTGATGTTCTTTAAATTTTGTTCTCTCATTTCTGTCAATGTGTAAATAGATTTTGCTGTTATTTTAAAGTTTCCATTGTAATCATCTTTAGATATATTACCTACAAAAAAAGAATACTTCCAATAGTAAGGATTGTTTTAAATTGCTCATAAGTATCATCGAATAATACAACATCAATTTTAGCTCTGCTATCTTCAATCGTTGCTATCGTAAGTTTTGTGCCTTTCCTTGTAGAAATATGTCTAATACTCACTAGCAAACCGCATACTACAGCTTGTTTGTTAAGTTTTAACACTCTTAGATTGTCAAGCTTGAAGGTAATATAGTTTTTAACTTCATTTTGACAATAATCCATAGGGTGACCTGATAAAAACATTCCTAACAACTCTCGCTCATAGTTTAATTTTTCTATATCAGACCAACTGTATTGATTGAAATCAGGATTTCTTTTACTTACACCAACATTTAAGGATAAACCAAATAAGTCAGATTGCCCACTATTTTTTGCTGCTTTATATTGTTCAGCTTCTTGAAAAGTGTCATCTAAAGAAGAAAATAAATAGTCTCTATCTAGGTTTAAGCAATCCATTGCACCAGATTTAATTAATTTTTCAATTAACTTTTTATTGACTTTTTTTAAGTCTACTTTCTTACAAAAATCTAACAAATCTTTATAATGCCCATCCAAGTTTCTTGATTTCACAATATTAATAATTGAATTTTCACCAACACCTTTTATGGCACCTAAGCCAAAAATAATTTCATTATCTTGGTTTACAGAAAATTCGAATAAACTTTTATTTACATTAGGTAATAAAATTTTAATACCCAATTGTCGACATTCATCTGTTAAATTAATAATTTTTTCAGTATTATCCATATCTGCGCTCATTACAGCAGCCATAAACTGAGAAGGGAAATGGGCCTTAAGCCACAATGTTTGATATGAAACAAGTGCGTAGGCAGCGGAATGAGATTTATTGAATCCATATCCCGCAAACTTTTCAACTAAATCAAATATTTTCATAGCTAAATCGCCATCAATATTATTTTTAATCGCTCCTTGCTTAAAAACCTCTCTCTGTTTTGCCATTTCTTCAGGTTTTTTTTTGCCCATCGCTCGCCTTAAGATATCAGCTTCTCCTAATGAGTATCCAGATAATGTTTGAGCAATTTGCATAACCTGTTCCTGGTATAAAATTATACCATAAGTCGGATTAAGAGTTTCTTTGAGAGATGAGTGTTGCCACTTAGCATCAGGATAAGAAACTTTTTCACGACCATGTTTACGATCTATAAAGTTATCGACCATTCCAGACTGGAGTGGGCCGGGTCGAAATAAAGCAACCAATGCTATAATATCTTCAAAGCAATCTGGTTGAAGGCGCTTAATTAAGTCCTTCATCCCCCTTGACTCTAACTGAAAAACAGCTGTTGTTTGAGCTTTTTTAAGAATTGAAAAAGCTTTCTTATCATCTAAGGCTATATTTTCAATTTCAATATTGGTGCCTAACGTATCTCTGATTAATTTTAAGGTCCAATCTATAATTGTTAAAGTTCTTAATCCTAAAAAGTCAAACTTAACTAAACCCGCTGTTTCTATGTCATTTTTATCAAATTGTGTGACCGGAAATCTCCCTTCAGAATCACAATAAACTGGAGAAAAATCGGATATTTTTGTTGGAGATATAACCACGCCACCAGCATGTTTACCAGCATTTCTTACTACGCCTTCAAGACTTCGACATATATCAATTAAGAATTGGACATCTTCATCACTTTCATATGCCTCAACAAGTTGTTTTTCTTCTTCAAAGGCCTTTGACAGTGTCATTCCTGGATCTGATGGAATCAATTTAGCAATACGATCTACAAAACCATAAGGATGCCCTAAAACTCTGCCAACATCTCTAATTACAGCTTTAGCAGCCATAGTACCAAATGTGATTATTTGTGAAACAGCGTCTTTACCATAAATATCTGATACATGTTCAATAACAAGATCTCTCTTATCCATACAAAAGTCAATATCAAAGTCCGGCATTGAAACTCTTTCTGGGTTTAGAAATCTTTCAAATAATAAATCATACTCCAAGGGATCTAAGTCCGTAATATCAAGAGCATATGCAACTAGTGAACCTGCTCCCGACCCTCTTCCTGGTCCAACGGGTATAGAGTTAGTTTTAGACCACTGTATAAACTCCATCACAACTAAAAAATATCCTGGAAATCCCATATTATTAATAACTTCGAGTTCAATATTTAGTCTTGCTTCATATTCTCCTCTAATTCTGTTGCGTTCATTAATATCAGGAAAGTTTTTTCTAAGTCTTTTTTCCAGTCCTATTTGAGCTTTGTCTATTAAATAATCTTCAATCTTTAAATTGCCAGTTGGAAAATCAGGTAAGAAATAATCACCAAATGTTAAAAACACACTACATCGTTGAGCAATGTTAATTGTATTTTGAATCGCTTCTGGAATATCATAAAATAAGTCGAACATTTCCTGTTCCGACTTTAAATATTGCTCTTTAGTGTACTTATGAATACGTTTAGGGTTATCTAACGTATCTCCATCATGAATACATACTCTAATATCGTGTGCATCATAATCACTCTCTTTTATAAATCTAACTTTATTTGTTGCTACAAGTGGTAAGTTATGCTTTTGGGATAATTCAAGAATTTCTTGTATGTATTTATGTTCATTTTTCTTGTTTAATCTCGATAACTCTAAATAAAATCTATCTTGAAAAAACTCTCCATAAAATACAATAATATCATCTATTAGCTCTTTATCATTTTTAGATAAAGCATATGATAAGTCACCATCTAATCCACCTGATAAAACAATCAATCCATCACAGTAATTTTTTAACCAAGCTTGATCAATAACAGGACTGTTGTTTACATGACCCCGTTTGTATGCCTTTGATATTAATTCAATAATATTACTATAACCTTGATTATTCATTGCTAACAAAGTTAAATTGAAAAAACCATCATAGTAACAGCTTTTCACAAGAATATCAGTCCCAATAATCGGTTTTATACCCCTAACCAAACAAGCATTATAAAATTTAACTAACCCAAATAAATTATTAAAATCTGTTAGAGCAACTGCCGGAATATTATTCTTTTCAATTTCATCTAATAATTTCGGTATTTTGACAATTCCATCAACGATAGAGAATTCACTATGTACATTTAAGTGGACAAACTTTCTTTCCATTGTAATTTGCTCAGTTATTTAATATATTTTTTACAGGTTTAAATGTTTTTCTATAATCTTTTAAAACACCAAACTTTTTTAGTGCTTCAATATGTTTCTTGGTTGGGTAACCTTTATGTTTAGCAAACCCATATTCTGGATATTCTGCATCAAGGATTTTCATTTGTTGATCTCTTGTTACCTTTGCAATTATTGATGCTGCAGAAATAGATGGTATCTTCCCATCACCACCAATTATAGCGTCGGTTTCAATATTAAGTCGTGGGACTGCATTACCATCAACTAATACTTTTTCAGGAATATGTTTTAAGTTTAAAACAGCTCTTTGCATTGCTAACAACGAAGCTTGTAAAATATTTAATCGATCTATTTCATCTGGGGAAGCTTGTCCAATACTCCAACAAAAAGCTTTTGTCTTGATTTCTGTTGAAAGAAATATTCGTTTTTTTTCAGATAATTTTTTTGAATCGTCAAGTTCTGGTATCATCGAATTCGGGTTTAATATTACTGCTGCAGCGACCACATTACCAACTAAGGGCCCTCTTCCAGCCTCATCGACTCCAGCAATTAATTTTTGAGTATTCATTATGTTTTTATATTAAAGTCTAATAAGTTAAATATTGCTGTTGCACTTTCAAAACTGGCATTTTTTTTCAAAAGTTTATGGATTTCGGTAAATTGATTAATTAGAGCTTCATTATTGGAAGTCATCAAATGATCTATTTCTTCATAAATATTATTATACGTACACTCATCAGCAATAAGCTCTTTAACTAATTCTTTACCGGCAATTAAATTTGGTAAAGATACAAATGGTATTTTTAACATCAACCTAACAATAAATGTCGTAGCCCAATGAGGCTTATATATTACAACCATGGGCGTTTTGGCTAATAGACATTCAAGTGTAGAAGTACCTGACTTAACTATCGCATAATCAGCTGCAGATAATACCTCTTTTGAACGATTTTGAAATGTAATAAAATCAAGTTTTTCTTTACTATTGTTTAAAATTAAAAAGAATTCTCTTTGTCGTTCTTTGCTAGAAAAATTAATAATAAACTGAACATCAGCATTTTTTTTTCTAATCTTCAAACAAGCCTCAATTATTATAGGAGTTAAGTATTTAATTTCACTTTTTCTACTACCAGGAACAATTGCAATAGTTTTTTTTACTGGGTTTAAATTTAAGAGTGATTTCGATTTAGTTTTATCTATATCAAATTGAAACTGGTCAGCTAATTCATGCCCAACTAATTTTGATGGTATCGAAAATTTATTATAAATATTCTGTTCGAATGGGAGAAACAAAAGCATCAAATCAACTGACTTTTTGATTTTGTGGATACGCCATTGTTTCCATGCCCACACTTTTGGCCCTGCATAATGAACGGTTTTTATCCCAATTTTTTTTAAATTGTATTCTATACCTAAGTTAAAAGAAGGTGCATCAATACCAATAAATAAGTCAGGTTTTTCTTTTTTACAAAGATTTATAATTTTTTTTCTAATATTAATTATATTAATTAAAGAAGGTAGTACTTCAATTAAACCCATTTTTGATATTTTTTCAATATCAACTATCGTATCACAGCCCTCCTTCATCATTTTAGGTCCAGCTATACCTTTAAATGAAATATTTGGATGAATTAGTTTCATGGCTTTAATTAAATTAGCACCTAAAATATCTCCTGATAACTCACCAGCCACAATGACCACATTTATTCTTCTATCTGACAAGGCCACGTTTACTCTCTTGAAAAAAAGTTACAAATGGAGTTAAAACTGCATTATCTTTTGCCTTTTCTTCAATTTCAGGGATAATATCTTTTAATAACTTGTCACTTTTATATATTAACTTATATACCCCTTTAATTGCATGCAAATCTTCTTCTGTAAAGTTACCACTTCTCTTAGCTGAAACTTCGTGTACTCCTCTGACCTGATTTTTTCGATCACCTTGAGCAAAAATAAAAGGAGGTACATCTTTCTCAATTAAGGCCCCTCCTGCAATTGCAGCATATGCACCTATTCGACAGAATTGATGTATAGCTGAACAACCTCCAATATATGCATGATCCCCAACATTAATATGCCCAGCTAAAGTTACATTGTTAGCCATAACTGTATTATTACCAATCACAGCATCATGCCCAATATGAACATAAGCCATAATCCAATTATTATCCCCAACAATAGTTTTACCATTATCTTGTATTGTTCCTCTATGGACAGTACAACATTCATGGAAAGTATTACCATTCCCAACAATCAGCTCAGTCGCCTCATTCTTATATTTTTTGTCTTGATTAACTTCACCAATTGAACAAAACTGGAAAAATTCATTATTTTTTCCAATTTTAGTGTGTCCATTAATGACAATATGTGAATGTAATATATTACCGGAATCCAAACGTACATTCTTTCCTATAACACAAAAAGGACCAATTTTACAATTAGGCCCAACAATTGCTCCATCTTCAATGATACTAGATGGATGGATATTTGCACTTTCATGAATCATCAAAATTCCCTTCTTGCACATTTCAATTCAGCAGAGCATACCAATAAGTCATTGACGTAGGCATACCCGTTGAAAACAGCTATTCCCCTTCTATTTTTAATATACTCAACTTTAATAACCAGTTGATCGCCAGGAACAACTTGACCTTTAAATTTAGCTTTATCGATACTAGCCAGTAAATATATCTCATTATCTTTAGCTTCACCAAAAGTTTTAAATGCCAATAAACCTGTGGCTTGAGCCATTGCCTCTAGGGTCATCACACCAGGAAAAACTGGTAACTGAGGGAAGTGACCTGTGAACTGTGGCTCATTAACAGATACATTTTTAACAGCAGTTAGGTACTCAAATTCTTTATAATCAACTACTCTGTCAATTAATAAGAAAGGGTATCTGTGTGGAAGTAATTTTCTGATTTCAGTTATATCCAAAGATTTATTTATTTCTGACAAAATAGTTCCTCAATTCAAGTTTTATTAAAATTTATTTTTCAATTTGTTTTTTTAAAGCTATGAGTTCTTTTTCTAAGCTTTTAATTTTACTATTAAGACTAGGAAGTTTGTAGTGTA
Organism: Paraphotobacterium marinum; assembly: GCF_002216855.1. NCBI lineage: Bacteria > Pseudomonadati > Pseudomonadota > Gammaproteobacteria > Vibrionales > Vibrionaceae > Paraphotobacterium > Paraphotobacterium marinum. Next base: position 253,601 of record NZ_CP022355.1, read on the forward strand.
AAGCAGTTTGTTTTTTCCATTCTATGTTTTTTGTTGCTGGTATAGAAGAGCTATATATACCTGGTTCAGTAATGCTTCTCATCACTACACTCGAACCAGAAACAACTGCTTTATCGCAAATTTCAATGTGACCATTAAAAACTGTATCCCCGCCAATCATACAAAATGAACCAATTTTCACACTACCTGCAATTGTAGCACAACCAGCAATTACTGTATTTTCTCCAATAAAAGAATTATGTCCAATATGGCATAAATTATCAATTTTTACTCCATTGGAAATAATAGTATTGTCTAGAGCACCTCTATCAATTGCAGTCAGGGCACCGATATCCACATCATTACCTAAAATAACCCGACCAATATGGGGAATAGGTTGCCATTTATTGTTAGAAAAATGATTGCCAAACCCTTCAGATCCAATAACTGCACCAGAACTTATAGTGCAACCAGATCCAATCTGGCAATTAAAATAAACGGTTACGTTGGACCAAATTTTTGTTGATTGTCCAATAGAGCTATTTTGCCCAATAAAAACATTGGCTCCAACTTGAGCATTATCATTAATAACAACATCTTGTTCAATAACAACATTTGGACCAATTCTAACGTTTTTGCCAATTTTAGCTGATGGATGAATAGTCGCTGATTGATGCACTCCTTGCTCAGAGGCATTAGGAATTAGATCCAACAAATTGACTACTTTTATAAAATCAGCTTTGGGATCTTTGGATATAAGGACATTCCCCGTGAAAAGATTTTTAGAATTATCTGCGATAATAACAATTCCAGCTCTTGTTTTATTCAGTTTATTCTTAAACTTAATATCCGCAAAAAAAGTTAAATCTAATTCATTGGCTTCGTCAAGACTTGCAACCGAATTAACAGCTGCAAACTCTTCACCACGATAATCACAATTTAACAGTTTTGCTAGCTCTCTTAAAGTGATCTTTTTCATTTTATTATTTCATAGCTTTTAGAACAGCGTCTGTTATATCATTACCTTTACCATTAGGATATAAAACAACTTGCGCATCTAAGACACTCGTATACCCATCCTTCTTAGCAACTTTCATTGTGGCTACTTCTAATTTAGTAAGTAATTCTTTTTGTAACTTCATACCAATTTTCTGCTGAGATAGCTGAAGATCACGTTCTTCTTTTTGTAATTTAACAACCAATTTTTTGATATCTTCTTCTTTTGCTCGTTTATCTTTTTGACTCAAAATTGCCTGGTTTTTTTGGAAGTCTGCTTGTTTTTGCTGTAGTTCTTTTTGTGATTTTTGAAATTGAGCAATCTGTGTTTTATTTTCTTTAGCAAACTCTTTTTGCGTATTTTGCATTAAACCAGATTTGTCAATGATAGTTCTAACATTCACAACTGCTATTTTATTTGGTGCTACAACATTACTATTTGTTTCTGCAGATACAAAAGTAGAAAGAGAAAGTGTTGATATTAGCGACAAGCTAAGTAAAGTCGACTTTAAGATTTTTTTATTCAAAATAATACTCCTAACAATTTATATAATTTAAAAACCAGTACTGATGTCAAACGAGAAAAATGACTCATCGTCACCAGGATAAGATTTCAGTGCCTTTGCAAAGGTAAAAGACAAAGGTGCTATAGGTGAAAACCAAGTTAATTGAACACCTGTTGACACCCTAACCGCCCATGGATCTGAATAGTCATAGTAATCACTATTATTTACAACATTATTTGTGGGTGCTTTATATTGCGTATTCCAAACATTCCCCGCAGCAACAAAAACTTGAGTTCTTACATCCCTTTGATACTTTTCAGAAAGAATTGGTGTAGGTGTAATTAAAGATATTTTTCCAGCATATAAAGCATTACCTCCTGTAAAAGAGTCAGTAAGATTAGTATAACCACCAGTCTTAGGGTCATACTGGATGCCTCTAGGTCCAACTTGGTTATAACCAAAACCAGGAAGACTAGAACCACCTAAAGAATACCATCTATAAAATGGCAAAGTGCTACCACCATAACCTGTCCCATAACCTCCATTAAAGTTAAGATAAAAAACCCAGTTTTGTTTTTCATTTAACGGGAAATAATTATCACTACTTAAATACATTGTATAATATTTATAGGATGAGTTAGGTAAACTTACTGTAAAATTTATTGCTTGTTTATTTCCATTAGTCGGTTGCTGTGGATTATTTAATGTATTATGAGTAAAACCTACCCCAACTGAGTAATCATTTGTTGAGAATGCATCAACAATTTCTTGATTCAATGGACCCGATTCATTTTGTAAAATTGTATCTCTATATTGCCAAAAATTTGGTATATTCGATATATCATAATGCTCATAGCCTAATGTAAAGTTTAACCTGTTATTTTCACTTACTGGTATACCGAGTGTTGTACTAAGTCCAAAGTTCGTATAATTATAATCACTATTACCATCATCATTATTTGGGTTAGTAAATTTTGTAAAATGGATATTACCACCAAGAGAAACGCCATCAAGAGTAAAATATGGGTTCATTACATCTAATGAGAGAGATTTGTTATATGCATCCGTTTGGCCATTTAAACCAACTTTGTAACCAGTTCCTAAGAAGTTTCTTTCATTGACACCCGCCTTAAACATACCCTTAGTTTCAGTACCGTAACCTATACCAAAATTAAAGGCACCAGTGTTATTCTCTTGAACATCATAAACAACATCAACTTGATCTGGACTATTAGGTACTTTTTGAGTTTTAGTATCTACTTGTTTAAAGTAGCCAAGTTGGTTTAATTTTCGTTTGCCGAGTTGAACTTTATTTTCATTGTACCAGGTACCTTCCATTTGAGGAAGCTCTCTTCTAATCACAGTATCTTTTGTTTCGGAGTTTCCCTGAAAAATGACTTGTCTAACATAAGAGCGCTGTCCTTGTTGGATATTGAAATTGAGAACAACACTATTATTTACATCATTAAAAATTGGATAAACTTGTACTCTTGAATTTGAAAAGCCTTGATTGTTAAGTTTTCTCTTAAGTTGCCTCTTGTAAATATCAACTAAATCGCCATTATAAATCTTATTTAATTTAAACGGTAGCTCAGACTTTAATTTAGAAACTCCTCCAAGAGCCTTAAGATCTCCTGAGTAAGTTACATCAGTTACGGTATATTTTTTTCCTTCGTCAAACTTTAATGTTATGTAGACACCTTTTTTATCAGGGGAAATTGAAACCTTATTCTGTGTAATTTTAAATTTTAAATATCCTTTTCTTTTATACATTTTATCAATAGTCTTAATATCATCTGAGAGTGATTGCTGTTTATATTTTTCATCACTCACGAAATTCCACCAAGGAACATCACTTTGAAGTTTAAGATTATCTTTTATTTCCTGTGTGGTAAAAACAGTATTACCAATAAAATTAATTTCCTTTATTCTCGAAGATAAACCCTCAATAAAAACAAAGTTTAAATTCACGCGATTTCTAGGTAAATTTGTCACAACTGCTTTAACTGTCGCATCAAAGTTTCCCACACTATAATAAAAATCTTCAAGACCCGCATCTATTTGATCAATTTTAGATTGATCTAAGGGAGAACCCACAACGACTCCTGATTTTTTCAAGTTATCCTTAATCATTTCACTTTTAATGGCTTTATTTCCAGAAATCTCTATATTTGCAATAATTGGATTTTCTTTAACGCTAATAATTAAGTTATTATTTTTGCTTGATAAATCAATGCTTGAGTAATTCCCTGTATCATACAAGGCTTTAATAATTTTTGAGCTTTCAGAGACATTAAAATAATCTCCCTTTTTTAAGGGTAGTTCAGCTAATGCTGCTTTTTGTGATATTCTCTCCAACCCAATAAACTCAATACTATTAATTTTGAAGTTACTATTAGCATAAATTGCGGTACTCGAGAGCAATGCTCCAGTTAAAATAACATTTTTCATAACCATAATTATTGTATTTATTCCTTATATAAAATTATATTCGAGCTACATCATTAAAGAAAACTATTACTAATAAGACCAATATTATCATTAGGCCCATCATATTCCAAACTACCTGAAACATTTCTCTCAAATTTGGTTTGATAAATTTTTCTATTGAAATATTTATTATTTGACCACCATCTAAAACAGGAATAGGTAACAAGTTAATTATCGCCAAATTTAAACTTATAAACGCTATAAAAAAAACATAAGATACAAAACCATCATAGAAAGTTTCACCAGCAACTTTAGCTGTTGCTATCGGTCCAGATAAATTATTAATACTTATCTTACCTGAAATAAGGTTTATTATATTGGAAAATAAAGTATTTGATAATAGATAAGTCGTGTTAATTGACTTTTTTAATGACTCTAAAAGATTAAACCTTTCATAATTTATGAAATTTTCAGGTAATTTTCTAATATCAAAGCTAAACCCAGCAAAACCCTCTTTTTTTCCATTTGCTTTAATTACAACTTGCGGCTTTAATATTAAGTCATAATATTTTTTATTGCGATAAACTTTAATATTTAAAGTTTTTTGAGGGTTTTGTTTAATAAAAGAACTTACATCTTGCCAGCTATAAACTTTTTTTCCATTTATACTGATAAAAACATCACCTCTTTCAAGACCAGCTGTTTTAGCCGGACTATTTTCATTAACAAGCCCCACTTTCTTAGAATTAACTTCAATAGGCACTACACCTATTCTATCAAGGAATAATAATGCTGTTTCATCTTCAACTCTTTTTTGAAAACTTATTTTTTTTTCATTTTGATGTTCATTTTCAAACGTTAACTCTATATCTTTAGAAGTACTTTCATTAAGAATTTTTTTAATATCATCCCAGTTGTTTACAGCTTGATTATTAATTTGAGTGATTCTATTCATACTAACCACTCCTGCATTCGATACTAATGAGTTAGATTTAACTGTATCAATTACTGGACTTATATGTTGAATACCAGAAAAAAAATCGATGGCAAAAAATAAAAACAAGGCTAATAAGATATTTGCAAAAGGACCAAAAAAATAAATCAGAACTTTTTGAAAATAAGTTTTGTCATTAATACACTCATTTTGATTTTTTACATTATCTCTAGATGCCATTTTGATATAACCGCCCAATGGCAGAAAGCCAAATTCAAATATAGTATTTGACTTCATTTTTTTTTTAAAAAAGGTTCTTCCTAAACCTATCTTAAAAACATCAACTTGAACATTAAATATGCGTGCAACTGAATAATGACCAAGTTCATGAATGAAAATGATGAATAAAATTGCTAAACAATATGACAAAAGCGAAACTAAAATCATTGAGATATCAGCATTACTCATTGCTCATACTCTATTAATAATTCGGTGGTTAAAACCCTCACTTCTTTATCTAATCTCAACAGATCATCAACTGATTGGATTTTAATTGAAGCATCAATAAGATCATAAACTTGTTGGTTCATTTTATATATGTCATTAAATTTAATTTTTCTTTTTAAATATGAAGCTACAACTACTTCATTTGCAGCATTAAGACCTGTTGTTTTAGCTTGACCACAATGGCAAGCATCTATAGCTAATTTAAGGCAAGGATATCGACGAAAGTCAACGTTCAAAAAGTTCAACTGATTAAATTTGATAAAATCCAAAGGTTCAACACCAGAATAAAAACGTTTTGGGTAATTAATTGCATACGAAATTGGCGTTTTCATATCTGGATTTCCCATTTGAGCAAGAACAGAACCATCCTTGTAACTTACCATAGAATGAATAATTGATTCGGGATGAATTATTACATCAATCTGCGATTCATCTGCATTAAAAAGCCACTTAGCTTCAATATATTCCAATCCTTTGTTCATCATAGTAGCCGAGTCTACAGAAATTTTGGAGCCCATGCTCCAATTAGGATGCTTTAGTGTTTCCTCCAACGTAATTTGATTAAAAGTCTGTAAATCCCTTGATAAAAAAGGGCCTCCAGATCCTGTTAATATAATTTTTTCAACGCCAAAATCGCTTAATTTACAATCCCCAATAGTATTTTGAAGTTCGGGAGCTAAACATTGAAAAATCGCATTATGCTCACTGTCAACAGGGATCAAACGCGCATTGTTTTTTTTAACACACTCTAAAAGAATTCTTCCAGATATGACTAATGATTCTTTGTTGGCCAGCAAGATTGTTTTACCCGATTCAGCGGCACTGTATGTCGGCTTTAATCCAGGTGAACCAACTATTGCTGACATTACAACATCAACTGATTCATGGGATGCAACAAAACAACAACCATCATTACCTGAAAGCACCTTAGTTTTTAGATTTGTACTTTTTAGTCGGTTATCCAATAACTCTGCAGCATCATCATCCATCATAACTGCGTATTTAGGGCTCCACTTGATGCATAGTTCCATCATTTTTTTACATTTTTATGAGCAGTCAGAGCAAATACAGAAAATCTTTCTGTATTTAAATCTAAAACTTCTAATGTATTTAACCCAATGGAGCCTGTAGCTCCTAAAATCGCAATTTGCTTCATTTAAGTCTCACTGACTTTTAGTTTAATAATAGGTAACTTATAGTAAAAATCGGAAAGGCAGCTAATAAACTATCTATCCTATCCAAAACACCACCATGACCTGGTATAATTCGACCACTATCTTTTACATGACTGACTCTTTTTAACATACTTTCAACTAAATCTCCAAAAATAGAAAATATCACAGTGAGTGCAATTATTAAATAAAAATAATTTATAGAAATAGAAAATATATTGCTGTAGATTGTTGCAACTACAAAGGCAAATAAAACTCCTCCAGCCATACCCTCTATCGTTTTATTAGGACTAACGTGTGGAGACATTTTATGTTTTCCATATTTTTTGCCAACAAAATATGCTCCTGTATCAGCAGACCAAGTAATGAACAATACTAAAAAAACCAATTTGATGCCTTTATCAGATATGTTGTATTCGAAACTCCTTAGAATCAAAGTTGACCAAAAAAAAGGCACTATACTAAGAATACCAAATAATTCTTTAAAGGACTTAGAGTCAACCCAATACTCTGAATTTCTTGGAAAAATAATTACCATCAAACTGGCTAAAACCCACCATATCATGCCTATAACAAGAATTACATAATCAAATACTAATTTATGCTGTAATTCATTGGGGTTTGTCGGTAACAAATACATTAAACAAAGTAATAAGATAATAAACAAAATCATAGGATATATTCTAGATTCTTTGACAACAAATTGCGTCCACTCCCAAAGTGCCAAAATAGATATTAATCCCACTAATATCATAAAATACTTAAATGAAAAAAATATAATTGAAAATATTAACAACGGTGCCAAGATGAGGCCTGATATGATTCTAGTTTTTAGCACAATAAATCCTTTAATTAATCTATTTGATTTGTTGCTAAGCACCAAATCTTCTATTACGACATTGATATTGAAATAAAGCTTCTTGATAATGGGATTCACTGAAATCAGGCCATAGAGCTTCTGAAAAATAAAGTTCAGAATAAGCTATTTGCCATAATAGGAAATTACTAATTCGAAATTCACCACTAGTTCTGATTAACATATCTACATTTGGTAGATCAGATAATTGGAGAAATTTAGAAAAATATTCTGTATTGATTTCATCTTTACTAATTTGCTTTGTTTCTATCTGCTCCACAATAGCTTTGGTGGCATTGACAATATCCCACTGCCCGCCATAATTGAGAGCAATATTTAGAAATAACTTATCATTATTTGCTGTTTTTTTCTCTGCTAACTCTATTAAACGTTGAAGTCTAAGTGGTAGTTGAACTTTATCACCAATAACTCTCAACCTTACCCCTCTATCATAAAGCTCACTTAAATCTTTCTTTAAAGTAATAAAAAAAAGCATCATCAGAAATCTAACTTCTCTTTTATTTCTTTTCCAGTTTTCGCTACTAAAAGCAAAAAGTGTTAACACTTTAATTTTGTTTTTAGCTGAAAAATCTATGATACGTTTAGTTGTCTCGACTCCTTTTCTATGCCCTTTATGTCTGGGCAGTCCCTTTTGTTTGGCCCATCGACCATTTCCATCCATAATTATAGCAACATGGTTAGGTAAAGGTGCCTTTTCTTTACTAATAATTTGATCCATTAATATTCCTAATTAAAAAGAATCCAGAGATATAGAATATATCTCCTTTAGGTTATACTGCCATCAATTCTTTTTCTTTCAAACTCAGTAAATCATCAATATTTTTTACAAATCCATCTGTGATTTTTTGTATATCCTCTTGACCTTTTCTATCATCATCTTCAGAAATATCTTTACTTTTCAGTAAGCTTTTAATGTCATTATTACTATCACGTCTAATATTTCGTATCGCAACTTTAGCCTGTTCCCCTTCAGATCTAACCAACTTTACTAAATCTTTTCTTCTTTCCTCTGTCAGTGGAGGTAAAGGAACTCTGATAACAGTACCTGCTGAGTTGGGATTCAAGCCAAGATCTGACATCATAATCGCTTTTTCAACTTTTTGTGTGAGCTCTTTATCAAATACTGTAATGGCCAACGTTCTTGAATCTTCCGCTACAATATTAGCTACTTGCTTCAGTGGAGTCATACCACCATAATAATCAACTTGAATTGAGTCTAAAAGGCTTGGATGGGCTCGACCTGTTCTGATTTTAATTAACTGGTTTTTAAAAGCTTCTATGCTTTTATCCATTCTTGACTTTGTGTTTTTTTTTATATCATCTATCATTTTTAACTCCAAGTGCACTTAATTTGTTATTAATGTACCATCATCTGAACCATTAACAATTTTTGTTAATACTCCAGGTAAATTCATATTAAATACTTTGATTGGCATATTATGATCTCTAGCCAGAGTAAATGCTGCTAAGTCCATTATTTTCAACTCTTTAGATAAAACTTCATCATATGAAAGCTTTCTATACAAAGTAGCATCTTTATTTATAACAGGATCATCCGAATAAACGCCATTAACTTTAGTGGCTTTCAAAACCAAATCTGCTTCAATTTCAATCCCTCTAAGACAAGCAGTTGTATCTGTTGTAAAAAAAGGATTACCAGTACCACCGGAAAAAATTACAACTTGACCTTTACTAAGCTGTCTTATTGCTTCTGCCCAGTTATAATCAATACAGACTCCATTAAGTGGGATTGATGACATTAATTTAGCTTTTAATCCTGAACGATGCAAGGCATCTCTCATGGCTAACCCATTCATGACCGTCGCTAACATACCCATATGATCACCAACAACTCGATTCATTCCTGCTGCAGCTAATCCAGCGCCTCTAAATAAATTTCCGCCACCAATAACTAAACCAACTTCAATTCCTAAATTTATTAGATGATGAATTTCTTCAGCAATTCTATCTAAAACTTTAGCATCAATGCCAAAATTTTCTTCTCCTTGAAGTGCTTCCCCACTTAATTTTAGCAAAATACGCTTGTACTTACTTTTTAGATTTTGAGACATAATGTTCACCTTAAGTTCACTTGAAAAAAAACCACCATTTAAAATGGTGGTTAATTATAATTTTTAGCCTTTTTGAACTGCGGCAACTTCAGCGGCAAAGTCAACTTCTTCTTTTTCAATTCCTTCACCAACCTCGAAACGAATAAAGTTATTTACAGTCGCTGTACGTTCTTTCAAATACTGCTCAACTGATTTGCTTGGATCCATTACAAATGGTTGCCCAGTCAAAGAGATTTCACCTGTAAACTTCTTCATTCGACCCACAACCATTTTTTCTGCAATTTCAGCTGGTTTGCCTGATTGCATTGCTATTTCAATTTGAATAGCTTTTTCTTTTTCAACAACATCGCCTGGAACATCTGAAGGATTTACAAATTCAGGTTTAGATGCAGCAATATGCATAGCTACATGCTTTATTGTTTCTTCATCTGCATTACCGCTAACAACTACACCAATTCTAGAACCGTGCTTGTAACTTCCAATCTTTGAACCTTTGATGTATGAAACACGTCTAATACTTACGTTTTCACCAATTTTTGCAACCAAAGCTGAACGAGCGCCTTCGAACTGATTTTTCAACTCATCAATTTCCAACTCTTCTAGAACTGCTACGTCAGCAACATCATTTGCAAATTTAAGAAAACTTTCGTCTTTTGCTACAAAATCTGTTTCACAATTCACTTCTAGTATAGCTGCTTTATCGTTGTGTTCTTTTACTAAAATAACACCTTCTGCGGCAACTCTTCCTGCTTTTTTCGCTGCCTTAGCTGCACCACTTTTTCTCATATTTTCAATAGCTAATTCTATATCAGCATTAGCTTCCACGAGTGCTTTTTTACATTCCATCATTCCAGCACCAGTTCTTTCTCTCAACTCTTTTACTAAACTAGCAGTAACAGTAGCCATAAAATATCCTCATAAATACGTTTGGTAAAATAAAGGACCTTATTAGGCCCTCTAATAAAATTCACTTACAGTAAAAATTACTCTGCTTCAACGAAACCATCTTGTTCTGCTTGAACAACAATATCTTCATTTTTAGCATCGTTTACAGTTTTAGCTACAGAGCTAGTATATAATTGTACAGCCCTAATAGCATCATCATTCCCAGGAATTACAAAATCTACACCGTCAGGATTAGAGTTTGTATCTACAACGGCAAATACTGGAATACCAAGGTTATTAGCTTCTTTTATAGCTATATGTTCATGATCTGCATCAACAACAAACATTGCATCTGGCAAACCAGCCATATTTTTTATACCACCGAGAGATTTTTCAAGCTTTTCCATCTCACGAGTTAACATTAAAACTTCTTTCTTTGTAAGCTTATCGAAAGTACCATCTTGTGATTGTGACTCTAACTCTTTCAGTCTTTTAATGGATTGTCTAACCGTTTTCCAGTTAGTTAACATACCACCTAACCATCTATGGTTTACATAGAATTGATCACAGCTTTCAGCAGCTTCTTTGATAGCATTACTTGCAGCTCTTTTTGTACCCACAAAAAGAACTTTACCTTTTCTATCAGCAATTTTTTTAATTTCTGCAAGAGCGTCATTAAACATTGGCACTGTGTGCTCAAGATTAATGATATGTACTTTATTCCTAGCTCCAAAAATGAAAGGTTTCATTTTAGGATTCCAGTAACGTGTTTGGTGACCAAAATGTACACCGGCTTTTAGCATATCTCTCATAGATACAGTTGTCATATAATACCTCTTTTAATATGGGGTTATTCGTTCACATGATCCCATTTTTCGACTTATTTCAAAAAAAGCACCCCGAAAAATGTGTCGATATGTGTGGTTTTAATTTTTTGTAACTTTAAATTTACGTTGCGTTTTATATCATTTTTTTTAACAAAATACTAGTTATATAATAGACAAGTTATGATTTTTTTATAAAATATAATTTATTTATGTAACATATTTAATAAGATGGATAAAAAATTATCTCTGCAAGAATTAAAGAGTAAATTAATCGGGTTTAACGATACACAAAAAAAACAATTTTTACAAAATCCAGACTCTGCAGAAAAATTAATTCATGAAAGAGCTTCATATATCGATCATTTAGTCTGCTTAATATGGGATAATTGCTTTTCAAAAGATCTTAAACAGTTGTTGTCTCTTGTCGCTGTGGGAGGGTATGGAAGAAATGAACTCCACCCTTTCTCTGACATTGATATATTGATACTTCTAAGTAAAGAAAAAATAGATGATGAGATAGAGTCAAAAATTAGCACATTTGTCAATTTTTTATGGGATTTAAAGCTTGAAATAGGGCATAGTGTCAGAACTGCAGAGCAAACTATTAAAATAGCTAAAGTCGAATTATCAGTCGCAACGAACCTATTAGAGTCCAGATTAATTGTTGGCGATAATAAATTATATACAAAATTAATGGATATTATTCGTGGTGATTTTGTGTGGAATTCAAAAAATTTTTTTTTAGCCAAAAAGGAAGAACAAGATAAACGTCGGATACAATATAAGGGTACTGGTTATAATCTTGAACCTGATTTAAAGTCTAGCCCCGGAACTCTAAGAGACATACACACAATTGACTGGATAGTTAATAAGCACTTCAGAACAAACGACAAAGAGAAAATTGTTAGAAAAGGTTTTTTCATAGAATCTGAATATCGTGAATTAGAACAATGTAAGAAGTTTTTATGGAAATTACGTTTTGCTCTTCATATAAGTTTAAAAAGAAAAGACAATCGATTAACCTTTGAAAGTCAAACAATAGTTTCAAAAGAACTAGGTTACAGTGGAGAAAATAACGAAGCTGTGGAAAAAATGATGAAAGAGCTATACAGAGTTATTAGGGTTGTATTGGAATTAAACGGCCTTCTCATGCAACTTTTTGAGCAAACAATCTTAAAATCAAACAAAAAAAACACAATTTTAAGAGTTCTTGATGATAATTACCAAGTTGTTAACAACTTAATAGATGTAAAAAAACCCGCTCTCTTTCAATCTAAACCAGAATCAATATTAGAACTATTTATCAAAATTACTCAAGATACGTCAATAGTTGGAGTTTCAGCTAAAACCATCAGGTTGCTAAGATCATCTCAAACTAAAATTACAAAAGATTTGATAGATATTCCCAGTGCCAGAAAAAAATTTATGACATTATTAAAGGCGCCAAATTTTTTGAAAAGAACCTATCATATGCTTAATGATTTTAATATACTCTCAAACTATTTTCCTCAATGGCGATTTATTGTAGGCCAAATGCAGTTCGATTTATTTCATGTATATACAGTTGACGAGCATAGCATAAAATTATTAAGTAAGTTAAAAAACTTTGAAGAAAATAGTAAAGAGCACCCGCTCTGCTCAAGAGTATTTAATAACACTTCCAAAAAATATATTATTATACTTGCTTGTTTATTTCATGATATTGGTAAAGGTAGAAAAGGTGACCATTCGGAAATTGGAGCAAATGAAGTTTACAATTTTGCATTAAAACATGATTTATCAATATCTGATGCAGAAACTTTGCATTGGTTAGTTAAAAACCATTTACTAATGTCTCTTACGGCACAAAAGAGAGATATTTATGATCCCGAAGAAATTATCTCTTTTTCAAAAAAAGTCAAAAGTTTAGAAAGACTTGAATACCTTCTTTGTTTGACTGTTGCAGACATATGTGCAACTAATCCATCTCTTTGGAATGGATGGAAACGCTCTTTGATATCTGAGCTTTATAAACAAACCAAATCAATTTTAATCGATAAAGTAAATTCATACCCTGACATAAGATTAAAAATTAGAACTAATAAATTAGATGCTCTCAAAATTATGGGATTTAAAGAACCCCCCTTAGAAATAAAAAAGCTTTGGAGAAAATTTGGAGCTGAATACTTTCTTAGGCATAATAGTAATCAGATTGCATTTCACACAAAAGAAGTTTTAATGTCATCATCTCTGCCAAATATAGCTATAAAAGAAAACAAAGAAATTGGAGGTACTGAGATTTTTGTTTATTGTGACAATGAGAACTTTTTATTTTCAAAGTTAGTCCATGTTTTAGATCGAAAAAAACTGAATATTGTTTCTGCAGATATATTCTCAGCAAAGAATAAATATATAATAGACTATTTTCTGATATTGGATGTCAATCATAAGCCTCTTCAATCTAACAGATATAATGAGTTGCGTCGCTCCTTAACAAAAGCAATTGAAGACAAACATCTAATTAAGAATAATACCCATAACTATAAAAATAGTGTTTTTAACGTTAAGCCCAAAGTTAATTTTCCTAAAACCATTTCGAAATCCCATTCAATACTCGAGATAACTGCAATGGATAAACTTGGTTTACTTACAGAAATATCAGAAATATTTTCTCAAGAAAATATAATATTGAAAAGTGCAAAAATTGCAACAATTGGAGAAAAAGCTCAAGATACGTTTGTTATTACAAATTTAAATGACAGTTGCCTCACTGAAACTCAAAAGGAAAGGCTTAAATTAACCATTCTGCAAAGAATGATATAATGTTAAATTATCTAAACATATTTTCCACAAAGCTCTTAAAACTTCCTTTCAATTGACTTTTAATGACAATATCTTTCTTCAATATAGGGTGATGTATAATCATTTCGCTACAATGAAGAAGCAACCTACTAATTCCAAAATTTTCTCTAAATATTTTGTTGTGGACTCCATCACCATAATTTACATCACCAATAATATGATGTGAAATATGATGCATATGTTGACGAAGTTGATGTTTTCTTCCTGTTAGGGGTTGCATTTGAAGCAAGGTATATCTACTTTTAGGGTATTTTCGATTAGGTATATCAAGTTCAATGTAACTCAGAGGATTACAACAGGTAATCGCTTCTTTTTTTGTAAACTTCTTTTTATCTTTAAATATCTTAACCGGATGTTGAATTCTAAGTGGCTTTTCTACCCAACCTCTAACTACTGATATATATTTTTTTTTACTGTTCGTGCAGTAAACTGATGAGAAATATCTATTGCCACCTTTTTATCAAAAGCAAATAAAAGACATCCCGATGTGGGTTTATCTAATCGATGAAGTGGGTATACAAATTTACCGCAATAATCCCTTATCTGTTGTAATGCAAAATCGGTTTCATATTTATCTATCAATGTTCTGTGAACTAGTTGACCTGAAGGTTTATTGATAGCTACGATGTATTCGTCACGATAACTTATATCTATACTATTAATAATTTTATTCCCATTTTTTTTTTTTTTATGATATAATTCTTAATTAAATATATCTACTTTTGTGAAATTTTATGGAAGCATTTAAACACGATCTAGCTAATTTATTTAGTCAATTAGGATTACCTAACAGCCAAAAAGAAATAGACTCTTTCGTTCAAGCTCACTCTATTAAAAATATTGCTCTTTATGATGCCAACTTTTGGAACGATTTTCAAAAATCTTTTTTGAAAGAAGAGTTATTAAATGATTCTGATTGGTCACCTGTAATTGATGAGCTTACTGCTCTGCTATCTAGTAAATAATAAAATTTTGATAAACCCAAAATATGCAAATTTAATAATAATTTTTATAGATCTGATTGAGAATCAAATATGAGTAAACGATCGACCGATTCTGGTACGCTTCACTTAATTTTAGGTAAAAGCACAAAATACCCCAGTGAATATAACAATACCCTCCTTAAAGGAGTTTCTAGGGATTTAAATAGGGCTACATTAGGTCTAACAAAAAACTGCATACCATTCTCTGGCTTTGATTTATGGACTTTATATGAACTATCTTGGTTAAATATGAATGGCTTGCCTCAAGTAGCGATTGGAGAAGTTAGAGTTTCATCTGATAGTGACTTTATCATTGAGTCGAAGTCTTTCAAGCTTTATTTAAATAGCTTTAACCAAACTAACTTTAAAAGTTGGCAAGAGGTTGCTAATACGATGCAAAAAGATCTTTCTAAGGTAGCCAATTCGTCTGTCGATGTTACGCTTCTTCCTTTAGAAGAGTTTAATAACCAATTTATTGGTTTTTTTTCAGGCATATGTTTAGAAAAAGTTTTTTCTGATTTGTCAATTGAACAATATCAATATAATCCAAAGATTTTAACAAATGCAAAGGGTAGTGAAATTGTTGAAGAAGACCTTTATTCTAATTTATTAAAATCCAACTGTTTGATAACAAATCAGCCTGACTGGGGAAGCATTAAAATATCATATAAAGGACCTCAAATTTGCAAAGAAACTTTATTAAAATATATAATTTCCTTACGAACTCATAACGAGTTTCATGAACAATGCATTGAGAGGATTTTTTTAGATATTTTGCAGTATTGTAAACCTGAGTTGTTAACAGTTTATGCAAGATACACAAGGAGAGGAGGTCTTGATATTAATCCATACAGAACCAACCAAGGTAAAGTTCCTAGTGAAAATGTTAGATTTGCAAGACAATAATTAAATGTTAAAAGTCATTCAAAAAATAGTTTTAATGGCCATTTTGGTTACCATTTCCACTGTAACACATGCATCTAACTCCCCCAAACCATATCTGTATAATTTTGAAAATAAGTTATTAGATAGCCCTTCCCTTGTAACAAAACAATCGTCCTTATTTTAAAAAATATGAAGGATAAATTTGGAGAAAAATTATTAATCATTAACAATTTGACTTTATTAAATCAAATAAATCATGTATACCAAATTCTTATCATGTCTGAAATTGCTCAAAATAATTTTAAGGCAGCAATATTTTGGAACAAAGAATTTAATAAATTTTCTAAACGTAATAATTTAGAAAGCTCCTTACTAAAGTCACAAATCTTCCAAGTTTACGCTGAGTGGGTTCTTAATAATAACACTCAAAACGCATTAGAAAAGCTCAATAATATAAAAATTGAAAGACTATTAAATTATCGCGACAAATCTATAAATCAATCCTTATTTTTCTACTATTTTTTCAAAGCCATTATCCTGTCTAAAACTAGTGAACAAGAATCAACTAATAGCTTCTCAATTGCTAAAAATATCTTGTCGAAGGACTAGGTAAGGAAGTTTTATTTTACTTTTATATCCAAGAGGGCAAACATTATCTTAATTATAGGCAATATGATTTATCATTAGATCAGTTTTTGTCTGCTTTCTGGTTAGCGACAAGTAACCAAGATGATTACGGTGTTGCTACTTCTAAATATTTCTTATCTAACTTATATTTAAAGAAAAAACTCTACAGTGACTCATTAAGATATGCTAAGGCATCAATGAAATACTTTGAAGATAATCATTATACGAATAGTTTGATGAAAACAATATTTATAGTTGCACAGATTTATCAAAAGAAACAGAAATACAGTTTAGCCTTAAACTATTATTTCAACCTATTAAACTACCAAGAACAAAATAACAGCTCAACATCTAAAACTAAATTACACATAGCCGAAACATATTTACTTAATAATGATCTAGAACATGCCAAAAAATACCTGAAAGAGGTTGCTTCTAATTATCTGAATAAAAATTTAAAATTACACAAAGAGCTTATTGAAGCACAAATAAATATTAATAGTAATAATTTTAAAGAGGCAATACCCAAATTAAATTTAATTTTAGACAATATAACAAACAAAGATCTAATTTCAATAGAGCTTCATACCCTTGATTTGCTCTCAAAAAGTTATGAAAAGCAATCTGATTTCTATCATGCATTGATCATTGAAAAGCAATACAATCAGTTGATAAAGAAACAAGAAAACTTGAGAAGCCAAAAAGATCTTCATTTTTTTTTAAAACAAGAAAAATTATATGATAAAAGCTTCTATTTCAAAAGAATAGGAGCTGCGATACAAAGAAAAGATGATGCAATTATACAATTTAAAAATATAATTTTATTATGTTTTTTTACTTTAATTTTTTTAGGCCTTATATTTATATTCCTTCTTCTCAAATATAGAAAACTTTCTAATAAGAATATCACGCTTATGAATGAAAGTTTTAATTGTGATAAATACAACTGCTTCAACTTTAATAAATTAACGTTTTTATATAAAAATAAAATTTCAAAAAATCTTAATAAAGGAGTGATTTTCCACACCATTCAAATAAGTAGTAGAGGCAATGATAGTGTTCCAGAGGAAGTAAAAAAACAAATTATAGGCATACTACAACTCAAACTGAAAATGACAGTCTATTTTTACAATACTAACACTTTTATCATCGAGGATTATGGATTAAATAAAACAACAATGACATTAAAATATTTCGAGAAATTTGATTTTCATTTAAAAAAATTTGATAAAATACTTTCATACTCAATAGGATCTTTGCAATTCCCATTAATTTCTAATATGAATTTCAATCTTCCTTTTCAGAGTTTTATAAAAATTTTATTACTAGCAAATAAGATTGCCTATTTTACAAACTTGGAGACAAAAAAAATTCAATAACATTTATCGAATCAATAAATTACTTTCCTTCAACATCCTACATAGATCTCAATTCTAATAGCGGATTGGTAAGGCTTTTGGAAAAAGGGTTTCTTAAGATCAATTCAAATCAACTTAAGCATATAAAGAGTAAACAAGAGATTCTATTTAATTTTATAATTAATAACTAAACTATAATATTAAGAGTATTATATTTAGGAAATTACTCATGTATAAAAAGCAACAGTTCAAAGTCTTAGTTTCTCCTACCGGTTCCATGAATATGCTTTCTCAACTTGAAATTAAAGATTTAAAAAAAAAGAGTAGCAAGTTATATAAATTATATAGAAATTGCTCACTTGCAATACTAAATACAGGAAATAAATCTGATAACTGTAAATTAATTTATGAAAAATATAAAAATTTTGAAATTAAAATTATTCAAACAGCAAGAGACTTTAAAATTGAATTAATTAACCCTCCTCTGTTTGCATTTATTGATGGTTTAATAATAAAAAGCATTCAGGAAAACTTATTTTCTGTTTTGAGAGATTTAATCTATTTAAATAATTTAATTAAGTTAGAAAAAATTTCTTTAAGCTCTCAAGAAACCACAAATTTAATATTCAACATGTGTAGAAATGCAAGTATCCTAAAACAAGGACACCCACCTAAACTTGCTGTCTGTTGGGGTGGACACTCAATAAATGAAATAGAGTATGAGTATTGTAAAAATTTAGGGTTTGCATTGGGCTTGAGGAAAATACACATTTGTACCGGATGTGGGCCAGGAGCAATGGAAGCTCCAATGAAGGGGGTTGCTGTTGGTCATTCAATGCAAAGAGTCAACTCAAGTGATTTCATAGGTTTAAGTGAACCTTCTATAATTGCATCAGAACCACCAAACCCAATTGTTAATAAGCTCTTAATTCTTCCCGATATCGAAAAAAGACTAGAGTGTTTCATAAGAGTTGGACATGCTTTTATTATATTACCTGGAGGTCCAGGAACTCTGGAAGAGTTACTTTATATTTTAGGAGTTGCATCAGATAAAAACAACTCATCAAACTATATACCAATCATCTTGACAGGCCCTACCAACTCACAACCATATTTTGAGGCTATAAATAGTTTTCTTTCTAATATTTTTGGAAAAAAAATTACTGATTTATATAAAATAATTTTAGGAGACTTTAATCAGGTTGCTGTTGAAGTAAAAAACTGCTTAAAACTTGTAAAATTAAATAGAACCTTAAACAATGATTCATATTCATTTAGTTGGCTAACGCATATAAATAAAAATCTTCAACAACCATTCAAGCCAACCCATAAATCTGTTGAAAAAATCATTTTAAGTATGAATACGAATCCTTCTACTTTGTTATGCCAACTCAGAAAAGTTTTTTCTACAATAGTTTCCGGAAATGTGAAAGTCAAATACCAAAATAATATCCAAAAAAAAGGACCTTTTATTATTCATGCAGACAAAAAATTAAAGTTGAACTTGAAAAGCTTTTAAGTCTATTCATTAAAGAAAAAAGAATGACCAATAAAGAAAAATATACACCCTCATATAAAATAAACTTAATTGGCTGATTTAAATAAAAGGAAAGGGAAAAATATCCATGACAACCCAAGTAGAATAGCACCAAATGGCGTCAAAATAGAAACCAAATAATGTAAATCAAAGGCTTTTAAATATAAGTTAAAACAAAAGAAGATAATACCAAAAAAATTAATCCACAAAACACTTTTGTTCGAATATATTGAATCTTTCTATCTAAAATGATCCCAATAATAAAAAACACCAAATAAAATTCCTGAAATCTCAATCCGGTTTTGAAAATATCTTTTTGATAAGAATTAAAATAAATTTGTAAATGAGATAATGTTGCTTCTAAAAGAAGAGATGATAAACCAAAGAAAATTATACAAAAAAATAAAAAAATTTAATCATTTAAGCTACATATTATTAGTCATATTTATATTTATATTTATAAACTATTAAATTAAAAAAAGGAAAAGTACTCCTTATTTCTTCGAGAAAAGTCGGAGAATTTTCCTATCACATCTGTTGGTTATCTATCATAGCTTCTTCAAGAATCCATTTTCTAAAAGCAGAAATTTTACCAAAGTCAGCATTTTTTTCTGAGGAAACAAGATAGTATGAATTTTTGCTCATTAGCTTTTCTGAGAATGGAACTACTAATCTTTTTGTTTCTAATTCTGGTTTAGCCAGAATATTGTTAGCTAAAGCAATACCCTGCCCATAAACAGCAGCTTGCAGAACCATACTGGAGTGACTAAAAATTGGCCCTTGATTATATCTTGTGCTATCTATATTATTTTCTTTAAAAAAATTTTTCCAAGACTTTCTTGATGTATCGTGTAAAAGGGTTTGATTATTTAAATCAAATACTGATTTGATTGGTTTTTCTGAATTAAGCAACATTGGTGAGCAAACAGGGATAAGGTATTCTTGGTATAATTTATCAACTCTTAAATCATTCCATTTTCCTTTTCCATAATATATTGCAACATCAACATCATCAGTCAACGAGCCATCATTAGCATCAACCGCTTTAATACGAACATCTATATCAGGCTCCAGATCGTTAAATTTGGCTAACTTTGGAACTAACCATTGAATTGCAAAGCTCGGTTGCAAGCTCACAGTAATTGAACCTTTTGCTCCTCTTTCTAAAACTTTATCAGTAGCATCTGACAATGAAGCAAAAACATCCTTAATATCATAAAAGTAGCTTTGCCCTTCTTCCGTCAATAGTAAATTTCTATTTCTTCTCTTAAATAATTTAACCCCTAAGAAGTCTTCTAACGTTTTTATTTGATGACTTACTGCAGCTTGAGTCACAAACAATTCTTCTGAAGCTTTGGTAAAACTTAAATATCTCGCCGCTGCCTCAAAAGCTTTTAAGGAATTAAGAGGAGGAATTCTTCTAGCCATATAATTTTGTCATTAGTTTTTTTAATGCTAATTATTATAAATTATCTGTTGAATAAGTTCCAGATAAAAACTATATTACGTGCATGCGAATAAAGTATTAAATTATTTTATTTGTCATGTTGTGTTTGTATTTTGATTAGCATTTGCTAATCTAGTAGTTTAATCTACTAATTTACTTCCTATATTTTTGGATTATTAACCAAAATGTTTAGCACTGAAATCTTTAATCAGTGCTTTTTTTTTATCTTTAATAAATCATAACCATTAAAATAAAATGAATTATATTAATACAAAAAAAATTAGAGAAGAGTTCCCTTTCTTTCGACAAAATAATTATATTTATTTTGATAATGCTGCAACTACTCAAAAGCCTCAAATTATTATTGATTCACTAGTTGAATTTTATACTCATAAAAACACAAACGTTTACCGAGGAACTTCCATTCAAGCTCATAAAACTACAGAAGAGTACGAACTTTCGCGAGATACTATAAAAAATTATATAGATTGCGATAAAGATGGGGAAGTCGTTTGGACATCTGGCGCTACTGAATCCATTAACCTAGTGGCTTCATCATACTTGAAATACTTCCTAAAACCTAATGATGAAGTTATCATTTCTGAAATCGAGCATCATTCTAACCTAATCCCATGGAAAATTGCTTGTGATGAAATTGGTGCTAATTTAAGAGTTGTAAAGGTTAACGATGATTATATTATTGACATTAACCATTTTAAGAAATTAATCAATGCAAAAACAAAATTTGTAGCAGTATCACATATAAATAATATTACTGGACATCGAAATCCTATTGAAAAAATCATAGAAATTTCTCATAAATATAAAGCTAAAGTTTTAATCGATGGTTCACAAGGTATTGTTCATGAAAAAATTAGTGTAGGTAATTTAAAACCAGACTTTTATGTATTTTCAGGACACAAAATTTTTGCACCGTATGGTATTGGTATCCTTTATGCAAAAAAAGATTTATTAGAAAAAATGCCACCATTTAAGAGTGGAGGCAAGATGGTTAAATCAACTCAATTTGACAAAATTACATTAAATGCCCCTCCTCTTAAATTCGAAGCTGGCACACCAAATATCAGCGGTGCAATTGCTCTTGCAGAAGCAATTAATTGGTATTCTAAATTTGATTTGAATTTAATTAACAAACATCTTCACCACTTATCAAAAATCACTTTTGATGAACTTAAGAAAATTCCAGAAGTGAGTCTGTTAAATAAAAGTTTTAAGACAAGTATAATTTCTTTTTATACTCCAAACATAAATCACTATGATTTATCAACCCTTCTTTCTGAACAAGGGGTTGCTATTAGATCCGGCTATCATTGTGCAGAGCCTTTTTTTAGATTAAAAAATATAAATGGCTCGATTAGAATATCTTTTGCTTTATATAATACAGTAGATGAAATATACTTATTTATAAAATATTTGAAAAAAGCAATTAAATTTTTAGAATAGTATATGCAATCCAAGAATGAGTTACTAATTTTATTAAAAGAAAATCATAGTTGGGAAAAAAAGTATAAGTCTCTTTTACAACTGGGTAAACTAGTTAAATCAATTCCTTTAGAAAAAAAATTGATAAAAATTTAATATCTGGTTGTGAAAATGACGTCTGGTTAAACATAACTATTGATAATGAACAAGTTAATATTGATCTTTACTCCGAATCAAGACTTATAAATGGTATTATTTATTTGTTGTTAGATTTTATACAAAACCAAAGCTTAGATATTTTAAGAAAAAGTGATTTATCTAATATTTTAAAGGCATATAACTTACCAAATACATTAAGTGCAACAAAAATGTCGGGTATAGACTCTATCATAAAGTCTATAGAACAAAAACTGATAGAGGTTTAAGTAATTTTTTTTAACTTTAAACCCGCATAAACAGCAAAAAATGCAAATGATGCAGTCACTATTGAACAAGAACCAAATCCTCCTGAGCAATCTAATTTTGTAGTGTTACCTGGTTTTTTAAAAGAGTAAGTTTTACCCTCTGTGTCAGGATACCTCAGTTGTTCTTCAGAAAAAACCCCTTTTATTTTGAATTTTTTATCTCTCGGAAATCCATATTTTGTTCTTAGTAGATTTCTCACTTTTGACATTAAAGGATCGTTATATATTTTTGATAAATCATCTATTTTAATTTTTGTAGGGTCAATTTGTCCACCTGCGCCACCAACAGATACAATGGAAATTTTTTTTCTATAACAAAAATTAATTAGTCCAGCTTTTACTCGTGCATTATCAATAGCATCAATAACCAAATCAAAATTTTGATTAATGAGAATATTGATATTTTCAAGATCTAAAAAATCATCAATTATATTGACGTTACATTTTGGATTAATGTTGGTAATTCTTTTCAACATTTCTTCTGTTTTTAAGTTCCCAATAGTAGAAGTATCAGCATGAATTTGACGATTAATATTAGACTCACAAATCTCATCCATATCAATCATTGTAATATTATCAATTCCAGTTCTGGCTAAAGCTTCACATACCCATGATCCAACTCCACCAATACCTACTACACACACACTTAAATTCTTTAATCTATCAAATTGTTCATGTCCGTATAGTCTTTCTATTCCATTAAATCTCAATGCTTCATTCATATTTAAATTCTTACTTAAAAAAGTTATTAATCAACTTGTTAATAATATTTTATTAACTCAATAATACAATCTAATATTTTTTTAAATTTTTAAATTATACTATAAATTTCATTAAATAATGATTTTTATTTATATAGTCTTAAAAAATGAGAATTTGAGTTAACTTTTATGTTTGGTTTTTTTTTAATCTAGGTCTATATTTAATTAAGTTTTATTAAATTGAGCTACAGGTATGATTTCTTTGATTTTTTTTCTTTTGTTTTTATCTTTTTTATTTTCGTATTTAAATAGAAAAAGAATGGGATACGTAGTCTTTAGCATCTCATTTATTATAAGTTGTTTTTGGCTAAATCATCACGCTACAGACACCTTATCGATATTATTATAAGGATTAAATTATGAATAATACTTCCTTACAAAACATAAATGCACTTGGACTGCTTGGCTTGTCAGTTGTTTTAATTGTTGCATTAGTTCTTCAATTAGTTTGGAATGAATTGCCTTGTCCTCTTTGCCTTCTTCAAAGAGTTGGATTTTGTTTTGTGATGTATGGTTTATTTTTGAACATCAAACATGGTTTATCCTTAAAACATTATGGAATTGCTTTGTTGGGGGCTGTTTTTGGAGGAATTGCATCATTGAGACAAGTTTCTCTTCATGTTATACCTGGGACACCTCCATATGGAAGTGCAATTTTTGGGTTTCATTTTTATACATGGGCTTTTATACTTTTCGGTGCCACTATAATTATAATATCCCTACTAATGATATTACAAAATAGTGAAGTTCAGGAGTCGTTTAAAGGTATAAGTAACTTCAATAATGTTGTAGGTTTGATTGCGATGATAAGTATATTTGTTACCTTAATAGCAACTTTTATTGAATGTGGCCCATTTCAATGCCCAGATAACCCAGAATCATACTGGTTAATTGACTTGCTTTCAAGTTAATATGTCTTGTCTATTACTTCAAAGTTTTCATTTAAATTACACAAACATTTCACTTCATCACTAAGTGTTTTGTTTGTGTCGCAATTTATTATATAGTTAAGAGGGCTGTAATTATATCCATCAACAACTCCTAAATAGCATCCATAAATAGCTCTGGTTATTGCAACATACAATAATCTAATTTCTTCCTTAAACAATGGGTTTTTTAAAATTTCTTTATCCAGCTTTTTGGATAAACAATATCTTTTATTTTTTATATCATAATCGATCGAACTCTTTTTTATATTAAAATAAAATATAAATGGAAGAAATACAATGCTATACTCCAATCCTTTAGAATTATGAATTGTAGAAATTTTTATAGCGTCTTCTGAGCTTTCATGGGTTTCTTGTGGGCTCATACTTTCCGGTGAAATAATACCTTCACAAAGCCACCGAATAAAGCTTTTTAAATGATAGAAGTTGTTAAACTCTTCATTTAAAGTCTCTGAAATATACAAAAAATCATCAATTAATCTGTTCCTATCTTTATCAGATTGCAGATGTTCGTATATTCTTTCTCTTTCAATAAATATTAATATCATTGCAAATAAACCATCATTAATGATAATTTTTCTGTACTCATATATTGAAGCCCTAATAGCTTCAATGGTCTTTTCTTCTTCCAGTAAAGAATTTAAATCAGATGGCTTATTTGCAAAAAAGTCACAACATAAAAAAGAAGATAATTTTTGCAAGTTACTGGGATCATCAATTAATTCTAAAAGATAGATAATGTTTATAATTAAATGAGACTCAAAAACATTTTTTTTATTAGAAACTATTTCACTTTCAATTTCTAACTGTTTGAGCTTTTTTTTAACTAATAAACATTCATCATTTGTTCTAACTAAAATTGTGATATCTTTCTTTTGAACATGTTTTTTATTATTTCCATCATACAAACTTACATTGCTATCCAAAATCTTATAAATTTCATTAGCCGTTTCTTTAATTATTTTTTCAAAAGTTTCATGTTTTTTACTCATCTTATTCGATATTAAGAACTTAATAGTTTTGTTTTCTTTATTATTTACAAACCATGTTTTTACTTTTGATATCGGACTAGGTAATAAAGACTGGTATGTGATTCTATTTCCAATGCAAAATGGAT
This sequence comes from Paraphotobacterium marinum, assembly GCF_002216855.1. Taxonomy (NCBI): domain Bacteria; kingdom Pseudomonadati; phylum Pseudomonadota; class Gammaproteobacteria; order Vibrionales; family Vibrionaceae; genus Paraphotobacterium; species Paraphotobacterium marinum. The sequence continues at coordinate 279,196 of NZ_CP022355.1, forward strand.
CTTCTCTTAAGCTAAAAATAGAGTTAATACCTTCTATAAATTTTTCAGATGATCTAAAACTACAATCCAAATAAAAAATTTGATTAACATTTTTAATCGCAGCATGATAAACGTCTATATCTGCACCTCTAAATGAGTATATTGACTGTTTTGGATCACCGATTAAACAAAGAAGTGACTCCGGTTTTGCTAATTCATAATTGATATTAAAAATATCATATTGATTTTGATCTGTATCTTGGAATTCGTCAATTAACACATATGGAAACTTATTAGAAGTTTCTTTAATAACATATCTATCATCACTATTAAATATCTCAGAGGTTCGCTTTATCAAATCGTCGTAAGTTATCAGATTTAACTTTTCTTTTAATATATTAAAAGAATTTTTAGTCTCATTTACAGCATGATTTACTAACATATCTATTATTTGATTGCTTTTAAAGACTAAATTATCTATTGCTGAAGAAAATTGATACAAAATTTTATTTTCATTCGAATTTATTTGATCCTGAAAATTACTTAAGCTAAATTTGACAAAAACTTCTTTATCAAAATTTTGGAATTCAGAGCTGTTCAAAAACAAATCAATTTTATTTTGCCATACACGCATATTTCTGCGATTATATTTTCTTTTATTAATACATGGTAAATTAAATATTTCATCAAATATTTCTTCTTTATGAGTCCATAACTCTCTAATTAAATAAATTTTTGAATTAAAATAGCTTAAATTTTCTTCTATTTTTTCAATTTTATAGTATTCAGTTATGGGGATAGAGTTATCAATCAGTTTGTCTATTTTATTTAATAATTGAGTAGGTGTGCTCCAAAGTGATGATATTATTTCTAATAATTGACTATCGGCCTTTAAATAGTATTTCTTCCAAAATATTGAGACCGATCTTTTTTTTAAATTATATGTATTTGATATTAAATCCATAGGGTTAGTTTGTAAAACTTCATCTATGTCATACAAAAATTTATGACAAAAACCATGAATGGTATATATTGATAATTTATCAATATTTTTAATGGATGAATTTAATATTGTTATAGCTAGCTTTGTGTCAACAACTTGATTTCTAATACTATTAATTGGAACAAAGTATTTGCTTTCAGTGATTTTTTCTTCAAAAATTAATTTAGCGTCAATTAATAATTCTACAATTCTTTCACTCAATTCAGATGCAGCTAAATTGGTAAAGGTTACAATTAAAATATCATCTAACTTTACCTTTGTGCTTATTGAAGGATGAATAGCATTTTTTAATAAAACTTTTAGAAAAATAATTATTAACGTAAAAGTTTTTCCAGATCCCGCTGATGCTTCTATTAAAAATTGGCCATTAAGAGGAAAGTCCTCAATTTTGAAAATTGATTTCATTTTAATCAAAACCTCTTTTTGCTTTATGAATATGTACTTGCATTACTTTTATAAACTCAAAAGCCCTGTCAATATTCTTCTTTAATTCCTCTTTATCTATTCCCTTGAAGTAAAATGAGAAATTTGACATTTTTAAATTTTCTTTTAAGTTTAAATTATCTTTGTGTTCAAAAGAAATATCTTCAATAAATTTTGAAATAAAGTCATCACTTAATAGAGCACATGTATTCTTAGAGTCGTAATGGTCATATAAATACTCTAAAGGCATTTGGATTTTAGAGTTTGAAAAATCAATACTATAACTTATCAATTCATATAAAATTTTTTTCGCTTTAATACTTTGCACTTTATCTATTATGAAAGTGTTGTCATAAAAAATGATAAAAGTATCTTTCTCTTCTATGAAGGCATTGTAAATTAAATGATTTATCCAGTTAATTATACTAATTTTATAACTCAGTTTATTATATTTAAGATCTTTAAAGTTAAAATCCACAATATGATTATCATAAAGCCTCAAAACAACTGAGTTTAAAATTATAGCTTGATTTTCATGAAATAGGTTTAATTTTTCTAGCTTAATTGTTTTAAAGTTTTCTAAACAATATTTTTTTTTACTTAAGAGACTTCTTACCTTTAAATATGTTGCTTTAATAATGTTTTTATTATAATTACAATCAACGAAATGCCCCGAATCTACCAACATTTTGAATACTGTATTAACATCTAATCTCTTTTTATTTAGTACTTCATTAAAAATGAACTCTGATATTTTTGTCTCTTCTTTTAGCGTTATCATCAAATCATCTTTAGAAATTATATTTTTATAAATTGATTCTGGCTGAAAATATAACTTTCTTCTTAGATAAAACTTAATTGGAGAAGGTAATATTCTTACCAATTCACTATAGTCAAGCTCTAGGTGATTAGGTTTTACAGTTGTTTTGATATTCTTACCTTTTATTTTTTCTAACTGAAATGAAATTGAATTTTTAAAAGATGCTGAAATCAGTTGATTATTATCTTTTCGAGTTTTATGTAATGATTTTTTAGACATATAAAACTGCAGATAATTGAGTAATTGAATTGGTAGGTTTAATTTTGTTTTTTTTCTTTTAATATAACTTATGTATAAATAATCCTGTGCACTGAGTATTACATCAATAATTTTATTATCAGAGTATAAATCATTATTAGGAAATGACTGGTTATCATAGTTATCAAAACCTAAGCAACAAATGGTTTTTTTTTGAAAGGTAATATCACTATGAAAATCACAAAAAAGAATTTTCTTACCAACAGGAACTTTTTCCTTAATTTTATTATTCGACATTTTATCTAAAACAAATAAAATAACTTTAAAGGAAAACTTATAAGTCTTAATAGTGGGTTGATAATAACAATGACATTCTTCTATTAAATTATGAATATTAATATACTCTAAGTTATCATCTTCATGAGAAAAAAAATCTACTGCTATCTTTTCTAATATACTAGTCCATTCAGTTAAAGTTCTTTTATAATTAAAGATTCTTTGATATTTTAATAATAGTCTTAAAAAATAGTATAATCTATCAAAAACACCACTTAATAAAATTTGCTCATTTCTAGAAATATTAAATATTTTTGAAGGGTGAAATAGTTTTTTTAGTGCTCTATCTAGACCAAACAAAAAACCATGTTCATCGGTAAAACTATTATGAACTGAAATATCGTTACTTATCCCTTCAGATATCTTGTTTTCCTTGATAATTTTACGAATTAAATTTAAATCTAAATCGGAAAATAAAAATTTTAATTTTATTTGAGAAGATTCAATAATATTCAAAAAATCATCGATAGTACAATTTGAATGTATTATTTTTAATAACTTTAGATACAATTGAATTTCAGAGTTTTGATTTAATTTTTTTTCTTTAAGTATTTGAATATCGGCATCTTTAAAAGCTGTATCACCTAAAAATAAACCTTTTATAATTGATGAATAGGAATTCAAATCACATACATAAACTACGATATCCGTATAATCAAAACCTGAGGTACTTTTAAATTCTAATAATTTTTGTTTTAATCCCTGCACTTCATTCTTTTTTGAATCATAGCTTTTAATAAGGATATTTTCATGAACTTTATTACCATTATTAAAAGACGCATTTTTTATATCATTATCATTATTATGTAACAAATTATTTTTCAATTCTTCTAATCTACTTTTAACAGGTGAGAAATGAACAAAAGCCGTAATTTCGTTAAGAGGTATGTTAGCTATATTATTAAAAGTATTAATGTATTTTTGTTTAAATTTAGATAAAATAAAATTATCTGCATTTGATGTATCCCCATAATCCAAATACATGCTTATTTCTTTTGTAGGACACTGAAAAAAAATATTTATAGTTATAAACTTACTTAAAAACTTTAAAGTTTCTGCTTCTATTAAACTAATTTTTGAGGGTAGAAAAATATTTACATTATATTTATCGATAAATTCTGGTGTGATGATTTTTTTTAATTTTTTTAAAATTTTCTGATTAGTAAAAATATTTTGTTGATAAAGCTGTAAACTCACTTTTTCGTAAAGAGTTCTTTGATTTAGTTTTTTTTCGAAAGAATTAAAGTGCAACAAACTATTAGATATTTCATGGTTTGTTTTTTCTTCTGAATCTAATTCTTTAAAAGAATCTACAAGATTATTTAGATATCTTAGATTTTCAAAAGTATCACCTGTTAATTTTTCAATAACCGAATACAACCAAAAAAAAGTTTTTTCCCATTCAACTAATTCAATATTATTTTCTTTACTTAAAAAAAGAAATAAGTTTTCACATATGTTAAGTTCATTTGACAAATGAACTATATCTATTTTATCAATTTTTGTGTTTTTTTTAATTTCTTGGATGATGTCCCTATCAACTTTTCCAGTTATGATAAATTTCTTCAAATTACTCTGCATTTGCCTTTTTGACATTTCAATCAATAGGTTTTCCAAAACAGATGTATCGTTTGAATACACAAAGTTAATCACTTCTTTTTTCCCTTAAGCAAATTGTTACTTAATAAAATAGATATAATAAAATATAATTTTTTGTTAAAATCGTATAAAAATTAATTAAGTTTTTATCATTTAAAACTCTAATTCAACACATATAAGGAACTAATTATATGGCATCTTTATGCTTAGCAGTAGGTATTATTACAAAAAACTCTAAAAATGAAATTATAGAAGTTTACTACCCAGAACCAATATTACACCCTATTCAAAATTTATTAAATGATGTTATGGAACAAAGTTCTTCAAAAGAACAGTATTTTCTCATCAAAAAAAATCAATATGATAAATTTATAAATATTTTCCAAAACTTCTCTAAAACAGCAAATCTCTTAAAACACGCAAAGAGTTCTTCTAAAGAAATACTTATAATCAATTTAGATAAAGACTTACCACCATCATCAATCCCAGAGTCATTTCTTAAATTACAAATGATATCAAATCGATTAGTCAAACCTCATGATTTAAATCTGAGTGGTATATTTAGTGTTTTAAAAAATGTTGCTTGGACTGATAAAGGAGCAATTGACTTAGAAGATTTAGAAGAAAGACAAATGATTGCTCGACTCAATGGTGAAGTTATTCAAATCTATTCTGTCGACAAATTTCCTAAAATGGTAGACTATATTGTTCCATCACAAATCAGAATTGGTGATTGTTCCCGTGTCAGGCTTGGTGCATACCTTGGCAAAGGGACAACGATCATGCATGAAGGTTTTGTTAACTTTAATGCAGGTACTCTCGGAGAGAGTATGGTTGAAGGAAGAATTTCAGCTGGTGTTGTTGTTGGCAATGGTAGTGATATTGGTGGAGGCGCATCTATAATGGGCACCTTAAGTGGTGGAGGAACAGTAACAATATCAATTGGTGAAAAATCACTTTTAGGTGCAAATTCTGGGTTGGGTTTCCCTCTTGGAAATAATTGTATTATAGAAGCTGGTTTATATGTAACCTCTGGTTCAAAAGTGAATGTCTTGGATGAAAGTGGGAAAGTTTTGAAAAAAGCTAAAGCTTCAGATTTAGCAAATCTTGACAACTTACTGTTTAGAAGAAATTCTTTAAATGGAAGCATTGAGTGCTTGACTAACAGTAAGACATTCTCTTTAAACGAAGAGCTTCATAAAAATTAATGTATAATTTAGTTCATTTTATTATTGTATAAAACTTCTTACAGTTAGGCGGAACAATCTGCTTAACTGTAAGTGTACTAATACATTCCAGAAAAATAAATTAACTTTTATTAATTAAAATAAAATTATATATATAATGAAAATGAAAAAAATCAGCAATCCTAATTTTACTAATTTATACACTGAATTATGATTATGTTTTAAGTTCTTCTGAAACTTCCTATATTTATTTAAATATGGTGTGATCTTGTTACCAAAGCCACTCTTTTTTGAATCAACATTATCTATATAAAAAAAGCTATTGAAAAACCTTCCAAACATAAAATATAATTTTTGTATAAATGTACTTTTCAAAGGTCTATCGACATCTGTCATTAATATTATTCTTGGTTTATCAGTCTCATTATGAGTTGAATGTAAAAATGTTTCATCAAAAAGAATACCCTTACCATCTTCCCAAGTATATGAGTCACCATCAACAACAATAGCACATTTATCCGAATTAGGAGTACTTAAGCCTAATGAATATCTAACAGTATATGCAAATGGATCATGGTGATCTTTTAATTTTCTACCTGGATTTAGGCAAGCAAACAATGCCAGATTAATATTTGGAATTCTGTTTAATAACTCCATAGTTTTAGGCGCTAATTCCCTTGCTGAAGGAATATCACAATCGTATACCTTAAGGTAAAAACTAGTCCACCTACCATCCTTATAAAAGCTACTCGCTGGAAGGTCTTCTTTTATACTGATATAACCATTTTCAAATAATTGCAATGCTTCATCTCTGATAGTTTCCCAATTATGTTCTAACTCATTTAATTCAGGAAAGTATTCGGCACTTATTTTTGATGTTGTAGGTACTTTCGATAATAAATAAGCAGGTAAATTGAAAGGAACCATAAACACTGAAAAATCTGACAGTTGCTTCCTTAATTTAAAAAAGTTTTTACATCGTAATCTGATAATTACAATAGAAAAAAAATATACCAATAATATAACAGTGAGTATATACATATTGTTTGCGCTTTTATTAAAAATGTTTTACTTATAATAATATAGGTTTTGCAATAAGTAACTAAGAAATTTTTTTTTTTTATAACTAATATAATTGAAGATAAATTTTATTATAAAGAATGAAGAAAAATTTGTTATTTTTTATAAATAAAATAATGGCGGAGCGGACGGGACTCGAACCCGCGACCCCCGGCGTGACAGGCCGGTATTCTAACCAACTGAACTACCGCTCCGTAAAAAAGGAAAGCTTGGCGATGACCTACTCTCACATGGGGAATCCCCACACTACCATTGGCGCAATTACGTTTCACTTCTGAGTTCGGCATGGGATCAGGTGGTGCCATAATGCTATGGTCGCCAAGCAAAATTTGTTTACAATTCGAAAAGCTGACTCTGCAATACACATCAAGATCTTTATATCTTTAAAATCCTGCAAAACCCCTTGGGTGTTGTATGGTTAAGTCTCACGGGCAATTAGTACAAGTTAGCTCAACGCCTCACAACGCTTACACACCTTGCCTATCTACGTCGTAGTCTCCAACAACCCTTTAGGATACTTATAGTATCAGGGATGACTCATCTCAGGGCTCGCTTCCCGCTTAGATGCTTTCAGCGGTTATCGATTCCGAACTTAGCTACCGGGCAATGCTACTGGCGTAACAACCCGAACACCAGAGGTTCGTCCACTCCGGTCCTCTCGTACTAGGAGCAGCCCCCTTCAATCATCCAACGCCCACGGCAGATAGGGACCGAACTGTCTCACGACGTTCTAAACCCAGCTCGCGTACCACTTTAAATGGCGAACAGCCATACCCTTGGGACCGACTTCAGCCCCAGGATGTGATGAGCCGACATCGAGGTGCCAAACACCGCCGTCGATATGAACTCTTGGGCGGTATCAGCCTGTTATCCCCGGAGTACCTTTTATCCGTTGAGCGATGGCCCTTCCATTCAGAACCACCGGATCACTATGACCTGCTTTCGCACCTGCTCGAACCGTCATTCTCGCAGTCAAGCGGGCTTATGCCATTGCACTAACCTCACGATGTCCGACCGTGATTAGCCCACCTTCGTACTCCTCCGTTACTCTTTGGGAGGAGACCGCCCCAGTCAAACTACCCACCAGGCACTGTCCTCACCCCAGATTATGGGGCTAAGTTAGAACATCAAACATACAAGGGTGGTATTTCAAGGTTGGCTCCACGATAACTGGCGTCACCGTTTCAAAGCCTCCCACCTATCCTACACATGTAGGCTCAATGTTCAGTGCCAAGCTGTAGTAAAGGTTCACGGGGTCTTTCCGTCTAGCCGCGGGTACACAGCATCTTCACTGCGATTTCAATTTCACTGAGTCTCGGGTGGAGACAGCGTGGCCATCATTACGCCATTCGTGCAGGTCGGAACTTACCCGACAAGGAATTTCGCTACCTTAGGACCGTTATAGTTACGGCCGCCGTTTACCGGGGCTTCGATCAAGAGCTTCGTCCGAAAACTAACCCCATCAATTAACCTTCCGGCACCGGGCAGGCGTCACACCGTATACGTCATCTTTCGATTTTGCACAGTGCTGTGTTTTTAATAAACAGTTGCAGCCACCTGGTATCTGCGACTCTCAACAGCTCCAAGAGCAAGTCTCTTCACCGTCAAGAGCGTACCTTCTCCCGAAGTTACGGTACCATTTTGCCTAGTTCCTTCACCCGAGTTCTCTCAAGCGCCTTGGTATTCTCTACCCGACCACCTGTGTCGGTTTGGGGTACGATTTCTTATAATCTGAAGCTTAGAGGCTTTTCCTGGAAGTATGGCATCAATAACTTCACTGCCGTAGCAGCTCGACATCAAGTCTCAGCCTAACAATGACCCGGATTTACCTAAGTCATTAGCCTACACTCTTGAACCTGGACAACCGTCGCCAGGCCTACCTAGCCTTCTCCGTCCCCCCATCGCAATTATAAAAAGTACGGGAATATTAACCCGTTTCCCATCGACTACGCCTTTCGGCCTCGCCTTAGGGGTCGACTTACCCTGCCCCGATTAACGTTGGACAGGAACCCTTGGTCTTCCGGCGAGGAAGTTTTTCACTCCCTTTATCGTTACTCATGTCAACATTCGCACTTCTGATACCTCCAGCAGACTTTACAATCCACCTTCAACGGCTTACAGAACGCTCCCCTACCCAGCAATGCTAATGCACGCTGCCGCAGCTTCGGTGTATAGCTTAGCCCCGTTAAATCTTCCGCGCAGGCCGACTCGACCAGTGAGCTATTACGCTTTCTTTAAATGATGGCTGCTTCTAAGCCAACATCCTGGCTGTCTAAGCCTTCCCACATCGTTTCCCACTTAGCTATAACTTTGGGACCTTAGCTGGCGGTCTGGGTTGTTTCCCTCTCCACGACGGACGTTAGCACCCGCCGTGTGTCTCCCGGATAGTACTTACTGGTATTCGGAGTTTGCAAAGGGTTGGTAAGTCGGGATGACCCCCTAGCCTTAACAGTGCTCTACCCCCAGTAGTATTCGTCCGAGGCGCTACCTAAATAGCTTTCGGGGAGAACCAGCTATCTCCAGGTTTGATTGGCCTTTCACCCCTAGCCACAAGTCATCCGCTAATTTTTCAACATTAGTCGGTTCGGTCCTCCAGTAAGTGTTACCTCACCTTCAACCTGCCCATGGCTAGATCACCTGGTTTCGGGTCTAATCCTAGCAACTATTCGCCCAGTTAAGACTCGGTTTCCCTACGGCTCCCCTATTCGGTTAACCTTGCTACTAAAATTAAGTCGTTGACCCATTATACAAAAGGTACGCAGTCACCCCACGAAGGGGCTCCCACTGCTTGTACGTACACGGTTTCAGGTTCTATTTCACTCCCCTCACAGGGGTTCTTTTCGCCTTTCCCTCACGGTACTGGTTCACTATCGGTCAGTCAGGAGTATTTAGCCTTGGAGGATGGTCCCCCCATATTCAGACAAGATGTCACGTGTCCCGTCCTACTCGATTTCATTATCATTGCGCCTTCAGCTACGGGGCTATCACCCTGTACCGCAGAATTTTCCAAAACTTTCGCCTAGCACAATGAAAACTTAAGGGCTGGTCCGGTTTCGCTCGCCGCTACTACCGGAATCTCGGTTGATTTCTTTTCCTCGGGGTACTTAGATGTTTCAGTTCCCCCGGTTCGCCTCCTAAACCTATGTATTCAGTTTAGGATAACTGCTTATGCAGTTGGGTTTCCCCATTCGGAAATCGTAGACTCAAGTGGCTCTTACTGCCTTATCTACGCTTATCGCAAGTTAGTACGTCCTTCATCGCCTCTGACTGCCAAGGCATCCACCGTGTACGCTTAGTCACTTAACCATACAACCCCAAAGGGTCTCACGTATGTCTAAACAACCAAGGTTCTTTGTTTCGCCGGATCTTAAAAATACAAGACACTTGATGTGTTTTGCTTTTTGAGAACTCTTCTAACTCTCGTTAGAATTATTTTACTAGTCAGCTTTCCAAATTGTTAAAGAGCTATGGTTTTCAAAAAAACCAATTCCTAAAGTGTCTCAATCAAACAGCTTAGGAATTGGTGGAGCTAAGCAGGATCGAACTGCTGACCTCCTGCGTGCAAGGCAGGCGCTCTCCCAGCTGAGCTATAGCCCCAGGAGAAAATGGTGGGCGATACCGGGCTCGAACCAGTGACCCCCTCCTTGTAAGGGAGGTGCTCTCCCAACTGAGCTAATCGCCCACTTAAAAAACCATTAAATTAAATAATGGTGGGTCGTGCAGGATTCGAACCTGCGACCAATTGATTAAAAGTCAACTGCTCTACCAACTGAGCTAACGACCCTAAGTGGCGTCCCGTAGGGGAGTCGAACCCCTGTTACCGCCGTGAAAGGGCGGTGTCCTAGGCCTCTAGACGAACGGGACTTGGGTTTCAAGATTAACTATCTTGAAAATCTCTTTAATATTTAACTAAATAATCTGTGTGGACACTACATCAATATAATCTTTAAGGTAAGGAGGTGATCCAGCCCCAGGTTCCCCTAGGGCTACCTTGTTACGACTTCACCCCAGTCATGAACCACACCGTGGTAAACGCCCTCCCGAAGGTTAAGCTATCTACTTCTGGTGCAGCCCACTCCCATGGTGTGACGGGCGGTGTGTACAAGGCCCGGGAACGTATTCACCGTGGCATTCTGATCCACGATTACTAGCGATTCCGACTTCATGGAGTCGAGTTGCAGACTCCAATCCGGACTACGACATACTTTATGGGATTCGCTCACTCTCGCGAGTTGGCAGCCCTCTGTATATGCCATTGTAGCACGTGTGTAGCCCTACTCGTAAGGGCCATGATGACTTGACGTCGTCCCCACCTTCCTCCGGTTTATCACCGGCAGTCTCCCTGGAGTTCCCACCCGAAGTGCTGGCAAACAAGGATAAGGGTTGCGCTCGTTGCGGGACTTAACCCAACATTTCACAACACGAGCTGACGACAGCCATGCAGCACCTGTCTCAGAGTTCCCGAAGGCACCCTTCTATCTCTAAAAGGTTCTCTGGATGTCAAGAGTAGGTAAGGTTCTTCGCGTTGCATCGAATTAAACCACATGCTCCACCGCTTGTGCGGGCCCCCGTCAATTCATTTGAGTTTTAATCTTGCGACCGTACTCCCCAGGCGGTCTACTTAACGCGTTAGCTCCGAAAGCCACGATTCAAGATCACAACCTTCAAGTAGACATCGTTTACGGCGTGGACTACCAGGGTATCTAATCCTGTTTGCTCCCCACGCTTTCGCATCTGAGCGTCAGTCTTTGTCCAGGGGGCCGCCTTCGCCACCGGTATTCCTTCAGATCTCTACGCATTTCACCGCTACACCTGAAATTCTACCCCCCTCTACAAGACTCTAGTTTACCAGTTCCAAATGCAATTCCCAGGTTAAGCCCGGGGCTTTCACATCTGGCTTAATAAACCGCCTGCATGCGCTTTACGCCCAGTAATTCCGATTAACGCTCGCACCCTCCGTATTACCGCGGCTGCTGGCACGGAGTTAGCCGGTGCTTCTTCTGTTGCTAACGTCAAATGATAACGCTATTAACGCTACCACCTTCCTCACAACTGAAAGTACTTTACAACCCGAAGGCCTTCTTCATACACGCGGCATGGCTGCATCAGGGTTTCCCCCATTGTGCAATATTCCCCACTGCTGCCTCCCGTAGGAGTCTGGACCGTGTCTCAGTTCCAGTGTGGCTGATCATCCTCTCAAACCAGCTAGGGATCGTCGCCTTGGTGAGCCCTTACCTCACCAACTAGCTAATCCCACCTGGGCTAATCCTAATGCGAGAGGCCCGAAGGTCCCCCCTTTGCTCCGTAGAGATTATGCGGTATTAGCCATCGTTTCCAATGGTTATCCCCCACATTAGGGCATATTCCCAGGCATTACTCACCCGTCCGCCGCTCGTCAGCAGGAGAGCAAGCTCTCCCCTGTTACCGCTCGACTTGCATGTGTTAGGCCTGCCGCCAGCGTTCAATCTGAGCCATGATCAAACTCTTCAATTAAAGTTTTGGCTCAATGAATTCTGATTAATAAATTGACTGTGATGAATATCTCTATTCATTTCGGTCACTCAGCTCATTGATAATTCTTTTTTAATGACTATCATTCACGAGTGCCCACACAGATTATCTAGTTATATTTTTAAAGAACTTCAGCAAGTTATCCCTGCTTAGGGTTGCAAATATTACGCAAAAAAAATGAAGTAGTCAAGCATAAAAATAAAAAAAAAACGCAAGTGAACACAAATCATTCACTTATGTTTTTTTTATATATTTAGTGAGAATCCTGGCGTTATTTTATTTCAAGCGAACCATCAACATAAGAAACTTCTATTTCTGTTTTGGGTAGTAACTTACCTGATAATATGTCTTTAGATAGAGGGTTTTCAATGTAATTTTGAATAGCTCTCTTTAAAGGTCTAGCCCCAAAAATAGGATCATACCCAGCTTTTGCAACAAATGAAACCGTATTTTCATCGAAAACAATCTGATAATCTCTATCTCTTAATCTCTCACCTAATTGATTAAGCTGTATCCTTGCAATCTGTTTGATATTATCTTCACTTAATGGATGGAAAACCACCGACTCATCAATACGATTAATAAATTCAGGCCTAAAATAAGCACCAACCACTTCCATAACTTTTGTTTTAACTAACTCATAATCAACTTGTTCCTTATTTTCTTGAAGATGTTCTTTTAAAGAACCTTTAGAATCAAGTTCTTCATCTACAATACTATCTACAACATCATCGTTATTAAGCCTTTCATTGAAGAACTCTTGTATTTTATCAGAACCCAAATTGGAGGTCATAATTAATACAGTATTCTTGAAATCAACAGTCCGTCCTTGACTATCTGTTAAACGCCCATCGTCCAGAACTTGTAATAAAATATTAAACACGTCTGGATGAGCTTTTTCAACTTCATCAAGCAAAACAACAGAATAGGGTTTTCTTCTAATTGCTTCAGTCAAATAACCACCTTCATCATACCCAACATAACCAGGAGGAGCACCAACTAACCTTGAAACGGAGTGTTTTTCCATATATTCAGACATATCTAGTCTAATCATCGCTTCTTTGGAATCAAATAAAAAGTTTGCAAGACCTTTGCATAATTCAGTTTTACCCACACCAGTTGGTCCTAGGAATAAAAAGGAACCAATTGGTCTATTTGGATCGCTCAACCCTGCTCTATTTCTTCTAATCGAATTGGATACAGCATCAACAGCTTCTTTTTGTCCAATGACACTTCTATGAAGCACAGTCTCCATATTGAGCAATTTTTCTTTTTCACCCTCTAACATTTTAGATACTGGTATACCTGTTTGTTTGGATAAAATTGCAGCTATTTCATCTTCTGTAACACGATTTTTAAGTAACGTCATCTCCTGATTTTCTGCCTGAGAAGCAAGGTTTAATTGTTTTTCTAATTCAGGAATTTTACCATATTGAAGCTCCGACATCTTATTCAAATCCCCAGATCTTCTTGCTAGTTCAAGTTCATTTTTTGTCTTATCCAACTCAAGCTTTATATTTTGTGTGCCTGAAAGTGAAGCTTTCTCTGCTTTCCAGACTTCATCAAGATCTGAATATTCTTTTTCTTTTTTAGAGATTTCTTTATTTAATGAAGTTAATCTCTTTTTACTTGCATCATCACTTTCTTTTTCTAATGCCTGCACTTCTATCTTCATTTGAATAAGTTTGCGCTCCAACCTATCCATAGATTCAGGTTTTGAATCAATTTGCATTCTAATACTTGAGGCTGCTTCGTCAATTAAATCAATTGCTTTGTCTGGCAATTGACGATCAGTTAGGTATCGATTAGATAATCTTGCTGCTGCAACTATAGCTGGATCCGTTATATCAACATGATGATGAATTTCATATCGTTCCTTTAATCCACGTAAAATAGCTATTGTGTCTTCTACAGTAGGTTGCTCTACTAATACCTTTTGAAAACGACGCTCTAAAGCAGCATCTTTTTCAATATATTTCCTATATTCATCAAGAGTTGTAGCACCCACACAATGAAGTTCACCTCTTGCCAAAGCTGGTTTTAACATATTACCGGCATCCATAGCACCGTCAGTCTTTCCTGCTCCAACCATAGTATGAATTTCATCAATAAATAAAATAACCTTGCCTTCTTCTTTTGCTAATTCTTTCAATACAGCTTTCAATCTCTCCTCAAATTCTCCACGAAACTTAGCGCCTGCAATTAAGGCACCTAAATCTAAAGAAAGTACTTTTTTATCAGATAAACCTTCCGGTACCTCTCCATTAATTATTCTTTGAGCAAGTCCTTCAACTATAGCTGTTTTACCAACACCCGGTTCACCGATTAGAACAGGATTATTTTTAGTTCTTCTTTGGAGTACTTGAATTGCTCTTCTTATTTCTTCATCACGCCCAATGACAGGATCAAGTTTACCTTCTTCGGCTCTTTTAGTAAGATCTATTGTATATTTTTCTAAAGCTTGACGACTTTCTTCTGAATTTTGCTCTTCCACACTCTCTCCTCCTCTAATTTTATCTATTGCATTCTCAACGTTTACTTTTGTTAAATTATACTTAGTAAGTAAATCACTCAATTGATTTGAATTTTCAAAAAGAGCTAATAAAAACATCTCTGATGAAATATATTTGTCATTTCTTTTCTGAGAAAGTTTATCTGATAGATTGAGCAATGTTAAAAGTTGCTGTGAGATCTGAACATTAACATTTGCACCCGATACCTTGGGTTGATTGTTAAGTATTGAAGACAAATGCTCTTTAAACGAAGGAACATCCACTTTTAATAACTGCAAAAGCGGTGAAATTGAACTATTCGATTGATTTATCAACGAATAAAGTAAATGTACGGGCTCCACATATTGATTATCACTCCCAATCGCCAAAGATTGAGATTCAGAAAGAGCTTCTTGAAATTTTGTAGTAAATTTATCGAGTCTCATAATTAACCTATTAATTTTTTGTATATATTTATATACATATAGCTTAATTTGAAAAAAACAAGATTAAGATATTTACTTTATGAAATTTTTACAATACTACTAAAATGTCTACCACAAACATGATCTCTTCTATAAGAAAAAAAAGTTTCCCTATTTTCATAAGTACACATTCTACTTTGTTTAATTTTTTTAACCCCTGCCCTTAGCAAAAGTATTTCTGTCGAATATTGCATATCTACAAAGAACTTACCATTATTAAAAGATATAACTCTATCGTTATAGTTTGGAAACTTTTCTTCGAATAATTTAACAACATCATTCTTAACCTCAAAAAATTTCGAACTTATAGATGGACCAATCCATGCAATAATTTGATTTTTCGGTGAAGAAAAACACTCCAAAGTGTTTGCAATAACACCTGACAGCAAACCCCTCCATCCCGCATGACAAGCAGCTATCTCATTACCATCAATACTTGAAAGTAAGATTGGCACACAATCTGCTGTCATTACTGCACAAGGAACACCAATTAACTTTGTGTAAACCGCATCACCAAAATAATCCAACCCTAAATCGCTATGCTTATTCAATACCACAACTTTGTCGCTATGTTGCTGAGTTAGATTAATTGGTAAAACTAGATTTTTTGGGGATACAAATAATTTTTTTCTATTTCGGATAACATTTTGTCTATCATCACCCACATGAAAACCCACATTCATTGAATCATAAGGCTTTTGACTATATCCACCATTTCTTGTTGAAAAAAAAGCATCAACTTTTTTTGAATCAAAACAATCAGGTATAATTTTTATTCTATTATTCGCCAATTTTAAAGTCTTCTTCTAGTTCTTTTTTTAGCAACTTCATGTCATTAGGTAGTGGCGCTTTCCAGCTCATTTCTTCATTTGTAATAGGATGATTTAGTCTCAACATTCTCGCATGTAGAGCTTGTCTTGGAAAAGACTGTAAACAAGCTTTCAATGAACTTGAAATGTTCTTTGCTATTCTACGACGACCTCCATAAGCAGTATCCCCAATCAAGGGATGTGAAATATAAGACATATGCACTCTAATTTGATGAGTTCTACCAGTTTCTAGTCTTAAGATAATTCTCGAATGCGCACGATAATTTGTCGCTACCCTGAAATGAGTAATTGCTTGTTTACCATTTGCATTTACTGACATCAATGTTCTTTTTGAAGGATGTCTTCCAATAGGTTGATTCACTTGACCGCCTCCAACTAATGTCCCATTAACAAGAGCTTCATACTCTCTTGTAAAAAGTCGTTTTTGAAGCATATTGACCAGTTTTGTTTGTGCTTCAATAGTCTTAGCTACAACCATTAGACCTGTAGTGTCTTTATCTAGCCTATGTACAATACCAGCTCGAGGAACCAAGGAAAGCTCAGGATATCTGTATAGCAGAGCATTCAATACCGTTTTGTCAGGAGTACCTGCACCAGGATGCACAACAAAATTTTGAGGTTTATTGATCACTAAGATATGATCATCTTCCCACACAACATCTAAATAAATTTCCTGTGGCAACCACCTTTCTTGTTCTTCAATATGTGCATTAATCTCAACTGCTTCGCCGCCTTTTACCTTGCACTTTGGAGAAATAATTGTAACTCCATTTACTTTAATAAAACCAGATAAAATCCATTCTTTAATTCTATTACGGGAATAATCAGTAAAAATAGAGGACAAAGTGTGATCAAGTCTATTTCCATAAAAGTCAAAATCTATTGTTGTTTTTAATTCTATTTGCTTTAACATACTAACAACTTCATTAAATTTTTTTTATTATAACATAAATTAAATTTTAGTAACCTGAAAAGAGTTACGTGTTATAATAACAATAAGAATTTATTTAATATTAAATTAGGGATTACTGTTAATAATGAACGTATGTAAAAAAATTTTAATGCCTTTCTTATTCGCAATTATGCTTTCTAGCTGCACATCAACTGATAAAATAAGTCCAGATGCTCCACAATCTAAGCTGTTCAATGATGGTGTCAGCGAAATGAATAATGGAAACTATGCAAGCGCAATTAAAAATTTTGAATACATAGATTTAAATTATCCCTTCGGGATTTATTATGACCAAGTACAACTAAATTTAATCTTTTCATATTATCAGAACAGCCAATACAATTTAGCTGATGCACAAATCTTAAAGTATGAGCAACTTTCTCCAGAAAGCCCTCATTCAGACTGGGTTTTGTACATGCAGGGGCTTAACTATCAAGCTTTAAATACAAATTACGTTCAATACTTATTTAACGTGGATAATTCGGATAGAACCGATCAATATAAAATGAAAGCTTTTTTTGCCTACAAAAAACTTCTAACTCTCTACCCTAATAGCTTATATGCTAGAGACGCACAGCTCAGGATGATATTTATTAAAAATCAACTTGCCCAACATGAATACTCTATAGCAAATTATTACAATCAGAAAGGTGCTTGGATTTCTTCAATCAATCGAGCAAAGAAAATTCAAATTTTGTACTCTGATACAAAGTCTGCTAAAGAAGCAATAAATTTTCAAATTCAAGGTTATGATAAACTTAATTTAAATTCACAAAAAAAAGAATATCAAAAGCTTAAACAACTAAATGAAATAAAATCCTAACATAAGTAATCATGATGAATATTTATCCAAATAACCTGTATGGTTCATAATTGTGACAAATATCATTTTATTTTTTTACTAATCAAGTAATCTGGTAAACAGATTACTTCGTTGATTATAAGGAAAAGAATATGACAACTGAAATTACTGGTAAAAACTTTGAAAAAATATCTCCTGCAGTAAGAGAAAAAATTGACGAAAAATTTTCAAAATTAGAAAAGTTTAACGTCCCATTTATAAAAAACCACATTTTAATAGAAAAAGATTCTCATGGCGTTCACACTGTTGAAGTAACTTCATCGATTCCCGGTTCAACATTACAGGCCTCATCTTCGAAAGATAATCTTTATGCTTCTATTAATGACGCTTTTCATAAACTTGAGAGACAGCTAAACAAACATCAACATAAGTCAGAATCAAGACGTGTTTCCAATGGCGAGAAGGCAAAACAAATGGAAATAAATATAGAAAACAGAATCATTGAAGAAAGTGACTTGTAATATCTATAAATTTAGGTACTATTAATCCAAAATAGTGCCTAAATTTAATTATGATAAATACTAAACTTAAACTACTTAGAGATAAAATTAATTCTGTTGATTTAAAACTATTAGAACTGCTTTCTAGTCGAAGAAGTTTAAGTCAAAAAGTAGCCCAGCTTAAGATAAAATCTAATTTAGATATCAGGGACATTAAACAAGAGCATGCATTACTAAATAATCTAATTTCTAAAGGAAAAAATTTAAGTTTAGATTCGCACTACATCTCTAAGATATATAACTCTATAATTGAAGATTCAGTTCTAATACAACAATCCATGTTCCAAAATAAATATAGTTCAGAAAAGGTATCAGTTGTAAAAGTTGCTTATCTTGGTAAACAAGGTTCTTATTCTAGTGTTGCAGCACATTCTTATTTTAATAAAAAAAGCTTACGAACAGTTGATTTAAACTGCGATAACTTTAATGCTATTTTTCAAAATGTAGAAACTGGATGTGCCGATTATGGTATCGTACCAATTGAAAACTCTACTTCAGGCTCTATTAATCAAGTTTATGATCTCTTCAAAAACTCGCATTTAAATATTATTGGTGAAATATACATTGATATACCTCATACAATAATTACAAAACAAAAAATTTGTTTGAGTGAAATCAAGGAAATATATACACATCCACAGCCATATGAGCAATGTAGTAATTTTCTATCGCAGCTTAATGTAAAGTTTAAATTTTGTAATAGTTCAGCTGATGCTATTATCGAAGTAAAAAATAGCAAAAACCCTAATATTGCTGCAATTGGAAATACGCAATGTTGCGATCTCTATGACCTTTATCCTTTATTGCAGAATATCGCCAATCAAAAAAATAATATTACTCGCTTTCTTTTACTTTCAAGGAACAAAGAACCAGTAAGCCAACATATCCCAGCAAAAACATCCTTAATTTTGTCAACAAACAAAGAATGTGGTTCTTTAGCTGAATGTTTAAATATCTTTAAACAACTAGATATAAATATGACAAAAATAGAATCTAGACCAATCATAGGGAACCCATGGGAATACCTATTTTATATTGATGTAGAAGAAAATAGTGAGAGCTATAAATTCATAGAAGCAATCCAAAAGCTCAGAAAGATCACTAATTTTCATCAGATTTTGGGCTGTTATCCTAAAAGTGTTTACGAAAGCTCAAACACTTTTAAAATTAAGTAAATAAAATTTACTTTTGATTTCCTTGAATCAATAATCTTTTACTTTCTTTCATAAATTTTCTAGAAAAATCACCAAACCATTCAGACGTCTCTTTAAATTCGGCTTTAAAGTGTTCTCCTTTTTCTTTTTTAGATGTGAAAAATTTAATGAAAAATATTTCAGAAATTCATCAATAATATCTAAACTTTGTTCTGATGAAAAAACAATATCTTTATATAATGATGGATCCTGAGCAAATAAGCGACCAACCATAGTCAATTCCAAATTATAGATAGGAGAACTCAAATCTATTAATTTTTTTAAATTTACATCTTGATCTCTAAGAAAGTTACCATAAATAAATGACGTGAAATGCCTTAAAACCTGTATGTATTTCATATAATGGTCATGTTCATCCGCAGATATATCTACTATATTTGCTCCCCATATTATCAACTGATCAAGAAACCAGCGATAACTTTCTTTTTGACGGCCATTACAACATATTATTAATTGTTTAGCTAAATTTTTTATATCTGGCCCAAACATTGGGTGTAATCCTACTACAGGACCAGAGTGCTGAGCTAACATGGCAGCTAAAGGCTCTTTTTTTAAGGAAGTAAAGTCAGCTAAAATACAATCTTTAGGCAAAACAGGAATTTTGTTAATCACACTTTTTGTTAATGAAATAGGTACTGATACAATTACAAGTGCAGCATTCTTAAAGTAATCACTTGATGATGCCCAATCTTGTTTATCAACAGAAACAACTCGATATTTTGATGATTTAAATAATTTTAAAAATAAGCCCCCTAATTTGCCATTACCACCTACAATGACAATATATTTATTATTATCATTTAAACAATTAAATGAATGATTATTCTCTTTTGAATAAGAGTCCTGCATAATTCTCTTTATGATATCTTCAATTAAATCAGGGGAAATTTTTTTTGAAGAGCCATTTGTTTAAGACTTTTAAACATTTTTTTTTCTCTATCAGGTGAATAAATAGGAAGTCCCAATGTTTGTTTTATTTGGCCAATCTTCTCAACAGCCTTATATCTTTTAGATAATATATCTAATAGCTCAGAGTCACAATTATCAATCTCTTTTCTTAATGTATCAAGTTCACTACTCATAATAGTATTTCAACCATATTTATATTTCAGCAATTTTATATAATTGCTCTTCAGTTGTTTGCCAGTTTATACAGCCATCTGTTAACGACACGCCATATAATAGTTTATCTTTTGTTGTTATGGTTTGATTTCCTTCATTTAAATTACTTTCTATCATTAATCCAGTAATTGTGTTATTTCCTCTTTTTATTTGTTCAATAACATCATCAATAACCTTAGGTTGATTTTTATAATTTTTATATGAATTGGCATGACTGCAGTCTATCATAATAGAAGGATTTAATTTGTTTTTTAACATAAACTGCTCACACTCATTAACAAACTTTTCTTCATAGTTGGGGGTCACTCCACCTCTTAAAATTATATGTCCATCCTTATTACCAGATGTGGATAGTATCGCAACTTTACCTTGACTGTTAATTCCAAAAAATCTGTGCGGTGATGCTGCCGATTTCATCGCATTAATTGCAACATCAAGGCTGCCATCAGTACCATTTTTAAAACCAACAGGCATAGATAAACCGCTGGCCATTTCACGATGAGTCTGGGATTCTGTTGTCCTGGCACCGATAGCAGACCAAGAAATCAAATCATCAATGTACTGTGGTGTAATAGGATCTAGAGCTTCTGTTGCAATAGGCAAACCTATATTAGTAATATCAATCAATAATTTTCTTGCTATTTTAAGCCCCTTTTCCATGTCAAATGAGTCATCTAAATCAGGGTCATTTATTAAACCTTTCCAGCCAACAGTGGTCCTAGGTTTTTCAAAATATACACGCATTACAATAAAAATCTTGTCTTTTAATTTATCAGATAAATGCTTTAGCTTTTTTGCATAATCAAGAGCTGCTGATACGTCATGAATAGAACAAGGGCCACAAACTACCAAAAGTCTATTATCAATTTTATGAATGATATTGGAAATAGTTTTTCTTGAAGTATGTACAAAGTCATTATTTTGGATTGGATATATTTCTTTTAATTCATCTGGTGAAATTAATATACTTGCATTTTTAATGTGTATATCACTTAAAGAACTATTCACTATAAATTTCTCCATGTTTATAATAAAATTTTTTAATAAGTGAAATATTATAGTTTTAATAATCAACTATCAAATAATCGATAAAATTAAAGTGTAAACTTTACTTTACAAAAATTAACAAGTCCCTCCCAAAAAAAAGAGCTTTAAAAGCTCTTTCTTAGTATTTTATTTAGCAAGTTTTTCTTTAATTCTTGCCGCTTTACCAGAACGTTCTCTCAAATAATATAACTTTGAACGTCTAACCAAACCTTTTCTTTTGACCTCAATACTATCGACAATCGGTGAATGTGTTTGAAAAGTTCTTTCTACACCCTCTCCATTAGAAATCTTTCTAACAGTAAAAGCGGAATGCAGGCCTCTATTCCTTACAGCTATTACAACACCTTCAAAAGCCTGTAATCTCTCTCTCGTACCTTCTTTTACTTTAACTTTAACGGATACTGTATCACCCGGAGCAAAATTAGGTAAACTTTGTTTTAATTGTGCATTTTCTATATCTTTAATAATGTTACTCATAATTATTTCCTAGATTAAACTGAATATATTATTCATTCATTAAATTCTTTCGTTCTTCAATAAATTCTGAAAGAAGTTTTTCTTGTTTATCAGTCAGAGCTAGATTTTCCAGCAACTCTGGTCTTCGAAGCCAAGTTCTTCCCAATGACTGTTTTTGCCTCCAATCTAAAATCTTTTCGTGATTACCATTTAATAGTATATCTGGTACCGCTTTTCCATTATAAACTCTAGGTTTTGTATAATGAGGATAATCTAAAAGACCATTCTCAAATGAATCCTCTTCCACAGAGCATTTATCTCCTAATGCCCCAGGAATAAACCTTGTTACACTATCAATAATAACCATAGAAGCTAATTCACCACCTGTTAAAACATAGTCGCCTATTGACCACTCTTCATCAACAAATGTTTCAATAAATCGCTCATCAATACCTTCATATCTTCCACAAATTAAAATAATCTTATTATTATTTACAACTTTCTTAGATAAGACATTATTAAATTTCTTACCTTGTGGTGAAACATATACAACTAATGAATCATCTCCCAATTTTTTTTTTAAAAATTTTAAAGATTTTTCAAGTGGAGGAGCCATCATAAGCATACCAGGCCCGCCTCCAAATACTTTTTCATCAATAGTTTTTCTATTATCTTCAGCAAAATCTCTTGGATTTGAAAAGGTAATAGAAACTAAGTTATTGTTTATAGCTTTAGCGACTATTCCTGATTTCAGTATAGACTCAAACATTTCCGGGAAAATTGTTATAACACCTATATTCAATGGCTCATTCGTCATAACTCTTAGCCTTAAAAGCCTGGTTCCCAGTCAACTTCTATCTTATTGTCTTTACGACTAATAAATTTTATTACTTGCTCGTCAATAAATGGAATTAATCTTTCCTTTTTATTAAAAGCATCATTTACGTTAGCTTTTATTACCAGGACATCATTTGAACCAGTTTCTAAAATTTCAGAAACTTTACCTAAATGATAGTTTTTAGTAGTAAAAACATCCATACCTACTAGCTCAAGCCAATAAAACTCAGAGTTAGAAAGTGTTGGTAACGTATTAGAATTCACACCAATATTTAAATTAGAATAATATTGAACATCCTCTCGGACATCAATACCGCGTAATTTAACAATGTATGATTTCCCATGTTTTTTCCAATCTTCAAGGCACACAATGTTCCAATCATGATTAGATTGAATGTACCATGGATTGTACTTAAAAATATCTTCAGATACTTCAGTAAAAGAATGTAATTTTAACCAACCTTTAATCCCATAGGCAGAACCTAACTTACCCACAACAACTATACTATGTTGATCTTTCATGTCATTCTTTTCCATGATCAGATAAAATTAAGCATTATTTTGTGCATCTTTGATAAGTTTAGCTGCTCTGTCAGAAACAGTTGCACCTTCACTAACCCAGTGCATTACTCTATCAAGGTCTAAACGCAAACGTTCTTCTTTACCTTGAGCTAAAGGGTTAAAAAAACCAATCTTTTCAATGCTTCTGCCATCACGCTTAAAACGAGAATCTGCAACAACAATTTGATAAAATGGGCGTTTTTTTGCGCCATGACGCGCTAAACGAATGGTTACCATATCGTCCTCTTTACATCCAATAAATAAAAAAAAATATATCTTATACAAGATATACATACATTAAGCCATAGAATTTTACTATTAATAAAATTAAATGCAACTATATTTGATAAAAATAATACTAAAATCCTTGAAACTTATTGTTTGGCATCATGCCTTTCATACTTTTCATCATATTACGAATACCACCAGTTTGCATTTTTTTCATCATTTTTTGCATTTGGGTAAATTGCTTTAATAATTTGTTAACATCTTGGACACTGGTACCAGAACCAACAGCTATTCTTTTTTTACGAGAGCCTTTTATAATTTCTGGTTTTTGTCTTTCTTTTTTTGTCATTGAGCTAATAATAACCTCCATTTTAATAAAAGTATTATCATCGACTTGATCTTTCACATGATCTGGTAAGTTCGCAGCACCCGGCAACTTAGAAAGCATACCAGTCATTCCACCCATTTTTTTCATTTGTCCAAGTTGCTCAACAAAATCATCCAAATCAAAACTTTTTTTCGACTTAATTTTTTTCGCAAGTTTAGATGCTTTATCTTTATCAACGTTTTTTTCAATATCTTCTATTAAAGAAAGAACGTCGCCCATCCCTAAGATCCTTGACGCAATCCTGTCTGGATAAAAAGGTTCCAATCCATTTATTTTTTCTGATACACCTAAAAACTTGATTGGTTTACCAGTAATTTCTTTTACTGAAAGAGCTGCCCCACCACGAGTATCCCCATCAATTTTAGTGAGTATAACTCCAGATAAAGGAAGTAAGTCATTAAAAGCCTTAGCTGTATTTGCAGCATCTTGTCCGGTCATTGAATCAACAACAAAAAGAGTTTCAATCGGATTTGATTCTTTATGTATGAGCGAAATTTCACTCATCATATCTTCATCAACATGAAGTCTACCAGCAGTATCAATTATTAGAACATCGTAAAATTTTAACTTGGCCTGTTTTATTGCTTTTTGTGTAATATCAATTGGAGATTCATTAATATTTGAGCTAAAAAAATCAACTTTTATCTCATTTGCTAAGGTTTCTAATTGTTTAATAGCAGCAGGACGATATACATCTGTTGATACCAATAAAACTTTCTTTTTATCATTTTTTTCAATAAATGCAGCTAATTTTGCAGCAGTAGTTGTCTTCCCCGCACCCTGAAGCCCCGCCATTAAAATAACTGCTGGTGGTTGAGTAGATAAGTTAAGAGACTCATTTGATTCTCCCATAACTTCTTCTAACTCTTTTTGGACTATTTTAATAAACTCTTGACCAGGAGATAAACTTTTAGAAACCTCTAGACCAACAGCTTTTTCTTTAACTTTTTTAATAAAATTTCTGACTACTTCAAGAGCAACGTCTGCCTCTAAAAGGGCCATTCTGACCTCACGTAAAGAACTTTTGATATTTTCTTCTGTGAGACGACCTTTACCACTTATATTTTTAAGTGTTCTTGAAAGACGATCTGTTAAATTATTAAACATTATTTTTTTCTCTATATTAAATATTTAATTATCGAAATTAGAAAAAAAAGAAAAATTCATTTATAATAAATTTTAACTAAAATGCTGATATATTACTTATGATTTCAGTTTCTATTATTTCTATTTTATGCTATTTAATTTCTATTAAATTCATGTATGCTAATACACAAAAAAACTCCACTTATACCAGTTTTAATATTTTTTTAAGTTTAGCTTACATTTTTCATGCACTAGCAATTGGTTTTTCGATTATATCTCAATCAATATTAAATCTAAACCTTTTTGATTTAACGTCTTTAACAATTTTAACGATAACGTTAATTTTAAACAGATTAAGTTCTAGTAAAAATCTAGAACTTCTCGTTAAAACAACTAATATCATTAGCCTTATTTCTCTAATTTTACTTTTATTCTTTAAAATACCCCTTGTTGAAAATAAGTCTATAAGTCTAATTTTTATAATTCATTTTCTTTTAGGTCTCATTAGTTATTCTTTTATGTTACTTGCACTAATATATAACTTTTTATACAGAATTGTTTATAAAAAACTTAAAAATAAAAATATTTATTTCAAAACCAATAGCCCTTCTTTACAAAAGCTTCATGAACAACAATTATTATTAATAAAACTGGGTTATTTATTTTTAATTTTCACACTGTTGAGTTCATTCCAACCTAAATTTCTAAGCTTTGAACTTATTAGTTACACAAATCTGATACTGTCTATAATTATATTTATAATTTATTCACTACTTTTATTATTTAATCTCTGTAAAATTTTAAAAAGCAAGTATATAGATTATGTTAATTTATTAGGTATAATCTTAATGACTTATATTTACTTTTTTCACCATAGTTAAGTGAGGAATTCTCTTTGGAAGAAATAGGCTCAATTGTTTTAATAATAAGTTTAATTATTTTGATATTTATTTCTGCTTTTTTTTCTGGCTCAGAAACTGGGTTAATGTCTGTAAATAAATATAAATTACGTCATCTTGCAAATAAAGGTAATAAGCATGCAAAACGTGCAGAAAAGCTAATAAAAAGACCAGATAGACTTTTGAGCCTAATTTTAATAGGTAATCTTTTCGCGAATAACCTTGCAGCGTCTATTGCAACTATATTTGGACAAAGATTTGGTGGCTGGTGGGATACTGGTGCTGTAATGATTCTAACAATTTTGGTATTAGTCTTTTCAGAAGTTATTCCTAAAACAATTGCAGCAGTATATTCTGAAAAAGTATCATTTATAAGCAGTTTTGTACTCAAATATCTAATGTTTATCTTTTATCCTCTAGTTTGGCTACTTAATAATTTTTCTATTTTAGTATTGAAAACTTTTGGGCTGCGAGTAAATAACAATGATGAACACCATTTAAGTACTGATGAATTAAGAACTGTGGTCAATGAGGCCGGAGCATTAATCCCAAAACGACATCAAAACATGTTAGTTTCAATTTTAGATCTTGAAAATGTTACTGTTGATGAAATTATGATACCAAGGAATGAGCTTACAGGAATAGATATTAATGATGACTGGAAATCTATAGTACGACAATTAACCCACTCAGCGCATAGTCGTATAGTACTTTACAGGGACCAAATTGATGAAGTTGTGGGTATGCTCAGAGTTAAAGAAGCCTACAGACTCATGATCGAAAAAAATGAGTTTAATAAAGAAACACTTTTGAGAGCTGCCGATGAAATTTACTTTATACCTGAAGGTACTCCCTTAAATACTCAACTTCTTAAATTTCAGAGAAACAAAGAGAGAATTGGCCTAATAGTTGACGAATATGGTGATATAATTGGTCTTGTTACATTGGAAGATATTTTAGAAGAAATTGTTGGTGAGTTTACAACATCCATTTCTTCAAACTTATCAGAAGAGATAACACCTCAAAAAGATGGCAGCTTTATTATAGAAGGTGGTGTTAATCTAAGAGAACTTAATAAAAATTTAATTTGGAATTTACCTAATGATGGCCCCAGAACACTA
Organism: Paraphotobacterium marinum; assembly: GCF_002216855.1. NCBI lineage: Bacteria > Pseudomonadati > Pseudomonadota > Gammaproteobacteria > Vibrionales > Vibrionaceae > Paraphotobacterium > Paraphotobacterium marinum. Next base: position 306,412 of record NZ_CP022355.1, read on the forward strand.
AATGGTCTCATTCTCGAGCATATAGAAGATATTCCCGAAGCAGGAAGAACAATAAAAATTTCAAATTATCAAATTGAGGTTATCGATGTATCAAAGAATAGGATTAATTTAGTGAAAGTTAAAAGGTTGAGAAAGTAGATTTAGATATTGAACTTGATATAAAAAAGCTTATTAATTAAAATTTAAATTGTATACGTAAATATATAAAATTGAAGATAGCATGAAGATGTAATTAAAAACCAAACTTCATGCAATCAAATTGTAAATTCGAAAAGAATAATACTAATTAAAGTAGTTTTTCAAAAAAGTAGAAAATTTTTCTTGGCTTAACGATTCTAATTTTCTTTGTCTTGTTAAAGATTCACTTACTTCCAATTGAAAAGTTTTTTCATCCAAATTATTAAATTTTGCTTTTTCCAAGTCTGCTTTATGATCCCTTGCTAAGGATAAGCCAAGCTCTTTAATGTTTGAAACCTCAAAAAGCCTATCAAGAAACTTTCCAGACAAAGTTAGCGAAGTGTCTTCAATTTGCTTCTTAAAAAAATTTAAATTCTCTTGGTAAAGATTAATAGAGTTATTTAAATCAAACAATTTTGCAACTTTATATAACTGCTCAAAAATTTGACTCAACCACTCTTTCAATTTTTTTTCTTTTGAGCCGTGTAATAATTGCAAATTATTTTTTCTTCCTTCAAGTATTACTCTACTCCAATTTGTTTTTATCTTTGCTTCTTCCTCACTACTTATTTCATGTGAATCTTCTAATGCTAACCATGTTAGAAATACATCTAGAAATAGAACTTGTTCTTTGCTTATACCAATAGGAGAAAATGGATTAACATCTAAAGATCGAATCTCAATATATTCAACCCCTCTATGGTTTAGAGCCTCAAGTGGCTTTTCATTTGGGTTAGTTACCCTTTTAGGCCTGATTGGAGCATAATGTTCGTTTTCTATTTGTAAAATATTGTCATTAAGCTGGTTCGGTTGTTCTTCATCTCCATAGCTAATATTAGAATATATTGAAGATTTTGTATTCATAGCCTTAGTTATTGAGGTAATATATTCTTGAAGAGAGTTATACGATGTTTTAATTAGGCCTTGTTCATTACTATCAGTATACCCTAAGTCACTTAATCTTAGAGAGGTTGCCCAAGGAAGATAACAATTCGAATGGTTATAAGTATTAAAGTCATATTTTCTACATGATGAATTATCAATAAAGGATTTACAGATAGCTGGAGATGCACCAAAAAAATAAGGTATTATCCAGCCATATCTCAAATAGTTTCGAATTAATGCAAAATAAAAATCTGATTTCTGATGTGCAAAATTTTTAGAATCTATATTGTAAATACATTTCCAAAACTCATCTGGAAACGAAAAATTATAGTGTACACCCGCAATAATTTGCATCAAACTACCATATCTATGCTTGAGCCCAAGTCTATATGTCGACTTCATTTTCGCAATATTTGAAGTTCCATAAGAAGCAATTTTGATATCATCCTCATTTCCAACATAGCATGGCATTGACATTGGCCACAAGTATTCTCCTGGTAAGTTTAAATAGGTAAATTTATGGATATCTGTAAGTTGATGAATTGTTTCATTAGTTTTTTTTGATACTGGTGTTATAAATTCAAGCAAAGACTCGCTATAGTCAGTTGTAATAAATCTATTTGTTAATGCTGAGCCCAATTTTCAGAATGTAAGGTTTTAGACAAGGATCCGTTTCCGTCGATTCTCAGAGCTTCCCTCTCTATCCCTCGAGAGATTTGACATAGTACACTTGGATTGCGCCCAATTGATTCTAATTTCAAATTAAAGTTACTCAAAGTATTTCTCTGTTTATTCTAAGTTGTATACTTATCATAACGAATTAATTACGATAAACAACTAATTTATAAATATTATTTAATCTGGTTGCTTGATTGGCGCGCCCTGCAGGATTCGAACCTGCGACCACCTGGTTCGAAGCCAGGTACTCTATCCAGCTGAGCTAAGAGCGCTTTAAAAGCATATTGTAGATGGCGCGCTCGGGAGGATTCGAACCTCCGACCGCCTGGTTCGTAGCCAGGTACTCTATCCAGCTGAGCTACGAGCGCACTTTTGATGGCGGTGAGGGAGGGATTCGAACCCTCGATACGGGACAAACCGTATACTCCCTTAGCAGGGGAGCGCCTTCAGCCACTCGGCCACCTCACCGAAATAATATAAATATGGCGCGTCCGGGAGGATTCGAACCTCCGACCGCCTGGTTCGTAGCCAGGTACTCTATCCAGCTGAGCTACGGACGCTAATAAGAATGGCGCGCTCGGGAGGATTCGAACCTCCGACCGCCTGGTTCGTAGCCAGGTACTCTATCCAGCTGAGCTACGAGCGCACTTTTAATGGCGGTGAGGGAGGGATTCGAACCCTCGATACGGGACAAACCGTATACTCCCTTAGCAGGGGAGCGCCTTCAGCCACTCGGCCACCTCACCACATCAATGGAAATTTATAATACTAGGGTAATAAAATAAGTCAATCTGTTTGTTCATTTTTTTTTTTAAATGCTGAATTTACGACCAAAAAAATTAAAACTCGTCATTTCGTTCCTCTGCATCTTTCTCTGATTGTATTCTCATATAAATTTCTTCACGATGAACAGATACTTCTTTAGGAGCATTAACACCAATTCTTACTTGATTACCTTTTACTCCTAAAACAGTTACAGTTACTTCATCTCCAATCATCAAGGTCTCACCGACTCGTCTTGTCAAAATTAACATCCATAATCTCCTTAGAGTTTTAATATTTTCACATCACATTCAAAATAGTTGCTCATTTTATCTTAAATATCCAGTTTTAGTAAATAAATTTAATAATAAATTCAATTTAGAGAATTAATGCTTTTCTCAACATAAACTGGAATAGACAAAAGCGCATCCTTAAGTGAAGCAAGATCTGTACCACCTGCTTGAGCGAAATCAGGTCTTCCTCCACCTTTGCCACCTATTTTTTCGGAAACATAGCGGACAATATCACCAGCTTTAATAATTTGAGTTATGTTATTTGATACCCCCGCTACCAGTGAGATTTTGCCAGAGTTAACGCATGCTAATACCACCACTACTTTATTGACCTCATTTTTTATATCGTCAACAAGCTGTTTTAAACTTTTAGAACTAACACTTCCCAAATTTGATACCACCAACGAGATATCACCATATTTTACTGCATTCGAAATCAAAGATGACTTCTCATTGAGTACTTTTGCCTCGTTTAATTGACTAACTTCTTTTTCTAAACTTCTGTTTCTCTTCAATAAAGTTGAGACTTTATCAAAAATTGTATTTTCATCTACTTTAAGCTCGTTACTTATTCGAGATATAACTGTGGAGTTCTCTTGTATATGTTTCAAAGCAAATTCACCTGTACTTGCTTCTATTCTTCTTATTCCTGAAGCAATTCCACTCTCTGATAATATTTTAAATAACCCAATATCTCCCGTTCTTTGAACATGTGTGCCTCCGCAAAGCTCTACTGAGAAGTCATTAATAGATAGTACTCTAACTTCTTCTTCATATTTTTCTCCGAATAAAGCTAACGCGCCTTTCTTTTTAGCATCATCGATATTCATTAATTCAGTTGAAACCTTGATATTTTTCCTAATCACATTATTTACTATGTCTTCAACTTTCAAAAGTTGTTCATTATCAAGACTAGTATCTGATGAAAAGTCAAATCGAAGCATGTCTTCCTTTACTAAAGAGCCTTTTTGGTTAACAGTATCTCCAATCACTTGTTTAAGAGCACTGTGAAGTAAATGTGTTGCAGTATGGTTGAGTCTAATATTATTTCTATGTTTCACATCAATTTCAGCTATTACTTTTTCATGTTTATTAACTACTCCTGATGCAATCACTCCCTTATGGAGATATATGTTGCCGATTTTTTGAGTATCTGAAACTATAAAACAGTTATCTTTTCCTCTAATAGTACCGGTATCTCCAACTTGGCCGCCTGATTCAGCATAGAAAGGCGTTTCTAATAAAACTAAGTAGGCTTCTTTACCACTTGATAAACTATCCAAGCGATTCATATCAATATCAAAGATTTCTTTCACTTCTGTTTCTAAAAGATCTTGTTCATACCCATGAAATATACTCTTTCCTTCAATGATTGAAGTACTATCTAAATTTACATTAAATTTACCTTGATTTTTTGCTCGTTTTTTTTGTATATCCATCAACTCATTAAATCTGTGCTCTTCAACCTCTAACCCTTTTTCTCTCAAAACATCAAAGGTTAAGTCTAAAGGGAACCCATAAGTATCATATAATTTAAATGCAACATCACCACTTAAGTTATCACCAGAAGATAATTTATCCATTTCATTTTGAGAAGTAATAAACCTCTATCCAATGTTTTTTCAAAGTTTTCTTCTTCTCTTTTTATTATTGATTCGATTTTCTTTTTTTGATGGATAATATCTTTTGCAACATCGCTCATAACGTCAATAACACTTTGGACTAATTTAAATAAAAATGCCTCTTTAGCACCTAACTTATGTCCATGACGAAAAGCTCTTCTAATGATTCTTCTTAAAACATATCCTCTTCCCTCATTAGATGGAGTGACACCATCGGAAATAAGAAATGTAATTGATCTGATATGATCAGCTATCACTTTTAGAGAGTTATGTTCAAAGCTTTGAAGCCCTAGAGTTCTTCCCGATTTTTCGATTAACTCTCTAAAAATGTCTATTTCATAATTAGAATGAACACCCTGTAATATTGCGGACAACCTCTCTAAACCCATACCTGTATCAACAGATGGTTTAGGGAGATTCGTCATCTCTCCTTTTGAGCTTCGATTATATTGCATAAAAACAATATTCCAAATTTCAATGTATCTATCGCCATCTTCATCTTTTGTTCCTGGTTTATCTCCAAATACTGATGGCCCGTGATCATAGAATATTTCTGTAGATGGACCACATGGCCCCGTATCTCCCATTTGCCAGAAATTATCAGATATATATTTAGAGCCCTTATCTCCTATTTTAATAATTTTATCTTTACTAAGCCCAATATTATTATGCCAAATATCATATGCCTCTTGATCATCATGATAGACAGTAACTAATAATTTTTCTTCTGGCAATTTTAATTCAATTGTTAAAAAATTCCAGGCAAGTTTAATGGCTTCTTCTTTAAAGTAATCGCCAAAACTAAAATTACCCATCATTTCAAAAAATGTATGGTGTCTTGCGGTGAAGCCAACATTTTCAAGATCGTTATGCTTTCCTCCTGCTCTAACACAACGCTGAGCTGAAGTGGCTTTTGAGTAGTTTCGAGACTCTTTTCCTAAAAATACATCTTTAAATTGATTCATTCCTGCATTAGTAAATAAAAGAGAAGGATCATTCTGAGGAACTAAAGATGAACTTGATACTTTGGTATGTCCTTCTTTTTCAAAAAAGGATAAAAACTTTTTTCTTAAGTTATTTGTGCTAATTGTCATGAGAGTTATATTAATTTATAAAATATTATAAATTAATATAACAGAAAAATAGTGCACTTTAAATTAAGAATTTAACTCATGTAAATATGAATTAAACTCTACCTAAAGATTAATATTTGTTACATTATCAGGACTTTCATTTTCATCAGAAGTTATTCCAGCCAATAATTCATTTCGTAAAGACAATTCTATTTCATTAGCAATAGCGGAGTTTTCTTTGAGAAAATTAACTGCATTTGCTTTGCCTTGGCCTATTTTGCTTCCTTGATAACTATACCATGCACCTGATTTTTCAATAAGTTTTTGTTGCACGCCAAGATCTATTAACTCACCATACAAATTTATACCTTTCCCATATAAGATTTGGAACTCAGCTTGTTTAAAAGGTGCTGCTATCTTATTTTTAACTACTTTTACACGTGTTTCGTTACCAACTATTTCATCGCCATTTTTAATAGCACCCGTTCTTCTAATATCTAGCCGTACAGAAGCGTAAAATTTTAGTGCATTTCCTCCTGTAGTTGTTTCTGGACTACCAAACATTACGCCTATTTTCATTCGTATTTGGTTGATAAAAATCATTAATGTATTAGAAGCTTTTAAATTACTGGTTAATTTTCTCATCGCCTGGGACAACATTCTAGCTTGAAGTCCCATATGAGCATCTCCCATATCTCCTTCAATCTCTGCCTTAGGTGTCAACGCCGCCACCGAATCAACTACAATAACATCTACAGCACCTGATCTAGTCAATGCATCAGCTATTTCTAAAGCTTGTTCACCCGTGTCGGGTTGAGAAACTAATAAATTTTCAATGTCTACTCCAACTTTACCTGCATATAAAGGGTCTAGCGCATGTTCAGCATCAATAAAAGCACAAGTTTTACCTTCTTTTTGTGCTTCAGCAATAACCTGCAAAGTTAAGGTTGTTTTCCCTGAAGATTCTGGTCCATATATTTCAACAATTCTACCGTACGGAAGACCACCAGCACCAAGCGCAATATCTAAAGACAATGAACCAGTTGAAACAGTTTCAATATCCATGGTTTTGTTATCACCCAACCTCATGATTGAGCCTTTGCCAAATTGCTTATCAATTTGACTTAGTGCTGCCTCTAAAGCTTTTTGTTTGTTCTCGTTCATTGTTATTTATTCCTAATAATAAAACTTTTATTTAAATACATTATACTGTTTATTTGTACAGTTTCCAGTAATTTGTAAATACTAAGTAATAAATTCATACAAAAAAGTTAGACCATAAAAAATTGATTGAATTCTAACTTGTTCTCTACTTCCCATAAAAAGAGTATGTTTATACTTACGCTCACCTAAATCATTACTTAAACCAAAGTATACAGTTCCAGTTGGTTTAAAAGCAGTTCCTCCAGACGGACCTGCGATTCCTGTAACAGATAAAGCAATATTTGAATTTGTTTTTGCCTGCCCATTTTTAGCCATTTGCATTGCAACTTCTTGACTAACAGCTCCATATTTTAGAATATAATCAGGTTGAATTCCCAAAATACAAGATTTTGCTTCATTTGAATATGTTACCAGAGAAGAGTGAAGCCAAGAAGATGAGCCTGGTTGTTTTGTCATATAGTAACCAATACCACCACCAGTACAAGATTCAACTACTGTTAATGTTTTTTTGTTCATCGTCAAAACTTTACTGAGACTTTTTACTAAGTTTAGAATTTGAGCCTCATCTACATTCATAATATAGATCCAATTTAAAATTATTTAATTGTATAATATATTTTTATTTATCGTGATACAATCTAACTTTAATTAAAATAATTACGCTAAATTAAAAAAAACAGAAGATTAAAAATGTCTAAAGAAACTTTTTCACAAAAACAAACCCCTATGATCCAACAGTATTTGGATATTAAATCAGAATACCCAGAAATATTATTATTTTATAGGATGGGGGATTTTTATGAATTATTTTTCGATGACGCAAAAAAAGCATCAAAACTGTTAGATTTAACTTTAACAAGTAGAGGCAAAAATAGTGATAACCCTATTCCAATGGCTGGAGTTCCTTTCCACTCATTAGAAAATTATTTAATAAAGCTTATAAAGTTAGGAGAGTCTATTGCAATCTGCGAGCAATTAGGTATATCTGGCTCCAATAAAGGCCCAATGGAAAGAAAGGTGACCAAAGTAATAACTCCCGGCACATTAACAGATGAGTGTTTTTTAAATGAGCAAAATGAAAACTTAATCGCATGTGTTTCATATAGGAATAAAAGATATGCTTTAGCAACAATTGAATTATCAACAGCCCAGTTTAATATATCTGAATATGACACGTTAAATGCACTTCAAAGTTCTTTAATTAAGAACTTCCCTACAGAGGTATTGTACGAAGAAAATTTTCCAAATCCTGATTTATTTGCATCATCAATATCTGTAAAAAAGTTATCATCATATAAGTTTAATATTGATAATTGTTTATTTATTCTGAACAAACATTTTAAAACTAATAATCTTGACGGTTTCGGATTTTCAAGTAAACATGCAGCTATTTCATCTGCAGCTGTCTTGCTGGAATATGTTAAAAATTGTCAAAAAAGCACTCTAGATCATATCAAAACCATTAAAGTATCTCATCAAGATGACTATATTATTTTAGATGCAGACACCCGTAAACATTTAGAGCTTACCTTAAATACTAAGGAAAACGGTAAAAATACTCTTTATTCGTGTATTAATAAAACCCAAACAGCTATGGGAGCAAGATTATTAAAAAAACTAATTCATGAACCTATAAGAGATACTCAATTATTAAATTTAAAATTAAATTGTGTGGCTGAATTGATCCAAAAAGATCTTTTTAATGATATAGCGAATGAGCTCAACCATGTTTTTGATATAGAGCGTATTATATCGAGAATTGCCTTAAAAAGTGTTACTCCTAGAGATGTAATTAAATTAAAAACAACATTACAAAAAATACCAACCCTTCAAAATATATTGAATAACACCACAAGCAATGATTTAAAAAAAGTCAGCTTATTATCTGATACATATAAGTCTATTGTAGAAAGGATCTCATCTATATTGGTTGAAAATCCACCATCAACCGTTCGTGATGGTAACTTTGTGCTTGAAGGCTTTAATCAAGAGCTTGATGAATGGAGAGCCTTATCCAAAAATGTCGACGCTTATGTGGCAAACTACGAAAAGGAAGAGAAAAAAAAATATTCAATTGATTCATTGAAAGTTAATTATAATAAAGTCCATGGTTTTTTTATACAAATTTCAAAAGCTCAAGCTGTAAAGGCGCCAAGTCATTATATTCGTAAACAAACTCTTAAAAACTATGAGCGTTATACTGTTGAAGCATTAGCTGAGTATGAGGAAAAATTAATTAAATCAAAAACCGAAATATTAAATTTAGAAAAAAAAATCTGGTTTGAACTAGTTGATACATTATATAAAAAGCTTGAGGAACTACAAGATATTGCAAAAATATTATCACTTATTGACGTACATAACTCCAACGCAATAAGCGCAATTGAAAATTCGTATACTCGCCCTACTTTTACTGATGAAAATATATTATCCATAAAAAATGGCAGACACCCCGTTGTAGAAAAGTCATTAGATAGCACCTTTTCACCAAACAATACAAACTTTGATGAAACAATTAAAATGATGATTATCACAGGACCTAATATGGGTGGAAAATCAACGTATATGAGGCAAACTGCCCTAATAACTCTCATGGCTCATATAGGTTCATATGTACCCGCCGAATCTTGCAAAGTTGGGCCTATTGATAGAATATTTACAAGAATAGGTGCATCAGATGACCTTTCTTCAGGAAAGTCAACTTTTATGGTAGAAATGACTGAAACCGCAAATATTTTAAATAACGCAACAAAATCAAGTTTAGTTCTTTTGGATGAAATTGGAAGAGGCACAAGTACATATGATGGATTATCAATTGCCTGGGCTACTTCTGAATATTTAATGGAAAAGAGTCAACCATTAACAATGTTTGCTACTCATTATTATGAATTAACTAATTTAGAAGCTCAGTTTAAAAAAATTAAAAACTTTCATTTCGATGCTGTTGAACAAATAAATGACATTGCATTCAACCATAAAATAAAAGTAGGTTCGACTTCAAGATCTTTCGGTATTTCAGTGGCAAGATTGGCTGGATTACCTTCAGCGGTGATTGAATCGGCAAAGCAAAAAATACTAGCTTTAGAAAAAGAACAAGGTGACCCTTACGTCAGTTTAAACCAAACAAATAAAAGTGACAGTGAGTTGGAGCTGAATAAACTAGAAAAAAAAATACAAAGCATAGATTTAAATAACACAACTCCTTTAGAGTCACTTAACTTTCTCAAACAATTACAAAATAAAAATTATTAATCTTTGTAATCAAATAAAGAGTCCAAACTTAAACCTTGATGGGTTAAAATATCTTTTAAACGTTTTAGCCCTTCTACTTGAATTTGCCTAACTCTTTCTCTGGTAAGTCCTATTTCTTTTCCTACATCTTCTAATGTAGAGGCTTCATAACCAAGTAAACCAAATCTTCTTGCTAACACTTCTTTTTGTTTTGAATTAAGTTGATATAACCAGTCAACAATCGAATTTTTGATATCATCATGTTGTGTTTTTAGTTCTGGTCCATGTTCTTTTTGATCAGCAATGATATCAAGCAACCCTTTTTCAGAATCATTTGCTATGGGATTATCGACAGAACTAATTTTTTCGTTCAATCGTAACATTTTGTCAACATCTTCAATCGGTTTATCCAACTTTTTAGCAATATCTTCAGATGTCGGTTCATGATCAAGTTTTTGAGAGAGTTCACGAGCAGTTCTAAGATAAACATTAAGTTCCTTAACAACATGAATTGGTAATCGAATAGTTCTTGTTTGATTCATTATAGCTCTTTCGATTGTTTGACGGATCCACCAAGTTGCATAAGTTGAAAACCTGAAACCTCTTTCTGGATCAAATTTCTCAACGGCTCTTATAAGTCCAAGATTACCTTCTTCGACTAAATCAAGAAGAGCTAGCCCTCTATTGTTATATCGTCTAGAAATCTTAACAACTAACCTTAAATTACTTTCAATCATTCTTTTTCTAGCAGCATCATCTCCTTTTAATGCTTTCCTGGCAAAATAGACTTCTTCCTCTGCGGATAATAAAGGTGAAAAACCTATTTCACCAAGATATAATTGGGTAGCATCTAATGCTTTCTTGGAAAGGCTTTTGCTGTTAATAATATTTGATTCATAACTGTCAGATTCATCTACATTTGTGGCTACATCAACCTTTTCAATATCAAAATCAGATATTTCTTCGACAATATTACTTTTTGACATACTTCCCCCAAAAACAAAATAAAATTTACATTTTTTTAACATGTTTTTAACATTTATACATATTTTGTACAAAAATATCAAGTGTAATTTAAACCAAAAAAAATAAATTAGTAAATGTGTGACTTGAATTGCAAAAAAAATATTGCAAATTTTATAAATAAATATTGCTCTGTTTTAGCAAAGGCCGGTTAATAGAGGGACAAAATTAACATTTTCGAAAACTTTTTCAGTAACACTCCCATTTTTTTTTATATACATAATTAATTGCTGTTTTTTATCTCCAATAGGTGCAATTAGTTTTCCATTCAACTTTAACTGCTTAATCAAATGGAGTGGCTTTTCTGATATAGCAGCTGAAAAAATAATAGCATCATATGGTGCTTTAGACTCCCAACCGTAAAACCCATCGCTATGCTTACAAGTTACATTAGATATATTGTGCAATCGCATAACTCTTTTCGCATTTAATTGTAGCGCTTTTATCCTCTCTAATGAATATACATGAGATACTAACTTAGATAAAACAGAAGTCTGGAAACCTGAGCCAGTACCTATTTCTAAAACGATTTTTTTTTCATTTAAATTCAGTAATTGAAGCATTCTTAAAACGATATAAGGTTGAGATATTGTTTGACCATACCCTATAGGAAGAGCATCATTAAAGTTCACTAAATGAGAAAAAGCTTCATCAACATAATCAATTCTTGGTGTATTATACATTGCATCCAATAATTCTTGATTAAAGTCACCTTTACTTTTTAAAAATTCTATTAGTTTTCTATAATCCTGAAAGTTATTATTCATTATTTAGTCTCATAAAAATAAATTTAAATCTCTTTAAATAATTCTCTCATTAATGATGTTGCATAGGCCCCGCTGGGCAAATCAAATTTTATACATATCGAATCAAGATCAATATAATAAGATAAGTTCATGGGCTTTATTATCAATAGTCTTTGAGATAACTGCATCCTATTACATTTAATAATGTTAAAAAGATCTCTATTTTTTGAAATTATCTCATTCTCCAATAAACCAATATCATTTATTTTTTCTGGTCGATTATCTCCAAGAAGTGAGCCAGTAAGAAAAAAAGATTTATCCTGAGTCCCTTGAACATAATCAAGCATGAATTGATTATCTTCAAAATCTTTAGCTTTAAGACAAAAATCTCCATCTAATTCTGTTCTATGAATATTTCGATGAATTCTTTCAGATAAAATTTCATTAAAAAAATATGATCTTATTGCAGATAGATAAATACTCTTTAAATTTTTTGATACTCTTCTTTCGTTTAACTTTAATGCATTTTGGATATTTGCATTGTCTATCCCAAAACGCTGCGGACCAAAATAATTAGGAAATCCACCAGCTCTAACAAAATTTATTTTTTTAACAACATCATCTAGATTAGAGATATTTCTAATTTTAATATTAAATGTATTATAGGAAACATCTCCTTTTTTTATTTTTTATTATGTTTGTTTTTATCAAGAATTTGTATATTAGTATAAGTTTTTTGAAACTTATCCAGAGAAAACTCTCTATTTTTAGGAACATAAATGCTAAACCATTGCTCAGTTACAGCATGACGATCTTTTAAGCCAGCAAAGCCTATGTTTTTAGGGTTCGTGTTTGCAAACCTGGCTAACTCATTCGCTACAAATTTCGTATTTTCTCCAATTTTTCTAACTTTATATACATAATGTTCGCCGACACCTGAGAATGAATATTTTAAGTTTTCATACACTTTAAAATCACTGGGTTTCATTTTAATTTTTGCAAACGATTTAGGTAAACCGTACAAATGTTGTAAATAGGTAACACTATTCATCAGTTTTTCTCAACATAACGATTGCTTGTGAGGCAATCCCTTCTTTTCTTCCTGTAAATCCAAGCCGTTCAGTAGTCGTAGCCTTGACACTAACACAGTCTATATTTGTATTTAATGTTTTGGCTATCTTATTTCTCATGTGATCGATATAAGGCGATATTTTAGGCTCTTCCGCTATAATAATAGAGTCAATGTTATTTAAAACAAAACCTTTAGTTTTAATTAATTCATATACATTTTTGAGTAACTCCAAACTACTTACACTTTCCCACTTTTTATCAGTATCAGGAAAATGAAACCCTATATCTTTTTCTGAAACAGCTCCAAGTAAGGCATCACAAATTGCATGTAACAAAACGTCACCATCAGAGTGAGCTTCTAAACCAAACTCATAATCTATTGCCACGCCTCCAATAATTAGTTTTTTACCTTTAATAAATTTATGGACATCAAAACCATTGCCAACTCGATACATTTTATTTACCTTTTAACTGATTAAGATAGAATTCAAAAAATAATAAATCTTCATTGTAAGTGATTTTTATATTACTGGACTTACCATTAATATAGGACATTTTTAAACCCGAATGTTCTATACAAAATGATTCATCTGAAGGCTCAATATTAGAATCTAAAGTTCTTTTTAATGCATTTAGTATTATGTCTTTTTTATAGATCTGTGGAGTCAGCACATTTTGATAATAATTTCGATTAACAGTTGTATAAACACCTTCATCATTAACATGTTTAAGAGTATTTATAACTGGAGTGACTAAAGCACCTCCAACGGGATCATTTATTGCTTTATAAATAAAGTTGTTTAATTCTTCTGTCTTCAAACATGGTCTAACAGCGTCATGAATTAAAGCCCAGCTATTTTTGTTTTTTATAGCCAGTAAACCATTTAATACGGATTCAGAGCGAGTCTTTCCGCCATAAACAACTTTTACATTTGGTATGTTTCTTAATCCCAACTTATCAAAAAAGATATCTTCTCTACTTATAACAACATAAATTTCATCAATTAATTGACTTTTAATGAAAATATTTATTGTATGCTCTAAAATACTTATATCTTGAACTTTAATATATTGTTTGGGTTTTCCAGCCGACATTCTTGAACCGACTCCAGCTGCAACAATGACAGCGCTAACACGTATTATTTCATTCTTCTTATCGGACATTTTTTTTATCTTTTAAATAAAGGCTATCATTGTATATTAAAATAAGTCTCACCCTTTTTTACAAACCCTAAATTAAAACGAGCTTTTTCTTCTATAGATTCATGTCCTTTCTCTAAATCATTTATTTTTTTAAACATTTGGGCATTTCTTAATGAAAGTTTATTGTTTTCAATTTTTTGTTCTGTAGCTTTATTTGAATACTCAATATAATCTATCACACCATTTTTTCCAAACCACAATGTAAACTGAAAAAAAAAGAATATAAATATTAAACTATATCTAAAAATGTTCATTGTCATGTTCTTCCAAAAAAAAAACTCTATTATTTACTAATAATAGAGTTTTGTATAGAGTAAAGAGACTATTGACCTTTAACCTCTTTAATGCCATTAAATGGAGCTAAAGAGCCCAAGTTTTCCTCTATTCTGATTAGTTGGTTATACTTTGCAACCCTATCTGAACGGCTCATTGAACCAGTTTTAATCTGACCTGCTTGCGTACCAACTGCCAAATCAGCAATAGTAGCGTCTTCTGTTTCTCCAGATCTATGAGAAATGACTGCAGTGTAACCTGCTTTTTTCGCCATTTTTATACAAGCTAAAGTTTCAGTTAAAGTTCCAATTTGGTTTAACTTAATCAAAATTGAATTCGCGATTCCTTTTTCAATACCTTCAGAAAAGATCTTTGTATTTGTAACAAACAAGTCATCACCAACTATTTGAATCTTATCGCCTAATAATTCTGTTTGATGCTTAAATCCATCCCAATCTGACTCATCTAGACCATCTTCAATTGAAATTATTGGATAATTTTCAACCAATGCTTTTAGATAATGATTGAATTCTTCTGAAGTGAAGGTTTTGCCTTCACCTTTCATTTCATATAATCCTTTTTCTTTATTATAAAATTCAGAAGCCGCACAATCCATTGCAAGCACAACATCTTTGCCTAATTCAAAACCTGCATTCTTTATTGCTTCTTGTATTACATCTAAAGCTTCTGAATTAGATTTAAGATCTGGAGCAAACCCACCTTCATCTCCAACAGATGTACTTAAACCACGTGACTTAAGAACTTTTGCAAGACTATGAAATACTTCTGATCCAATTCGAACAGCTTCTTTAAGTGAAGAAGCACCAACCGGCTGAATCATAAACTCTTGAATATCAACATTATTATCCGCATGCTCACCACCATTTAAAATATTCATCATTGGTAGAGGCATTGAAAATTTACCCTTAGAACCATTGATCTCTGCAATATGTTCATAAAGAGGCATACCTTTTGAAGCAGCTGCAGCTTTCGCATTTGCTAAAGAAACTGCTAAAATAGCATTGGCACCAAACTTCGATTTATTTTCTGTTCCATCAAGCTCTATCATTATTGAATCAATCTTTTCCTGTTGCCTAGCATTTTGTCCAACTAATGCTTTAGCTATTGGGCCGTTAATTGACTCAACTGCTTTCAATACACCTTTACCTAAAAATCTTGATTTATCTCCATCACGAAGTTCAAGTGCCTCGCGAGAACCTGTTGATGCCCCTGATGGCGCAGCGGCCAAACCTATAAATCCACCTTCAAGATGAACTTCTGCTTCAACCGTTGGATTACCTCTTGAATCAATGATTTCACGAGCGTGAACTTTAACAATTTTAGTCATTACATTTCCTCTTAATTGTAATATAAATTAATTTAATTTTAATTTTGAAAAGTTTTTTGCAGCATCAACAAATCCCTCAAATAGAGGATGTCCATCTCTTGGTGTTGATGTAAACTCTGGATGAAATTGTGCTGCAATAAACCATTTATGTTTTGGTATTTCAATAATTTCAACTAGTGTTTTGTCTTCAGAAAACCCTGAAATAACTAAACCAGATTTTTCTAATTGAGGTAAAAAATTATTGTTTACTTCAAATCTATGTCTATGTCTTTCTCTAATAGTCTTTTTACCATAAACGTCAAGAGCTTTTGAGCCGTCAACTAAGTGACATACTTGAGCGCCTAAGCGCATCGTACCACCTAAATCAGATGATTGCGTTCTTTTTTCAACTTGACCATCAGAGTCAATCCACTCAGTTATTAAAGCAACAACAGGATAATCAGAGTTAGAATTAAATTCAGTTGAATGAGCTCCTTTCATATCAGCTACATTTCTAGCATACTCAATCAGAGCGACTTGCATACCGAGACAAATACCTAGAAATGGTATGTCTTTTTCTCTTGCAAATTTAACTGTACTTATCATTCCTTCGACTCCCCTTTCGCCAAAACCACCTGGAACTAAAATAGCATCAAGTTGCTCTAGAGCTTTTGTTCCTTTGTTTTCTATGTCAGTTGAGTCAATATAAATTATGTTAACGGTAACTCTATTTTTTAAGCCAGCATGTTTTAACGCTTCATTTATTGATTTATATGCGTCTGGTAGTTCGGTGTATTTTCCAACAAGCCCAATATTAACCTCTCCTGTCGGGTTTGCTTCTTCATATATAACTTGTTCCCATTCAGACATATCTGCATTTGGAAGCTCAAACCCAAATCTATCACAAACAAATTGATCAAAACCTTGAGATTTTAATAACTGGGGGATTTTATAAATTGAGTTTACATCTTGCATAGAAATAACAGCTTTTTCTGGAACATTACAAAATAGTGCAATCTTAGCTTTTTCATGGGCTGGGATAGACCTATCTGAACGACAAATCAATACATCAGGCTGAATTCCAATTGATAATAACTCCTTAACAGAATGCTGAGTAGGCTTAGTTTTTAATTCTCCTGCAGCTCCGAGATAAGGGACTAATGTGAGATGAACAAATAAAGAATTATCTCGCCCAACTTCGATGGCAAGTTGTCTGATGGCTTCCATAAAAGGCAGGGACTCAATATCTCCGACAGTACCACCAATTTCAACAATAGCAACCTCATGGTCTTTTGAGCCATCTACAATTTTGTTTTTAATCTCATTGGTAATGTGAGGTATTATTTGAATGGTAGCACCCAAATATTCACCTTTTCTTTCCTTTCTTAGAACATCTGCATATACTCTTCCTGCAGTGAAGTTGTTTTTTTTGTCATCCTTGTTCTGATGAATCTCTCATAATGGCCTAGATCTAAATCTGTCTCTGCGCCATCATCTGTAACAAAAACCTCTCCATGTTGAATAGGGCTCATTGTACCTGGATCTACATTAATATAAGGATCTAGTTTCATCATTGTAACTTTTAATCCTCGAGCTTCGAGAATAGCAGCAAGTGAGGCAGCTGCAATACCTTTACCTAACGATGAAACGACTCCGCCAGTAACAAAAATATATCTAGTATTCATTATTCAACCTAGTATAGTAGTTTATTCAAGACGGAATAAGACTTTAACAGAAAACATAAAATAAAACAAATGAAGTTAAAGTATTAAATGATTATTTTAATCTATAAACATCATCCACTCCAGAAATCTGTTCGAGCTTTTTAATGACTTTATTTAAAGACTCCAAATCAACAACTTCAATTTCAAAATCCATTATCGATAAATCTTTTTTAAAATCAATTTTATTCTTAACTCCATTAACCTTTATTTTAACATTTGATAAATTGTGAGTAATTTCTTTAACCATACCAGCTTTATCTGAAGAGATAACTCTTATGAACATATTATA
Organism: Paraphotobacterium marinum; assembly: GCF_002216855.1. Lineage (NCBI taxonomy): Bacteria > Pseudomonadati > Pseudomonadota > Gammaproteobacteria > Vibrionales > Vibrionaceae > Paraphotobacterium > Paraphotobacterium marinum. Next base: position 323,953 of record NZ_CP022355.1, read on the forward strand.
ATGGTCTTTGTAATTTTCACTCCAAACAGTATTTATAATTCTTTCTGGTGCATGATGTTTTAATTCCTCTAACTGCTCACAGTCATCTCTATGAATAGAAATACCCCTACCTTTAGTTACAAATCCTTTAATAGGATCACCTGGTATAGGCTGACAACACTTCGCCAAATGATTGATTAAATTATCAACACCATCAATAATCACGGCATCTTTATTGAGATTTTTTACCTTATTTTCACTTGTTGGACTTAATTTTTTTATTAACTCCTCATCCGCTTCTTGGGGACTAAGCTTATTTAGAATTGCACTGATAAAGTTTAAAATTTGGTTTATTCTGATATCACCATTACCAATACCCAAGCACAGTTCTTGGTAAGAGGAAACATTAAACTTCTGAGTTACTTTTTCTAAGATCGGTTTAAGATTTACTTGATTTTTACTTAATTCAATTTCTAATAATTCTTTACCTTCACTAATGTTTTTTTCCCTATCTTGTTTTCTAAACCAAGCATGAATTTTCATTCTAGCTCTTGAGGAGGTAACAAATCCTAGGCTGGGGTTCAGCCAATCTCTAGATGGAGTTGCATCTTTTTTAGTTATAATATCAATTTGCTCTCCCATTTGAAGTTGATAAGTAAATGGTACAATCCTTCCTTCAACCTTCGCACCAATACATCGATGTCCTACTTCTGAATGAATATGATAGGCGAAATCAAGAGGCGTAGATTTTATTGGCAAATCAACAACATCTCCTCTAGGAGTAAAAACATAAACCCTGTCATCAAAAACTTGACTCTTTATATCTTGTAATGCCTCACTAGTATCTGCCATTTCATCTTGCCATGATAGTAACTTTCTTAACCAATTAATTTTCTCATCATATTTACTTAAGTTGGTAGATGTCCCTTCTTTGTATCTCCAGTGTGCAGCAACACCTAGTTCAGAATCTTCATGCATTTCTTGTGTTCGAATTTGAATTTCTATAGTTTTACCTTCTGGGCCCAAAATTACAGTATGAATTGATTGATAACCATTTGGCTTAGGGTTAGCTATGTAATCATCAAATTCACTCGGCAAGTGTTTAAATTTTGTGTGGACTACGCCCAAGGCTGCATAACAATCATGAATTTTATTCGCTATTATACGAACCGCTCTAACGTCAAAAAGCTCATCAAAGTCTAAGCTTTTTTTCTGCATTTTTTTCCAGATACTATAGATGTGCTTAGGCCTTCCCATTACTTCTGCTTTTATATCTAATTCTTTAATTGCATGCTTGATTGTAAGCACAAAACTATCAATATATTTTTCTCTAATAATTCTTTTTTCTGATAATTGTTTTGCAATTTTTTTATAAATTATTGGGTTTTGGTATCTAAAGACATAGTCCTCTAGCTCCCATTTTAATTGACCGATTCCAAGACGATTGGCTAAAGGTGCATATATATTCATTGATTCGTTTGCAGCTATTAATTGAGATTCTCTACTTTCAGATTTGATAAATCTCAAATAACTAATTCTTTCAGCTAATTTGATAATCACACACCTGAAATCTTCAACCATAGATAACAGCATTTTTCTGAGGTTATCAACTTGGTTAGAGGTAGCCTTTTCATTTAAAGTGTTTACATCTTGAATTGCTGCCATTTGTCTGACACCAAGAATTAAATTCAAGACAGTCTCGTTAAAATTTTCCTTGAACACAGTACTTTGCAAGTTTTCTTCTGAAAGGTATGGATAAAGTAATCCTGCAATCAAGGTATCTCTATCCATATTAAGGCTTAAAAGTATTTCGACGATTTCTCTACCCTCATGATAATCATCATTGTATATTTCTAAATTATTATTTAAAAATTCTTTAGCAGATTTTATTTTTAACGCAACATTTGCATCAAACCGCAATGAATCTAACCACCTATCAAAACATACTTTGTCGTTTTTATGCGTTTCCCGAATTGAAACCATAATAAACATTCCTATCGTCAGAAATATATAATAAGTATTGTACTAAATTTTTTTTTAAATTTTAAATAATAAATATTTATTTAAAATATAAAATAAGTTAACTTTAAAAAATAAAATTAATTTGCAGAAATAAATATGACAAAAAATGGACTAAAAGCCAGAGTCTTTACACTTACCTTAGCACCTACGCTAATAATTGGGTTGTTTTTGAGTATATTTTTTACAATTAATCGTTATAATGACCTTGAAAATCAACTTGTTGAAACAGGCACAAACATTATAGACCCTCTAGCAGCAAGTTGTTCACAAGGCCTTGAATCCAGAGACATTGAGAAAGTTCTCAAATTTATTAATTACTCACATAGAAGACATTCAGATATTGTAAGAAGTATAGCTATATTTGATAAAAACAATCAAATATTTGCAATGTCAAATTATCATAAAGACTTTAAGGCACTTCAATTAAAGTCGATAAAAAATATTCCTTTCAATGATGTTTCTACATTTCATGAAAATAATTTAATCATTCACTCTCCAATTTTTGGGTATTCTGCGAAAACTGCACATAAAGTAATTGGTTATGTCTCACTTGAAATAGACTTATCATCTCTTCATTTACAACAATATTATGAAATTCTAACAGCTCTCATAGCCCTAATATTTGGCTTTTTACTTTCTGGTGTTTTTGCATATAGGTTAATGAAAGATGTTACTACACCAATAAATCATATGGTGAAAATCATTAATAAAATAAAACAAGGGCATTTATCTATAAGAATAAAGGGGCAGCTTCTAGGTGAGTTAGATACGCTCAAAAATGGCATTAACTCTATGGCTATTTCTTTATCTGAGTATCACAATGATATGGAAAAAACAATTGAACAAACAACTTCTGATTTAAGAGCTACATTAGAACAATATGAAATACAAAATGTAGAGCTCGATATCGCAAAAAGAAAAGCCCAAGAAGCTGCTAGAATTAAATCAGAATTTCTTGCAAATATGTCTCACGAGCTAAGAACTCCTCTAAATGGAGTAATAGGGTTTACAAGACAAACTTTAAAAACTGAACTAACTGCTAATCAAAAAGATAATCTTGTGACAATTGAAAAGTCTGCGAATAACTTACTTACAATAATAAATGATATCTTGGACTTTTCGAAGTTAGAAGCAAAAAAACTTATTTTAGAAAATACTTCTTTAGATTTTTATGACACCGTTTATGAGGTTATTCAATTATTATCTCCATCAGCTCATGAAAAAAACATAGATCTTTCTTTATTTATTTCTTCTGCCATTCCCAAAAAGCTTAGCGGTGATACTCTTAGAATACAACAAATTCTCACAAACATAGTCGGTAATGCTATAAAATTCACTCAATCTGGTTTCATTGAGATTATCGTTGAATTAAAAAGTCTTAAATCTTCAGAAGTTGAAATTGAATTTCAAATAAACGACTCAGGAATAGGTATATCCTCTCAACAAAAAAAGCACCTTTTTAGAGCTTTTTCTCAGGCAGATACAAGTATTTCCAGACAATACGGGGGAACTGGTTTAGGGCTTGTTATTACAAAAAAACTGATTAATCACATGAAAGGAGATATTTTCATAGATAGTAAATTAAATGAAGGAACAAATATTTTATTTAATTTGAAATTACAAAATCACAATTACAAACAATCAGTTGTTAAAATGGAAAATACTCATAAAAAAGCATTAATTCTATGTAAAAATAAAACAGCTAAAAGATCATTGATACAGCTTTTTAATAATAATGGAGTATATGATATTGACTTTAGGGTAGAAGCTGATAAATATGAATACATAGTCGCTGTATTTTCACCAGTTGATTTATCTAAAGACTCAAATATTACACAAAACTTTATAGAAGGCATTTATAGTTTGAGCTCAAATTTAACGATAGCTCTTCCTTCAAATCAAAGCGTGTTAAAAGAAATATTAATAAAAATGAAGGTTGGAAAAATATACTCAGCTCCAATAGATATAAATAAATTAAGAGCAGAGTTATTTTATAGAAAGCCTTCAGAAACATACAAAAAAGAACTTGAAAATCATAGCATAAATAGAAAACCAAAATTAGGAATATCTGTTTTAGCAGTAGATGATAATGAAGCTAATTTAAAATTAATTCAAGCCCTACTGAATGAATATTGTCTAAGTACTGAAATTGTAAATAATGGTAAAGGTGCCTTACAAAAATGCCAAACTAAACAATTTGATATCATTTTTATGGATATTCAAATGCCAGAAATGGATGGTATAGAAACATCTCAGCTCATAAAAAACACTAGTTTTAACAAGCTTACTCCAATAATTGCCGTAACAGCACATGCATTTCTAGAAGAAAAACAAAAATATCTACAAAAAGGAATGTCAGATTATTTACCTAAGCCAATTGATGAGCATGTGCTTTACAATATATTAGTTAAATGGACTCAACAAGATTTATTAGATATTAATCCCACTCAAATACAATCAGGAATCAATTTTCAATTAGCGCTTAAAAGCTGCGCAAACAATAAAGTTCTTGCAAATGATATGATAAAAATGTTTAAAATTGAACTAAATGATGTTGAAGAAAAAATCACCAATTTAATTAAAGTTGATGATAATGATAATATGAAGACATTAATTCATAAACTTCATGGAAGTTCAGTCTATTGTGGGGCTCAAAAAATATCAAAACTATGTTTTACTATTGAAAATAATTTAAAAAAAGGGAAAGCAATTAAAGATGTTGAACCTGAATTATTTGAGTTAATTGATGAAATAAATATCATTATTTGATAATAAATCATTATTTCTCTAGTATAACTGATGCAACTGCATAGTTTTTTTCATGACTAATTGACAAATGTATTTGATTTATATTTTTAGCTTCTTTGATTTCAAGAGCATTATTCATAATATCTAATTTGGGAGCACCATATTTATCATTGAATACGGTAAAATCTTGAAAAGAAATACCACCTGTAAAGCCTGTACCCAAAGCTTTTACTATAGACTCTTTAGCTGCAAATCTTCCTGCAAGAAATGACAGAGATTCATTTCTTTCATAAAAATCTTGGATTTCTTTTTCCGTTAATATTTTTTTAAGAAAGAATGATTATACTTTTCGTATAATCTTTTAATTCTCAGAATCTCACAGATATCTATACCAATTCCTATTATGTTTGCCATAATTCAAGCCTTTAAAATAATATTTTTCATAGTATTCACTGCAGTATATAAACCATCAAAAACCGATCTCGCTATAATTGCATGACCAATATTTAACTCATTATATCTAAAAGATGATATTAAAGGTAATACATTATGATAATTTAAACCATGGCCTGCATTAACTATTAGCCCTTCCTTTTTCGCAAATTTAGATACAACTAACAACTTTTCAAGAATATGATCTACATCATTTTTATGAGCTTCAGCATATCCACCAGTGTGAATTTCTATAGTTTTGATTCCTAACTCCAAAGCTCTTTCAATTTGCTCATGATCAGGATCAATAAAAAAAGAAACTTCGGCCCCTATATCTTCTAACCTTGTTAAGTTAAGCTTTTCTCTTGAACAAGAGATTAAATCAAAACCACCTTCAGTTGTTAGTTCTTCCCTTTTTTCAGGAACAATACAAATGTTGTGAGGTTGTATTTTTTCTGCAATACCAATCATCTCATTAGTTAAAGCCATTTCTAAATTAAGTCTAGTTTGGACGGTCTCTTTTAATAAAAAGACATCTCTATCTCTAATATGTCTTCTATCTTCTCTAAGATGTACCGTAATACTATCAGCTCCTGCTCTTTCAGCAATTTCAGCTGCATGAACTGGATCAGGATATTTAGTACCCCTAGCGTTTCGTAGTGTAGCAATATGATCGATATTTATACCTAATAAAGTATTATTCAACATTTAACTTCCTTTCATTATAAAATAACTCCTACTAACAATAGGACTTTTTAATTCATTTTTTAAAAAAATTCGAACAAATTTCTTAGCAACTCTTAAATTTAGTTTACAATTAAAATCTTGTTTGTGAAGAATGGCTATTTCCTCTAAAGAAAAAACTAAAGGGGAGAATGAATTGGTTCTTTGCATACCTTTTGACTCATCATAAAAAAAATATAAATTTTTATTTCCATTTTTTTGATGTAAACAATTTAAAAAATTAAAACTATACCCAAGCAAGTCAAACAATTCAAATTCAAAATATCTCAAAATTCTTTCTGTATCTGTTCTTTTAGCCAAATTTAATAAAGTACCTAAATATAAATGAAAAATTTCCTGGCAAGGACTTTGTGGTTTCACAAGTTTATTAACAATCTCATTTACATATAATGATAAAAATATTTTCTTTTCATAAAATGGGATTCCAATACCTATTGGTTCTATTTTATTCAAATAGTATACTTCTTTAGATTGCGTCCAATTAATTAAAAGAGGAGTAAATGGTTGTAATATGGCTTGTCGGCTTGAGTGTTTATTATGTTTATTTCTGACTAAAATTCTTATTTTTCCATGATTCTCAGTCAAAAAATCCACAAAAAAACTACTTTCCCTATATTTAACAACATGTAAAACAAAGGCTTTTTCAAGTTGGTTCATAAATCATCAATATAACCTAGACTTCTTAGAGCTCTCTCGTCATCAGCCCATCCAGACTTAACTTTAACCCATAATTCAAGAAAAACTTTCCTATCAAATAATAACTCCATATCTATTCTTGATTCTCGCCCTATCACTTTAATTTTTTCACCTGATTTACCTATTATCATTTTCTTCTGCCCTTTTCTTTCTACTAATATTAAACCATTTATATGAAAAGAGTCATTGTCTTTAACATAATCAAAACGCTCAATCTCAACAGTAACAGAATAAGGTAGTTCATCACCAGTAAATCTCATTAATTTTTCTCGAATTATTTCAGACGCTAAAAATCTTTGAGACCTATCGGTTATATGATCTTCAGAGTAATGGAAGTCACCTAAAGGCAAAAGTGATTGAATGTTAGACTTTAAATCTTTGATATGGTTATTATCTTTCGCAGACATAGGAATAACTTGATCAAATTTATATTTGGATGTTATTTTTTTTATAAAAGGAAAAATAACTTCCTTATCCTTAATTAAATCAACTTTATTAATCACCAAAACCTTAATTGCAGAGCTTTCCGCAACATATTTCATAACTAAGTCATCATCTTTGTTCCAAATGGTACCATCAAGAACAAAAAGAATAATATCAGTCGAAGATAAGGAACTTTGTGCCGATTTATTCATAAGTCGATTAATAGCTCTTTTTTCTTCTACATGAAGCCCTGGAGTATCAATATAAATTGTTTGACAAGAGTTTTCCGTATCAATACCTATAATCCTATGTCTTGTTGTTTGGGGCTTTCGGGAAGTTATCGACAGTTTTTGACCAACTAGTTTATTCAACAAACTCGACTTACCTACATTTGGTCTCCCTACGATAGCAACAAATCCACATTTAGTTTTTAATGTCATATTGTAATATCTCTAAAATTTTTAATGCTGATGCTTGTTCAGCTTTTCTTCTACTTGTACCTGTTGCAAAAACGTCAAGAGATAAATCTTTAACAAGACATCTAACTTTAAATTTTTGATTATGTGCTTTACCAATAATTTCAACAACCTCGTAGTTGGGCAACTTCATTTTTTTTGATTGCAAAAGTTCTTGTAACTGTGTTTTTGGATCCTTCATAACATTATTTTGATCAATTTTCTCAAAGTCGTGTTTTAACCAATTCAAAATAACATCATTAACCGTCAAAATGTCACTATCAAGATAAATAGCACCAATGATGGCCTCTACGGCATCAGCTAATATTGACTCCCTTTTATATCCACCACTTTTTAGCTCTCCAGGCCCCATTATTAAATTATTACCGATTTCGAAATTTTTACCTAATTTTGCTAAATTTTTCCCATTTACCAAAGATGCTCTTACTCTACTCATATCACCTTCATCTAATTGTGAAAAATTTTTATAAAGTTTATTTGAAACTGAGTAACTTAAAATAGAATCACCTAGAAACTCGAGCCTCTCATTATGCTGAGATCCCATGCTGCGATGAGTTAGGGCCAACTTTAGAAGACCTACTTCGTTAAAATGATAACCTATATCACTTTGTAACTTTTTTAAAATAATATCATCCATTTTTTACTTACTTGTCTTTTCCAACATGCAAAATAGCTAAAAAAGCTTCTTGAGGTAACTCAACATTACCAATTTGCTTCATTCTTTTCTTACCTTCTTTTTGTTTTTGTAATAATTTTTTCTTTCTACTAACATCACCACCGTAGCATTTTGCAATTACATTTTTTCTTAATTGCTTAACAGTAGATCTTGCTATAATATGATTACCTATAGCAGCTTGAATAGCAATATCAAACATCTGTCGAGGAATAAACTCTTTCATCTTTTCGACTAACTCACGGCCACGATATTGAGCATTATCTTTATGAGTTATAATTGCAAGAGCATCTACTCTATCTCCATTTAGAAGAATATCTACCCTTACCATATCTGAAGTTTCATATCGATTAAAGTTATAATCTAGGGAAGCATAGCCTCTAGAGGTTGATTTAAGCCGATCAAAAAAGTCTAACACCACTTCGGACAAAGGAATATCATAAGTCAAGGCCACTTGATTTCCATGATAAACCATATCAACTTGCATTCCTCTCTTCTCTACGCATAAAGTTATAACATTTCCTAAATATTCTGATGGCACTAAAATATTACATCTTGCAATTGGCTCACCAATAAAATCAATATCATTAACTGCAGGTAATTTGGCGGGACTATCGACATATAATATATTATTATTCGTAGTTGTTACTTCATAAACGACTGTCGGTGCTGTTGTTATTAGCGATAAGTTATACTCTCTTTCTAACCTTTCTTGAATGATCTCCATATGAAGCATTCCCAGGAAACCACAACGAAAGCCGAAACCAAGAGCTGCTGAGTTTTCGGGTTCATAAAATAAAGAAGCATCATTCAAACTTAACTTTCCAAGAGCATCTCTAAAATTTTCATAATCATCAGAAGAAATAGGAAACAACCCAGCATACACCTGAGGTTTGACTTTTTGGAAACCTGGTAAAGGAGATTCAGCTCCACCCTTAGAGTGTGTTAGGGTATCACCGACAGGTGCTCCTAAAATATCTTTGATTCCACAAACAACCCACCCAACTTCGCCTGTATTTAAACAGTCAGTATCTATTTGTTTAGGAGTAAAGATTCCTAGGCGATCAATATTCCAAACTTGGTTAGTAGACATAACTTTTATTTTATCATTTTTCTTTAAAACACCATTTTTTATCCTTACCAAAGAAACAACTCCAAGATAATTATCAAACCATGAATCAATTATCAATGCCTGGAGGGGTGCACTCATATCTCCATCCGGGGCAGGTATTGTATTAACAATTTTTTCTAAAACAAGATCAATACCTTTTCCAGTTTTAGCCGAACACTGAACTGCATCTAAAGCATCTATACCAATTATATCCTCAATTTCTTCTGCGACACGCTCAGGATCAGCTGCCGGTAGATCAATTTTATTTAAAATTGGAACAACTTCTAAATCCATATCTATTGCGGTATAACAATTTGCAAGTGTCTGAGCTTCGACGCCCTGCCCAGCATCAACAACTAATAGTGCACCTTCACATGCAGCAAGTGATCTGGACACTTCATAAGAAAAATCGACATGACCTGGAGTATCAATGAAGTTCAATTGATAGTTTTCACCATTTTTTGCTTTATAGTTAAGAGTCACACTTTGGGCTTTTATGGTTATACCTCTTTCTTTTTCTAAATCCATAGAATCTAGAACTTGTGACTGCATTTCTCTATCAGAAAGGCCGCCACAGTCTTGGATAAGTCGATCGGATAAGGTTGATTTCCCGTGATCTATGTGTGCAATTATGGAAAAGTTTCTAATGTTTTTCATATAAAATAAAGTTGGATAAAGACAATAATTTAATTTTACCTTATTTAACTAAAAGTAGCTATTCAAAGATTAAATGAGAGTAAACTAATTTGTGCTTTCGCTAGATACATTCTTTAGGATTTTATTAATCGTTTTGAGCGGAAGAGAACCGATAACCGTTACTAAATTACCATTTAAATTTTTAGACTCCATAATTTGGGGGCCTAATTTCACAACTCGATTTTCAACATTTTGAGTCGATTCACCATGTGTAAAATAAATTGAGAAATAAAACAAGTGATCAGTGTACATCTTTACTTGTACTTTCTTACCATTTAACTTTAATTTATATTCTGTAGAGTTAAATTTTTGGAAACCTTGAGGTATCCAATTTGAGTGCCAGTCAAACGACTCACTATTATACTTTTCACTATTAACTTCATTAACTAATAATTTTTTATCGTTCTCGTTGTCATTGTCGCTTGGCGGTAATATAGTCGAGGATAGAACTCTAAATTCTTCGAGTAACAAATTTCTACTGTTAATTAAATTTGCTCTCAGTATGAGTCTGCTTTTTGAATCAACCCAAATTAAATATGAGTAGGTATTGTTGTATTTGGATGATATTTTGTACACTGAACATTTTCTATTCGCTTCTATACCAGTCCTAATAAATTCAATATTGTAATTTTCTAGTAGAGTTTTATAGCTTCCTTTGTTGAATGGGGGTATAAAAAGTCTGAAAGGTTTGTAATTTGTTTTATAGTTATGCTTAGCATCCCAGAAGAAGTATTCCTGTTCATTGTCATGATTAATGATCTTTCGGATTGAGGTATCAGTAGAGAGAAAACTAAGTGAATCAACTTCTTTGTTATTTTTAGTTAAATGTTCATATCGTAGAGGGATAATTCCATGAACTGGAGAGTAATATACATAATCCAATATATAATTTTTGTTGCTTGCTGCTGAAGTGATCTCTTGTAATAGGTCCTTATCATCTATTATGTCAACAGCATAGCTAACATTAAATAAATTAAAAAAAATAATAAAAAAAATGTTTTTTTAATTTTCATAACATGTGTTTAGTTTGAATTAACAGCATTAAATTTTTTTTCATTATAATCCTGCAGAATTGACATTTGATGCGAATCGAGTTGTTTTAACTCCATATTGTAATTTTGATTTGGCGTTATTGTGAAATTGGTTTTGGGATTATAATTCACTGGTTGAGTTGAACCAGCTGGATTGAACTGAACCACTTCACTTAAATCACTATCATCTGTTCTGGAATTATAAGACTGAAAACCTACAACCACACAAAGTGAAACAGATGCGGCAACAGCAACGTGAGATAACTTACCAGACATCCTTTTAAGCCAATGAGGCGCACTTATTTTTATTTCTTTAATTGATGGCTGGTCTTTGATTGCATGGCAATTTTCAGGTTCATCAATCGAAGACATAATTCTGTCTGTCAAATTCCAATTATGAGGGAAATCTTTAGTTTTTAGGGAGTTATGAACTTTATAATATCTAGCATAATAGTCCAAACCACATGAATCTGATAGTAAAGTATCCAACTCTTCACCAGTAATTAACTCATTGTCAATAAGAGCCGAAATGGTTTCTTTCAGTTTTTCGTTATTGTACAACTTATCATTCAAAGACATATTTCATCCTATACTGTTAATAGATTTTTCGATAAATTCTCTTGCCCTAAAAATTCTAGATCTCACTGTACCGACAGGACAATTAACTATGTCAGAAATTTCTTCATAACTGAGACCATCAAATTCTCTAAGAGTAATACAAGTTTTCAATTCATCACTTAATTCATTTATGCAACTTAAAACCTTATTTCTTAATTCAACTGTTGTTAACAAATTTTCAGGATTTTCAACTTCTTTTAAGTTGGGTATATCCATCACATCAGCATCATCAATTGTTAAATCAGATTTCTTGTTTTTTTTCATATTGCTAAGTAAATAATTTTTAGTTGTATTTATTGCAATCCTGTATAACCATGTGTAAAAAGCAGAATCACCACGAAAATTGTGAAGCGATCTAAAAGCCTTGATAAATGTTTCTTGTGCAATATCTTCAATTTCGTGAGAATCGCCATTCAAATACCTAGATATAATATTACAAACTTTATTTTGATATTTTATTACAAGAATGTTAAATGCTTTTTTGTTACCGCCTTGAGCTTTTTTTACAAGCAAATCATCATTATTGTCTAGCTTGCTCATCCGAGCAAATCCCCTTGTTTAATTATTATTATAATATCCAAGCAAAAAGTTGGACAGCTATGTTTATAAAAAGTTCAATAAAATAATATTTTTTTGTCTTTTATATTATATCTTTATAATTTAATTAATATTATAATAAAAATCAAATTAAGACTAATGAAGATAATATGAAAAGTGATGTATTGATTATTGGTAGTGGTGCTGCTGGTTTATCTTTGGCACTCAATCTATCACATTATAATTTAAATATCATATTAATAAGTAAACAAAAGTTATCAGAAAGTTCAACTTACTATGCACAAGGTGGAGTAGCAGCAGTTTTCGACAAGGCTGATAGTATAGAATCTCACACAACCGATACACTCATTGCTGGAGCTGGTATCTGCGATGAAAATGCTGTCAAATTCATAACAGAAAATGCTCGAAACAGTCTAGAATGGTTAATTGAAAATACTAACGTACATTTTGATACTATAATTAAAAATAATAAACAACTCTTCCACTTAACCAAAGAAGGTGGGCACAGCCATCGACGAATTCTTCATTCAGCTGATGCAACTGGACTAGCCATTCAAAGCTCTCTTCAAGAACAAGTGCAATTAAAGAATAATATTGTTATTCTGGAGCATCATAGCGCTATTGATATCATTAAATCAACAGATACAAAACAAGCGATTGGCTGTTCGGTTTTAGATAATAAAAATAAAAACATATTCAATATTTTATCTAAAGTAACTATTTTAGCTACTGGTGGAGCATCTAAGGTTTATCAGTATACTTCGAATCCTGATATATCATCTGGCGATGGTATCGCTATGGCATGGCGGGCTGGTTGCAGAGTTGCAAATTTAGAATTTAATCAATTTCATCCTACTTGTCTATACCACCATGAATCAAGAAATTTTTTGCTAACCGAAGCACTCAGAGGTGAAGGAGCTTATTTAGTTAGGCCCGATGGCACAAGATTTATGCAAGATTATGATGCTAGAAAAGAATTAGCACCAAGAGACATAGTAGCCAGAGCTATTGACTTTGAAATGAAAAAATTAGGTGCAGACTGCATGTATTTAGACATATCGCATAAAGATAAAAGTTTCATTGTAAGTCACTTTCCTAATATATATCATAAGCTAAAAGATTTAAATATAGATATCACTAAACAGAAAATTCCAGTTGTCCCAGCTGCACATTATACCTGTGGTGGGGTTTTTGTTAATCTTAATGGTGAAACTGATATTCAAAATCTTTATGCCATAGGAGAAACCTCTTATACTGGCCTTCATGGCGCAAATAGAATGGCCTCTAATTCACTGTTAGAATGTATAGTTATGGCTCGTTCGGCATCATTTGATATTCTGAAAAAAATCCCAACCCTAAAAGAACCAATGTTCTTTGAAAGTTGTAAAAAATCAAACTTAATGAATTCAGATGAAGAAGTAATTATACAGCATAATTGGCATGAATTAAGGCTTTTTATGTGGGACTATATGGGAATAGTTAGATCTGATAAAAGATTAGCACGTGCCTTAAGAAGAGCCTGCCTTTTAGAAGAAGAATTACAAGAATACTATTCTAAATATAAAATAACATCAAATTTTATCGAATTAAGGAACCTTGTTTTAGTGTCTAAATTAATGATTGAGTGTGCTTTGAGTAGAAAAGAAAGTAGAGGCTTACATTACAATATAGATTATCCATTTAAGGATGATGAACCACACCCAACAATCCTAAAACCTAATGATTAACATCATTTGTTTGGTATATTTTTAATTATATCATCAACATTTTGATTAATTTTTTCGTTAAAGTTTTTAATTTTATCTTTAATTTTTTCTCTATATACCTTAGATGATACAGAGGATAATTGAGGTTGTGTATAACTTTCGCAATAATGCTCCGTTAGTAAATACTCAACTTTTTGATTAACTTGTTTAATATTTTTGAATAATTCAATCAAAATTTCATGTTCTAAACTATTATTATCTTTCTCAAGAGACACTAAACCCTGCAAAAGAATATATCGCCCTGCATGAGCAATTTTTTTTAATCCTAGTTGATTTTGAATTAAAATAACTTGCTCATAAAGATCCCTATCGACAGGTATCTGGAGAACTTTTGAAGAAGAAGAATTATTACACCTTGCATTTATAAAAGATTGAGTTTGCTTTTTATTCATATAAATTCTCCCTAATTACTCTATTTAAATATAATATCCAAAAGGGAGAAATAAATTTCTATTGCTGTTTATTAGAAAAAAATCACAATTATACTGACTGTAAATCACGAATATATTTGTGAATTGATTTAATTATATCAGTGCTCTTGAGAGGATAAGTATGACTAAATCCCATTATCCATGAATAAAGATCAGGGTCACTATTTTCAAGCAACTCTACAAAATCTTCTTTTAATTGATCTGTTAATGAAGCATATCTATTTTCAAAAAAGGGGACTAGAGTACAATCTAGTTCTAACATACCTCGTCGACATGCCCATTTAATTTTTTTTCGTTGTTAATCGGTAACATATTTTGAATTTAACTTAACAATTCTAAAAAATTGCTTTAATCTATAAAAAAATATTACAAAGAGTATAATATGAATATTAAATGTTGTATAGAGAAAACGAATGATAACAAACTATTCGATCTCTCAAATATGAAAGTTATTAAAGTTGAGGGAGAAGACTCCGAAAAATTTCTTCAAGGACAACTTACCTGTGACGTAACTGAAATTAATAATAATCAATCAACATTTGGAGCAATGTGTAATCCTCATGGTAAAGTTATAAGCACATTCATAGTGCTTAATTATAAGAACTGTTTTTATTTTTTTATAAATGAGGAGATAGCCGCAGAACACATAAATAATCTCAAAAAATATGCTATTTTTTCAAAAGTCACTATAAAAATACTAAATACGTCTATATTCGGTATTAATAAAATGGATGATCCTAGTTTTAAAACATTACTTGATGATTATGTCTCATGTACAATTCCCTCTTCAGAAAGAGTATTGTTTTTTGAAGAAAGTAATATAATTGATAAAGTTGAAATACAAAAAAAATTAAATATTGAGAAATTGGGATGTTCAACTGAATGGGATTTTTACGATATAGTTAATTTTTTTCCTAAATTAAGTAAAGAAACTTCGTCATTATATTTACCTCAAGCTCTTAGTTTAGACGTTATTAACGCAGTCAGTTTTGATAAAGGCTGTTATACTGGTCAAGAAAATGTTGCTCGCGCAAAATACAGAGGTATAAATAAAAAAGCTCTCTATTTACTTACTTCGAATGAGGCTATCAATATAAAAATAGATACGACAATTTCTTTAGAAAGAAGTATTGGTGAAGCGTGGCGTTCAGTTGGTAACCCACTAAATATAAATCAAAACCCCATTACAGGAAAAACTGCTTTATTAATTGTTTTACCTAATAACCTTGATAGTAATCAAAAATTGAGAATTAAAGACAGAGAAGATTTATTGTTTACATTCAAGAAAGCATAAGATTTAACTAAAAGTTAACAATATTGTTAACTTTCTCACTCAATAATTTTTTTTATTCCTGTATAATAACAATTATTTTTAAAAGGAAGTTAATTAAAATGAGGCTTTTTTCGTATTACTCACCACTTTTGATTGCAAAACATATTATAAGATTGTTTACAGGCAGAATTTATATCAAAGGGCGTGGTAGATTTGATTTCAATAATGGCTTTCTTCAGATTCCTAATCAAGCCAAAGAAAAGCATTATAAAACCGTATGCGAAATCAATCTTCAAATTAAAAAATTAAAAGCAACCTAAGAAATTATTAAACAATTAAAACAAAAGTCATTCACTTTTTTTAGACAGCTTAGGGGGTTTAAAGTCAACTTGTAGAGCTTTTTTTACGAAAAAATTTTTTATGAAAGAGTTATTGTCAATTAAACATAAACCAGTTTTTGTAAAAAAATTAACTATCTTATTTTTACTTTTAAATATGTCGTTTATGACTCTCAACATACTAATTAATTTAATTGCTTCTGATTTGCGCCACCTTTCGAAATGTCGTAAATGTTTTGCATCATTGACTTCAGTGCCTTTTTCAATACATTGATTTATAACCTCATTTAATGATGCAATATCTTGTATTCCCAAATTCACACCCAACCCAGCCAGAGGATGAAATACATGTGCCGCATCACCAACTAAAACAGCGTTATCTTTTATAAATTGTTGCGCGCAAATCATTTTTAAAGGTCTAATCCGTATATTAGTTGATTCTAGGATTTTCCCTACGAATCCATTACTTGCAGATAATAATTTTTTATGAAATTTATCTTTACTAAGATTCTCATAACTTCTAGCTAACTCAGGAGTTAAAGTCCAAACAATAGAATAGGATTTAGGGTTTGACTTTGGTAACAAAGCAAGTGGCCCCGTAGATAAAAAAAACTGCGAAGCTGTATTACTGTGACTGTGTTCAACTAGAACATCACAAGTAAGTGCAAATTGATCATAGTCCTGCTCAACTGTTGGAATCTTTAATTGACCCCTAACCCAAGAATTTCCTCCGTCAGCACCAACAATTAATTTAGATACTAAATATTCACCTGATTCAAAACTTAACCAAACTTCTTTATCTCTATTAAGAATAGATTTATTTTCTTTTTTTCGAAAATATCTATGTTTGAGGACTTTTCTACTACTAGCGTTAATTCTTTTTCTAGTTCTTTTTATTTACGATATAACCAAGTGATACGTCTAATATCTTATCAGTATCAAAATTAATTTTAGATGTATAATCTTGATTTGTGATGAACATATTTGAGTAAGGACTCCACGATGATTCGATGAAGTCTTTGTTTACTCCGATATTTTTTAATACATTTCTACTAGCTCGATTCAGAGCAACAACATCGGAGTTGTTGTGCAATTTATTTTGCAAAATATTTTTTTTATCGACTAGAGCTACTTTCAAGTTAGAGTTTCTAAATGAAGCAGCAAGACTCAATCCAACAATACCTGCTCCCACAATAACAATATCATAATATTTAATATTCATCTTTAATAATAAACTTCTTAAGTGATTGCTGTAAAAAATTAAAATGATTGAAAGTTGATAGACCCAAACTTCTAAAAATGACAACTCTTTATTGGAAAATAAGTGAATCAAACCTTCTGTAAACCATATTATATTTTGTTGGTCAATTTTTCTATTTTTATTTATCGAATTAAGAGAACTCCAACTTCCTGGATCTTCATTTTGGGCTAATGTCTTTATGACGGTGTATATATCTCTTATGGTTAAGTTAAAACCTTGTCCTGCAACGGGATGCATCTTATTTGCAAAACTTCCGATATTAAGTATTCTATGAGAAAAAAATTTTTAATAGTTTCTCGCTTTAAATCATAAAATGCTATGTTATTAACCGAGCAAATTTTTCCGAGTTTCCATCCAAATTTATTTTGGATTAGAGATATTAATTCCCCATCATTTAGTGAAGAATAAACTTTTTTTTCTCGCTCATCTAAACACCACACCATATTCATTGCATTATCAGAAAAAGGAAGTAAGGCAAATGGACCTTCTTCAGTAAACCTTTCAAAAGCTTCATTACCATTATTACTTTCAAATATAATGTCTGCTGTTATTGCAAATTGTTTAAAAATTTTTGTATTAAATTTAAATTTTTGCATTGTTGATAAAGGAAGTGTTGTACGATCTGTGTTTATTATAAGTTTAGTTATGATTTTTGATTATTTGTAAGTGATATTTTTATTTCTTCTTCGTTTTGATTAATCTCGCATACCGTATCTTTGTATATGCAACATTTCTCCTTCTTTAAACTTTGCAAAAGTTCATGAAAAGAAAGAACTGTTCCTAAGTAAGGCACTCCTATTTTTGAAGCATGCAGAAATACTTTCCCAAAATGACCTTCATCAGATACATTAATTTTTTTTATGTAATAACCTATTTTTTTATCAGAGATTAGTTTTAATTTTTTTAGTATTGAAAGAGATGAATAAGATAAAGCAAGTTTTCTTGAATCTACTTTTTTTTCTTTCAAATCAGACTGATCTCTTATCCAAGCAACTTTTTTTTCTGGGAGAGCATTTTCTAAAGCTGACGCTAAAACTTGAGAAGCTGGTCCACATCCAGTTATAACTATATCAAAATTATGAACATTATTGCTTTGCATCATTATTAAACTCTAATTGTAAATAAGAAATAATTACTTTGATATGTTCAACCACCTCCCTCATTAAACTTATTTCTTCAGTACTATCAATTTTTTCATTAACATCTAGCTGACTAATTTCATATAAATCTTTTAAAAGATCATTTGTTGCCTTAGAAAAATCAATTGTACTAGGAACGACACCAAAACCAGATAAAAATGAGTTTATCCAATCTACAATAGCCCTTTTTTTTTGGCTGATATCACTAGGGAAAGTTGGTTCAAAAAATGTCGTTTTATTACGAAAAGATTTCAGTATTTGATTTAAGATGGATTTTAAAAAATCTTCTTGCTTGTTATCAAAAGAAATATCGTTTAATAAATATTCTTGAACATAATCCATATAAACATTCAAAGCAAGACTTTGATCTTTACACATAATCCCTGAGACAAAGCCCTCTAATTCACAGAAAGTTATAGGAAAACCACAAAGTTTCAACTTAGATTGAACTGAGTCATAATTGCCAATATCACAAGATAGCATTAATAAAAACCTCTTTCTCATTAAACAAATGAATTATTTATAGAATTATAAAAGATATATTATTATACTTTTATAAAGTCTTTTAGGAATAACTATAAATGAAAAATAATCCCACGACAATTAATATATTGGGCAATAAATTAACTTTAAATTGTCCTGAGGGTGAAGAAGAGCTTCTTATGAGCTCAGTCGAAACATTAGAGCAAAAAATTGAATTGATTTTTAACAATTCAAATATTAAAAATAAAGAACAAGCTTTAATATTTGTTTGCTTAAATCTCTGTCGAGAACAACTAAAACTAGAGAGACAATACTCTCAGAATGAAAGAAATATCGAAGAAAAAATCAAAAATTTAAATCTTTTTTTAGAAAATGCATTGCAATAATTATGATTTAAGTAGAAAATATAAATAACTCTCTTGTGTTCGTTAGTTGTTAACGTCCCCGAGCCGATAAGTAAAAAATTAGGAACTATTTTCATTTACTTTTGTGCATGCCCAATCTAATTAGGAAGCCTACGGTAAATAATATATTTCCGCCTTGAACATAATGGTTCAAGGGCTACTAATAACGACGGCACTTGGGAGCCATAATTTTTGGCAAACATTTCCCATTTAATTTATGCAAAATATTAAAGATACTATTAGAAACAATTCAAAATATCTAAGAAAATCTTTACCTGATAATACTAAAAAATTATTCGATAATATAATTTTTGAACGATTTAAATATAATTTTAATATTTCTCAAAACGAAATTTATGCAGCATACATAAGTACTAGTGTTGAAGTGGATACATCTAAAATTATAAAGTTTCTAATTAATAACTCTGCCTGTGTTTGCTTACCGATTATCCATCCATTTTCATCTAATCAATTAATTTTTCAACAAATTGACAAAAATACTAAATATTCTAAGAATAATTATGGAATCAAAGAACCTACTTTAAAAAAAAGTAAAATTATTACAAGTTCGAATATTCAAAAAATTATTGTTCCTCTAGTAGGTTATAATTCAGAAGGCAGAAGGTTAGGGATGGGTGGTGGATATTATGATCGACTGTATTCACAACTTTCAACTGAATGTGTCACTATTGGATTAGCATACGATCTACAGTACAATTTTAATTTCAAGCATGACAAGTGGGATATGCCATTTGATTATGTCCTAACACCATCAAAAACACTTAATTGGAAAAATCATGACATTACATCAAAATGAGAAAAAAAAATTAGTTGCTCAATCAGCCCTGCAATATATCCAAGATGAAACAATTATTGGTGTTGGCACTGGTAGCACTGTCAACTTTTTTATTGAAGAGTTAAAAAAATCTAATCTAAGATTAAAAGGAGCTGTTTCAAGCTCAGAAGAATCCACAAAAAGACTTAAAGAAATAAATATCGATATTTATGAAGCTAATGAAGTTTCTAAGTTAGATCTTTACATCGATGGTGCGGATGAAATAAATCACAACTTTGAAATGATAAAAGGCGGAGGAGCTGCACTAACTAGAGAAAAAATTATTGCACAAATTTCAGATAAATTTATATGCATAGCAGATGAATCAAAATACGTTAAAACGCTTGGAAAATTTCCATTACCAATTGAAGTTATTCCGATGGCTCGTTCTCAAGTAGGGAGAGAAATTGTAAAAATTGGAGGAGATCCAGTTTACCGTCAGAACTGCATCACCGATAACGGCAATATCATACTTGATGTTCATAACTTAATGATAAATGAACCAAAGAACTTAGAGGAGCAGTTAAATAATATCCCAGGAATTGTGACTGTAGGTCTCTTTGCTAAAAGAAAGGCCGATATACTATTACTGGGAACTAGTGATTGTGTGAAAAATATAACATTATAGAATATAGGAAAAAAAAATGCTTTCTTTATCCAAAGACAAAATTAAAATATTACTGTTAGAAGGAATTAGTGAAAATGTTGTAAATACATTAAAGTCAGCGGGTTATACAAGTATTACATATTATGAGTCAGCCATATCTGAAGATGAGTTAATAAAGATTATACCTTCATATCATTTTATTGGAATTCGTTCGAGAACGCATTTGAATGATAAGGTCCTTAAAGTTGCTAGTAAGTTAATTGCAATAGGATGTTTTTGTATTGGAACAAACCAAGTCGATTTGATCAAATCTTCAAACATGGGTATCCCAATATTTAACGCACCCTTTTCAAATACTCGAAGTGTTGCTGAATTAGTATTAGCCGAAGCAATTCTGCTTTTAAGACAGGTACCTTCAAAAAACACTGCTGCACACTCTAATGTTTGGTTGAAGTCTGCAAATAATTGCTTCGAAGCAAGAAATAAAGTTTTGGGAATAATTGGCTATGGGCATATCGGTACTCAACTAGGAGTTATTGCAGAAAACATCGGATTTAAAGTAATATTTTTTGATCTGTTAACTAAACTACCCTTAGGAAATGCTCGTCAAGTCAGCTCCTTGAATGACTTACTGAGCCAATCAGATGTAGTATCATTACATGTTCCCGAAACGAACCAAACTCATCATATGATAACTAAAAAAGAATTGGATTTGATGAAAAAAGGAAGTGTGATAATTAATGCAGCCCGAGGAAATCTTATTAATATCGAACACTTAAAGACTTCTCTTGATGAAAATCATATACTAGGTGCTGCAATTGATGTTTTTCCCATTGAACCAGAAAATAATCAAGAAAAGTTTCAATCAGTACTATGTGGTCAAAATAATGTTATACTTACTCCTCATATAGGCGGATCGACTCAAGAAGCACAAATCAAAATAGCCGATGAAGTAGCACAGAAGCTAATTAAATATTCTGATAATGGTTCTACTATTACTGCCGTTAATTTTCCAGAGGTTAATCTACCACATCAAAAGAATTGTTCTAGAGTTATTCATGTTCATCAGAATATCCCTGGTATTCTGAATCAAATAAATGCTGTCTGTGCAGCTCATAATATAAATATCCTTGCTCAGTATTTACAAACCAAAGATGATTTAGGATATGTTGTTTTTGACCTTGATATAACAGATGCTAAAACTATATATCAAGAAATTCAGTCTATTCCAGGAACTTTGAAAACACGTATATTACACTAGAAAACAAGTAAACAACCGTATAAAAATGAGCATCAAATATAATTTGTTGCTCATTAATTAGGTGTTTAATTTGAGTTAATCATATGGATATCTAATTGTGGGTATGGGATAGAAATACCTTTTTCGTCAAGCTTAACTTTTATATTTTCCAATAAAGAGAACTTAAGTGAAGCCAAATCAGCCCTATTAGACCATACTCTAACAACCATATCTATGCTAGATGCATTTAATTCATTTACTTCGACCAAAGGTTCAGGATCAAGTAATGCTCTCTCATCACTTTTAATCACAGAATGAATAACTTCTTTTACCTCACTAATTTTCGATTCATATCCTACGCCGATAATGATTTCCAACCTTCTGGTATCGAAAGCAGAATAATTTGTGATATCTTTCCCATTAATACTTCCATTTGGCACGATAATTTTAACATTATCAGGAGTTTTTAAAGTAGTGTACAAAATATCCATATCAATAACAGTTCCATTCTTACCTCCAACAATCACTGTATCTCCTATTTTATAGGGTCTGGTAGCTATAATAACAACACCACTAGCAAATTGAGATAAAGTCCCCTGAAGAGCCAACCCAATAGCTAATCCAGCAGAAGCTAAAAGTGCAATAAATGAAGCTGTTTGAATACCAACTGTATTTAAAGCCATTAATATAATTGCTGTCAGAACAGCGTATCTGATCAAGCTTTGCAGAAATTTTGATGCTGCTAAGTCTAACTTATTTTTTTCAAGTGTTTTTCCAATTAAACGAGAAAGTGCCTTTGAAAACCAGTTACCAATAATCAGAATTAACAAAGCCCCAAGTAAATGCAAACCATATTCTATAATTACAGATTGATTATTAACGATCCAATTAGTTGCATGCTCTACACCATTTAATGTATTTTCATCCATATTAAACTCCTCCAAAAACTTTTTACATAAGCATAATGCAAAAAAAAGAAATCTCCAATTGAGATTTCTTTTTCAAATTTATGTCATTCTTAAACTATAGTACATCTACTGCGTTTAAATCTCTGAAAGCTTGCTCTAGTCTATCAACCATAGAAACTTGTCCTGCTCTGATCCAAACTCGAGGATCATAATATTTTTATTTGGTTTATCTTGACCCTCAGGGTTTCCAATTTGAGCTTGAAGATAGTCTTCATTTTTCAAATAGTATTCACGAACACCATTCCAAGTTGCCCATTGGGTATCAGTATCTATATTCATTTTAATAACACCATAAGAAATAGATTCTCTGATTTCTTCTAGACTTGAACCAGAACCACCATGGAAAACAAAATTTAATTCATTATGTGGTAAATTAAATTTCTCTGAACAAAATTTTTGTGAATCTCTTAAAATTGTTGGGGTTAAAACAACATTTCCAGGTTTATATACACCATGAACATTACCAAACGAAGCAGCAATAGTAAATCTAGGGCTAACTTCCATAAGTTTTTCATAAGCATAAGCAACATCTTCTGGCTGGGTATAAAGCAGAGAAGAATCCATATCTGAATTATCTACACCATCTTCTTCCCCACCTGTACAACCTAACTCAATTTCCAGAGTCATATTTAATTTGGCCATTCTCTTAAGATAATTAGCACAAATTTCAATGTTTTCTTCTAAAGATTCTTCAGATAAATCAATCATGTGAGATGAAAATAATGGTTTTCCGGTTTCATTAAAGAATCTTTCTCCTTCATCTAGCAGTCCATCAATCCATGGTAAAAGTTTTTTTGCTGCATGATCTGTATGTAAAATAACAGGAACACCATATGATTCAGCGATAGCATGAACATATTTCGCACCATTAACAGCTCCCTTGATTTGTGATTCTTGACCTTCCAGTTTTAAACCTTTGCCTGCAAAAAAAGCTGCTCCACCATTTGAAAATTGAACTACAACTGGTGCTTTAACCTTTGCGGCTGCTTCCAAAACAGAATTAATTGAATCACTATTTACAACATTCACTGCTGGTAAAGCAAAATTATTTTCTTTCGCTATTTGAAAAACCTTCTGTACATCATCACCTGCAATTACCCCTGGTTTAACTGCATCAAAAACTCTTGACATTTTTATTTCCCGTATTGTTTGTTTAATAACCGTTTAATTTTAACACAAAACTTGAATTTCGTTCTACTTAAATCTTTTTTCTAACATTTCTACTGCTGGTAGTTTCTTCCCTTCAACAAACTCCAAAAATGCACCACCACCGGTCGATATATATGAAACTTTTTCTTTTATACCATACTTATCAATTGCTGCAAGGGTATCTCCTCCTCCAGCAATAGAAAATCCATTTGAATTTGCAATATCTTTAGATAGTGTTTCAGTACCTTCTGAAAATTGTTTAATTTCAAAAACTCCGACAGGTCCATTCCATAAAATGGTTTTGGCATTTTTTAAAATTTCACCTAATTCTTTTGAAGTCTCTGGTCCAATATCTAAGATCATATCATCTGAAGCAACTTGATTAACTAACTTTGTAGTAGCAACTGCATCTTCAGAAAACTCCTTTGCGCAAACAACATCCTTTGCAACAGGAATGAAGGTAGATTTCATTAAAGATTTAGCTTCATTAATCAAGTCAGGTTCATACAAAGATTTACCAACGTCGTTTCCAGAAGCAGCTATAAATGTGTTAGCAATACCACCACCCACTAAAATTTGATCTGCAATTTTAGACAATGATTCTAAAACAGTTAATTTAGTAGATACCTTTGAACCTCCAACAATTGCCACCATTGGTCTTTCAGGATTATTTAATGCTTTCCCTAAAGCATCTAATTCATTTGATAGCAATGGTCCTGCACAAGCAACATCTGCGTACATACCTACTCCATATGTTGAAGCTTGTGCCCTATGAGCTGTACCAAATGCATCCATAACAAAAATATCACATAAATTTGCATATTTTTTCGATAATTCATCTGAGTTTTGTTTTTCACCTTTATTAAATCTCACATTTTCAAGTACGATTAATTCATTAGAATTAAAGGTTACGCCTTCAAGATAGTTTCTTTCCAATCGAACTTTATTATTAAGTTTTTTATCAAGATATTCTGCAACAGGCTCTAAAGAAAACTCTGAATTAAACTCACCTTCTGTAGGTCTACCTAAGTGAGATGTTACCATAACTTGCGCTCCACTATCGAGGCAATATTTAATAGTGGGGAGAGAAGCTAAAATTCTTGCATCAGAAGTCACCTTCCCATCTTTAATAGGCACGTTCAAATCAGCTCTGATAAAAACTTTTTTTCCATTTAGATCTAAATCTTTAAGTTTTAAAATAGACATATATCCTCTTTATTAGTAATTTGTGAGTTTATTTTACTTTTTATTTCTTTCTATCATATTTAACGCTACTTCAACCACATTTTCTACCGTAAAACCAAAGTGCTCAAAAAGTTTGTTTGCTGGCGCAGATTCACCAAAACTATTCATGCCAATAACATCTCCATCTAAGCCAACATACTTCATCCAAAAGTCAGAAATTCCTGCTTCAATAGCTAAACGATTTTTAACATTTGGTAACAAAACAGAATCCTTATATTCTCTACTTTGACTATCAAAAACATTTGTGGACGGCATAGAAACAACTCGAGTGTTAACACCTTTTGATTTAAGCGAAATAGAAGCTTCAACTGCTAAGCCGACTTCAGAACCAGTGGCTATGATAATTAAGTCTGTTTTATCAGAATCTGTTAAAACATACCCACCTTTTGCAATATTATCCAATTGATTTAAATTTCTATTTTGTTGTTTCAAATTTTGACGAGAAAAAATTAAGGCAGTAGGATTTGTTTTATTTTCTATAGCATTTTTCCAAGAGATAGCAGTTTCAACTTGATCACAAGGCCTCCACATGACTAAATTTGGAGTTTGTCTTAAATTAGCCATTTGTTCAATCGGCTGATGCGTCGGTCCATCCTCTCCCAAACCTATTGAGTCATGTGTATAAACTTCAATATTTTGTATTTTCATTAAAGCAGCCATCCTTAGTGCATTTCTTGCATATTCCATAAACATTAGGAAAGTAGCACCAAAAGGAATCAAGCCACCATGAAGTGAGATTCCATTAATGATAGCTGTCATACCAAATTCACGAACACCATAATGTATGTAATTTCCTGAAAAGTCATTTTTTGCAAGAGCTTTAGACTTCGACCAAGTTGTTAAATTGGAAGGTGCTAGATCAGCAGAACCACCAGTTAATTCGGGAAGCATTTTTGCAATAAACTCTATGCTATTTTGGGATGCTTTTCTACTAGCAATATTTGCTGGATTATTTTGTAATTGTCTTACCCACTCATCAAAAGTAGAATTCCATTGTGATGGTAATTCATTATTTATTCTGCGTTTTAACTCAGCGTATAAAGATTTATTTTCTTGAGAGTAAGACTCTAAAGTTTTATTCCATTCCTGTTCCTTGATTTCTCCAGTTGCTTCAGCATTCCATTCTTTATAAATTTCAGCCGGTATTTCAAATTCACCAAATTGCCAATTAAGGTTTTGTTTAGTAGCTTTTATTTCCTCTTCGCCTAAAGGTGCTCCGTGACAATCATGTGTACCTGCTTTATTAGGTGATCCAAATCCTATCAACGTTTTGCAACAAATTAATGTTGGTTGACTTAAATTATTTCTAGCTTGATTAATAGCATTTTCAATTTCAATGCTGTTATGCCCATCAACTCCAGCAATAACCTGCCACCCATATGATTCGAACCTTTTTACTGTATCATCTGAAAACCAGCCTTCAACCTCACCATCAATAGAGATACCATTGTCATCCCAAAATGCAATTAACTTACCTAACCCCAACGTTCCAGCAAGAGAACAGGCTTCATGTGAAATACCCTCCATTAAACAGCCATCACCAAGAAAAACATATGTAAAATGATCGATTACATTTGTTTTAGAAGTGTTAAATGTAGATGCGAGATTTTTTTCTGCAATAGCCATTCCTACGGCATTTGAAATCCCTTGCCCTAAAGGTCCAGTAGTTGTTTCCACACCAGGGGCATAGCCATATTCAGGATGTCCTGGAGTTTTAGAACCCATTTGTCTAAAGTTTTTTAAATCATCAATTGAAAGATCATATCCACTTAAATGTAACAAAGAATATAATAACATTGACCCATGTCCATTTGACAATACAAACCGATCTCTATTAAACCAATTGGGGTTACTTGGGTTATGCTTTAAAAATTTCCTCCATAAAACTTCAGCTATATCAGCCATTCCCATTGGTGCTCCTGGATGTCCAGATTTTGCTTTTTGGACTCCATCCATACTTAAAGCCCTTATTGCATTAGCTAAATCTTGTCTAGATGTCATGTTGGTTCCTCTATTATTAATTAAAGTCACATTTATTTAACCCATTCTCTCAAATTGGATGCCCTTACTGCAAATTTTTTTTAATCTCTAGAGTAAATTTTTTAAAAATTTATTGATATGGTTTTAATTTCATCTAAAATAGACGTCTAGAAGTTTAAAATATAGATTTAGGAAAAAATCATGAGTATTAATTTATTTACATCGGAGTCTGTATCCGAGGGACATCCTGATAAAATTGCAGATCAAATTTCAGATGCTGTTTTAGATGCAATTATAAGTCAAGACTCCAAAGCTAGAGTAGCATGTGAAACTTATGTGAAAACAGGAATGGTTATGGTTGGTGGCGAAATATCAACATCAGCATGGGTTGATATTGAAGAAATAGCTAGAAATACAATTGAAAATATTGGCTACACTCATTCAGATATGGGCTTTGATGCTCGCTCATGTGCAGTTCTTAATACAATTGGAAAGCAATCACCAGATATCAATCAAGGAGTCGACAAATCTGATCCTAAAGAACAAGGTGCTGGAGATCAAGGCATTATGTTTGGTTATGCAACTGATGAGACTGATGTTTTTATGCCTGCCCCTCTTACTTATGCTCATCGACTAATGCAAAGACAAGCCCTTGTTAGAAAAAATGGTGCTCTTCCCTGGCTTCGTCCGGATGCAAAGAGTCAAGTTACATTTCTATATGAAAATAATAAAATAGTTGGAATTGATACTGTAGTTATATCGACTCAACATTGTGAAAGTATTGAACTACCTGTTTTAAAAGAAGCAGTAATGGATGAAATTATTAAACCTGTTTTGCCTCAAAACTGGTTGAACGAAAAAACCAAATATTTAATTAACCCAACAGGCAGATTTGTCATTGGTGGCCCCATGGGCGACTGTGGCCTCACTGGCAGAAAAATAATTGTTGATACTTATGGTGGAGCCGCAAGACATGGTGGTGGTGCTTTTTCTGGTAAAGATCCTTCAAAAGTAGATAGATCAGCTGCATATGCTGCTAGGTATGTGGCTAAAAATATAGTTTCAGCAGGTCTTGCATCTAAATGTGAAATTCAACTTTCATATGCCATTGGAGTTGCAGAGCCAACCTCAATTATGTTAGAAACATTTGGAACTGAGACCGTTGAGCATAGCAAAATTGAAAGAGCTGTAAGAGAAGTTTTTGATTTAAGACCTTATGGTATACAAGAAATGTTATCTCTCCTTCAGCCTATTTATCAAAATACAGCAAGCTATGGTCACTTTGGAAGAGAGGAGTTTCCATGGGAAAAAACTGATAAGGCTGAGTTTTTGAAAGAATTAGTAAAATGAGAATACCTCGCATCTATCAAAAGGTAGAGCTTAATGTTGCTTCAGAGTTTGAATTAACTCCTGAAGCAAGTCATTACATATCCAAAGTTTTAAGATTAACAGTTGACTCACCTATAACTTTATTTAATGGTAATAACTATATTTATCAGGCAAAAATCATAGAAATAAAAAATAAATCAGTTAAAGTTCATGTAAATCAATCAGAATATAAAAATGTTGAATCTAATTTACAAATTCACTTAGGTCAAGTTATCTCTCGAGGCGATAAAATGGACTTAACTATCCAAAAAGCTGTTGAGCTTGGAGTAACATCAATATATCCTTTGACATCAGCTCGATGTGGCGTAAAACTGGATCAATCAAGATTAAAAAAAAAGTTATTACATTGGACAAAAATAGCTATATCTGCATGTGAGCAATCAGGAAGAAACTTTGTTCCTAAAATTCATGAGGTTACTTCGGTAAATGAATGGGTTAATGATTCTTTCAGTGGTGCAAAAATCTGCCTAGAGCCAAGCAGTTCGCAAACAATTAAGTCACTTATGATTGATCAAAACTTACGACTTTTAATCGGTCCAGAAGGAGGTTTTAATGATGATGAAATTAATCTCTTTCAAAAGTCAAACTTTTCAAATATTATATTAGGTAAAAGAATTTTACGAACAGAAACAGCTGGTTTTGCTGCAATTTCTGCATTGCAAACCCTTTATGGTGATTTTTAACATATGAGAATACAAATATGATGAAGTTCGGCATTATAATGGATCCAATAAGTAACATTAAAGTCTCTAAGGACTCTAACTTAAAAATCTTACTGAAAGCTCAAGAAAGAAATTATGAAATATTTTACATGGAGCTACAAGATTTATATGTAGAAAAAGGGAATCCATACGCACTGGCGAAAAAAATAATACTAAAACAAAACAAAGAAAGCTGGTTTGAGTTTAAAGAAACAACAAGAATACCCTTATCTGATTTAGATGTCATATTGATGCGTAAAGATCCTCCCTTTGATATCGACTATATTTATGCAACATATATTTTAGATCTTGCCGAATTAAAAGGAACTTTTGTAGCTAATAAACCTCAAAGTCTAAGAGATTGTAATGAGAAGGTATACACAAGCTGGTTTCCTAAACTTACTCCAGAAACAATTATAACTTCTAACCCCTACTTAATTAAAGATTTTCATAAAACACACAAAAATATAATTTTAAAACCACTTGATGGGATGGGCGGAGCATCAATTTTTAAAGTTACTGAAAATGATCCAAATTTATCAGTAATCATTGAAACATTGACTAATCATGGTAGTGCTTATTGTATGGCTCAGGAGTTTATTCCAGATATAACTCTTGGAGATAAAAGAATCATAATTATTAATGGTGAAGTTATGCCCTATGTATTAGCAAGAATACCAGCTAAAGGTGAAACAAGGGGTAATATAGCTGCTGGTGGCACTGGCGTAGTGCAAGAAATCAGTGAAAGAGATCTAAATCTAGCAAAAGAGATTGCTCCGATACTTAAACAAAAAGGCTTATTTTGGGTAGGTTTAGATGTAATTGGTAATAAGTTAACAGAAATTAACGTGACCTGTCCCACTTGTATTGTTGAAATTGAACAAGCTACTGGTTTTTCTATAGCTGATAAAATACTGGATTCTCTTGAAAAAAAATTAAAATATGAGTAATGTACTAGCCTTTGATTTTGGTATGAATAATATTGGTATTGCAACAGGCAATACCGATACTAAAGTTGCTTTTCCTTATAAATCCTTAAAAGCAAAAAATGGTATACCAAACTGGGACATATTAGGAACTATCCTAAAAGAATGGGATCCTAGCTTCATTATTGTTGGATTGCCTCTCGATTTACATGGTAATTTTTTGCCTGAAATCACACAAAAAGCGAAAAAATTTGCAAACAGAATACATGGAAGATATGGAATTAAGGTAATAATGCATGACGAACGACTTACAACAGTCGAAGCTAAATCAAATCTTTATCAACATCATGGGTTCAAAAAGTTGGACAAAGATAATATAGATAATATGTCAGCTGTAATAATTCTCGAGAGTTGGTTTGAACAAAACATATAGGTTTAAAATGTCTTCAGTAAAAGAAAATATCAATAATATATTAAATTACCTCACAAAGTTACAAACAAAAAAATCAAAGGAGGTCCGAATTATAGCTGTTTCAAAAAAACAACCTGTTGAAAAAATAAGCGAAGCTATAGAGAGTGGCCTTGTTAACTTTGGAGAAAGTTATGTCCAAGAGGCAGTAAAAAAAATTATTCATTTTTCACATGTTAAACAAATTTGTTGGCATTTTTTAGGCCCTATTCAATCAAATAAAACAAAGCTCATTGCTGAGCATTTTGACTGGGTACAATCAGTCGATCGCATTAAGATATTAGAAAAATTGAACCATCATAGACCAAATCATCTAGCTCCTTTAAATGTCCTAATACAAATAAATATAAATGATGAAGCATCTAAATCTGGTATTCATAAAGAGGAATTAAGCAAGCTTATAGAAAATGTCCAGAAGTATCGGAACCTTAAATTAAGAGGTATTATGGCTATACCCAGAAGAGAAAACAATCCTCGAGAGCAAGCATATACCTTTGAAAGTTTATTTAATTTATTTGAAACCCACCGTAAGAATAATCCGGATTTTAATATCTTATCTATGGGAATGTCCAATGATTGGGAAAAAGCAATTCATTTTGGAAGTAACATGGTAAGAATAGGTACTTCTATTTTTGGTGAACGAGATTCGTAATAAAAGATTTCAAATTTTAAAAAAAATGGTTACACTTACACACTTATAAATTTTAAAATCACTTCTCTTTAAAGGGCTAATTATGCAGGCAATTATTTATCTAATAAATACAGTTTTTAGTTTATATTTATTTGTTTTAATATTAAAAATTTGGCTAAAATATGTAAAAGCTGATTACTACAATCCATTTACACAATTTATTGTCAAAGCAACCAATCCTGTAATAAAGCCACTAAAAATTTTCATGCCTGATATAGGTAAAATTGATACTGCTACAATAGTATTTGCATATATTTTCTGCGTTCTCAAATTATTTATAATATATTCATTGAGTGGATTGAACTCTTTCTCCCCCATATTTCTATTTTTAGGATTATTATCATTAGTAAAATCATTTGGGTATATTTTATTCTGGATTTTAATTTTAAGAGCAATATTAAGTTGGTTCAGCCAAGGTAATAATCCAATGGAATACATAATGTATCAATTAACCGAACCTCTTTTATATCCAATTAGAAAATTAATTCCATCCATGGGAGGTCTTGATTTAAGTGTTTTAGTTTTATTTGTTATTCTAAATTTTTAAATATATTAATTGGAAGTTTTATTCCTGTTTGGCAGGTTTTATAGGTTACCGAATGAAAACAAAAATTATTCTAGCTACTCATAATTTAGGTAAAAAAAAAGAGTTTGAGCATTTATTTGAAAATTTTGACTTTGAATTAACTTCTTCTGTTGAAATGAATATCAGTGATGTTGAAGAAACCGGTCAAACATTTGTGGAAAATGCAATTATAAAAGCAAGACACGCTGCAAAAATATCGGGCTTACCTTCAATCGCAGATGATTCGGGTCTTTGTGTAACATCTTTGAATAATCAGCCTGGTATATATTCTGCTCGTTATGCTGGTGATCACGGCAACAATGAAAAAAACATTGACCTCCTGCTTAAGAATTTAAAACCCTTTAAAGATCGAAGAGCTTTTTTTAAAGCTGTACTAGTATTTATGAAACACGCAGAAGATCCTGATCCTATAATTGCTTCTGCTAAATGGGCTGGAGTAATTGCAGAAGAACCTCTAGGAATAAAGGGACATGGTTATGATCCTATTTTTATTCCATTAGGTTATCATCAAACTGCATCTGAAATGGATCTAAATTTAAAAAACCAAATTTCACATAGAGCTATTGCATTTAAGAAATTAATTGAGTTATTAAAGTGAATAAAAAACCGGTAAGTCTCTATATACATATGCCCTGGTGCATCAAAAAATGCCCTTACTGTGATTTTAACTCACACACAATTAATGGGGATATTCCAGAAAAAACATATATCGAGCATTTAATAAAAGATTTAAAAAATGATATTGAAGAATACAATATTTATGATAGACCAGTAAAAACTATTTTTTTTGGTGGGGGAACCCCGAGTTTAATAACACCAGCTGGGTATGATGAGTTACTATCTGGTATAAAATTATTGCTACCTTTTAAAGAAAATATTGAAATAACAATGGAAGCTAACCCGGGTACTTTAGAGCATAAACCTTTTCAGGAATATATAAACGCAGGAATAAATAGATTTTCTGTAGGTGTACAGTCATTTAACAATGAACATTTAAATATTCTAGGTAGAATACACTCAAATCAAAATGCTATTACAGCACTTGAGGAACTTAGGGAACTTAATGTTACTTCTTACAACTTGGATCTGATGCATGGATTACCACAACAAAATATAAAACAGGCTTTATCAGATTTACATACAGCGATAGAACTTAATGTCCCACATATATCATGGTATCAATTAACAATTGAGCCACATACAATGTTTTCTTCTAGACCTCCCACACTTCCCTCTGATGATATCTTATGGCTAATCTATAAGGAAGGTATTGAATTATTGAAAGATAATGGTTATGAGCAATATGAGATTTCTGCTTTTTCAAAACAAAATCATGCGTGTGAGCATAACCTTAATTATTGGGAGTTTGGCGATTATTTAGGAGTTGGTTGTGGCGCGAGTGGGAAAATCACAACTAATAGTAAACAAGTTATTAGAACTGAAAAAGTGAAACATCCCAAAGGATATTTAGAAGCAAAAAATAATTATATAAAATTTAAGTCAAATGTAACAGGAGATGATTTAGTATTTGAATACTTCCTGAATAGATGTAGGCTGATGAATGGATTTAGCAAACAAGATTTTGAACATAAAACAGGTTTAAAACTTGATAATTTAGAACCAAAATTAAATATAGCCCAAAAAAAAGGTTTAATTACTTATCAAAGTGAATTTGTTACGGTAACAACGCTCGGTCACCGTTACTTAAATAATTTATTAGAGCTCTTTATATGATTTTTGAAACTTAATATCAAAAACTTTGTGCCCTAGTTTAATCCCCCTATTTTCAAACTTTGTTAAAGGCCTCTCGTTTGGTCGTTCAATAAAATCATTAGTTTGACTTAAATTACGTAATATTTTGAATGAAGATAAAACTTCTAACATATGCTCTGAATAATTTTCCCAGTCTGTAGCAAGATGGATGGTACCACCTTCTTTTAATTTCCTTAATAAAAGTTGTACGAATGCTTGTTGAATAATTCTTCTTTTATGATGCTTTGCTTTGTGCCAAGGATCAGGAAAGAATATTTGAAATTTATCTATAGATTTATCATCAATCATTGAATTCAAAACTTCAACAGCATCGTGACAAATAACTTTCAAATTTTTAACATTATTTTCTTCAATTTGTTTGATGCATGAACCTACGCCAGGTTTATGTACTTCTATACCAATAAAGTTTTTATTTGGGTTTTCTAATGCCATTTGTACAAGTGAACTTCCCATCCCAAAGCCAATTTCAAGTACAACTTCATTATCATTTTTGAATAAATTTTTAAAATCAATACGACTTTCCTTGTATGTTATACCATACAAAGACCAGAATTGCTCTATTGCAAGTTCCTGCCCTTTAGTAAGACGCCCTTCGCGCAAGACAAAACTCCTAATTTTTCTCACTAGCCGTCCATTACTATCATATTCAGGTGTAATTACATCCTGATTTTTTAAATTATTCTTGGATATCATTGTTTATTACTTATCAACTTTAGGTAAATTATATATACTGTCTTAATTTAAAACAGTCTGGTAAATCTATATTTTGTCAGACCGGATATATTATAGACTAAAAATGGATATTGCAAACACTATTATAGAATGGCAGTTACAACATGGTAGAAAAGACTTACCATGGCAGCAAAATATTACTCCATACAAAGTATTAATATCAGAGATTATGCTCCAACAAACACAAGTTAAAACGGTTATACCGTACTTTCAAAAGTGGTTAAGATATTTTCCTACAATTGATGCTCTAGCAATAGCTGAAGAGGATAAAGTGTTAAAATTATGGGAAGGTCTGGGTTACTATTCTAGAGCAAGAAATTTAATAAAAGCGTCTAAGTTTATTTTAGATGAGTTCGGTGGGAAGATTCCTGATGATCAAGAAAAATTATTAAGTATTCCAGGTGTTGGTCCATATACATCAGGGGCTATACTTTCCTTTGCTTTCAATAAGTATGGACCAATTGTTGATGGTAATGTAAATAGACTCTTTTCTAGATTTTTGGCATTAAGGAATGTAAAAAGTCATCATCATTTAAAAGAAAAATTTGGCAATTATCTATTCAACTTACGCCTCAAACATCAAACAGAATTTATACACAAGGATTAATTGATTTAGGTGCACTGATATGCACACCTAGAAATGTTCAATGTGATCAATGTCCCTTACAATTAAATTGTTATGCTTTTAAAACTCATAAGCAATTAGAATTACCGCTTAATACAAAAAAAGCAAAAAAAATAAAAAAAGACAAGTATTTTATTTGGTGTAAACAAAATGATAATATTCTCTTAGAAAAAAGAAATAAAAAAGATGTATGGTTTGGTTTATGGTGTTTGCCTGAAGTCAGCGAAGATGATTTAAAAAACATAAATTATAGATTGAAAGGGAAAATATCTCATAAATTTACACATTATGAGCTGTTAGGCCATGTAATCGAAGTGAATAATTTAAAAGTAAAATCAACAGATAACTCAAAATATTTTCGATCTACATCAAGTATTGCCTTGCCAACACCTATAAAAAAGTTTATAAAAACAAATTTAGATTAAGAGATTTTATTATATGTCAAAAACTATTTATTGTGTACATTTAAAAAAAGAAGCTCCCTCTATGTCTTTTCAAATCTACCCTGGTGAGTTAGGAAAAAAAATTTATGAAAATATCTCTCAAGAAGCATGGAATAAATGGCAAGCTAAACAGACAATGTTAATAAATGAAAAAAAATTAAATATGATGGATCCTGAACATCGTAAATTTCTTGAAAAAAAAATGTCTGAATTTTTATTCGATGGAAAAGATATTATTATAGATGGATATCAACCAAAATAACCAAAACAACCCAAAAAGATTAAAAATAAAGCAATCAACTCAAAAAACATAATTCTTTTCTTTTTTTTGTTGACTTAGAGAGCAAAATCTTATTTAATACGCTTCATTGCCCGGATAGCTCAGTCGGTAGAGCAGAGGATTGAAAATCCTCGTGTCGGTGGTTCGATTCCGCCTCCGGGCACCATTTAAGTGCGCCGACTTAGCTCAGTAGGTAGAGCAACTGACTTGTAATCAGTAGGTCACCAGTTCGATTCCGGTAGTCGGCACCATTTAAATGCCTCGATAGCTCAGTCGGTAGAGCAGAGGATTGAAAATCCTCGTGTCGGTGGTTCGATTCCGCCTCGAGGCACCATTATTCCCCCTTAGTTCAGTTGGTAGAACGCCGGACTGTTAATCCGTATGTCGCTGGTTCGAGTCCAGCAGGGGGAGCCACTTTAAACCTTCAAAAAAAATCAACCATACATCAAAAAAAAAAATTTTTTTTTCGACTCTAACATTTGACAGGTATATAATATTCTGTTATAGATACACCCCTAATTTTAAATAAAGGATATATTAGGTATATTTAGGAGATAATGAATGCCAATTATTCAAAAGAAAAAAACTTTAGGTATTCTAGCAGCTGCTGGACTTGAACCATATCAAGTAGCTCCCAACGAAGAATACATGAATGAAAAACAACTTAAGCATTTTCGTACAATTTTAATGGCTTGGAAAGAACAGTTGAAAAGTGAAGTTGAGAGAACTGTTCATCAAATGCAAGATGAAGCTTCCAATTTTCCAGATCCTGTTGACAGAGCAGCGCAAGAAGAAGAGTTTAGCTTAGAGTTAAGAAACAGAGATCGAGAAAGAAGGCTAATAAAAAAAATAGATAAAACTATTCAAAGAATTGACGATGATGATTTTGGTTATTGCGACTCTTGTGGAGTTGAAATTGGAATAAGAAGATTAGAGGCTCGTCCAACTGCTGAATTATGCATAGATTGTAAGACCCTTGCTGAGTTAAAAGAAAAGCAGATGACTGGATAGTACTGGTTTTTCATTACGAATGAACACAAAAGTAATTTATAGAGGGCGTTTTGCTCCCTCTCCAACTGGAGATTTACACTTAGGTTCTTTAACTACAGCTTTAGGCAGTTATCTTGAAGCTAAAGCTAACAATGGAAGCTGGTTGCTAAGAATTGAAGATCTGGATTATTTCAGAATACAACCTGCATCTATCGCAAATATCTTACATACACTCGAACTTTATGGCCTTGAATGGGATGAGGAAGTTCTCTATCAAAGTAAACGAATTGATATATATAGAGAGTACATTAATGATATTATAGGTGCTAATAAAGCCTACTACTGCTCTTGTAATCGTAAAAGAATTAAGGAGTTAGGCGGTATATACGACGGATACTGTAAAGAAAAAAAAAGGTCACCTGAAAACGCATCAATACGTTTCTTAAAACATGAAGTTAATTCGTTCTCGGATAGGCTTAAAGGCATAATTTTTTTTTCAAAAGATTTGGCACAAGAAAACTTCATTATACAAAGAAAAGACGGCTTGCCATCTTATAATCTTGCTGTAGTCGTTGATGACATATATCAAGGTATAACTGAAGTCGTTCGTGGTTCTGATCTAGAGAATATGACTAGTCATCAAATTGCTCTTTATAATTACTTTGAACTTAGGGCAATAAAGTATGTACATTTACCAGTTATAAACAATCAAAATGGTTTTAAGCTCTCAAAACAACATAAGGCTAAGAGTATCCCTTTAGATAATATCCAATATAATTTGCTAAAGGCTCTGAAATTACTTGGGTTGCCAACACAAAAAGAAATGATATACAATTCTCCCCAAGAAATTCTAACTTGGTCTATTGCAAATTGGTCATTAGCTAAAATACCAAAAGTAAATATAAATGTCTCGGATACAAATTAATTATGCGGAAATTATAGAATGAATAATTCTCACCCTAAATCGGTTGAAATATTAAACCGTAATCAGCACAATATTTCTAGAAAAGATATTTCATCTAATGCACTAAAAGTCTTGTATCGTCTATCTGCTGAAAATTATGAAGCATATTTAGTGGGTGGGTGTGTCAGGGATCTACTCCTAGGACAAAAACCCAAAGACTTTGATATAGTTACAGATGCTACTCCAGAAGAAATAAAAAAAATTTTTAGTAATTGTCGGCTAATTGGAAAAAGATTTCGCTTAGCCCATATTCTTTTTGGTAGGGAAATAATAGAAGTTGCTACTTTTAGAGGCCATCACTCTGCAACTTCTACAAAAAATATTTCAAAAAAGTCTGAGAAAGGAATGTTAATTAGAGATAATATATTCGGTGATATAAATGAAGATAGTGAAAGAAGAGATTTTACAGTCAATTCTTTATATTATGATATTAAAACATTTTCAATAAGAAGCTCTGAGCATGGCCTATCAGATTTAAAAAATAGAGTTATTAAGTTAATTGGAGAACCTCATACAAGGTATAAAGAAGATCCTGTGAGAATGTTAAGAGCTATTAGATTCTCTGTTAAATTAAATATGTCCTTATCCAATGAAACAGCTACTCCCATAAAAGAACTCGTGACATTATTAAGCGAAATTCCTGGGGCTAGGCTTTTTGATGAATGCAATAAATTATTTCATAATGGTTACGGCTATAAAACTTACCTTAGTCTTAGAGAATATGATATTTTTCAACAACTGTTTCCTCAGATAAATGACTTTCTTACTGAAGACCATTCAAGTCTTACAGAAAAAATGATTGAACTATCTCTAATTTCAACAGATCAAAGAATAAAAAATCAAAAAAGAATTAATCCAGCATTTTTATACAGTTGTTTTCTATGGTACCCACTTCAATCGAAATTAAAAGAAATAAAGAATGATAAAAGTTATGCAAGTTTATCATCCTACGAACAACTTCAAGCTGCTATAAATTGGATTATTGATAAACAAATAGAGACTATTTCAATTCCTAAAAGATTTACAAATACAATACGAGATATTTGGTATCTTCAAAATAAGTTTTTGAATAGAACTCCAAAACGATCATTACGCCTACTAGAGCAACCCAAATTTAGAGCCGCTTTTGATTTCTTAGAAATTAGAGGGATTATTGAAGGTGGTGAAATAAAAGATCTTGCAAAGTGGTGGGATATTTTTCAACAAGCAGATGAATCAAAAGCGAATTTAATGTTACAAAGCCTTAATCACAAAAAAAGTAAAAAAGGACATAAAAGAAAACATAAAGTATGAAAAATATTGCATATATTGGTCTTGGCAGTAATTTAGACGATCCCTTTAAAAAAACATTAACTGCTATAAATTTATTAAATAACTATCATTCAAAAATAAGGATATTGGATCGTTCTTCTTTTTATTCAAGCACACCACTTGATAATATACCTCAAGAAGATTTTGTTAATGCTGTATTAAAAATTGAAACGGATCATTCTCCAATAGAATTATTAGATCTTTTACAATCTATCGAGTTAAAAATGGGGCGTATTAGAAACAAAAATATGAGATGGGGTCCAAGAGTTATTGATTTAGATATATTGCTTTTTAATAATGATATAATTAATAACAATAGGCTTACTATACCTCACTATGATATGAAAAGACGTGATTTTGTTATCGTTCCATTATTTGAAATAGCTCCGTCCTTGATTTTACCAGATGGAGACTTAATATCTGATGTTATGAATAATTTACAAGTTAATAAACTTCAAAAAATAAAACAAACTAACTCCTGAGTATAAATAAATGCAAATTGTTACTACTAAAAATGAAGTAATAAAGCTTTCCCATAAAATATCCTTAGCTAATCAAGTTATTGGGTTTGTCCCAACCATGGGTAATCTTCATGAAGGTCACCTTTCTCTAATAAGAGAAATTAAGCGACATTCTGATTGGGTTATATGTTCAATATTTATTAACCCAACTCAATTTAACTCACAAAAAGATTTTGAAACTTATCCTCAAACTCATCAACAAGACATTGAACTCTTAAAAAAAGAAAACATAGATGCAATATTTATGCCTTCAGCAACTGAGATGTATGGTAAAAACTTAAAGCTAAACACAAAAATTCATGTCTCTCCCCTAGCAAATCTTTTGGAGGGTGAACTAAGGCCAGGACATTTCGATGGTGTGGCAACGATAGTGAATAAACTATTCAACATAATAAAACCAAATGTTTCTATTTTTGGAGAAAAAGATTACCAACAACTATTAATCATAAAAAAAATGGTTACGGAGCTTGATTTACCTGTTCAGATCCTATCCCTACCGACAAAAAGAAATACTAATGGTTTGGCTTTATCTTCTAGAAATAACAAGTTATCAATAACCAGTTTAAAGAAGGCAGAAAATATTTTTAAAGTATTAAACTACCTTAAAACAGAAATAGTAAGTTACAATAAAAAGGATTATATTGCATTAAAGTTTGAAGCGAAGGAGCTTCTTCGAAAGCATGATATAGTTTTAGAAGAACTTTACTTTAGAGATGCAGGAAACTTAGAAGAAATAAGCATAGAAACTAATAATGTAGTTATTTTAATATCCTGTTTTTTAGAAAATGTAAGGTTAATTGATAATATTATTTTTGAAATTTAAGAAATTGAAGCTAAATCTATCTCTTGTGATTTAGCTTCAAAGATTATTTTAAAGCATATTAGACTAGAAAATACTATTCTGTTATTTTGCCAACAAAAGGCAAATGTCGATATTTTTGATCTAAATCGAGTCCCATTCCAACCACAAATTCATCCGGTATCTCAAACCCAATGTAATCTACAGAAACTGCAATTTCTCTTCTAGAAGGCTTATCAAGTAAAGTACAAATCTTAATTGATGTTGGGTTCCTTATTGATAATATTTCTTTAACTTTAGATAAAGTATTACCAGTATCAATAATATCTTCAATTATAATAATATCTTTACCTTTTATATCGCCATCTAAGTCCTTTAAGATTTTTACATCACCAGAACTAACGGTTCCTGCTCCATAACTTGATGCCGTAATAAAATCAATTTCATGAGGCGTTTTTATTAGCTTAGATAAATCAGACATAAACATATAGGAACCCCTTAGAAGACCAATCAAAATAAGATTGTCACTTCCCTTATAGTGTTTATCAATTTCATTTGCTATTTCTAAAATTCTCTTGGAGATTCTATCAGAGGAAATAAATACTTCTATTTTATGATTCATGTTATTCTCATATTTAAATAATTTTAATATTCAATGATAACATAAATTACACTTAAAAATAAAAGGTCTAATTTCAAGAATAAGAATTTAGACCTACTTAGCCATAATTGTTATTTGAGGTTTATAAATTCAGGATAAGCATCTACTCCACAATCATGGGCATCCAACCCATCAATCTCTTCAGATTTACCGACTCTTAATCCTATAGTAACTTTCAACGTGTACCAAACTATTGAGCTCACTAAAAATACCCAGGCAAATATAACGATAATTCCTAAAATTTGAGTCATCAAATTTGCATCTGAATTAGATAACGGAACTAAGAGTAAGCCAAGTATTCCACAAGATCCATGAACAGAAATTGCACCTACAGGATCATCTAATCTTAACCGATCCAATAAGATAATACTAAATACAACTAATACACCAGCAATTAATCCAATACCCATGGCATACATAGGAGATGGTGAAGCGGGATCTGCTGTTATTGCAACTAAACCACCTAAAGCACCATTTAAAACCATAGTTAAGTCCACTTTTTTCCATACACATTTACACAAGATAAGTGCACCGATAGCCCCTGTAGCTGCAGCTGCATTAGTATTTAAAAAAATTAGTCCTATACTTGTTGCATCACTAACAGATGCTAATGCTAATTGGGAACCTCCATTAAAACCGAACCAGCCAAACCATAATATCAATGTTCCTATTGTAGCAAGGGGCATGTTAGAACCTGGTATAGGATTTATCTCTCCATTTTTTCCATATTTACCCTCTCTTGCACCGAGAAAAATAACACCAGCTAATGCAGCAGCAGCTCCAGCCAAATGAACAATTCCCGAACCAGCGAAATCAACGTATCCCATTTTAGATAAAAATCCACCTCCCCACGTCCAATAACCTTCTATAGGATATATGAAAGAGGTTAAAATTACTGAAAAAATTAAAAATGGCCACAACTTCATTCTTTCTGCAACAGCACCTGAAACCACTGACATTGCTGTTGCTGCAAATACGACTTGAAAGAAGAAGTCTGCAGTTAATGCATGAGTAGCATCAGCGGATTGTT
This sequence comes from Paraphotobacterium marinum, assembly GCF_002216855.1. Classification (NCBI taxonomy): domain Bacteria; kingdom Pseudomonadati; phylum Pseudomonadota; class Gammaproteobacteria; order Vibrionales; family Vibrionaceae; genus Paraphotobacterium; species Paraphotobacterium marinum. Next base: position 366,170 of record NZ_CP022355.1, read on the forward strand.
CTCCGATAAGAAATCCAAAGGTTGGTAAAATACCCCCCTCTGAATTACTTACATACATGATATTATAACCGATTATCAAAAAACAAGTACATGCAATAGCGTATAAACAGACATTCTTGGTTAATATCTCAGTAGTATTTTTTGTCCTTACCATTCCTGCTTCAAGCATTGCAAATCCAGCAGCCATCCACATAACTAAAGCACCTGAGATCAATAAAAAAAATGTATTAATCGCAAACTTTAAACCATTTATATCTAATGTTATATCCATAATTTACCTCTTAAGTTTAAATTAACTTATAACTATATTGCCTCTAAATCTTTTTCCCCTGTTCTAATTCGAACAGCATTAGAAACATCATAAACAAAAATTTTTCCATCACCTATTTTACCTGTATGTGCAGAAGTTGTGATGGAGTTAATAACTGAGTCAACTTGATCTGAGTGTACGGCTATCTCGATTTTTATTTTAGGCAAAAAATCAACGTTATATTCAGTTCCTCTATAAAGTTCAGTATGACCTTTTTGGCGACCAAACCCTTTGACTTCCATTATTGTCATTCCATCAATACCAATTTTTGATAAAGAATCTTTTACATCTTCTAATTTGAATGGTTTAATGATTGCACTAATTAATTTCATAAACTTTTTATCCTGTAATTGCAATACATAAATACTAAGCAAATTAAATGCCAAAAAAATATATCAATAAAATCAGTATGTTAATTTAATAAAAGGTTTTTTTTTGGAGTTCTTGATCAATGATGAAGCATATCTGCACCAAAGGCGCTCAAAGAAGTAAAAAAAAGCACTCTTTACGAAAGAGTGCTTTTTATGTAATTGGAAATATTTAAATTTCTTTTACAACAATTTTATCTGCCTTTTGTGTATAAAAGTCCATTTTATCAAAATTTAAATACCTAAATGTATCAGCAGCAGTTGGTTCAATTTGTTCCATATATTCTAAGTATTCTTCTTTAGTAGGAATTTTGCCATAAATTGCACCAACAGCCGATAGCTCTGCTGAGGCTAAATAAACATTTGCACCAGCACCTAAACGGTTCGGGAAATTTCTAGTTGACGTAGACATAACGGTAGAATTATCAGCCACTCTCGCTTGGTTACCCATACATAAAGAACAACCAGGGGTTTCGATTCTAGCTCCTAGCCTACCATAAATATTATAATAGCCTTCTTCAGTTAATTGATCTCTATCCATCTTAGTAGGCGGGGCTATCCATAAACGTGTTTTCAATGCACTATTGTATTTATCTAAAAGTTTTCCTGCTGCTCTAAAATGACCGATATTAGTCATACATGAACCAATGAACACTTCATCAATCTTTTCACCTTGAACTTCAGAAAGTAACCTTGCATCATCGGGATCATTAGGAGCACATAAAATTGGTTCTTTGATTTCATTCATATCTATTTCTAAAATATGAGCATACTCAGCATCTTTATCTGCAGACAATAAGCTTGGGTTATCAAGCCATTCTTCCATAGCTATAATTCTTCTTTTAATTGTCCTTTCATCTCCATAACCTTCAGATAACATCCACTTAAGCATGACAATGTTTGAACTGAGATACTCGCGAATAGAAGTTTCTGATAACTTCACAGTACAACCTGCTGAACTTCTTTCCGCTGAAGCATCTGAAAGCTCAAAAGCCTGCTCAACTGTTAAATGCTCAAGACCTTCTATCTCTAATATTCTACCTGAAAATTCATTAATTTTGCCTTCCTTTTCAACTGTCAATAAACCATTTTTTATACCGTAATATGGTATTGAGTGTACTAAGTCTCTCAGGGTAATTCCTTTTTGAAGCTTACCTTTAAATTTAACCAGTACTGATTCAGGCATATCAAGAGGCATGACTCCAGTAGCTGCTGCAAAAGCAACTAAACCTGAACCTGCTGGAAAGGATATCCCTAAAGGGAATCTTGTGTGAGAATCACCTCCAGTGCCAACTGTATCAGGCAACAACATACGATTTAACCAAGAATGTATAACTCCATCTCCTGGACGCAGAGATATCCCCCCCTATTCATTATAAAATCAGGTAACGTATGCTGATTTTGAATATCTATTGGTTTTGGGTAAGCCGAAGTGTGACAAAAAGATTGCATTACTAAATCAGCAGAAAAGCCAAGACACGCCAAGTCTTTGAGTTCATCCCTTGTCATCGGGCCAGTGGTGTCCTGAGAACCAACAGTTGTCATTTTGGGTTGACAGAATGTACCAGGTCTTATTCCTTCAACACCACATGCTTTACCAACCATTTTTTGTGCAAGTGTATACCCTGCATTACTATTATCTTTTTCAAAATCTTTTTCGAATAATTCAGATTCTTCTAATTTAAGACTACTTCTTGCTTTGCTTGTTAAATCTTTACCAATAATAAGTGGAATTCGACCACCCGCTTGAACCTCGTCAAAAAGTACTTTTGATTTTAATGAAAATTTAGATACAGTTTCTCCAGTTTCTTTATTCTTTACAATACCTTCATAGGGATACAAATCTATTACATCACCCATATTTAATTTGGACACATCCAATTCAAGAGGAAGCGCACCTGAGTCTTCCATCGTATTGTAAAATATTGGAGCAATTTTACCTCCAAAAACAAAACCACCACTTTTTTTGTTTGGAACATTAGGTATATCATCACCCATAAACCATAAAACAGAATTTGTTGCTGACTTTCTTGATGAACCTGTTCCAACGACATCACCAACATAAACTAGCTGATGGCCTTTATTTTGTAAATTTTCTATTTGTTTGATAGGACCAACTTCACCAACTAAATCAGGTTCAATTCCATCTCTTTTATTTTTTAACATTGCTAAGGCATGAAGGGGTATATCAGGTCGAGACCACGCATCTTGAGCTGGGGAAAGATCATCTGTATTTGTTTCACCTGTTACTTTAAATACAGTTAGCGTAACCGTTTCAGGTAATTTCTTTTTACTAGTAAACCATTCTGCATTTGACCATGACTCCATAACTTCTTGAGCATGTTGATTTCCTTTTTTTGCTTTGTCCTCAACGTCATAGAATCTATCAAACATTAAAATAATATGCTTTAATTGATCAGCTGCCTGTTTACCTAATTTATTATCATCTAATAGGTCAATAAGAGGCTCAATATTGTAACCACCCTGCATCGTACCAAGAAGCTGAATCGCTTTATCTTTAGAGACATAGGGAGATGTAACTTCTCCTTTTGCGATAGCCGCTAAGAACCCTGCTTTAATATAAGCTGCTTCGTCTACCCCAGGTGGTATTCTATTTTCCAATAGATCTAGTAGTAACTTTTCATCAGTTGTATTATCTTGCTTTAATAGTTCAATTAAAGAAGCTGTTTGCTCTGCAGAAAGTGGTTTAGGAACTATTCCTTTTTTTAATCTTTCAGCTACATGTGCTTTATATTCTTCCAACATAAATCAATTCCTCGTCCGCTATTTTAGTTTTAATTAGAAATAACAATTTCTGAAATTTTATAAATAATACTATAAAAAAAAATAACTGTGTATCTTAAGTTTTACAATCATAAATAACAATAATGAAACAGTGACATTAATCAAAGATAAAATACATTATATTTAATGGGCAATAAAAAAGGCAGTTTTAACTGCCTTTTTAAAATTGATTTTCTTGAAAAGAACTAAAACATTATTTTTTCGACTTTAATCAAAAACAAAATTTACTTTTTTTTAGCTTTTGCATTTGGAAGGTCAGTAATTGATCCTTCATAGACTTCTGCTGCTAAGCCAACTGACTCATGAAGAGTTGGATGAGCATGAATTGTCAAAGCAAGATCTTCAGCATCACAGCCCATTTCGATAGCTAATCCAATTTCACCTAGAAGCTCTCCAGCATTTGAACCTACTACAGCACCACCAATAACTCTATTACTATTTTTATCGAAAATTAACTTAGTCATCCCATCAGAGCAGTCCGAAGCTATTGCCCTTCCTGACGCAGCCCATGGAAAAATAGCGACTTCATAATTTACTTTATTTTCTTTCGCTTCTTTTTCTGTTTGACCAACCCATGCAACTTCTGGCTCAGTGTATGCAATTGAGGGTATAACTTTCGGGTCAAAGTAATGTTTCTTCCCAGAAATAACTTCTGCTGCAACATGTCCTTCATGAACACCTTTATGAGCAAGCATAGGGTTACCAACAATATCCCCAATAGCATAAATATTTGGAACATTAGTTTTCATCTGTTTATCAACATTAATAAAACCTCTATCGTCCACAGTTACACCGGCTTTCTCTGCTCCAATTAATTTCCCATTAGGCTTTCTTCCAATAGCAACAAGAACTGCATCATATCTTTGAGCATCGGAAGGAGCTTTCTTACCTTCCATAGAAACATAGATTCCATCTTCTTTTGCTTCAACAGAAGTGACTTTAGTTTCCAACATAACATTAAGTTTTTTACTAATTTTCTTAGTAAAAACTTTAATAATATCTTTATCAGCAGCAGGAATAAGTTGATCAAACATCTCCACAACATCAACTTTAGAACCTAATGAATGGTATACAGTACCCATTTCAAGACCAATAATACCTCCACCCATAATCAACAACTTCTCAGGAACTTCTTTTAAAGCCAAAGCATCAGTTGAGTCCCAAACTCTTGGGTCATCGTGTGGAATAAAAGGAAGTGTTACTGGAGTTGAGCCGGCTGCAATTATGGCATCTTTAAAGTTTATTGTTGTTTTTTCTTCACCAATTACTTCAAGGGAATTTGAACTTGTAAATGTTCCAGTTCCATTAACCACTTTTACTTTGCGCATTTTGGCCATTCCAGCCAAACCACCAGTTAATTGTCCAACAACTTGTTTTTCTTTCCAGCTTCTAATTTTATCCAAATCGATTTCAGGACTCCCAAATGTAACTCCATGCGAGCCTAAGGCTTTTGCTTCTTCAATTACCTTTGAAACATGTAATAAAGCTTTAGATGGTATACAACCAACATTTAAGCAGACCCCACCTAAAGTGTTATATTTTTCAACTAAAACAGTATCTAAGCCTAAATCAGCACATCTAAATGCTGCTGAATAACCACCAGGACCTGAACCTAAAACTACCACTTGTGCATTTATTTCTTTACTCATAATTGTCTCTTTCCATTTATCTTTATACAAAATTAGTTATGTAAATTACATAACTAAATTTCTAATATCTGATAAAGATTTATTTAAAAACGTAATAAATCTTGCACCTTCAGCACCGTCAATAACTCTATGGTCATAAGATAGAGATAAAGGTAACATCAATCTTGCATCAAAATCTTTCCCATTCCAAACCGGCTTCATCTCTGACTTTGAAACTCCTAATATACCAACTTCAGGAGCATTCACTATTGGAGTAAAGGCTGTGCCACCAATACCACCAAGACTGGAAATTGTAAAGCAACCTCCTTGCATGTCAGATGATGTGAGTTTTCCTGCACGTGCTTTTTTGGAAATTTCCATTAATTCAGAAGATAACTCAATAATACCTTTTTTATTAACATCTTTAAAAACTGGTACTACTAACCCATTAGGTGTATCTACTGCGACACCAACATTTACGTATTTCTTCATTATTAAATGTTCGCCATCGTCAGATAGAGACGAATTAAAAGATGGATATTCCTCAAGTGCTTTAGCAACAGCTTTCATAATAAATACTAAAGGCGTAATTTTGACTGCTCCTTCTTTTTTCTTAGCTTGAAGTGCATTTTGCTCTTTTCTAAAAGCTTCTAAAGAAGTGATGTCTGCATTATCCCATTGTGTCACATGCGGTATCATAACCCAATTACGATGAAGATTTGCCCCTGATATTTTCTTAATTCTTGATAATGGCTTAGTTTCAGTGTCACCAAATTTATTAAAATCAACTTTTGGCCAAGGAAGTAAACCTAACTCTGAACCATTTGCACCACTACCTGATTCTAGTTTCTGTACAGCTCCTTTTACATAATTTTGCACATCTTCTTTGGTAATCCTGTTTTTTCTACCCGTAGCCTTTACTTTACTTAAGTTGATTCCAAACTCTCTAGCCAACCTTCTGACAACTGGAGAAGCATGAACATAAGCATCATTTTCCTGAAAATCATTACTTGATGAAGGTGTGCTTTGTTTTTCTTTCGAGACAGTTTTTTCACTTTTAACAGCCTCTGAAGCATTGCTTTTTTCAGCTGAATTAGATGATGAACCTTCAACCTCAAACTTCATAATTAGAGAGCCGGTAGAAACTTTGTCGCCTTCTTTTATGAGAATGTTAGTAACTTTTCCTTTAACTGGAGCCGGGACTTCCATGGAAGCTTTATCACCTTCAACCGTGATTAAAGATTGTTCCTCATCAACAGTATCGCCAACTGAAACCATGACATCAGTGACTTCAACTTCATCTCCTCCAATATCAGGCACGTTAACATCAATTTCTACAGAAGAAGCATTGTTTTCTGAAACAGAATTTTTATCTGTATCTTCAACATTATTTGAATTAACTGAAAAAAACATAATCAAAGAACCAGTGTTAACTTTATCCCCAACATTAATTTTGATGTCAGATACTACGCCAGCAACTGGGGCAGGAACTTCCATGGAAGCTTTATCACCTTCAACCGTGATTAAAGACTGTTCTTCATTTACAGAGTCTCCAATAGAAACCATGATTTCAGTTACTTCAACTTCATCTCCACCAATATCGGGCACATGAATTTCAACTAAACTTGAGCTGTTTGTATCAACTTCAGTAGCTTCATTTTTCTTTGTGTTAACATCTACAGATTCATCAGCAAAATACATAATTAAAGAACCCGTCTCAACCTTATCGCCTTCTTTAATAAGAATTTCTTTAATCGTACCTGCTTGAGGTGATGGTACTTCCATTGAAGCTTTATCACCTTCAACAGTTATTAAAGACTGATCTTCGGTAACCACATCTCCTGCTTTAACCATAATTTCAGTTACTTCTACTTCATCAGCACCAATATCTGGAACTTTTATTTCAATAGCCATTTCCTAATTTGCCTCTTACGCGTTTAATGGATTAATTTTATTTGTATCTATATTTAGTTCTTTAATAACATCAGCCAATTTAGTAGAGTCAAATTGACCTGTCTTTGCTAACTCTGTTAAAGTTGCCAACACAATATAATTTGCATTTACTTCAAAGTGTCTTCTTAAATTTTCTCTACTATCCGAACGTCCAAAACCATCAGTACCTAAAACTTTATAATTCGCAGAAGGAACAAAGGCTCTAATCTGATCTGAGTGATTTTTCATATAGTCAGTAGCTGCGATAGTTGTTAGGTTATCTAACTGAGTTGCAACATAACTTAATCTTGCAGCATCTGGGTTTAACATATTAAAACGTTCAGTATCCTGACCTTCTCTTGCTAACTCATTGAATGATGTAACTGAGAATATATCAGAGGCAATATTCCATTTTTCTTTTAAGATATCTGCTGCTTTGAGAACTTCCATAAAAATTGTACCTGCACCTAAAAGTTGAACTTTTGGTCCTGTGGCATCAACCGTTTTAAATTTATACATTCCTTTACGAATACCATCCTCGCAGCCTTCTGGCATCTGAGGCATGTGGTAGTTTTCATTCATCAATGTTAGGTAATAATATACATTTTCTTGCTTCTCTCCATACATCCTTCTAATACCGTCTTGAAGAATAACAGCAACTTCATAAGCAAAAGTCGGATCGTAAGCAATGCAATTAGGAATAGTATTTGCTAAAACATGACTATGACCATCTTCATGTTGCAATCCTTCTCCATTAAGAGTAGTTCTACCAGCTGTCGCTCCAAGTAAAAACCCTCTTGCTTGCTGATCTCCAGCTAGCCAAGCCATATCACCAACCCTTTGAAATCCAAACATAGAGTAATAAATATAAAATGGAATCATTGGCAAATTGTTTGTACTGTATGATGTCGCAGCCGCAACCCATGAAGACATAGCTCCTAATTCATTAATTCCTTCTTGAAGAACTTGGCCAGATTGATCTTCTTTATAATAAGATACAACGCCTTTATCTTCCGGGGTATATTCTTGTCCCTCAGGGTTATAGATACCTACCTGTCTAAATAAACCTTCCATACCAAAAGTTCTTGCTTCATCAGCAATGATAGGAACAATTTGTTTTCCTATATCTTTATTTTTTAATAAAATATTCAGACAACGAACATAAGCCATTGTTGTAGAGATCTCACGCTTTTGTTCAACAAGTAAAGCTTCAAAATCAGATAAAGCAGGTACTTTAAATTCAGTTGTGAATTGTGGTAACCTTCTGGGAGTGTATCCCTTTAGAGCTTGTCTTCTTTCGTGCAAATAATTATATTCAGAAGAACCTTTTTCAAGAGTTAAATAAGGAAGCTCTTTTATCAACTCATCTGATAATAAGTCCTCTAGACCTAATCGATCTCTTAAATGAAGTAGGTGTGTCATATCCATCTTTTTAACTTGATGGGCAATGTTTTTCCCTTCAGCAGCTGCTCCCATACCATAACCTTTAACGGTTTTAGCTAAGATAACTGTTGGCTTACCTTTTGTTTCCTCTGCATTTTTGAAAGCCGCGTACATTTTTGAAGACTCGTGACCACCACGTTTTAGTGCAAAAATTTCTTCATCTGTCATGTCTTTAACTAAAGCTGCAGTTTCCGGATATTTACCAAAAAAATGCTCTCTTACATAAGCACCGTCTTTAGATTTGAATGTTTGATAATCCCCATCTAAAGTTTCATTCATTAGTTGAAGTAACTTGCCTGATGAATCTTTCGCTAGAAGCTCATCCCACTCATTACCCCAAATTACTTTTATAACATTCCAACCAGCACCTTTAAATAAGCCTTCTAATTCCTGAATAATTTTACCATTACCCATAACAGGGCCATCAAGACGTTGTAGATTACAGTTAATTAAATAACAAAGATTATCTAATTTTTCTCTTGCTGCAAAAGAAATCGCTCCTCTTGATTCCACTTCATCCATTTCTCCATCACCCAAAAAGGCATAAACTCTTTGCTCAGAGGTATCTTTTAGCTTTCTTCCTGCTAAATATTTCAAAAATCTTGCTTGGTAGATAGATGCAATTGGACCCAATCCCATTGATACAGTAGGAAATTGCCAAAACTCAGGCATTAATTTAGGGTGAGGGTATGACGAAAGACCATTTCCTCCAACTTCTTGTCTAAAGTTATCTAATTGTTCTTCAGTTAATCGACCTTCAACAAATGCTCTTGCGTAAACGCCTGGAGATATATGGCCTTGGTAATAGACCAAATCACCACCATCGTTATCATTGATAGCTTTAAAAAAGTGATTAAAACAAACTTCATAAAAAGCAGCTGATGACTGATAGGACGCCATATGCCCCCCAAGATCCAAATCTTTTTTGGAGCCTCGAAGAACAATCATAATTGCATTCCATCTGATAATGGAACGAATTCTATGCTCAATTTGCTCATTTCCAGGATAAACTGGTTCTTTATCCTTAGCAATCGTATTGATATAATTCGTAACATTCCCTGAGCTTATATCAACTCCCTCATCACTAGCTTTATTAATAACTTGTTCTAATAAAAATTGGGCTCTTTCAACACCCTCTTCTCTTACAACAGACTCCAGAGCTTCTAACCACTCATTGGTTTCCAAGATATCAAGATCTTTTTGGGTAACTTCAGACATTATTTAATCCTTCATCAGTATCTAATCATTAAATGTTAAATAGAAATCTATTTTGTATATTTTATTCACACTAGGTTAGTTAAAATTTTTTTTATAAAAGACAGATGAGCATGTGCAGCATCTCTTGCTTCGTTTGGCTTTCTACTACATATCGCATTTAAAACCATTTCTCTATGATAGTTTACTGTCAATTTTAAAGAAAAATCCTGTTCTAACATTTCAAAATTTTTAAGAATATTTTTTTCAAGTAAAGGACGCAAACTATTTATTATTTGCAACAGTACAACATTTTTAGCTGCTTTTGTTACAGATATAAGATATTGCATCACTGCTCGAGATTCATCTTCTATATTTCCTTTATTTTGAAAATCACATATCTCCTTGTAATTATTTTTTATAATCTCGAAATCAAGATCATTTCCTCTTTCAGCTGCATAATAAGACATCATTCCCTCCAGTGCATAACGAGACTCAAGTAAGTCCATTTGACTAGTTGGGTTAGATGAAAGCAACTCAAATAAAGGTTCATTTAATGGACTCCATAGCTTATCGCTTATGAAAGTTCCTTCACCTTGTTTTTTAATTAAAAGCTTTTTAGTTTCAAGCTTTTGTATTGCCTCTCTAATTGACGCTCTGGATACATCAAAGTATTTTGCTAATTCCCTTTCCGATGGGATTTTCTCACCCGCAAGAAAACGACCATCCAGAATATACTGTTCGAATTCCTGTTCTAATATATCTGATACTTTCAAGTTCATATCCATTTTTTTATCATGAGGCAGTTTGTTGGAATTGGTCTTACCATTTTCCAATGCAACACTAACAAGAATCAAACAATTTGTCTAGCATCATCATGTAAATACTAAAATTTATATACATTTCGTTCTCTTTTCTAAATCACTTTTGTACCTAAACCAATCAAAAGAAACACCAGGATCAGTTTTACGCTCAGGTGCAATAAACTCATGACCTGTGATTCTATCTAAAGTTATAAGCGGATACCGTTCCATGATAGCCATAGATACTTCAACCAAACTATTGTATTGCTCGTCTGTATATGGAACTTCATCCGTTCCTTCGAGCTCAATCCCTATAGAGTAATCATTACACCTTCTTCTCTTTTCAAAACTCGATTGACCTGCATGCCAAGCTCTTTTGTTAAAAGGAACAAATTGAATAATTTTCCCACTTCTTGTAATAAGACAATGAGCAGAAACTTTTAGATTACCTATTTCTTTAAAATATACATGTTTTTTTTCATTTAATTTATTCTGAAAAAATCAATTATATTCTGCGTAATAAATTTTCCGGGTGGTAAGCTAATATTATGGATAACTAATAATGAAATATCATTTTCATCAGGGCGTTCATCATAGTTGTCACAGTCAGCTCGATCACTGTTCAGAAGTAAATGATGATTATTAATTATGAACATAGTACTCTAACCTTATATGTTGATCCTAAAATATGATAAATTAAATTTATATAGGTATATTTATCTGATAAAATCATACATAAAAAAGAGTAAATAAAAACCATGTCAAATAATTTAAACCATACGACAATATCTAATCGCCGTAACTTAAACCTAAGTCAAATCATAGATGAGGCTATTCACTCAAATGTTATCAAAGCATTGGAAGAAGATTTGGGGGGTTCTATTCAAATTGAAAATGATTTGAGCGCATCTCTCATATCTAATAATAATGTCTGTGAAGCTACAATCATTTTCAAAGAAGATGGGATATTATGTGGTACGAGTTGGGCAACAGAAGTTTTTAATATTCTTTCAGAAAAAATAACAATTAACTGGAATTATCAAGATGGAGATCATATAAAAGCAGGTGAGAAAATATGCTCCATAACAGGACCATCCAAAGAAATTTTAATTGGCGAAAGATCAGCATTAAATTTTCTTCAAACATTATCTGGTTGCTCAACCAAAGTAAATGAATATTGTAGTATTCTCAAAAACTCTAAAATTAGAATCTTAGATACACGAAAAACGATACCAGGTCTTAGAACTGCTCTAAAATATGCAGTAAAGTGTGGTGGTGGACTCAATCACAGACATGGACTTTATGATGCGTTTTTAATTAAAGAAAATCATATTGCTTCTTGTGGTTCAATTACTGAAGCTGTTAACAAAGCAAAAAGTATAGCACCAAATAAGTTAATAGAAGTTGAGGTTGAAAATATCAATGAATTACAAGAAGCTTTAAAAAATAATGTTGATGTTATAATGCTTGATAATTTTTCTATTGAAATGATTCATCAAGCGACTGAGATCAATAAACAAAAAGTACCTTTGGAAGTTTCTGGTGATATCAATTTAAATAATTTAACGCAATATTTGGACACTAATGTTGACTATATTTCAATTGGCGCGCTAACCAAAAATATCAAAGCACTAGACCTATCATTAAGAATAAAATGAATTACATATATTACATGGATGTTTTTTTTGTATTTGTTTTCGGAGCAATTTTTGGAAGCTTTTTAAATGTAATTGTGTATAGATTACCTCAGCTTAGCCACAAAACCTCTTCATATAAAAAGTTTCTCTATTTATGCTTTCCACGGTCATATTGCACTAGTTGTAAAAAAACTATTTCCATATTCGATCTTTTTCCAATAATAAATTTTTTTACTTAAGGGGTAAATGTAGATATTGTAACACCAAAATTAGCCTCAGATACCCTGTTGTTGAAGTAATAACTGCTTTCCTTTTTGTAGTAGCCTATCTTCAATATGGTTTAACAATCAAAAGTCTAGTATTATGTATTATAATTTTTTTGTTATTATCGCTTGCAATTATTGACTGGGAAACATTTACGCTTCCTGATGAACTTAACTATTTATTATTAATCTGCTCAACAATAAATCTATATATAAATAACAACATCAATGTAATTATAAGTGGATTATTAAGTGGTCTATTTGCATTTTCATTACTTTACATAATTCATAAGTATTATATGATTGTAAAAGAAAAAGATGCGCTTGGTTTTGGTGATGTTAAGTTGATATTAAGTATAGGGATACTTGTACCTATCCCAAAATTATTCCAAGTTTTGATAATCTCGTCTTTATTAGGAATTATCTTGCTAGTAATAAAAAAAAGATATTTTAATAAGGAACTTACTGAACCAGTACAATTTGGAACATTACTTATATTGACAACCTTTTTTTATATATTTTAGTATTTATTTAAAACAAATAAATAATTTTGACATTTTAATGATTTAAAAAATAAATTATGAAATATACTATTGGATTAACAGGCGGAATTGCCTCTGGAAAAACGACAGTTACAAATATTTTTGAAAACTTCGGTATAAACATAATCGATGCAGATAAAATTGCAAAGCAAGTAGTTTCTCCTAAAAGTGATGCTCTTGAAGAAATAAAGAAAAAATTTGGTAATAAAATAATTAAAGATAATGAATTGAATCGTGCATTACTTAGAAAAATCATTTTTAAGGATAAAAGTGCAAAAATGTGGCTAGAAAGTCTACTTCATCCGATAATTTTAGAGCAGGTGGTTAAAGATATTTCATTATCTTCTTCCCCTTATTGCATTCTTTCTGCACCTTTATTATTTGAAGCAAATTTTCAAAAATTAACAAAAAGAAATATTACAGTGTTAACAACCATGACATCTCAAGTTAACAGAGTAATAAAAAGAGATAATGTTGATTTAATTCAAGCGAAAGCAGTTATATCAAATCAGTTATCTAACAAAATGAAAATTAGGTTATCGGATGATATTATCACTAATAACTCTAATTTAAAGAATTTAAAAAATAAAGTACTTAGTTTACATATACAGTATCAACAATTTTCTAGGATTTGATTGATGAATAATATATTCGAATACCCATTAAACGAGAAAACAAGAACTTATCTTAAGTTAGAATATATTTTTTCTCAAATTATGGAGACAAAAAACATAAACGTAGCATGGAATTATAAAGTTTTTTTTATTGCACTATTCGAACTTATTGAAATTTTGGAACAAATTAATATTAAAAGAGAATTGGTAAAAGATTTTGATACAAAAATTAGGGAATTTAATCAATATAAAAAATTAGAAAATGTTGATCAAGAAGCACTAACAACCTTTTTAGATGAGCTTAAAACAAAACAAAAAAAACTTCATGATATGAAGCGTGTTGGTCAATTTTTTAGAGAAGACGCTTTTCTAAAAAGTATCAAACAAAGATTATCAATACCGGGAGGCACCTGTAATTTTGATCTACCAAATTTACATTATTGGTTAAAATCTGACGAAAATGAAGTTAATTTACAAGTTAACCAATGGCTAAAGGAGATCGAGCCAATCAGAGATTGCTTATTTTTTTGGTTAAATTTATTAAGAAATTCAACAAAATTTCATTGTCAAACGGCCAAAAAAGGTTTTTTTCAAAGTCAACATCAGCTTGGTGATCTTTTAAGAATGAGTTTTAATGACGCACATGAAATTTATCCTGTTGTTTCAGGCCACAAAAACAGATTCTCAATAAGAATAAGAAGCTTCCATAAAGAAAAACCTCTCCCTGATGAAATTGAATTTGAAATGGCAGTATGTTAATGAAAAAAAATATAAATTTGTGTAGAAAGTGCAAAATAAAAAAAATAGCCGAAAAATACAGACCTTTTTGTTCTGAAAGATGTAAGCTTTTAGACTTTGATGAATGGATATCCGAAAAAAAAATAATTTAATTTTTGCGACTTTGTATTAAGTAAAGTCGCTTTTTAATTGACTTATTATGAAATGATTTGGTTTGGGAAATTTAAGTTTCTTAAGATCTTTTATACTAATCCAATCACCTGTTTGATTTTCTTTGTTTCTTATTATTCCCTCAAAAGAGTTAACTAGAAAAAATTTAAAATTATGCCTTTTTTAGAAACAATTTTTGAGAAATACGGAGTTACTATAATCGGGTTAATATTTATTTCTTCATATAACTCTCTTTTTAAACAATTAAGGGTAGACTCATTTAAATAAGCCTTCCCACCAGGAAATTCTAAATAGTTAGCCCAATCAACATCTTTTTTTCTTTTTGTAATATAAACAGAAGAATTATCATGACTCAAAACAATTCCAACCGCTATATTAGTAAAACCTAACAATTACAATTTCCCGCAACATTGTTTGTATTTTTTCCCAGAACCACAAGGACATTGCTCATTTCGCCCTACTTTTCTGTCATCTCTTTTAAAAGGTGTTTTAGGAGCATTATCCATTAAATCAATCTCATCACTTTCTACTTCTTCACTAGTAGAAAACTGCTCTTTTGAACTTTCATGATTAAATGTTTGCTTTTTAGCTAATTCCTCAGCTAATCTAGCTCTTTCAATCTCTAGTTTTTCTAGCTCATCTTCTTCCTGAACTTGAACTTTAGAAAGCGTGGCTATAGAATCATATTTTAAATTATCAAGCATTTCCTCAAACAATTCAAAAGACTCTTTTTTATATTCTTGTTTAGGATTCTTCTGTGCATATCCCCGTAAGTGAATACCCTGACGTAAGTGATCCATTGCAGATAAATGCTCTTTCCAAAGTGAATCTAGGTTTTGTAACATAATATTTGTTTCAAAACTTCTTAAAATATCTTCTCCAACTTGATTTTCTTTATTTTTATAAACATCATTAGATAAATTTAGGACACTCTCATAGACAAGCTCTTCATAAAACTTGCTGTCTTCTAGCCATTCCTCTAATGGAATATTGATATCAAAATCAGACTTTAACCTCGCAGCTAAACCTTCTAAATCCCACATATCTTTTATTGATTGAGAAGGAATATATTGTGATATTACAGAAAACAAAACATCTTCTCTGTTCTGTTTTATCATTTCACTGATATCATCAGAGTTCATTATTTCATTTCTTAATTCATAAACTGCCTGCCTTTGATCATTTGCGACATCATCAAATTCTAAAAGTTGCTTCCTAGTATCGAAGTTTCTTCCTTCAACTTTCTTTTGTGCATTAGCTATCGAGCGTGTTACAAGTTTGTGCTCAATAGCTTCACCTTCCTCCATACCAAGCTTTTTCATCATATTTGCTAATCTATCCGATGCAAATATTCTCATTAATGAGTCATCCAAAGAAAGATAAAATCTTGATGAACCAACATCTCCTTGTCTACCAGATCTTCCTCTTAATTGGTTATCTATTCTTCTAGACTCATGCCTCTCAGTTCCAATGATATGAAGACCGCCTGATTTTAAGACTTTTTCATGTTCTTCTTTCCATTGTTTTTTAGCTTTTTCAATGGATTCCCTATCATCAGGATTTAGATGATTTAATTCATTCTGTAAACTTCCACCTAAAACTATATCAGTTCCTCTTCCTGCCATATTGGTAGCAATTGTAACTGCACTAGACTTGCCAGCTTCAGCAATTATATCTGCTTCTTTTTCATGGAACTTAGCATTTAAAACATTATGCTTAATGTTATTTTTGGTTAGTTCTTTTGATAAGATTTCAGATTTTTCAATTGAAACTGTACCTACAAGAGATGGCTGTCCTTTTTCTACTCTATATTTAATATCTTTAACAATAGCTGAAAATTTTTCATTTTCTGTAAGATAGACTAAATCTGCTAAGTCTTTTCTTTGCATAGGTTTGTTAGTAGGAATTACTACAGTATCAAGACCATAAATAGATCTAAACTCAAAAGCTTCAGTATCAGCTGTCCCTGTCATACCTGAAAGCTTTTCATACAAGCGAAAATAGTTTTGAAATGTTATTGAGGCTAGTGTTTGATTCTCATTTTGAATTTTAACTCTTTCTTTAGCCTCCACTGCTTGATGAAGACCTTCAGACCATCTTCTTCCTGGCATTGTTCGACCAGTATGTTCATCAACGATAACAATCTCATTATTTTGAACAATATAATCGACATTTTTTTCAAATAAAACATGCGCTCTTAATGCTGCATTGATATGATGTAATAAGCTTATATTATTAGGTGAATAAAGTGATTCAGACTCTTTCATTAATTCATTCTTAATTAAGAGCTCTTCTATATAAATTTGTCCATTTTCTGTTAAGTAAGCCTGTTTAGATTTTTCGTCAACGGTATAATGTCCATCACCCCTATATTCTTGGCTATCTTCTTTATCTTGTTTCTTTAACGATGGAATAAGCTTATCAATGCTTTCGTACATTGCAGAGCTATCCTCTGCAGGACCTGATATAATTAAAGGAGTTCGAGCTTCATCAATCAATATGGAATCAACTTCATCTACAATTGCGAAAAATAAGTCCCTTTGGACTTTTTCTTCAGGATTAAAGGTCATGTTATCTCGTAAATAATCAAAACCAAATTCATTATTTGTTCCATAAGTTATGTCAGCATTATAAGCTTCCTTTTTTTCAGGCGGCGTTAACTCTGAAGTATTTACGGCAACTGATAAACCTAAAAACTCAAATAGCTCTTTATTAGTTTCACAATCTCGTTTAGCTAGGTAATCATTTACAGTAATTACATGAACACTTTTTCCTTTTAATGCATTTAAATATGCGGCTAGGGTTGCTGTTAGCGTTTTCCCTTCACCAGTTCTCATTTCTGCAATTTTACCGTCATTAAGTACCATTGCCCCTATTAACTGGACATCAAAGTGACGCATACCATTAACTCTTAAAGATGCCTCTCTCACAACAGAAAATGCTTCTGGTAAAATATCTTCTAAACTTTCACCCTTTTGAACTCTTTTTTTAAACTCTAAAGTTTTTTGTTGCAATTCATTATTCGACAATTTTGAAAATTGAGGTTCAATTTGATTAATCTTGTCGACTACTTTTCTCATTGATTTTAAAGTCCGATCATTTCGACTTCCAAAAATTTTTGCTAATAATTTAGACATAAGAATACTTTTATTTCTCGAGATTTTTTGTTAATAAAAAAAAAATAATATGTCATTGTATAAATTCAATAACATATTATCAATAAAAAAATTGTGTTGACTGATGAGTAACAGGGAGGTACTAAGCAAATGCTAAATTAGCGTCATTTAAAAATTTTATTTGCTTCTCTTCATCAGTGGTTAACGTAATAATTTCATAACTTTCATTATTAGACAGGAGCTCCCTGACCAATAAGTTGTTAAGTCCATGTCCTGGTTTGTACGCCTTTAGTTCACCTAATACATTAAAACCACAAACAAAAAGATCACCAATTGCATCAAGTGCCTTATGTTTGACTACTTCATTATCAAACCTAAAACCTTCTTCGTTTATTACTTTGTAGTCATCCAGAACAATAGCGCAGTCTAATCCACCACCAAGACATTTATTTTGTGATCTAAGATATTCAAAATCTCTCATAAAACCTAAAGTTCTAGCTCTACTTAATTTATCAATGAAATTTTTTGTACTAAAATCAAGGGTTACATTTTGTACACCTAACTCCGGATGGTCAAAATCTGTTGTAATATCAATTTTGAATCCATTAAAAGGAGAAAGTTTTATCCATTTATCGCCATCTTTAACTTCAATAGTTTTTTTAATTTTCAAAAATTTCTTTTTATTTGAAAGTTCTCGAATACCTGCTGATTTAATGAGATAAATGAATGGACTTGCACTGCCATCCATAATTGGTATTTCATCAGCATCAACCTCAATAATAGCGTTATCAATACCCATTGCAAATAGGGCTGCATTAAGATGTTCAATAGTGGAAATTGTATTGCCATCGTTATCAACTAAGGCTGTGCACAACATTGTATCTTGTACACGATTGGCGTCTAATTTTATTTCAACATTAGGAACAAGATCCACTCTTTTATATATGATACCAGTATTTGCTAAGGCAGGTTTCATTTTTAACAATACCCTTTTTCCAGAGTGCAAACCAACACCTACAGTTTCAACCGTGTTGGCCAGAGTTCTTTGCTTCATGTTAGGGTACCTTTTTTCAATTAAATTAATGCTATTTTAAACAATGTTTTATATAATTGCAAGAATTTGTTAACTTCTCCGATAAATTTTAGTATCGGAGAAGTAGCAAGAGTATTAATCAGCTTGTTTTCTTAAAAATGCAGGGATATCCAGATAATCATGTTCTGGTTTATTTTTATTAATTTCATTTTTATTTTGAGCTGTTGACTGCATATGCCGTTGCGCTGTTTCATTTAATTGAGGTCGACTTTGTTGTGGCTCGACGCTTCTATTTATTTCCTTTTCACGTGAAACTATTGATATATCAGGCTTACGTTCACCTCCAATACCAGTTGCAACAACAGTTACTCTCAACTCATCTGACATCTCTGGATCTAAAGAGGTTCCTATAACAACAGTAGCATTATCCGAGGCGAAAGCTTTAACCGTATTACCTACAGTTTCAAACTCATCAAGTTTCATATCAAAGCCAGCCGTAATATTCACTAATACTCCGCGAGCCCCAGCAAGATCAATGTCTTCCAAAAGAGGAGATGAAATTGCCATTTCAGCAGCTTCCTCTGCTCGATCATCGCCAATAGCAACGCCACTACCCATCATTGCATGGCCCATCTCTGACATAACAGTCCTAACATCTGCAAAATCGACGTTTATGTGACCAGGACGAGTAATAAGCTCAGCAATTCCTTGAACAGCATTTTTCAATACATCATTTGCTTTGGCGAAAGCATCTAGTAATGTAATGCCTCGACCCAGCACTTTTAATAATTTCTCATTTGGAATCGTTATTAAAGAGTCAACATATTTTGACAACTCTTCTATACCTTTTTCCGCGAAGGCTAGTCTTTTTTTTCCTTCAAAGCTAAAAGGCTTCGTAACAACCGCAACTGTTAAAATACCAAGTTCTTTAGCAACTTCAGCAATTATAGGAGCAGCTCCTGTTCCAGTACCACCACCCATTCCAGCTGCAATAAATACCATATCGGCACCTTCAAGTTCAGCTTTAATCGCTTCTTTATTCTCAATAGCTGAATCCCTACCAACTTCAGGATTGGCACCAGCTCCAAGTCCCTTTGTTATATCGCTCCCTATTTGAATAACAGAAGTAACAGTTGCTTTTTTCAAAGCCTGAGCATCAGTATTAACGCTAATAAAGTCAACACCTTCTATAGATTCTCTTACCATGTGTTCGACAGCGTTTCCTCCGCCTCCGCCTACACCTATAACTTTAATGATAGCTTCATCTGAAATATCCATCATCGGTTCAAACATTTTGTTATCTCCGTTCAATTATTAGTTTAAAATTCTTTACGAAACCAATTTGTGACCTTAGTTAAAATACTATAGGTTTTTTTTGGTTCTGCAATATTTTTCTTTAAATAATGTCGATTATCTCTGGCATATTTTAATAATCCAACAGCCGTAGCATAATCGGGGGCTTCAATCTTTTCATTTAGCCCATAAACACCTACAGGGACTCCAACTCTTGCTTGCATTTGAAAAATTCTTTCAGCGCAATCAGCAATTCCCTCTATTTTAGAAGCACCGCCTGTTAAAACAACCCCTGCGGCAAGATGATGCTTCGTTCCTGATGAATTCAAATTTATTTGAATTTCATCAATTTTTTCTCGAATCATGCCAAAAAGCTCGATATACCTTGGTTCAATAACTTCAGCAAGTGTCTTACTATGGAGTGTTCTTGATGGTCGACCTCCTACACTTGGAACATCGATTTTATCATCTTTATTTACTTCTGAACTTAGTGCGCAACCAAACTTAACTTTTAATTCTTCGGCATTATTTGTCGGTGTTCCAAAAGCATAAGCAATATCAGCGGTCACATTATTACCAGCATAAGGAATAACAGCAGCATACCTTAGTGAACCCCCTGTCCAAATAGCCAAATCCATAGTTCCGGCTCCAATATCTATCAGACATACGCCAAGTTCTTTTTCATCCATAGTAAGCGATGAATGACTAGATGCTAAACCTGAAAAAATTAAATCGTCAACTTTTAAATTACATCTCTGAACAGCTTTTACCAAATTTTGCGCCATATCATTATGACAATTTATCATGTGAACCGTTGCTTCCATCCTAACTCCAGAAAGTCCAACAGGGTTTTTTATTCCTTGTTGAAAATCAATCGTAAACTCTTGTGGAATCACATGTAACGTTTTATATTCATTGTTAATTTTTACAGATCTTGCTGTATGTATAACATTTTCAACATCTTTTTGTGTCACTTCTTTGTCAGAAATTGGCACCATCCCTTTTTCCGTTTGACATACTATATGACGACCTGATAATGAAAGGTAGACATTAGAAATCTCACATTCTGACATCTCCTCAGCTTTATTTATTGCATTTTGAACTGATAATATTACAGACTCCAAATCATTAACACCGCCTTTATCAACTCCAGCTGATGGTGAGCTACCAAAACCAATAATATTTATTTCATTTTCATTAATACATTCACCAATCACAACTGATATTTTCGAAGTACCAATATCTAGGCCTACTATAATTTGTTTATCAATTAACTTTGTCATTGTTTTTCATTTCATCCATTAACGCCACCCAACAGCAACACCTCTTTTATATCTTAGGTCTACATATTTTATTGGCTTGTTTTGTTTCAAAATGTACGGGTAAATTTTTATAAAACGTCTAAATCTTTTTATTAAATCATCACTTCCCAAATATAGTAATATCTTATTATTTAAAATAACTTCCCAGGAGTTTATTTCCGAGCAATTTACTTTGAGAATTTTCATTTGTTTTGAGTCATGACTAAGAATTGATGATAATATTTTATACTTTTTAAAAACTAATAATTCTTTTTTTTCAGGTCCATCAAGTTTCACTAGATTTATGTATTTATCCTTACCAACTGAAGAAAAAATTTCCCCATAATCATTCAATATATATTTCCTATTCCAAATAGCATATGGCTCTTGTTCTTTAACATTAATATTTAAAATATCAGGCCATTTTTTTGTAATCTGCGCCTGATAAATCCATGAATATTTAGCTTCAATATTTTCTTTTAACTTATTCACATTTACGGAAAAAAAACCAATATTTTTCAATTGTTTTTTTACTGATAGCTCTATATTTTTTTTTGATACATGAGTTAACTGTCCTGTAATAGTAATAGTATTTATTTTTTTTTCGTTCCACTTTAATACAGAAAAAATCAAATAAATAACTAAGATAATCAAAATTAACAAAGAACTAAGATAAAAAAGTAATCCCTTTCGTTGTATCAATTTAAACACTTTAAATCGTCCCCTTCAATTAAAGTTTTCTCCATTGATTAATCAAGCTCGTACATATTTGACTCACATCCCCGGCACCTTGAGTTAGAATGATATCATTGTTATCTACCTTATTTTCAATAACAGAGCATAAAGTTGATTTATCCTTTACAAAAATTGGATCAATTTTGCCTCTATTTCTGATACTTCGACACAATGACTTACTATCTGCACCAATAATTTTTTCTTCACCTGCCGCATAAACATCAAGGACAATCAAAACATCAACTTTTTCAAGAACATCAACAAATTCATCAAACATATCTCTAGTTCGTGAGTAACGGTGTGGTTGAAAAATCATAACTAATCGTCGATCAGGCCACCCTTTTTTTGCAGCATTAATTGTAACACCAACTTCACTTGGGTGATGCCCGTAATCATCGACAACTTTTACAATATTTTCATTTACAAGGTAGTTGCCTAAGATGTCAAATCTTCTTCCTGCACCAGTGAAAGTTGATAGTGCTTTTTGAATTTTATTAATAGATATATTATCTTCCAGAGCAACAGAAATTGCAGCTGCTGCATTCAAGGCATTATGCTCACCAGGGCAATTCAATTCAATTGTAAAGCGATCTTTTCCGTACTTGACAACATCAAAAGTTGATTTGTTTTTAATTTGTTTAAAATTAGAAACACACAAATCTGCACTCAGTGAAAACCCATAAGTGATTACTTTTCTAGAAATTCTCTTTAATATTTCTCTATTAATTGGATCGTCTAAACATATGACAGCTATACCATAAAATGGTAATCTATGTATGAAATCTAAAAAAACATCCTTAAGCCTTTCTATATCACCGTTGTATGTATCCATATGATCTTCTTCAATATTTGTTATGATGGAAACAATTGGTGACAAGTGCAAAAAAGAGGCATCACTTTCGTCAGCTTCTGCTATGAAATATCTACTCTTTCCTAGCTGTGCACTCGAGTTTATATTTTTAACTATCCCACCGTTCACCGATGTTGGATCTAAGCCTGCCGTTAAATATATATGTGTAAGCATTGCTGTTGTTGTTGTTTTTCCATGGGTACCTGCAACAGCTATACCATGTTTAAACCTCATTAATTCAGCAAGCATTTCTGCTCTCCGAATTATAGGTATTCTGTTTTTTTTGGCTTCAATTATTTCAGGATTACGTGTGTTTATAGCTGATGACACAACAACTACACTAACCCCATCAATATTTTCTGATTGATGGCCTATAAAAATATTTACACCTTTTTGTTTTAACTTTAAAACAGTTGCAGTTTCTTTAATATCAGAGCCTGAAACATCATACCCCTCATTAACTAAGATCTCTGCGATACCGCTCATGCCTGAGCCACCTATACCAATAAAGTGAATTTTTTTAACTCTACCCATTTCAGGGAAAAATGCTTTAAGGGAATTATTATTTTCTATCATTTCATTTTACTTCTCTAAGAATCTTTATAATTTTTTTTGTAGAGTCTATTTGACCAAGTTGTTTTGCCTTTTGGGACATGCTTAATAATTTATCTCTAGTCAAACTTGATATAGTAGAGTTAATATTATCCTCTAAAAGTGAATCCTCTTCAATTAGGTATGAGACCTTATTTTCAACTAAATACTTAGCGTTTAACTTTTGTTGATTATCTCCATGTTTGTAAGGGACAAAAATTGCTGGTAAACCTGATACAGCCAATTCAGAAACAGTTAAAGCTCCTGAACGACAAATAGCTAAGTCAGCCCATTTGTATGCTTGTGACACATCATCTATAAAATCTACAACGTTTGCTTTTTGGTTAATATAATTTTTTTGGTTGATTCTGATTGATTTTTACCTGATTGATGCAATATATTAAATTCTTGTAACTGATCAAGTGTTCTTGAAACCCTTTCGTTCATGACTCTAGCTCCCTGACTGCCTCCCATTACCAAAATATTAAGAGGTCGATCTTTATCATCATCAATGCCAATAGAAAAATCAGCATTGATAATTTCAGTTCGTATTGGATTGCCTACAGTAACAGCATTTTTAATCGTGCCTGGAAAAGCTTGTAAAATAACATTAGATATTTTAGCTAACAATTTGTTAGTAATGCCGGCAACTGCATTTGATTCATGAATAACCAAAGGAATATTTAATGTTTTTGCCGCAACGCCTCCTGGACCAGTCACAAAACCACCCATGCCCAAAGCAATGTCAGGTTTAAATTTTTTTATGATTTTTCGAGCTTGAAAAGTAGCTCTCAAAATCATGAAAGGTGCTTGAATTAACTTTTTGAATCCATTCCCCTTTATGCCATCTACCTTAATAAATTTAATATTATAACCATATTGAGGTACGATTGATGATTCCATTCGATTTTGGGTGCCTAACCATAAAATTTCCCACCCAATTTTAGATAATTCATCAGCTATTACAAGTGCGGGAAATATATGTCCGCCCGTTCCACCAGCCATAATTAATATTTTTTTCTTATTCATATCTTAACCATGCACCTTAAAATTTACTCTTCTTTCATGGTCAATCCTAATGAGCATAGCAATAGCTACAGACATAATAATTAAGCTTGACCCACCGTAGCTAATTAACGGTAAAGTTAGTCCTTTGGGCGGAATCATACCAGCTGCTGCACCGATATTTACTAAAGTTTGAAAGGCAAACCAAAAACCAATACCAAAAGACAAATATCCATTAAAAAGCATATTTTTATCTAGAGACTTTTTACCAATGTAAATAGCTTTCATAACAAGAGTTAGTAATAAGATTAAGACTATAAGTACGCCGACAAATCCCATCTCTTCACCTAAAATAGACATAATGAAGTCCGTGTGTGCTTCAGGTAAATATTGTAATTTAATTACGGAATTACCTAACCCTTGCCCAAACCATCCACCTCGACCAAAAGCCATTAGTGACTGTGTTAATTGATAACCACTTCCAAAGGGATCTGCCCATGGATCCATAAAAGCAGTAACCCGCTCCATCCTGTAAGGCTCCAATAATACTAATGAAATAACCGATAAAACTGCAACACAAATTAAAGCCAAAAACTGCCATAGCTTTGCTCCTGCAATAAATAGCATGCCAATTGTTGTTACCATCATGACAACAAAAGATCCAAAGTCTGGCTGAGCTAACAGCAAAATACCCATTACACCCAAAACTATTAGGGGCTTTAAAAAACCATAAAAGCTTTCCTGTACTTGCTCATGTCTGCGCACCAAATAACCTGACAAAAACAAAAACAACGATAATTTAGCGAACTCCGCTGGTTGAAAATTAAAAACTCCCAAAGGTATCCAGCGAGATGCACCATTAACTGTACTACCAACAAAAATTACAACAAGTAATAAAAACAAAGCAACCAGAAGAACTATGCCACTTATCTGGTGCCACCAATACATAGGTATATTTAAAATAAAAAAGGACAATAATAAAGCCAACAATGCAAATGAACCCTGATGAATTGTAAAGTAGAAAGGCTCATCAAACAATTTCATTGATACTGGTTCTGATGCAGATGAAACGATAATCAAACCAACTGCCATAAGTAAAATAGATAACCATACCAACTGTCTATCATATAATACTAAATTATTTGAACTAGTTTTTTTTTTAGGAACAGTATTTAAAAAAAATTTTTGCAACAAATTAACATCCTTTAAAATTTAGTTTATGTTCAATGAGTTCAATAAAATTATTTCCTCTTTCTTCAAAGTTTTTAAATTGATCAAAACTAGCACATCCTGGAGAAAACAATATTATATCTGTCTTGGACACAATTGAAACAAGGTTTTTTATTAAGGCATTTAAGTCTCGATAATATGTGCAATCAAATAACTTAGAAAAGTAAGCTCCATCTTTACCAAAAGAATAAACTTTAATTTTTTCTTTGGAACACTCATTTACTACTTGACTAAAATCATCACCTTTATAAATACCTCCTAAAATCAAATGAAGTTGAGCATCATTTTCCTTCAGGGCTTTAATAGCTTCAAAAGTACTTGCAGCGTTTGTTGATTTGGAATCATTAATACATAAACATCTTTCCGTTTTGATATACTGAAACCTATGTGGTAAACCAGGAAATTTTTTATAGTACTAATACACTTATTTAATGAAACAGACATTGCATTAATGATGTTAAGAACCACTAATATATTTAAATAGTTGTGGAAACCTTTTAACTTAATTTCATTACTTGAAAATAAAAATTTGTCTTTATAATAAAGCTTACGTCTTTATTATTTAGGTTTCCATCACAAAAACTTAAATGAAAGCCGTCTTTTTTATTTTTATCAAAACTTACACATTTTTGGTTAGGTTCAATAGAGCAAGGCCAAGTATTTATATCATCTTGATTATAAATACATAGTTTGCTTTTGGTAAATATTTTTGTTTGGCCATTTTATATTCATAAAATGAAGCATATCGTTCTATATGATCTTCTGAAAGATTTAAGAAAACCGATATTTTAGTTTTTAAGTTTTCTATTGTTTCTAGTTGATAACTAGATAACTCTAAAACATAGAGCTCATAGTCATGGTCTAAAAGAGATAAAGCTGGAATACCAATGTTACCGCCTATACCAACTTTAAGTGATGCTGCTTTTAAAACATCACCCGTAAGCTGTGTGACTGTACTTTTACCGTTTGAACCAGTTATAGCAATTACAGGTTTATCTGTAAAATATGAAAATAATTCAATATCACCAATTATGTCAATATTATTTTTTTTTGCTTCTAAGAAAACACCTCTATTAATGTTTATACCAGGACTTACAATAATCAAATCACATTTTAATACATTACTATCATCGAAACCCTCAAAAGATACGTTTATATAATTATCAAATTGATAAACATCAACAACTTCCTTACTATCATAGGCTTCAATTTTCCAAGGCAATTTGTTTTCTAATATAAATTTAATAACAGAAATGCCTGTCTTTCCCAATCCACAAACAGCTACTCTTAAATTTTTATTAATTTTATTATGTAAGGTCATAAACTTTTATCTTATTTTTAAAGTAATTAATGCTAATAAAACTAACAAAAACGTAATAATCCAAAATCTCACAATGACCCTAGGCTCTGGCCAACCTTTAAGTTCATAATGGTGATGAATAGGAGCCATTTTGAATACCCTTCGTCCTCTCATTTTAAATGAACCCACTTGTAAAATAACAGAGACTGTTTCCATTACAAACACTCCGCCCATAATGACTAACAGAAATTCTTGACGAACTAAAATAGCTATAATTCCTAGAGCAGCCCCAAGAGCAAGTGATCCTAAGTCACCCATAAAAACCTGTGCTGGATATGTATTAAACCAAAGAAAGCCCAATCCTGCACCAACGATCGCTGTACATGCAATGACAAGTTCATTTGCTTTTTCAACATAAGGAATGTGAAGATAATCGGCATAATTTATATTACTAGTTAAATATGCAAGTAAGCCTAAACCACTTGCTACCATCACTGTAGGCATTATAGCAAGGCCGTCCAAACCATCTGTTAAATTAACTGCATTACTTGTTCCGACTATTACAAAATAAGATAATAAGATATAAAATAAGCCTAATTGAGGCATTACATCTTTAAAAAATGGGATTACCAATTCTGTTGCACTTGAGTTATGACCCATATAATACAGAAAAAAAGCAACTAACAATGCTAGGAATGATTGCCAAAAATATTTCCATCTTGCAATCAAGCCATCTGAGGTTTTCTTGACAACTTTCTTATAATCATCAATAAATCCAATTAGTCCAAAACCCAAAAAAACAAATAAAAACACCCAAACATAATAATTTGTCAGATTAGCCCATAATAAAATTGAAAATGTAACAGAAAAAATGATCAAAGCACCTCCCATTGTCGGAGTACCTTTTTTTTCATAATGTGATTCAGGCCCGTCATGACGTACTATTTGTCCAACCTGAAGTAATTGTAATCTTCTTATTAATTTCGGTCCAATAAACAAGGATAATAATAATGATGTGAATATACACATTATTGATCTAAAAGTTAGATATTCAAATAACCTTAAAAAGGTATATTTTTCATGAAGTAAACTTGCAAGCCATAAAAACATTTAGCTCTCCATTAATGTTTTAGTTATTGTTTCCATTGTAAATCCACGAGAACCTTTAATTAAAATTGTAAGGGGTTCTGTTTTATCTTTTATTGTTGATAGCAATTCATTTTCTAAAAGCTTCTTGTCAAAAAAATGCTTACCATTATTTGTATCTGAAATTTGTTTTGAGTACTTACCTAAAGTGAAAACTTCAAAGTTTTTCATCGACTTATTTATAGCTATTTTATTATGAAATTCTTCACTATATTTTCCAAGTTCGGCCATATCAGCAAAAACAAAAACTTTCCTACCAGAAAAACCATTTAAAACATCTATTGCCGAAATAACAGAACCATAACTCGCATTATATGAATCATTTATAACTGTAATCATGTCAGATTTTTTTAGGACTTCCAAACGCTTATCAACACTGCTAATTTTTGCTAATCCTTCACTTATCATTTTAGTATTAACTCCTAATTGATAACAACAGCTTATAGCAGCTAAAGCATTCTGAATATTATGTATACCTGGAATATTAAGTACTACTTCAAACTCATCTCCGTAACTTGTTTGACAAACAAAACTACTACTTTCACTAGATTGTTTAATATTTTTTGCAAAAAAATTTGATTTTTTCTTTTTATTTAAACTAAAAAAAACTATTTTTTTATCAGAGTTATCTTCAATCCATTTTTCACTGAAACTATCTAAATTAATAATACATGTCCCGATTTTGCTTTTTAATCCAGAAAATATTTCGCCTTTTGCTTTGGCAACTCCTTCCATAGAACCAAAACCCTGAAGGTGTGCTGCTGTTAAATTATTGACCAAAGCAATATCAGGTTGAACTAGTTTAATATTATCTTTAATCTCACCTTGATGATTGGCTCCTAATTCAATAACTTGGTACTTATTTTCAATATTTGTATTTAACAGTGTTAATGGCACACCATAATGATTATTTAAGTTTCCCATAGTCATATTAATAGAACCTAAACTAGATAAAACTGAGGCTATCATTTCCTTAACGGTTGTTTTTCCACAACTTCCTGTCAAAGCAATTGTTTTTGCATTTGATAATGATTTTATATAAGCACCAATTGCACTCAGGGCGTGCGAAGTTGAATCAACAACTATTTGAGGAATATTTAAATCTAGTTTTTGCTTTACAATTAAAGCAACTGCACCATTTTTTATAGCCTGAGAACAAAAATCATGCCCATCAAAATTATCTCCTTGGATGGCTATAAACAACGAATTTTTTTGACATTCCTTGAATCAATTGTAACAGCATCTATTAAATGTGATTTACCATAAAGATTACCTTTTAAAACATTATTTATTTCACTTAATTGAATTGGTATCATTTTTTAACCCTAAAGCTTTTTTTACTTCATCTCTATCTGAGAAAACTATTTTTTTATCTCCAATAATTTGATAGTTTTCATGTCCTTTTCCAGCAACCATAATAATATCATTTTGATCTGCTTTATCTATTGCATATTGAATAGCTTTTCCTCTATCCGGTATAACATGAAGATTTGTTTTATCTTTAATCCCGCTCATAATATCATCTAAAATTAATTTAGGATCTTCCGTTCTTGGGTTGTCATTTGTCAAAATCAATTTATCTGATAAATTATCTGCAATACGTCCCATTTCTACTCTTTTTCCTCGATCACGATCTCCACCACAACCGAATACACACCAAATCTTACCTTTTTTTAAGGAAAGACTGCTCAATGCTTTATGTAGGGCATCAGGAGTGTGAGCATAATCAACAACTACGGTCGGATTGTCATAATTATGAAAAATTTCCATTCTCCCTTCAACGGAGACCAACTTTTCTGCTGTATTTATCAAATCATCAAGCTTAAAGCCAAGCAATAAAAGAGATGCTAAGCTTAAAAGTACATTAGTAATATTAAATGATCCAAGTAAATTAATTTCAATTTCAAATTCAGTTAAATGTGAGGCACAAATAAGTAGTGTTTTTTGCCCAACATATCGTATATTTTTTACATAAATATAATTTTTAGTTAAAGATGATAAATCATAATTTTTTATTGAAATAAGAAAACAATCATTAAGTTTTTTACTCCATTTTTGACCCACTAAATCATCATAATTTAATACCATATTTTTAACATTATGAGTACTAAAAAAGAGGAACTTACTTTTCTCATAACTTTCCATTGTTTTATGGTAATCCAGATGATCTCTACTTAAATTAGTAAAAATTCCAACATCAAAATTTATATTTTTAACTCTATGCTGCACTAAACCATGTGATGACACTTCCATAGCTGTAATTTTAGAGCCAATCGTAACAAAATCGTGTATATTTTTTTGGATACTTATTGGATTTCCAGTAGTATTTATACTCGGTTTCAAATTATTCAATTCACCAGAACCATTAGTACCCATAATAGTAGAT
This sequence comes from Paraphotobacterium marinum, assembly GCF_002216855.1. Classification (NCBI taxonomy): domain Bacteria; kingdom Pseudomonadati; phylum Pseudomonadota; class Gammaproteobacteria; order Vibrionales; family Vibrionaceae; genus Paraphotobacterium; species Paraphotobacterium marinum. The sequence goes on from NZ_CP022355.1 coordinate 396,604, forward strand.
TTTTGACCTAACAAGTCCAACCACTGCGCAATTATGTGAGTAATTGATGTTTTACCATTAGTTCCTGTTACACCAATAATACGGTGATTTTTACTCGGATAATTATAAAAGCGCCCTCCAATATCAGAGAGTATATTTTTTAGGTTTTTTATTTTAACCACAAGACAATTGTCACTATACTCAATGCTTCTATCTTCAAGGTCACTATTAGTTTCCTTCAAAATACAAGTTGCTCCATTTTTGATAGCATCTTTAATAAAATCGTTTGATGTGTGTTTTTCACCATTAATTGCTATAAATAAAAAGTCTTTCTTAACATCCTGACTATTTATTGTTAACCCCTTAATTAGATAAGATTTATTAATTTTGATCCAAGGTTCAATTAATAATTTAAAATCAACTTGAGTTGTATTCACTGAACTAATCCTTTATTAATTTTGGTCTGGTGGTATATTCAAGATTTGTAATGCATCTTTCATGACTTCAGAAAATAGTGGTGCAGCCACTTGGCTAGCATAATAACTGTCACCCTTCGGGTCTCGCACAACAACAACTAAAGCAAGCTGTGGGTTACTCATCGGAGCTAATCCTGCCGTTAACACATTGTAATTATTACCATAACGCCCATCACTACCATCTACAACAAGAGCTGTACCTGTTTTAGCACCAATTCGATATCCTTTAACATCCGCTCTAAAAACTCCCCCACCTTCAGCAGCATTTGTTGCAGCCTCTAACATATTAAGAACACTATCAACATCTTTGCGATCCACGACTCTTTTACCTTTCGTTTTATCTTTCAACTTTAAAAGTGACAGATTATTTACAACACCATGATTCCCTAAAGCAGCATAAGCTTTAGCTAACTGTATAGCGGTAAAACTTACACCATAACCAAAACCTAACCTTGACTTATCCACAGTATTCCAGTTTTTTCTCGATAAATGTAAAGTACCTGAAGCTTCACCATCTAATTCTAAATTTGTTTTTTTACCCAAACCAAAATCACTCTCCATCATCAAAATATTCTTAACAGGAGTTGCAAGAGCTAGTTTTGCTGATCCTATGTTACTAGATCTCATGAGAATTTCTTTTAAGCTCGAATATTTATCCATTGTTTCAGTATCTGTAATAGTAGAGCCATCAATTCTCCAGGTTCTAGAGGGAATGTGAACTAATGTTTTTGTAGTCGCCACATGCGACTTTAAAGCAGCTAAAATAGTAAATGGTTTGATCGTTGAACCAGGTTCAACAATATCAGTTATCGCTTTATTTTGCATTCGGTAACTTTGAAAATCATTTCGATTATTTGGGTTAAAGCTTGGGCTAGATACCAATGCTAAAATTTCTCCAGTTTTAACATCAACCATGACTACTTGAACTGAGTCACAGTCGTAATCTAATTGATACTGTTTCGCTGCTTTATAGGCGGCAGTTTGAATTCTCTGATCAATGCTTAATTGAATTGGTTTTCCAGGTTGATTATCCTTTAATGATATATTCTCAATAATATTACCATTACCATCTTTACGGTAAGTTTTACTTCCTGGATGCCCTGTCAACCATTTATCATATTTTTTTTCGATGCCCTCAAGACCATGTCCATCAATTCCAGTTACTCCTATTAATTGAGAAGCAATTTCTGCAGATGGATAGTATCTCTTGGAAGTTTGTTTTAGATAAATTCCATCTAATTTTAATTTTTGTATATATCGTCCAACATCGGATGTTACTTGACGTGCAACATACATGAACCGTTTATTTTTATTAGCATTTAATTTTTTTTCAAATTTATTTCTATTAAGATGTAATACGTTGAAAAAAGCATCCCAATATTTTTTTTGTTTGTTTAGACTGTCAGAAGAAAAAATTTTTTTTGGATCTGCAACAATAGTTTTAGCTTGAACACTTACGGCTAATAGAACTCCATTTCGATCATAAATAGCACCGCGATCAGAGTATATTTTTTCAATCCTTAAAGACCTCAAGTTACCCTGCTCAATGAGCTCTGGAGATTCAATTAATTGAAGGTAAGCAACCTGAGACAATATTGCTAAAAAAATCACAAATACTGTGAAACAAATTAACTGAAATCTCCAAGTTATTACGATCTTTTTTTTCTTTTTTTGAGAATTATTTATCTTTTTCATTTTTTTGTACAATAACTTCCATTTGTGTATTTGGCCTTTTCATATTTAACTTATTTTCTGCAAAATTTTCGATTCTACTACTTTCTGTTAATACACTATATTCAATATTCTGATTAACCCACTCTTCTTTTAATTTTTCACGTTTTTCTGATAAAACATCATTAACTGTAACTAAGTTTCTGGAAGCATCTGTAACTAGTACAATTGCAATAGCAGTACAAAAAATTAAAAATAATATCATAACCTCAACTTTAAAACATTTGATAAAGTCATTAAAAATATGAATTAATAAATTGGGTTGCTCCGTTTGATTTTTTTTTAATTTCATAATTTCTCAGCAATCCTTAATATTGAGCTTCTTGAGCGGATATTAGATAATATCTCTTCATCTGATGGTTTTATCGCTTTAGATAATGCTTTTATTAGTGGCTTACTTGTCATGGAATTCACCTCATCATCAGTTAAAGGTAAACCTTTTGGTAACGCTTTTCGTCTAGATTTTTCCCTAATGAATTGCTTAACAATTCTATCCTCTAAAGAATGAAAACTAATAACTGATAGTCTCCCCCCTTTCTTCAAAACATCTATACTATCATTTAATACTTTTTTTATTTCTTCAAGTTCATTATTTATATATATACGAAACGCTTGGAAGCTTCTAGTAGCCGGATGTTTATTTTTATCTTTTTTAGGAGTAGCCAACTCAATGATCTGAGCAAGCTGAAGAGTATTTTCGAGTTCAGGTGTTTCATCAGATTCCCGATAAGCAACTATTGCTTTAGCAATTCGGTAAGCAAACTTTTCTTCTCCATAATTTTTCAATACATAAAAAATCTCTTCAATTGAGGCAACTGAAAGCCACTCTTTTAGAGTCATTCCTGAATTAGAATTCATTCTCATATCTAAAGGACCATCTTTTGAAAAACTAAAACCTCTCTCAGCATTGTCTAACTGAGGAGAAGAAACTCCTAAATCTAACAAAATACCGTCAATTTCTCCGGTTAACCCTCTTTCATTAACAAAATATTTTAGATTTGAAAAATCACCTTGCTCTATTTCAAATCTATTGTCTTTAATATTTTCCCTTGCATATTTTATAGCAGATGGGTCTCTATCAATTGCAATTAATCGTCCATTAGCATTAAGTTTTTCAAGAATTTTTTTTGAGTGGCCACCTCTACCAAAGGTTCCATCAATATAAACTCCATTAGGTTCAATAGCTAAACCATTGATCGACTCGTTTAGTAAAACTGAAACGTGGGTGGGTTGTGTAATGTTTATTTCAGAATCCATAGTGTATCTTTCATTAATAAAAAAAAGCCCATTTGAAATGGGCGAGTTTGAGAGTTTTAACAATAAGCCGGGTTTTGTACCATTAAGAAATGGTGATGATCATTCATCTAGACTAATAATCACTTATTAGTTCAAGCAACCTACCCGCTTCAAATATGGGCCATATGTAAGAAGCCTATTTGGTCTTGCTCTAAGTGGAGTTTACAATGCCATAATTATTACTAATTATGCGGTGCGCTCTTACCGCACCATTTCACCCTTACCTGTCGGCGGTATATTTTCTGTTGCACTTGTCGTAAGCTCACGCTCCCCAGACGTTATCTGGCACTTTGCCCTGTAGAGCCCGGACTTTCCTCCCCCTGAATTAATCAGGCAGCGATCATCTTTTAAAACTCTAAATCAATTATACAAACAAAAAATGATTTAATCTATATTTTATTGTTAATACTTAATGCCCACTTATATAAATTGTTTTTTTTTATTTCATGAATTTCCGCAGTTAAATTAACAGCTTGTTTGAGTGAACATTGAGACTTTAAAATATTAAAAGTTCTTTTTACTCTATCGGGTATGTCAAAATTATCATCTTCCTTGCCTTGATATCCCTCAATTAATAAAACAAATTCACCTTTTTTATTATTTTCATCACTATTCAACCAATTTATTACATCCTTAGACTTTAAACGTTTAATGCTTTCAAACTTTTTGGTCAGCTCACGAGCCAAGACAATATAACGTTCGCCGTCTAAAACATTATGAATATCTGTTACTGTATTCATAATTCTATGTGGAGATTCGTAAAAAATCGTCGTAAATGGACATTGAGCAATTTCATTTAAAATCTTAGTTCTATTTATTTTTTTTTGTGGAAAAAAGCCTAAAAAAGAAAACTTGTCAGTTGTCATACCAGAGCCAGATAAAGCGGTGATTAATGCACAAGGTCCAGGTAAAGGAACCACATCAATGTTAACTTTTTTACATTCAGATACTAAAAAATACCCGGGATCATTTATCAAAGGAGTACCTGCATCAGACACCAAAGCAATATTTATCTCTTGTTTCAACTTATCTATAATTAATTTAGTTTTATCTTTTTCATTATAATTATGAAAAGAAATCACGTCTTTTTTAATACTGTAGTTAGATAATAAGTATTTAGTTACTCTTGTATCTTCGGCTATAATTAAATCCACATTTTTAAGAACTGTCAGTGCCCTATTTGTTATATCACCAAGGTTACCAATCGGCGTTGGTACTATAAATAATTTACCTGTTGTTTGATTATTAATATCTGTCATTTGTGTATATTCACGTTTCATAATAATATATAATATAATAAAATTATCTATTTATGGAAAAAATTATGTCAATTAGGATGTTTAATTTTTTTGTTCTACCTTTTTTTGTCTTTTTATTATTTAATTTAAATGGATGTTCAAGTAATAAAGTTCAACAAGACGTACCAAAAGCAGTCAATCTCAAGTCTTCAAGTTTCTACATCAATCAAGCGAAGTCATTATCTGGAAAGAAAAAAAACTCAACTTTACTTCTGGCCTCTCAAGCAGCAATTAAAGAACAAAACTTCAAAATAGCCTCTGATGCATTAAGCCAAATAGATGAGTCTAATTTATCGCAGAATGACAAGATCGTTTATTATAATCAACTAAGTAAAGTTAATTTTCAAAATAAAAACTATATTAAATCCGCAAATAATTTAGCTAGTGCTAACTCATTTATTGATGACACCTCCCAAAAAAAGAAGAACTGGAATAAAGTACTTGAAATTCTTCATTACGCCGACATTTTTTCCTTAACTAATTCGCATAACAACGTATATCAATCGGATTTGTCACCTTGGATAAATTTAGCGTTAATTCAAAAAGAATATGCAGATAATTTTGAAGTCCTTCAAACTAAAATTAATCAGTGGAAAGTAGACAACCCTTCATTACTTAATGTTATTCCAGAGAATATAAATACTATATCTAACTATAATGATGGTGGCGCTCAAAATATATTATTATATCTGCCTTTATCAGGAAAGTATTCTAGACAAGGGCAAGACATATTAAGTGGCTTTAAATATAAACAAAGTACTTCATTAAATAATACTTATCAAATTAACACAATTGATTCAAATAAAATCCCTGTTTCTCAGTTGCCTAGCATTATACAAAACCAAAATATTGATGTTTTAGTGGGACCTTTACAAAAAGATAATGTTTCAAAGTTAGTGAAAAGCAATAGTGTTTCTATCCCAACCATTTTATTAAATACCTCAAAGGAGCCTAAAAATAATACATCATTATGTACTTTTACACTTTCCCCTGAAAAACAAGCTGCACAAGTTGCACAAAAAATGTTTAAAGAAAATAAATTTAGGCCAATAGTAATCGTTCCAGACACAAACTTCGGTTACCGTTCAGCTCAAGCATTTAAAAACTCATGGTTAAAAGTGAGTAACTTTTCGCCTATAGTATTGAAGATTAAGGGAAATAATCAAATTCAATCCAAGTTAAAAGCACTTTTCAAGGGCAAAACTAATACACCTGATTCTGTGTTTTTTATAGGAAATAAAAGTCAATTATTGTTGACGAAAGCATACATAGAGCTCTATTTGCCAGCTGGAATAAATCAACCTCAAATTTACTCTAATAGTTCAACAAATATATTAAATTCATCTCAGTCAGAACTTAAAGATCTTCAAAATGTAAAATTCATTGATTTGTCTATTTTAATGCCTGGAGCAAAACCGTCTGATTACCCAGTAAATAATATTAATGATCTCAGAGTAAGTGCCCTTGGATTTGATTCATTCAGTTTAATCAGTGCCATACAAGAAATGAAATTAAACCCATATATACAAATCAATGGCGCAACGGGCAAGTTATCTTTAGGAAATGATTGCAATATTGAAACTCAATATAGTTGGGGACAAGTGCGATCTGGTCAAATTATTAAACAATAAAAAAGTGATAATAATGATTGATTATATCAACGAAAAATTTAAAGAAAGTATTCAAATACAAATCACGGCAGCGGAAACTTTACCTAATGAAATAGCCAAAGCGACCACTCTAATTGTTTCTAGTCTATTACAAGGAGGTAAAATAATTTCCTGTGGTGCTGGTGTTTCAACATCAAATGCAATAGACTTTTCTGCATTATTAAATTCGTCCTTTAATACAGAAAGGCCTAGCCTTCCATCAATCGCACTGTCATCTGACGTTGTTAACTTAACCAATATTGCATTTAATTATGGTTTAGATGAAATATTTTCTCAACAAGTTAAAGCTATTGCAAATAAAGAAGATATTCTCATTGCTATCTGCTCTGATGGTAATACAAACGCAATATCAAATGCTGTTGCTGCAGCATTAAAAAAAGATTTAAAAATCATTGCATTAACAGGTAATGACGGTGGTGTTGTTGCAGGATTGCTTGGAGAACAAGATTTAGAAATACGAATTCCATCTCAAAATATTGTAAGAGTTAAAGAGATGCAGTTATTTGCATTAAACTGCATTATTGAATTAGTTGAACAACAGTTATTTCCAATTCATAAGGACTAATACTTTAATGAGAATATCTATAATATTATTGATTTTTATGTTATTTGGTTGTACAAATAATCAAACTCAAACATCCTATTGGAGCGATAAAAAAAGCCAAATAAATATCTCAAAAATTTTAGATCAGGAAAATAAAACAGCTCAAACAGATCTTCATTCAAGTGTTCTCAATGGCAATGTATTATTATTTGGCCACTTCCCTCAAAATTATTCAACAGATAGTCTTATCTTCAAATTAAAAAGTTTACCAAATATTAAACAAGTCTTTGATAACTCGACGCAAGGGCGTCCTCTTAGCTTCCAACAAATTTCAAATGATAATTATTTGGTCTTAAAAATTAATACTTCATTACTAGCTGATGGCTTTATTTCGAACAACACGCTTAATTTTTCTGCTTATGACAGTACTGTTTTTTTGATTGGGACAGTTTCCCAAAATAAAAGAAAACAGATTATTGATTCTATTCAAAAAGTTAGTGGAATTAATAAAATAGTGACTTTCTTTAATAAAGATTAATAAAAAAAACAGACTTTTGTCTGTTTTTTATGTAACTATTGATAATTTAGGTTTTTTTCTAACTGGCTTATCACTCACATTAGTTTCATGATGTTTAAAATCATTACTTTCATAATAATCTTCTTTTTCGAATATTATCCCTTCGCCATTTTCTCTGGCATACATTGCTTCAATAGCTGAAAAAGGAATATATAGATTCTCATGAACTCCTTTAAAAGTAGCACTAAAGGATATTGATTCTTTTTGAAAGTGATAATTGAATAGTGCATCTGGCGAAATGTTAAGAATAATTTTACCATCATTAATAAATTCACTAGGAACAACTACTTCACTAAAAGTAGCATTAACAACTAAATAGGGAGTTAAATCATTTTCTAAAAACCAATCATAATAGGCTCTATAAAGATGTGGTCTTTTGGCAGTCATGTTTTTACTATCCATCAATTTAAAATCCTGATAATCTCATTTCTCTTTCAACTTCAGTTAAAGAGGCTAAAAAAGCATCACGTTCAAAAACTCGAGTCATATAATCTTTAATTTCTTTTGAGCCCGGTCCAATGAGGTCTACACCTAATATAGGTAATCTCCATAAAAGTGGGGCTAAATAGCAATCAATTAAACTAAACTCATCACTCATAAAATATTTATATTCAGAGAATACTGGAGATAAAGCTAATAGTTCACTTTTAAATTGTTGCCTAGCATGAATAGCTTCATCAGATGTCCCATTTAATATTTTTTCGGAAAGTGAATACCAATTTCTCTCAATTCGATACATCATTAATCTAGTATTTCCTCGTGCAACTGGATAAACTGGCATTAGAGGAGGATGAGGAAAGCGCTCATCTAAATACTCCATAATAATATTTGCTTGGTATAATGCTAATTCTCTATCTATTAAAGTTGGTACTGAGTTATAAGGGTTTAAGTCTTTTAGCTCAGATGGGAGATTAAGTTGGTCAACTAATTCAACATCTACGCTAACACCTTTTTCTGCTAGTACAATTCTAACTTGATGACTATAAATATCTGAAGCACTTGAGTATAATGTCATAACAGAACGTTTGTTGGCAGCAATAGCCATAATTCCTCCAAATTTTACAAATTCACTTCTTTGTATAAAACTATAAAAATATTACTTTATGTCCTTCCAAAACTCTTTTTTTAAAAGAAAAGTAAAGATTATTAATAATATCAGAAAACTCATCACCCATATACCTAATTTTTCTCTTTTTAATTTACTAGGATCTGAGCTATATTCCAAATAATTAACTAAATCCCTTAGTGAAGACAAATATTCATCTTCATTTAGTCTCCCATTACCTTTTGATTTTATTCCTTCATTTATAATTTCCATCTTGCCATCTATTAATTTTTCTTTAAAGTTGATCTCAGTAGTTCCTTGTAATTCCTCTAAAACATGTGGCATATTAATATTAGGCGATATCATATTATTTACACCAAAAGGTCTTGAGTCATCTTTATAAAAAGAATTTAAGTATGTGAAAACCCAATCCACACCTTTTACTCTTGTTATCATAGTTAAATCAGGTATTACTCCCCCAAACCATTGTTCAGCCTGGCTCTTATTCAAACTACTTAACATCAAATCACCTATTTTAGAATTTTTATCGAAGATAAGATTATTTTCCATTAACTCATCTGGAATCCCTATATCTCTGGCAACACTCTGATATCTTTGGTATTGCATGGAATGACATCCTGAACAATAATTCATAAAAAGCATTGCTCCTCTTTGGAGTGAAGCTTGATCGTTAAGATTATTATTTGCTTTCTGTAAAATTTTTTTTTCTGCACTCAGTAAATTAGTACTAAAACATATAACGAATATTAAGATTAGTTTCATACTAAAGCCTCTTTGGCAATGATCTTGTTTTTTCATACTTACTGTATATGAACAATAAAATAAAAAACATAAAATAACCAACACTACATATTTGTGCCAATAATGTGTACGTTGGTGTAGCTGGTAAAGCTCCTAGTACTCCTAGAATTACAAAACATACAATAAATTGTACAATATTGATTAAGTGCAAATGACTTCGATATCGAAAAGAACGGACTTTACAGCGATCTAACCAAGGCAAAAAAAACAAAAAGACTATAGCAAGTCCCATCGACATCACACCTAATAACTTGTCAGGTACAGCTCTTAGAATTGCATAAAAAGGTGTAAAATACCAAACTGGTGCAATATGTTCTGGAGTTTTTAACGGATTTGCTGCCTCAAAATTAGGGGCTTCCAAAAAATAACCTCCCATTTCAGGATTGAAAAATATAATATAGCAAAAAAATAATAAAAAAATAGCTACTGCAAAAAAGTCTTTTACTGTACCGTAAGGATGGAAAGGAACACAATATCTTATATTATACTTGTTTGTATACTCAGAATGAAAAGTATAATTTTCATTATCATTTACATCACTTAAATCATTATGATTTTTTTTTATCTTAGTATCAATACCATCAGGATTATTTGATCCAACCTTATGTAATGCTAAAATATGCAAAAATACCAACATAACTAGAAGTAGTGGTAAAGCTATTACATGTAATGCAAAAAAACGATTTAAAGTAGCTCCAGAAACAACATAATCACCCCGTATCCATAGTGTGAGGTCATCACCAACATATGGAATGGCTCCAAATAAAGAAATAATTACTTGTGCTCCCCAATATGACATTTGACCCCAAGGTAACAAATACCCCATAAATGCCTCAGCCATTAAAATCACAAAAATGAACATTCCAAAAAGCCAAAGTAATTCTCTAGGATTTTTGTAAGATCCGTAAATAATTGCTTTAAACATATGCAAATAAATCACAACAAAAAAGGCAGAAGCTCCAGTTGAATGCATATATCTAATTAACCAACCGTATTCTACATCTCTCATAATAAATTCTACAGAAGCAAAAGCTTGTTCTGCTGAGGGTATATAATTCATTGTTAACCAAATACCCGTAATGAGTTGATTAAGCAAGACTAAAACCCCTAACGCACCGAAAACATATAGAAAATTAAAGTTCTTAGGCATCGGATACTGAGATAAGTGTTTTTTATAAGCATCTACAATTGGTAACCTTTCATCAATCCAGTTAAGGAATTTACTCATACGTTTGTTCCTTCATCTTCACCAATTAAAATTGTATTTTCATCTAAATACATGTGAGGCGGAATAACTAGATTTAACGGCGCTGGTACATTGTTAAAAACTCTTCCTGCCATATCAAATTTCGAACCATGACAGGGACAAAAAAAACCTGATTTAATCCCCTTCACCTGAACTTGAAATTTTTCCGATAAATAAGTTGGCGAACATCCTAAATGGGTACAAATTCCAACAGCAACTAAAATTTCAGGCCTAATTGATCTAAATTTATTTTGTGCATAAAGAGGTTGTTGGGGCTCTGCTGACTCTGGATCTTGTAACTTATTTTGTTGAATAATTAAGTTTAATTGATCCAATGTTTGTTTATTTCTTTTAACTACCCAAACAGGTTTACCCCTCCACTCGACTCTAATCATAGCACCCTCCTCTAAATTGGATATATCAACTTTTACAGGAGCACCTGCAGCTTTTGCTTTTGCGCTTGGATTCCATGATTTTAGAAAAGGGATAATAACAGAGCCAAGGCCTATAATACCGAGTAAACTAGTTGAAATAGTGAGAAACTTTCTCCTACCTAGGTCTATTTCTTTTTTTTGAGTCATTAAGCTTTACCCAATTTATAAAATTACCTCTAAATAATTATTATGAAAAATTAAAAATTTTAACAAAAATTTTAATTTTTTTTGAGATACATAACTAATAAAAGAGTTTTTTAATAGGAAACAAATCATTTGCAGATTTCAGAAATATTGAGATATTGAGATATTGAGATATTGAGATATTGAGATATTGAGATATTGAGATATTGAGATATTGAGATATAATAGCGAAAAAAAAAGACCCAAATTGAGTCTTTTTTGTGAAAAGTTATCTTTTTGAAAATTGTGGTTTTCTTCTTGCTTTTCTCAAACCAACTTTCTTTCTTTCAACTTTTCTTGCATCACGAGTAACAAAGCCTGCTTCTCTTAAAGTTGGACGTAATGTTTCATCATACTCCATAAGAGCTCTAGTAATACCATGACGAATAGCACCTGATTGTCCAGTTATACCACCACCTTTAACAGTAATATAAAGATCGAGTTTCTCAGTCATATCTAATAACTCTAAAGGTTGTTTAACAACCATTCTAGCAGTTTCTCGACCAAAGTATTCCTCAAGAGTTTTTTTATTTATAATAATGTTTCCATTACCTGGTTTAATAAAAACTCTAGCAGCAGAACTTTTTCTTCTACCTGTTCCATAATATTGATTATTTGCCATTTATAAATGCTCCCAATTAGATGTCTAATACTTGTGGTTGCTGAGCAACATGATTATGTTCAGAACCTGCATAGACTTTTAATTTACGATACATAGATCTTCCAAGTGGTCCTTTAGGAAGCATGCCTTTTACAGCATTTTCTATAATCATTTCTGGTTTTTTATCTAGAAGCTTGTCAAAGCTAATAGACTTTATTCCACCAATGTAACCGGTATGATGATAATATATTTTATCAGTACGTTTCTTACCTGTAACATTTACTTTGTCTGCATTTATAACAACAATATAATCACCTGTGTCCACATGAGGTGTGTATTCAGGTTTATGTTTGCCTCTTAAACGAGACGCGATTTCCGTTGCAAGTCTACCAAGAGTTTTACCCTCAGCATCTACAACATACCATTCACGTTTAACTGATTCTGGTTTAGCAACAAATGTTTTCATGCCAACTTTACCCATAATTTAATAATAAAAAAAGAGCTTCAGCTCTTACCAAAGACAAAATATATCCCTTCGAATACACAGTGCCTAATAACCTAAAAAGTTATTCAGGAATAAGTGGGTTTAGGTATTATACTTAAAAATTATAAAAAATCACTATTTTTTTATTTCATCATTTGATTTAATCTTGATAAGCACCGTTGAAATTCAAAATTCAACCGCTTTCCTTGATAAATTTTCTGTAACTGAACATTAGAAAGCATAAAAAGATTAATCTTTTCATCATACATGATATCAATAAAACTTATAAATCTTCTAACCACATCCTGACATTGATCATCTAGAGTTGAAACATCATACAAAAAGATATGTGAAAATTTCTTCGCAATTTCAATGTAATCTATTTGGCTTCTATTTGTAAAAAATAATGAGTGAAAACTAATGTATAAATTACTTTCATTAAAATAAGTGCATTCTATAGGTCGGTTATTAATAATAATATTATCATTTGAATACACTTTACTTTTGCTTAATGAGAAATAAAAAAGTTCAAAAGACTTTTCTAGCTCCTCATTCATAGGATAAAAAAATGTTTTAGTTTTACCTTCAAATAGTAGCCTATAATCCTTTGGGGAGTCTAAATTTACTATATGACAATTTTTTTTAATTAACTCAATACATGGAATAAATCTTGCTCTTTGCAAGCCATTTTTATATAAATTATCAGGGTAAAAATTAGAAGTGAATACCAATACAATATTTTCTAAAAACAAATTCTCAATTAACGCGTACATAATCATTGCATCCCCAATATCAACGATAAAAAATTCGTCAAAAAAAATTATATCCACATCTTTTTTTATTTTTTTTGCTACTAAAGATAATGGGTTCTCATGGTCAGTAATTTTTTGTAATTCTTTGTGGATATATTGCATAAATTCATGAAAGTGATACCTCTTAGCTCTATCATGAAAGCAGGAATAGGCTAAATCCATTAAAAAAGTTTTACCTCGCCCAACACCTCCCCAAATATAAATACTTTTTATTTTGTTTATATTATTTTTTTTGCGTTGTAAATCGAAAAAAGAGGATAATCTAATGATTTTTTTTTTATTTTGTTTATTTTTCTCGTTTAAAGAATGATATAATTGTTCTAGGTACGATACAACTTTCAACTGCGCATCATCACTTTGTATCTTTCCTTGTTTGATAAGATCCAGATATTTTTGCTTTATTATCATATAACTTTACTTTTAAATTGTATTATATTAACACACAATTTATTATATAGAGAAAAAGAATAATAAAAAGGATTTTGAAATGCTAATAGTACAAATTTTAATAATTTTTATAATAGGATTTGTTTTTGGATATTTTACATTTTCAATCATTTCCTCTAAAAATAAATCCAGCAAAGCACTAAAGGAAGAGCTCAGAGTTGTAAAGCATGAGATGGAACAATATAAACAGGATGTTGCTGATCACTTTTCATGCACAACGAAATTAATAAATCAAATATCTAAAGACTGTAATAAATTAAATTCACATATGACAAATAGCTCAAATTATCTCATTGATTCAAATTTTCATTTGTTAGAGAGTTTAAATAAAGATAATTAAACACAAATTAATACAAACTTATAATTTATAAAATTAGGAACGGAGTCATCATTATTATGTTCAAAAAAAAATTAACATTATCATTTAGTATTATACTTATGTTACTTTGCATAATCCCAAGCTTTTCAAATGCTTCAATATTAATAAAAGATTCCAATACACAGAGTCTTGCTCCAATGTTAAAAACAGTAACACCTGCCGTAGTAAGTATAGCAGTTGAAGGAAAAAAAATAACAAAGTCTAAATTACCTGATAATATCCCTGAACAGTTTAAGCATTTTTTTGGACCTAACTTTCCCAAAGATCAGGCTACTGAGCAACCTTTTGCTGCTCTTGGTTCAGGTGTCATCATAAATGCAGAAAAAGGTTATGTAGTCACAAACTATCATGTAATTAAAGATGCCGATAAAATAACAGTAGCATTAAATGATGGTAGAGAAATAAAAGCAAAGCTAATGGGTGATGATGAAATGTCAGATATAGCTTTGCTCCAATTAGATAACACCAAAGATTTGTCTCAAATACCTCTTGCAAATTCGGATAATCTGCAAGTTGGTGATTTTGTGGTTGCTATTGGCAATCCTTTTGGCCTTGGTGAAACTGTAACCTCTGGTATAATCTCTGCACTGGGTAGAAGTGGATTAAACCTTGAAAATTATGAAAGTTTTATTCAGACTGATGCTGCAATTAATACCGGAAATTCAGGTGGCGCACTAGTTAATTTAAATGGTCAACTGATTGGAATTAATACTGCTATTGTAGGACCTAATGGTGGTAATGTAGGAATAGGCTTCGCCATTCCCTCCAATATGGTTAAAAACTTAGTAAATCAAATAGTAAAATATGGGAAAGTCAGAAGAGCTGTTCTTGGTATCATTGGAAGTGAATTAACTGCAGACTTAGCAAAAGCCTTTGATTACAACACTAATCACGGCGCATTTATTAGTCAAGTTTTACCTGACTCCGCAGCCTCTAAAGCAGGACTAAAGCCGGGTGATATTATTACATCCCTAGACAATAAAAAAATTAATACGTTCGCGCAGCTTCGTGCAAATATAGGTACTATGGGAATAGATAAAACCATAACATTAGGAATACTTAGGAATGGCAAAAATCTCAATGTTAAAGTAACTCTAGAATCCGCAAAAGGCATTCCAGATGCAGAAACAAAGGAAATCAACAAAGTTTTAAATGGAACCACTTTACAAGATATAAATAGCGGAATTAAAGTTGTCGATATTACAAAAGACTCTTCAGCATACCGATACGGCCTAAGACAAAATGATATTATCATCGGTTTGAACAAAATAAAAATAAATAATAAAAAAGAACTAGAAAAAGAACTTTCAAAACATAAAAATGATATCATTGCACTTCACATAAAAAGACAAAATGCGACATTATTCATTATAATGAAGTAATTTGCCTTATTTAAGGTTAGAGCACTGAGAATTATGTGCTCTAACTTTTTTGAAATAGGAAAATATAATACTTTGAAATATGTAAAAACAGTTGTTTTCGGGATTATTATAGCAGTATTGCTCCTGGTTTTTTTTCCTAATATTAGATCAGGGAAATTCAGTTCCTTATTCCATCAAGAGTCTAGTGTTATAAGTTACAACCAAGCTGTAAACAAAGCTGCTCCTGCAGTGGTAAGCATATTTAGTTTACAGGCTAATAATACACGAAAATCCACGCTTAATAATTCAAGTCTTGGCTCAGGCGTAATTATACAGTCTACTGGTTACATACTAACTAATGAGCATGTTATTCAAGGATCCACCGCAATTAGAGTAATGCTTTCAAATGGACAACTTTTACCTGCTAAGGTAATTGGTAAAGACACTATTTCTGATATTGCAGTTTTAAAAATAGACGCAAGCAATTTACCCATAATTACAGTAAATTATAAATATAAACCAAAGGTTGGTGATTTGGTTTTGGCCATAGGCAATCCTTATGGACTCGGGCAATCTGTTTCACAAGGAATAATATCTGCAATAGGAAAATATAATATTCAACCAAACTCAAGAAATCAATATATCCAAACGGATGCGGCAATTAATGCAGGAAACTCTGGGGGAGCATTAATAAACTCTAGAGGAGAGTTCGTTGGTCTTAATTCTTCAGTTTTTCAAAACAATGCAAAAGTGACTACTGAGGGTATTTCTTTTGTTATTCCTTATTCTCAAGCAATTAAACTCACAAATGAAATTATTAAAAATGGAAAAGTGATTAGAGGATATGTCGGCATTACTGGTGATACTATTATGCCTAATCTTTACCAAACAAAAAATAAAAATTATAAAATATTTGGCTTATTGGTAAGAGCCGTAGCTAAAGGATCACCTGCAGAAAAATCGGGAATAAAAAGTGGCGATATAATTATTCAAATAAATAATGAAAAACCAACATCAAATAAAAATATCAGCGAAGCTATCGCTGAATTAAAGCCAGATTCCACTGCTATATTTAAGATTTTAAGAAAAAATAAAATTATTTCAGTACACGTCAATGTAGAAGAACTAAAAAATTAAGATTTTTTAGTTCTATTCTACTACTTATTATTTTATTCTTTCAATATTTACACCTAATTGCCTGAGTTTATTATCAATATTTTCATAACCTCTATCAATATGATAAATACGATCAACAATGGTGATGCCAGAAGCTATTGAAGCAGCTAATACCAATGTGATTGATGCTCTTAAATCAGTCGCCATTACTGATGCACCACTTAATTCCAAGGTATCTTTACAAATAAGGGTATTTCCCTCAATTTCAGCAACTGCTCCCATACGAATTAATTCAGGTACATGCATAAATCTGTTTTCAAAAATCGTCTCGGTTATAATACCAGTACCTGAAGCCAAAATATTCAATAATGTGAATTGAGCCTGCATATCAGTTGGAAATCCTGGGTGAGGTGCCGTCGTAATATTAACTGCTTTCAATTTCCTATCTTCCATATCTAGGCTAATCCAGTCATTGCCCGATTCAACCTTAGCTCCTGCTTCTTCTAATTTAGAAATAACAATATCTAAATTTCTAGGATCAGTATTCAAGCATTTTACTTTACCTTTTGATACCGCTGCAGCAACCAAGAAAGTTCCTGTTTCTATTCTATCTGGTAAAATTGAGTACTCACCACCTTTCAAATTCTGGACACCTTCCACCTCAATGGTATCTGTACCCGCACCAATGATTTTTGCACCTAGAGTATTTAAAAAGTTTGCGGTATCAACAATTTCAGGTTCCTTTGCTGCATTTTCAATTAGAGTCTTCCCTCTTGCTAAAACTGCAGCTGTCATGATTGAAACAGTGGCACCAACACTAACTTTGTCAATAACAATTCGACTTCCATGTAATTGACCTTCTGTTTTGGCTGATACATAACCATCATTTAATTTAATTTTAGCACCCAATTGCTCAAGGCCTTTTAAGTGAAGATCGACTGGCCTTGCGCCAATAGCGCATCCTCCAGGTAGCGAAACTTCACCTCTACCAAATCTTGCTACAAGAGGAGCAAGAACCCATATCGATGCTCTCATTGTTTTAACTAAATCATATGGTGCACAAAACTCTTTAACATTTGAATTATCTATGTATAATTCATTGTCTAAAAAAGAAACTTTAGAACCCAATGTTTTCAGCAGCTCTAACGAAGTATCTATATCCCGTAATCGAGGAACATTTTTTAAAATGACAGGGTTTTCCGCTAATAAAGAAGCAAAAATTATTGGAAGTGCTGCATTTTTTGCACCAGATATAACAACTTCCCCTACTAAGGGACCATTTCCTTCTATTCTAAATTTATCCATTGAATAACCTACTTTTATAAAAGTTTCTTTTGCAATTCCCACTCTTTCAGAGTGAATGTTTTAATAGTCACCGCATGGATATCATTTGTAGAAATAAACTCTGTCAAAGGTCCATAAACTAATTGTTGTTTCTTTACAGGCGTAAGGTCAGAAAAGTCATTACTTACAACTATAATTTCGTAATGACTTCCCTCATTTTTCACGCGCACTTCAAAAGTATTAATTTTTTCTTTTATTGCATTTTCGATAATACTGATATCTAACATTTATACTCCACTTTCTTAAAATGACTATTTTTTTGTAAGCTTTATATTAGCTTTTGCTTGACTATTTAAAAACTGGATTAAGCCATTTATTCCTTTATTTCTTATTAAACCAGACCACTCATTTTGTTTTGTTGAAATTAAACTAATTCCCTCAGCTATCATATCAAAAGCTTCCCATTTTTTGAATTTTGGATTCCATCTAAGGACAAAATATATATTTATTTTTGGAGAATTTGCATCTGAAATCACTGCTAAAACTTTAGTAATTGATTTATTTGATGGTACTGGTGAGTTTATAATTTTTACTTTTTGCTTATTATACTGAGTTAAAATTTGAGCAAATTGAGTTACTAAATAATTTGAGAATGCATTGACATACCTTTTTCTTTCTTCTTTTGTTGTTTGACGAAGTTTGGGGCCTAAAGCTTTATATGCAGAATAAGTAACATTTACATATGGAAGTAGTTCAGTACGAACAATATTTTTAAGGGTATTAGGGTTACTTTTAATTTGTACTTGATTACTTTTAATTTTTGAAAATAAATTAACAGAAATACCCTTAATCATTTCATTCGGGTTGGCCTGATTAACTTTTTGAGACCAAGCTGAGAATGAAAAAATGAACAAACAGCAAATATACAAAAAATTTTTAAACTTAAACATAGATCAATCCTTCAAATTATTTAGAGTTAATATTATATAAAATCTTACCTATTAAATCCTCTAAAATTAATGCAGATTTCGTGTCTTCAATATAAGCACCATTCTTCAAAATTTCAGTGTTTTCATCTGAAAAGCCAGGAGTAATTGCTAAATATTGAGCACCCAATAAACCAGATGTTAGAATAGACGCCGATGACGAATTAGGTAAGTGCATTTTTTTTTCTATTGTAAAGCTTACCTCTGGTATGAATGTTTTAGGATCTATATTTATAGAAGTCACCTCACCCACAACAACACCACCAATTTTAACTGGAGCTCGAACTTTTAAACTACCGATGTTATCAAAGTTTGCATGCAGGGTTATCTGTGGCTCTGTCGAAAAAGCATTATTATTTGAGAGTTTAAAAGTCAAAATTAACAATGCAGATAACCCAAAACAAACAAACAATCCGACCCAAAAATGTAATTTCAAATGATTTTGCATATTAATTTCCAAACATAATGAATGTTAATATGAAGTCCATACCTAATACTAACAAAGAACCTTGAACAACAGCTTTTGTGGTTGCTGAACCCAAACCATCTGGAGTTGGCTTAGCATAATAACCATGATATAAGCTTGATAAAGTACCTACTAGAGCAAACATAAAAGATTTGATAATACAATTCAAAACATCATACTTCAAATTTATAGAATCCTGAACTGAAGACAAAAACTCACCTCCGTTGACCCCATTCCAATATACAGCAACAATATAACCTCCCCAAACTCCAATTACCACAAAAATTAGTGTTAGAATTGGAACTGCAATTAAACAGGACCAAAATCTTGGAGATATAACTCTTTTTAATGGATTAATGCCCATAACTTCAAGACTTGATAATTGTTCAGTTGCTTTCATTAGACCAATTTCTGCTGTAATTGATGTACAAGCCCTTCCAATAAAAAGTAATGCGGTAATAACCGGACCAAGTTCTCTTAACAAGGAAAGAGAAATTAATTGGCCGAGACTACTTTCAGCACCAAAGTTAACCAGTATAACATATCCTTGAAAACTGATCACCATACCAATAAAAATAGCAGAAACAACAATGATAGGTAATGAAAGAATCCCTGACTTATAAATTTCTTTTAAGACAATAGAGTAATTTTTTTTAAATTCTGGTCGACTCAGTAACACATCAAACAACAACATAAATGCTTTACCCATCGAACATACCCAGTTCAAGAACTTATAACCAACTAAGCATATTAAATTAACATTTTTCATAATAAAATCTTTTTCTACGAATAATTAAGGGGAATAGGTCCATCAATTGATCCTGTTAAAAATTGTTTAACTATGGGGTTATTACTTTGCTTTAGTTCACAAGGCGTGCCTGATGCAATTATTTCATTTTTATAAACCATACAAACTTTATCCGACAAAGACATCACTTCATCGACATCATGAGATACAATAATCGATGTAATGTTGTATTCATTATTAAATTTTTTAATTAACTCAAGTAAACTAGATTTAGTGATTGGGTCTTGTCCCACAAAAGGCTCATCATACATCATTAAACTTGGCCTTGTAACAAGAGCCCTAGCCAATGCAACACGCCTCTGCATTCCCCCAGAAAGTTCCGAAGGATATTTTTTTGTAGCAAACTCTAATCCAACCGAATACAATATTTCTTTTACTTTTAAGTCAATAATATCTTTGTCGTTCGTTATTTCTTTTAAAGGATAAGCGACATTTTCATACACGCAATAATCACTAAACAACGCGCCAGATTGAAAAAGTAATCCCATTTTTTTTCTAATTTTGAATAACTCTTTTGAAGAAATGTTACTTAAATTTTTTTGAAAGACCGCTATAGAACCTGTATCAGGTTTATAAATTCCCGCAATCAACTTTAATAGTGTTGTCTTCCCTATACCTGATTGACCAATTATAGAGGTTATTTTCCCCCTCTCAATTCTTAAGTTTAAATCTTCAAATATTTTTTTGCTTTCATATGAGAAACTTAACTTTTGAATATCTACCAATATATTTGCACTACGATTATTTATCATTGCTTATAAAATTTCAGAACCTTGTTTTCAATATAATCAAAAAAAAAGTTATTGTATAGTTTTACAAAAAATCATCACAAAAAAATTACACTTTATTGATAAAAGTAGTAAAATAAGTTTTATGAAAAATGAATGATATAACGTATGATTAAAAAATTTTGTTTATATTTTTTCTATTTAGTTATTTTTATTTTCTTGGGTTACTGGGCAATACAGATAAGCTTGATTAATGAGTCCATAAAAAAGGAATACAGTAGCAAAGCATCTGCAAGTAATATAGTGCTAAATGAATATACTAAAAATGGAAAACTATCTAAGACTTTAGTAGCTGATCATGTTACTTATAATGGAGAAAATAAAAAATCTTTTTATTATGATCCTAAATTAAGCGTTTGGAATTTAAACTCTAAAGAGCTTCAAAAAGAGTGGTACATGAGCAGTGATGTAGGTATACTTGATAATGATGGTTTACTATTGCTTAGAAAGAATGTCGTTCTGTTAGGGTACGACTCCCAATTAAAAAAAATAACCACAAATAGTCTACAGTACAACACTAAAAACTCTAATTTTTACTCATCTGACTTTGTGAAAATATATGGCCAAAACTTTATAAATTCTGGGACAGGTGTTAAAGGAAATTTTAACAATAAAACAGCTACAATTTTAGAAGATGCAAAAGGAACTTATGAACAGAATATTAATTAGTTTAATTTTATTTAGCAGCTCTTTATTTGCTTTAGATAACGACTCACAAAAGCCCATAAATGTATCAGCATCTCAACAGTCAGTGGATGGTATAAAAAACATATCTATATTCACTGGAGATGTCGTAGTTACTCAAGGAACTAGAAAATTAGAAGCTGATAAAGTAACCATCAAAAAGATTTTAACTAAAAGCTCACAAAAAAAGACTTTTTTCTCATCCAGGCATATGGACATCCTGCCGTATATACTGATAAAGATGAATCAGGGCTAAAAAGAGTAGGAAAAGCGAAACACATTGAATGGGATCAACAAAAAAACACTATCATAATGATTGGAAAAGCCGAATTAATTAAAGGTTCAAATTCAGTTGCTGGGAACAAAATTATTTACAATACTTTAACTAAAAATAGTCAAGCATTTGGTTCAAAGGATTCAAAAGTTATAACAATATATGTCCCAGAAGAAAATAAGAAGAAATAGAGATGTCAACTTTAAAAGTACAAAATCTAAAAAATCCTATAAAAAAAGAACCGTTGTTTCGGACTTTAATGTTGAAGTTTCAACGGGTGAGGTTATTGGTCTTCTAGGCCCTAATGGTGCTGGTAAAACAACAGCATTCTATATGATTATAGGTCTAGTACAAAGTGATTCAGGTGCGATTTTACTTGATGGCAAAAATATATCAGACAAACCAATGAATTTAAGAGCACGAGCAGGTTTAGGTTACCTACCCCAAGAAAACTCTATATTTAGAAAATTAACAGTTAAACAGAATATATTAGCAGTTTTAGAAACAATCCCTGCTTTATCAAAAAAACAACGATTAAAAAAGTGTCATGATTTACTGGAAGAATTTAACATTACACATATTATTGATAGTATGGGTATATCTTTATCTGGTGGAGAAAGGAGACGAGTTGAAATAGCTAGAGCTCTTGCAACGGATCCGAAGTTTATTTTGCTCGATGAGCCTTTTGCTGGTGTTGATCCTATATCTGTTATAGATATAAAAAAACATATTTCACATTTAAAAGAAAGAGGTATAGGTGTTTTGATTACAGATCATAATGTAAGAGAAACTCTTGATGTATGTGAAAGAGCATGCATACTTAGTTCTGGTCATATAATCGCTTCAGGCTCTCCTGATGATATTCTAAATAATGAAAGTGTTAGAAAAGTTTACCTTGGAGATCATTTCTCAGTTTAAAGACTATTGTTTATAGAAAGGGAGTAATAATAAATGAAAAACACTATTAATTTAAAATTAAATCAAAAAATTACTATGACTCCCCAACTGCAATTAGCTATTAAGTTAATGCAGTTATCAAAAGTGGAACTAATTAATGAAATTCAGTCAATATATGAATCTAATCCACTACTTGAACTAAACGAAAATCAAGCATCTCAGGATATTTCACTAACGAAAGATAGCTCTCATGAAGTAATAGAAGAACTTAATTTTAATGAAAACTTCCAACAATCTCCAAACACAAAAAACATTGAGCAAATCGATTCTGATTATAAGTATCAACAAAAGCAACAATTAAATATTAACGAATATTTATTGTGGCAAGCTAATTTATCATCATTTTCAGAAGATGAATTAATTGCCGCACAAATAATTATTGACAATATTGATGATGATGCATTTCTCAAAATTGAAGTCCAAGAAATTGTGAGAATAATTAATCATAAAAAGTTTAATGAACAATTTATCTTAAATGTGTTGGAAAAAATAAAACACTTTGAACCATTAGGTTCCGGAACATCATCTCCAATTGAATTTCTTTTTTTTCAAATAGATCTGATAAGTTGCACCAATAAAACAAAAGATTTTTTAAAAGAACTAATTCTAAGAGAGTTTAGAGAGTTAAATAAAATTGACATCAATTTTTTAATGTCAGATTACAATCTTACGCTCAAAGAATCCCGAGAAATATTATCAATTTTTGAAACCTTATCATATAAGCCTAATACAAGTTTTTTAGTTTCTACTGATACCACAAATTCATATATAACAGCTGACGTCACTCTTAAAAAATCAAATAATGATTGGTATTTTTTTATCAATAAGGAAACAATCCCCTCTCTAAAGATAAATGAAAACTATTTATCGTTTATGCATAAAGAAAATACTGAGCAATACGAGTATTTAAAAGATAATCTTCAAAAAGCTAAATGGTTTATTAAAAGCCTTGATATGCGAAATAATACTCTTCTTCAAGTTGCAAAATCCATTTTTGAATTTCAAGCTGGTTTTTTTGAACATGGTGAAGAGGCTATGAGACCAATGATATTGAATGATATTGCTCAAAGACTTAACATGCATGAATCAACAATATCAAGAATTACTACTAATAAATTTATACAAACTCCTAGAGGTATTTTGAACTAAAATATTTTTTTCGAGCAAAGTTAGAACGCTAGGAGGTGGAAATTGTTCTTCTATAGTGATTAAGTCATTTATCAAAAAAATAATTAACACTGAAAATCACGATAAACCTTTTAGTGATATTCAAATATCTTCAATTCTAAACAAACAGGGGCTTAAAGTAGCGAGAAGAACTGTAGCAAAATACAGAGAAGAAATGGGATTTTTATCATCAAGCATGCGAAAGAAAAATTATAAACTTACTTTTAAAGGGAATTAGAATGCGCCTCATTATAATTACAGGAAAATCTGGAGCAGGGAAGTCAGTTGCACTCAAGACACTTGAAGATCTTGGTTTTTATTGTATAGATAATCTTCCAATATCACTCATTCAAAATGTCGTAAAGGATCTTTCTCATTCAGAAAATAACATAGCAATCAGTTTAGATATAAGAAACATTTCAAAAGGTCCTCGTGAAGTTGAAAATATGTTTTCATCTTTTACAAAAGAAATAAATATTCAAACTTTTTTTTTAGATGCATCAAATGAGAAAATCCTAACTCGATATAGTGAAACAAAGCGTTCACATCCCTTATCAAAAAAAAAATTGAGCTTGTACGATAGTATTCTTGAGGAAGATAAAAGTCTTCTTACTCTAAAAAAATTTGCTAATGCGATTATTGATACAACCCATTTATCAATATATGAATTAAGTGATTTAATATGCAGTAAAATAGTCAACTCAAAACATAAACCGATGTTAATAACTGTCCAATCATTTGGTTTTAAATACGGTATCCCAAAAGATTCAGATTATGTATTTGACGTAAGATTTTTACCAAATCCATATTGGGTGTCCCATTTAAAAAAATTCTCAGGCTTAGACGAACCCGTAATCAATTTTTTTAATAAGTTACCTGAAGTTGACCATACAATTCTTCAAATTTATAACTTAATTAATAGTTGGTTACCTAAGTTAAAAAGCAATAATAGAAGCTACCTTACTATATCTATTGGTTGTACTGGAGGAAAACATAGATCTGTGTTTGTTGCTGAAAGAATCGGAAAATTATTATTAAAGCATGAGAAGAACTTAAAAATAATACATTCTATAAAAGTTTAAATGATTCAAAAGTGTTTTAAAAAATATATGTTATGATATGCTATCTCAATTATGATTTAATTTAACCAATAATATGAAACACATGATCAAAAAAACACTCGTTGCACTACCTTTCCTCTTTACACATATGTTGTATGCAGATAATATCCCCTCTACAAATAAAAGTTACTTTTCTTTTGAACATTATACTGCAAACCCTCCACTGAATAAATTTGGATCAGTAGATGTGAATGCAAAAATTCCTGAAGACATTCAAGTTCCAAAGGCTCCAGCCTTTCTTGGTGGTCCTAATGATACTCCTACTGTTCTATCTAAAAAATGGAGTACTATGATTCCATCTCAACCAGAGCTTGATGCTAGAGCCTATATTCTAGTTAATGAAGAGAATGGTGACATACTGGCAGCTAAAAATGCAAATTTACGATTAGCTCCAGCTAGTATAACAAAATTGATGTTACTTTATGTTGCTCAAAAACAGTTAAAGTCTGGTCGAATTCATTTAGATGACCAAGTAATTGTTCCCAAAGAAGCATGGGCTACGGGTGGGTCTAGAATGTTTTTAAAACCAGGAACATCTGTACCCGTGAAACAATTAATACAAGGTATTATTGTTGATTCTGGAAATGACGCTGCAGTAACCTTAGCCAATTATCTTAGTGGCTCTCAGTCGACTACAGTATCTTTAATGAACCAATCTTTGAAACACCTAAAAATGAACAATACTCACTTTAGTGATGTAATGGGCTTACCTGCACCAGCGCACTTTTCTACCGCGCTAGATTTAAGTAAATTAGCTAAGGGTATAATAACTGAATACCCAGAATATTATAGCTGGTTTGGGCAAAAATATTTTACCTATAATGGCATAAAACAACCCAACTTTAATAGACTTCTTTTTATTTACAAATATGCAGATGGGATGAAGACAGGTAGTACTGGAGCGGCAGGGTTTTCATTAGTTAGTTCAGCAAAACAAAACAATCAAAGACTTATTGCTGTTGTACTAGGAGCCAAGTCTGATAACGAAGTTGCTTCTTTGAGTAAATCATTATTAAGTTATGGATTTAACTTTTTTTCAACAAAAACTATTTTTAAAAAACACAATAAAATCGAGCAGGTCAAAGTTTGGTTTGGTGATAAAAATCAACTTAATGTTGGTGTTAATCATGACGTAAATATTTCACTACCAAGAAATTATCATGGGAAGATTGAGTCTGTTGCTAAAATCAATCCAAATCTTGAAGCTCCAATAAGAAAAGGAGAAATTATCGGTAGTATTTCAATTAAACTTAATGGTGATAAGTTGAAAAAAGTGAATTTAATTGCACTTGATGATGTTAAAAAAGGTTCTTTTATACAGATTATTGAAGATCACATAAAAAAAGTTTTTGCTTCAATTGTATAAAAATTAAAAGCTTTTCTTTTAAAGAAAAGCTCCCCTATACTTAGGGGTATAATAATCATTAATAATTGGAAACTATTCATGAATAATACAACCGAAAATCTAGATGATGAAATAATTTATGTCAGTAAATCTGAACTTAAGCGAGATATGCTTGAGATTCAAAATCTAGGTGAGAAAATTTCCCAATTGAGTTTAAAAAACATACAAAAGATGAAGTTAAGTGATGAACTCTATAACGAAATTATTAAGCTAAGAAATTTTAAGCATGAAGCTAGACGACGCCAACTACAATATATTGGAAAGGTTTTGAGGAACATCGATAATTTCGAAGATATCGCTAAACAATATGATTTAATTACTAACCCTCAAAAAGTTATTGAAAAAAAAAGAAACATATTAGATACTTTGTTTAACAGTTTGAACAATAACTTAGAAGATGAAATGTCTAAGTTAGAAAAGAGTGTTCCAAATTTGGATAAAAAGCGCCTGAGACAACTGTTTAGAATTTATAGGAGTGCAACTGAAGAATCCTCTGCACAAAACAAACAAAAAATTTTGGACTTTCTAAAAAGTTACGAAAATTAATTTTCTATTATTTTCGGATCATTCAATGGTCCTTTAATCAAATATCTTTGAGTATTATACTCGTCAATAAAAGGGGCTGCCAAAATAAATGTACCTGCCCCAACCCACGGGTTAATTGATGTAATTAATGTTTGAAATCCCAAATATATGCCTGCAGTTGGTATAATTCCTAAAATACTTGGTTTCGCTACCGCTTTTAAATCAACTTTTTTCGGTAAAGGTCTACCTTTCCATTTAAAGATAAATTTAAATTTGGTGAGCTCATTTGAGCCTTATTAATGAAAATAGTTCCATTTTTAATTAAAGATCTAATCTCAATTTTATCATAATTCAAACCACCAGAGAAATCTCCTTTCATTCCATCTTGAATTTTAATTAAAAGTGATTGCACGCTTAAAAAGCTTAATATATTCACCTGAGAGTTTAAATCAATTATTTTGCCATTATTACTAATTAAGTTAGAAGTTCCATTTAAGGTACCCAATTGAGGATTAAAAGGAGAGCCTAACCAATTTAAAGATAAATTCCCTGAAATGTTTTGATCTCTAAGAGGATAATTAGATAAGATATTTTTTAAAACTTGATCAATATTCTTAGATTTTGCAGAAATATCAAGTTTAGTTTTAAAGTTACCTTTGCTTTTTGTCCATAAACCAGAGGCTTTAACATAATTATTATTATTAAAGAGCGATAGAACAGGCATCGATATTTTGGAATCATTTTTCTCAATCAATGTAAAAAGTGTACCTAGTTGCACTTTATTAAATTTTAAATCATTTACTTGCACTCTAATAGATTTCAGCCAATTGTTAAAAACAGACTTATCATCTATGCTTGAGAAAGCATTTGGTTTATTAGTTACTTTTTTAGAACTTTTAACGCTCTGTACATATATTTTATCAAAGTTAGCTATCAAATTATTGTTATCTAACAATAAAAAACCTTTAATTTGTTTACCTTTTAGTTGAAGTTTTATCTTATTATTTTTAATTTCGTTATCTAGTGAAATATTCTTCCATATTGTATTTCCTAGATATAATTTATTAAATTTAATATTAAACTTATAAGCTTTATTCCCTGAATTACTATTTGTTGCATGAGCGGTATTTAACGCAGAAAAAGAGTCAATCCACTGCAATAAATCTAGTTTTTTTTCTTTATCATAGTTATTTATACTATATTCCCAGTACGAGCTTTTTGATGAGCTGTTTTCATTTCTAGCACCTAATTCAACATTATTAAATCTAGCCTTTATTAAATCTTTTTTGTCCGAACCTTTAAAAAAAACCATTAATTTATTTTTTTGTGGTTTTGTATCTAGAGGAAATGGCAAATTGGTTCTCATATCATGTAGAACACCATTAACTGAAACATCATAATCATACTTTTTATTAGGCTTAAAGGTTAGATCGACATTTGATTTCAAAATAGTTTTTCCATCTAAATTTACGTTTTTAATATTGAGTAAGTTCTTTAATCTAACGTGACTTAAGCCTTTTATTTTTAATTTATAATTATTACCAGATTCATAACCTTTTAAGGAAATATTATTTAATTGATTAAAAACATCAAATGAAAGGTTGGTCGATGTTACAGTACTATTATTAATATTAATAGAACCATTAATTTTTTTATTTTAGCTTCATTATGAAATAATTTTTTAGAGATGCAGGTTCAAAGACATTATTTTCAAAGTATATGGTGCCCTTTGCATGAGTATCAAAGTTCTTAAGAGGAAAATTTAACGCGAAATCACCTTTCAAAACTCCCTTAGGTTGAAGCTTCTCAAAAACCATTCCAATTTTATCATGTAATGGAGTTTTAGAAAGGCACGAAATTAATTTTTGAGCCTTTTCTTTAAATCCAAATTGAACATCTAAGTTACCATCTATAGATAATTTATTTATAGAAGCACTTAAATGAGTGGGCTCTTCATTACAAAATATGGCATTTTTAGTACTTATATACATACCATTATTTTTAAATTTCAAAAGAAGATCTAAGTCCATTAATTCAGGCCATTTAGGTTCAAATATCAAGTTCGAGTTATGGATTGGAAGCTTTACTTCAAGACCTTCGTTAGGAACTTTAAAGGGGAAATCTTTAATGTAACCATCATAATGAACAGTGCCATCTTTCACTTCACCCTTAGTGATTCGTGTACTTAAAAAATTATATAAGGTTTTTGATATAAGCTTTTTGGGAAGATAACTTTTAATTTTTGAAATATCTTTTAATGAAACTTTTGTATTTATTTTTAATTTATCAGGAACTCCTTTCTTAAAAGAGATATAAAATTGAGGTTTAATTGAGATGTTTTTATCATGTAACCAACCTTTTTTGCTTTCAATAAAGATTGTTTCAGCTTTATTTTTAGACCAATTAAGCTCTAAGTTACTATTTTTTATGTGGATATCTTTTTTAAAGTTTTCATTGAAGTTTAACGCCGAGTTTTTGAAGAATAAATGTATCTTTCCTTTTTTAATGTTCCATAACTATCTATATTAACATTAGTTAGAACGGTTTTATTATTTAATTCAATTTCATCAATCTTCGATGAAAAATGATAATGGCTTTTTTTATAAAATAATTGTATTTCAGAAATACTACCTGTGATTTTTTGTTGAAAAAATTGATTATTTGGAAACATAATATTTCCTAAGGATATTAAAGTGGAGCTATCAATTTTGCTGACTTTAAAAATAGACTGATTCTCTTTTTGTCTAATACTTAAAGTTGGTAATTCAATTTTATTCAAGTCTTTTTTTAGAGTAATATTGTGGAACTTGAACTCTCGATTTTCGTAGTTTATTCTTCCAGAAAATTTATAATTTTGTTTACGAATATTTATCGCAGATTTTTTGTCTAATATGAGTGTCATGAACTCCAACTTAGATGATAAAAATTTTGCATCTAATGTGAAGTTTAAATTTGAGTCTGTAATAGGACTGTCATTATTATCTATTCCAAATAAATCATAAAATTCATTTATATTTAGAGACTTACAATATAATTTTATGTTTCCGTTTAAGCCAGTTCCAAATTTGTTTCTATAAATTTCACCAACCCCAATTAATGAAGTATTGTTAAAGTAAGTCACATAATTCAACGATAATTTATCTTGGTTTAATTGACTTGAGATTTTTTCTATTTTAAAAATATTCTTTTTGTTTAGTTTAAACTCTGAATCTGAAATTAAAAATTTTTCCAAAATAAGATAAGTTGATATTCTATTCAAATCTAGACTACTGTCATTTTTATTAATCTGGACATCTGATTGAATTTTCGATTGAAAAATAATAACATCTGTAAAAAAAAGCTTTAAGTTTGAAATTGATTGGAGTATATCTAAACTTGCAGTGATTTTTTTAATGTTACCGTTAACTTCACCCTTCGATTCAATATGCAAATTTTCGATAGAATAATCTATTCTAAAATCTTTAAAGCTTGTATGAATCTTTCCATGATTAACAGTAAGCTGATAATGTTCTTGTAAATAACCTTCGGTTACCTTAAGCATTACCTTTGGATTCATTAAACAAAAAAAGCTTGTCATTAAAAAAAGAAACAAAATAAAGAAAAATGAATATATTGATACTCTTACGGCTTTCAACTTATTTCCTTACATAAGAACAACATCAAATTGCTCCTGACCATATAAATTTTCTGTTTTGATTTTGATATCTTTATTTATTACCATTTCTAATTGCGATAAGATACCAAATTCCTCTGAACGAAGTGCAATTGCAACATTTTTCGATACATAAATTAAAAAACAATCAGCATCAAATGTATTATTTACTCTAATTATTTCTCTATAGATTTCATAACAAACTGTCTCAACAGTTTTAATGTAGCCTCTTCCAAGACAAGTTGAACAAGGCTCTGTCATAATTTTTTCAAGGCTATCTTTAGTTCTTTTTCGAGTTAATTCAACAAGTCCTAACTGAGTAAATCCGTAAACATTCGTTTTAACTTTATCCTTATCTAACTCACTCTTAAGTGCATCTAAGACTCTTTCACGATGTTTGAGGTCATTCATGTCAATAAAATCAATTAAAATCATACCTCCCAGATTACGGAGCTTTAATTGCCTTGCAATAACTTTAGTTGACTCAATATTTGTATTAAAAATAGTTTCTTCTAAATTCCTTTTTCCGACAAAGGCTCCTGTATTAATATCAATAGTCGTCATTGCTTCTGTTTGCTCAATGACAATGTAGCCTCCTGATTTTAAATCAACTTTACTTTGTAGAGTTGATTGAATTTCATTTTCTATATCATACAAATCAAACAAGGGTTTTGAAAAATTATAAAACTCAACCTTATCAGATAAGTAGGGTATTAATTCCTTACTGAAGTTTAATAAATTATAATACTCAGACTCAGAATCAACCAATACTTTGTCTATTTCAGTTCCTACAAAATCACGAATTATTCTTGACGATAATGAGATTTCCCCATAAAGTTGACTTTTAGGTTTTTGATTTGATTTTTTCTCTAAAATTTTTTTCCACAAATGTTTTAAAAAAACTGCATCTTGACTAATTTCCTCATCTGAAATACCCTCTGCAGCTGTCCTTACAATAAAGCTTCCTATTTCATCTGTATGCGTTGAAGCTATCTTTTTCAAACGCTCTCTCTCATCTTTATTTTTAATTCTTTGAGAGATTGCGGTATGCTCCTCATCAGGCAAAAATACTAAATATCTAGATGGTAGCGTAATATCTGTTGTTAATCTTGCGCCTTTACTTCCAATTGGTTCTTTTATCACTTGGACAAGTATGTTCTGACCTACATTTAATAAGTCAACTATGTTTATATCGGTCGTGGTGTTTCTAACCTTGATATCTTTGACATGTAAAAATGCTGCTTTATCCATACCTATATCTATAAAAGCCGCCTGCATACCTGGTAGTACACGATTAACTTTACCAAGAAAGATGCTACTTAAAATATTTTCATTTTTATTTCTTTCAATATAAATTTCCTGTAGATCACTATTTTGAACTAATGCAACTCTAGTTTCTCCAGGCGTAATATTCATTAAAAGTTCTATTGTCATTTCATACCTAAAAGTTATTGAGGACACTTATCTTATTGAGAGTTTTCGTCGAAAATTTCTTAAAAAGAGAAAAATAAATGGCCATAAACAAAAATCTACTATAACTTTATAAAAAGTTTCATCATTGAATAAAATACTTTTTTTGCTAAAAACATCTAATATAACGTATTGTCCTAACACAACAAAGCAACATAAAATTGATATAACTATAGATTGCTTCCATATACTTATATTTCTAAGTCTTTGATATCTAACGGCTAAAAAATAACTTAATAATGAAAAAATAAATCCATTCGTTCCTAATGGATAATCAAGAAGCAAATCTAAAAAACAACCAAAAAACAACCCTGATAATACGTTCACTCTATGCGGCAAAGCTAATACCCAATAAGTAAATATTAAAAACAACCAATGTGGTTTAAATACAGCAATATCTTTAGACCAATGAGTCGACTCTAAAAGCAACCCTATTATCAATGTTAAATAAATGTATAAAATACTTAAACTGGACTTTTTCTTCATTGAATCCTTTAATCCCTTTTCCAAAGCAATAAAACATAGTGAAGTCGATTAAAATGGACAAAAGTTTGAACTTTAATGTCAGCAAACTCTTTATTGTTTCGATTTCCAATTGAAATAACTCGTCCTATGGGATATCCCCTAGGATATTTATTCCCTAATCCTGATGTATATAATTCATCTCCAACCTTGATGTCAGAGTTACCTAACACATTATTTACTTGTAACATATTTTGTTTGCCATAACCTGACAGTATAACTCTCATATCATTTCTGATATTTACTGCTGGAATTGCACTATTAGGATCATCTAACAATAATAAAGTACTCGTATTTAATGATACGCTGACTATTTGGCCCACAACTCCTAAAGAATTGACAACAGCTTGCCCTACATAAACACCATCATTACTTCCCTTATTAATTAGCACTTTTTTTACATAAGAGTTAAAAGTCACATCCATTACTTCTGCAATTGTCTGTTTATAGGGATGTCTTTCTTTAGACTCTAAAATTTTTCTTAATCGATTATTTTCATTTATTAAAGCTTTTATCTGAATTTCGTTAGCTTTAAATTTTAAAACCTTTAATCGAAGTGAGGTATTATCTGATATAAGTTGAGTTTTGGATTTGAATATATTATAAACATATGAAGTAATTTCAGATGGAGTATTTGCTAACATCTGAATTGGCTCAACGGCGTTATTTAAATAGTTTTTGACAATTTTAAATTGTGCTACTTTTGAATCTAAAAATATAAATATACTAGATAATAATACGGCTACCATTAGCCGTATTAATAACGAAGGACCCTTTGTAAAAAGCAATTTCATGTGATTGTGCTCATTATTCTTCAGTAAATAAATCACCGCCATGTGTATCAATCATTTCAAGAGCTTTTCCTCCTCCTCTAGCCACACAAGTCAATGGCTCTTCAGCTATAACAACAGGGATTCCTGTTTCTTCTGTTAGCAATCTATCAATATCTCTTAATAGAGCCCCACCTCCGGTCAGAACCATTCCTCTCTCAGAAATATCAGATGCAAGTTCTGGAGGACATTGTTCTAGAGCAACCATAACTGCAGAAACAATTCCTGTCAGGGGCTCTTGAAGCGCCTCTAAAATTTCATTTGAATTAAGAGTAAAGCTTCTTGGCACGCCTTCTGCTAAATTTCTACCTCTAACTTCAATTTCTAAAACTTCATCTCCAGGGTAAGCAGAACCTATTTCGTGTTTAATTCTTTCAGCAGTAGCTTCACCTATCAAACTTCCATAATTACGTCTTACATAATTAATAATGGATTCATCAAACCTATCTCCTCCAATTCTTACAGATGAAGAATACACTACGCCATTAAGTGAGATTACTGCAACTTCTGTAGTTCCTCCTCCAATGTCTACAATCATTGAACCTGTAGCTTCCGAAACTGGTAGTCCTGCGCCAATAGCTGCAGCCATCGGTTCATCAATTAAATAAACCTCTCTAGCACCTGCACCTTGCGCTGACTCCCTAATTGCTCTTCTCTCTACTTGAGTTGAACTGCAAGGAACACAAATTAATACTCTAGGACTGGGCCTCAAAAAGCTATTATCATGGACTTGTTTAATAAAGTGTTGCAACATTTTTTCTGTAACATAAAAGTCAGCAATAACGCCATCTTTCATCGGTCTAATTGCTGCAATATTCCCAGGCGTTCTACCTAACATTAGCTTAGCAGCTTGCCCAACTGCAGCAACACTTTTAGGGGTTCCTGCCCTATCTTGACGAATCGCAACAACTGATGGCTCATCTAAAACAATTCCCTGACCTTTAACATAAATAAGGGTATTTGCTGTACCCAAATCAATAGAAAGGTCATTCGAAAACATTCCTCTTAATTTTTTTAACATAACTGAACTGCATCCTAATAGTTATTCTTGATAATTAACAAGCTTTATGAAATTTTCACAATAGTATATTATTTTGTCCTACCAATTAATAGTAAACTTATACAATAATTTAATGAGAACTGTCGAAATCTGTAATAAAAACACCTATATTTTTTAAAAAGTCATAATCTTCTTTACTTTTAACTCCATTAGCAATAATTTTAATTTTTTTATCTTTGCAAATGCCCAGTAAACTTTTAATAAAATATTGATTTTCATTATTTTCTTTAATCGAAATAATTCTTTCTTTATCTATTTTTAAAAAATTAATTGGTAAATAATTTAAGTAATCTAAGTCAACAATATTTCGACCAACTTGATCGATGATAATATTACAATTAAATTTTTGTAATTCACACAAAGCTTTTTTGATGAGTGGATCAAAATTTAACACCTCATTCTCATGAATTTCATAAAAGGCTTGCTTTCTTGCTGATGAAGACAATTCCAATAATTTGAATTTTAACCATGAGCTAAAATATTTGTTTTTTAATGAGTTTGAAGTCAAATTAATAGATATATTTTTTTCTGGAAATTTTTGTATTTGAGAAAGTTGATAATTTACTACATACATATCAAGCCTTCTATTTAAACCTACTTCAATTAATTTTGGAATAAAGTATGAAGGTTTAATTATCTCTGATTTATATCGAAGCGATGTTACAACTTCAATATGATTTAGTGATTGTGGACTATTTTTTAATATTTCAAAAAAAGAATGTCCTGAAAATATTAAATTATGGTATTTCAAATATTCTGAAAAAATAGTTCTCCATTCAAGGTTGCTTTTACTAAATAATAAATTTTTGTTTTTAAAAATATGCCAATTGTTAGCTCTCTGGTAATTACATATATTTATGCATTCATCCATCTTTTGGTATATCTCTTCTAGTTTTTCTCCATGTTGGAAAAAAACCACACCAAAATTAAACCAATGTTCATTTTTAACGAGTCTCATCCCTTCAAGTTTATTGAAAATATCCCGACATAAATCTATTACTTCTTTTTCTGACTGCATTAAAATAAGAGCCGCAAAGGATCTTTTGCTATATCTAGACAGCAATGTATTATTGAATTTATCTAGTTTTTTGCTGATTATGTTATCAATAATTAATAAATTATGTGCTGAGTCATTCCCATTACTAATCCTTGTATCTAAGCCAAACATATCCAATAGAAGATATGCCCCATGTTTATCTTTATCATATATGCTTGCTCTTAATTTATTCTCGAAAAATAATTTATTAGGCAAATTAGTTGTTTCATCAAAAAATGTTTTTTGTTTTATAAAAAGATCTAATTTATTTGTGTTTTTTTCTCTTTTTGAAGATCATTAAGTAATTGGGTAACCAGGACCAGTATTTGAGAAGAAATGCTTTTTTTGTTATTTAATCTAAATAACCGTCCGTGATCTATCATTAAACGGTTTAATTTTTGTCCCAGCATTTCCATAAAAAAAATTTCATTTCTTATAAAACGAGTACCCAAAACTATACACAATATAATCATAAAAATTGCTATTGTGGATATCAATAAAATAAAAGGGATATCGATAATTTCACCTGGATTAATCCAAATAATAATTTCTAAATGCCCTAATTTTTGATCATCAAATTCATATGTCCTTCTCAGAAGGAGCATAGATTTATTAATTTTATTTTCTCGTAATTTATATGAGTAAACTGGTCTATTTTCTTTTATTATCGAAAATTCAACGATATTATTAACTTTGACAAATGTTTTAGCCCAGTTTTCAAAATCATTGTTATTTCTATACTGTACTTCAATTTGCTTATATAATTGATTTTCTTTATGTTTATAGAAACTTTGAACTAAATAATGGATATTTACTAACACGCAAGAAATTAAAATTAAAGTAATTAAAAAAAAGACAATTAAAATTGTAATGTTTGATTTTTTATAAGCCTTCATTAATTAAATTTTTTATAAGATTTTATTTATTATAAAGAATTTTAAACAAGGCTAAATTAAAGTCAAAGGATTATCGCTAATTATCCCATTAACACCCCACTTTAAAAGTTTATTACTCAGATGTTTGTCGTTGATAGTGTAACAATAAACAAAAAATCATTCTTTAAAACTCTCAAACATTGCTCTTTCTTTAAAAGGTGACCATCACAAATAATAGTTTTGCTACAAAGGTTTGAACATAAATTTTGCCAATTTGGGGGAACTTTTTCAAATAAACAACCAATATTAATTTTTGAATCAATTCTTTTAATACTCGATAAAATGTTTTGATTAAAACTACTTATAATCAATTTATTATAATTAAATTCTGCTTCTTTAATAACGTCTAATATAACTTTTACCGAATCATCATTTTCTTCTTCTTTAATTTCTAAATTCAGTTTTAAATTTAATCTTTTTATTAAAAATAACACTTCCTTTAAGGTCATTAATTTTTCTTTTTTAAATTTTGGAGAAAACCAAGAACCAATATCTGTTGTACTTACCTCTTGATAGAAATAACTTTTAACTCTTCCCGAAATATTAGTACAACGATCGAAAGTAAAGTCATGAAAAACAATAGGAACTAAATCTCTGAGTGTCATAACATCTATTTCTATTGATCCGATGCCGGCTTTCTTTGCCGCCTTAATACTAGCAGCTGTATTTTCGGGATAAATTTTTGATATGCCTCTATGAGCAATAAACTTATCTAACATAAAAAATCCAGATATTTACCATTAATTTAATTGAAATAATTTTAAATATACAATACCAGTTTATATTTAATGATAATCTAAATAAAGTACATAAAAAAAGAACCATTTGCTTCATAGATCTTTTTATAATTAATTTATTTAATAAAAAACAATAAATTCACACATTATTTTTCAACATTTTTTTAAAAGAAAATAAAAAAGGCCTGTATAACTTATATATAGTCACAAAAAGTATGTATAACATGTAATGTATGAATACTAACTGTTTTTATCATAATGTTCATTTATCTTTGAAATGCCATGTTTAAATTGAAAAAACCCTTCCTGCATATGGTAGTCTATTTAAAATAATACCTAAGATAAAAGAGCCTATAGTCGCAAGAGCAGCAATAAATAATGTTAAAGCCCATGGGTTCCAGGATACAGCGGGCTGAAAAAAATAAAATAAGCCATTTAAAAATATAAATTGAATTACAGATGCTGGAAAAAAAATCCGAACTCACATGGTTACGGATAAAATAAAAGGCCTGTTAAACAGGCCTTTATCAGATTTATCTACATTTTTTGAGTTTGTTAAAGTCTAGAATGGAATATCATCATCAAAATCAAATGATGATTCGTCAAAATCTGGCTTATTTTCTTGTTTTTTAGGTGCTGAATTTTCAAAAGAGTTATTTGCTGATGAATTCATACTTTGTTGTTGCATATTTGGAGAATTAAATTGAGGTTGCTGATTATTAGTTGCCCTTCCTCCAATCATTTGCATAGTTCCATTATAACCCTGAACAACAACTTCAGTACTATACCTATCTTGTCCTGATTGATCTTGCCACTTACGTGTTTGTAATTGACCCTCAACGTATACTTGTGAGCCTTTTTTCAGGTACTCACCTGCAATTTCAGCTAATTTCCCATATAGAGTTACTCTATGCCACTCGGTTTTATCACGCTGTTCACCAGTGTTTTTATCTTTCCAAGATTCAGAAGTAGCTAAAGTTATGTTTGCTACTGCACTACCATTAGGTAGGTATCTTACTTCGGGATCACCACCTAAATTACCAACCAGTATAACTTTATTTATACCTCTGCTAGCCATATCTCTCTCCATCAATAGGTTGTTTGAAAATTTCAATATATTTTAATCAATTTATTAAAAATGCTCAATACTTAATAAATAATTGACTATACTTTTATTTATTTTTGTATTTATTTTTTTTATATCAAATTATAAGTTTTTATTTTATGATATTGATTATATAAAACATTTAATTTTTGAAAATAAGATGAAATTCATTGAAATAAAAGGTGCCAAAACTCATAATTTAAAAAATATTGATGTTAAAATACCAAGAAATAAATTGGTGGTTATTACTGGTCTTTCTGGTTCTGGAAAATCCTCTTTAGCCTTTGATACATTATATGCCGAAGGACAGAGAAAATACGTAGAATCATTATCATCTTATGCTAGACAATTTTTATCTTTAATGGATAAACCCGATGTTGAACATATTGAGGGTCTATCTCCTGCAATTTCAATCGAACAAAAATCTACTTCTCATAATCCTCGCTCAACTGTTGGAACAGTTACAGAAATATATGATTATTTGAGAGTTCTATATGCTAGAGCTGGAGAGGCTAAGTGCCCCAAACATAATGTTGATCTCAAAGCTCAATCGATTACTCAAATGATTGATAAAATACTCGCATTACCAGAAAATAAAAAGTTTATGATTTTATCTCCTATTGTGAGAAATCAAAAAGGGGAGCACAAGAAGCTCTTAATGGAACTTCAGACAAAGGGTTTTATTAGGGGTCGTTTAAATAAAAATATTCATCCACTAGATGAGTTTCCAGTTTTAAACCCAAAACAAAAAAATAACATAGACATCGTTATTGACCGATTTAAAATTAAGCCAGATATTAAAGATAGACTGGCTGATTCTCTGGAAACATGTCTAGATTTATCCTCAGGTATCGCAATTATTGCGGCAATGGATGATAATTCTTTTCAAGATATAATCCTATCCAACAAATATGCGTGTCCCCTATGCGACTATACTATACCAGAACTTGAACCTAGAAATTTTTCATTCAATAACCCTATTGGTGCTTGTAATGTGTGCGGTGGGCTTGGAGTAGAACAATACTTTGATCCCGTAAGAATTATACCTAATGATCAATTGTCCATTTCACAAGGAGCAATCAAAGGTTGGGATAAAAGAAATAGACTCTATTATAGAATATTAAAAAATCTATCAGTTTATTTTAACTTTAGTCTCGACACTCCTTGGAAAGCACTTTCAGAAGCAACTAAGAATTTGATATTACATGGAACTCAACATGATTCAATTACATTCGAATATGCAAATGATCTAGGCGATATTTCTCTAAAAAAACACAGTTTTGAAGGTGTTTTGAACAATTTTAAAAGGAGATACAAAGATACTGATTCAATGTACGTTAGAGAAGAGTTATCTAAACTAATTTCATCTAAAGTATGCTCTGCATGTAATGGTTCAAGATTAAAACCAGTAGCAGATAATATTTATATCCAAGATTTAACCTTACCCAATTTAGTTAAAAATAACATCAGAGAAAATTACAATTTTTTCTCAAATTTAAAACTTTCAGGCGAACAAAAAAAAATTGCTGAGAAGTTATTAATAGAAATTATTGATAGACTCAATTTTTTAGTAAATGTTGGCCTCGATTATATCTCCCTCGCAAGAGGATCAGATACATTATCAGGTGGAGAAGCTCAAAGAATAAGGCTTGCTAGTCAGATAGGATCTGGGTTAGTAGGAGTCATGTATGTTCTGGATGAGCCTTCCATTGGTTTACACCAAAGAGATAATCAAAGACTCCTTGATTCACTCTTACATTTAAAAAATTTAGGGAACACGGTTATCATCGTTGAACATGACGAAGATGCGATTAGAGCAGCAGACCATATAATTGATATTGGTCCAGGTGCTGGTATTCATGGTGGAAAAGTAATCGCTCAGGGTGATTTAAATACAATATTAAAAAGTTCGAAGTCATTAACAGCTAAATATTTAAATAACTCTATCCAAATTCAGGCGAATAAAGTAATCAAGTCTATTGATAAATCAAAAGTTTTTAAATTAATTGGTGCGACCGGAAATAATTTAAAGGATGTCACACTCGAACTTCCAGTTGGTGTTTTAACCTGTATTACTGGAGTTTCTGGTTCAGGGAAATCTACACTCATTAATGAAACTCTCTATAAATCTCTTCATTATTTTCTAAATAAGGGTCTTGTAAATGAATCAGCCCCATTCAGAGATATCCAAGGAATAGAGTTCTTTGATAAGATAATTGCTATTGATCAGAAACCAATTGGCAGAACTCCTCGATCTAATCCAGCCACCTATACAGGAATTTTTACACCCATAAGAGAACTCTTTGCAAGTACTCAAGATGCTAGATCAAAGGGTTATAAACCAGGTAGATTTAGTTTTAACGTCAAGGGAGGTCGCTGCGAATTTTGTAAAGGAGATGGATTAATCAAAGTGGAAATGCACTTCTTATCTGATGTATATGTTACGTGTGAAACATGTGGTGGAAAAAGATATAATGAAGAAACCTTATCTATTAAATATAAAAATAAGACTATTAGTGATGTTCTTAATATGACTGTAGAAAATGCTCTTTCATTTTTTGATGCCATACCAGTTGTAAAGAAAAAGCTTCAAACCTTAATGGATGTTGGCTTGAGTTATATTACTCTTGGACAATCAGCAACAACGTTATCTGGAGGAGAGGCTCAAAGAATCAAGCTTGCAAAAGAACTATCAAAGCGAGACACTGGTAAAACTTTATATATTCTTGATGAGCCTACCACTGGTTTACACTTTCATGATATTAATCAATTATTAAATGTCCTACATACCTTGAAGAAAAAAGGCAATACAATAGTCGTGATTGAACACAACCTTGATGTAATCAAAACAGCCGATTGGATTATTGATTTAGGACCAGAAGGCGGTGAAAATGGAGGAGAAATAATTGCTTCCGGTACTCCTATTGAAATTATAGAAAATGCTCGATCATATACAGGCAAATTTTTAAAAATACACCTTAATAAATAACTCCCTTTGCAAGGCTTTTAATTGAAACAACGATTATCTAAATAATCGATTAATTTAAATAATAACCTTGCTGCTCCAGTACTTTTTTTATAACTGAAATACAAGTAATGACATTTTCTTCATTTGTGCCAAACCCCATTAATCCAACCCTCCACGTTTTGCCTAAAAAAGTTCCTAAACCAGAACCTATTTCAAGATTATAGTCATTTAATAATGTTTGTCTAAATGAGATATCATCAATACCTTCTGGTATATAAATATGATTTAACATAGGTAATCGATAATTTTCATCTTTCACGACATATTTTATTCCAATAGCATTTAAGTTTCCATTTAGTAACTTGTATGCTTTTTGATGTTTTTCATATAAACGACTCAATCCAATGTTTTGAACAACAACTAATGCTTCATGAAGGGCATAAAGCTGATTAACTGGAGCGGTATGATGATAACTTCTCTTTTTTTTAGTTTTTTGATCTGCATCAAGCCAATATTCACCAAGCAAATTTAAATCTAGAAACCAGCTTTGTACCTTTTCTTTTTTTGAGCAATTTTTTTTAAAGCTTGTTCAGAAAATGTTATAGGTGACAACCCTGGAACACAAGATAAGCATTTTTGAGAGCCTGAATAAGCTACATCAATCCCCCAAGAATCAACCTCCACTGGAATACCTGCCAATGAAGTTACACAATCAGCAATTACTAAACAGCCAAATTTTTTTCCAAGTTCGGCAATAGCTTTTGCATCATTCATAACGCCGGTTGACGTTTCAGCATGAACAAAAGCTAAAATTTTTATTTCAGGATCTCTATTAAGCACCTCCTCAATTGAGGCTAAATCAGTTTGTTCACCCCAATTATTATTGACCTCAATTGGAATTCCCCTACATCTAAAAATATTTTCTTTCATTCGTTGTCCAAAAACACCATTAATACATACTAAAACTTTATCTCCAGGTTCAATCATATTCACAAATGCTGCTTCCATTCCTGCGCTTCCTGGCGCAGAAATGGCAAAGGTTGCTTTATTATCCGTTTGAAATGTATACCTTAAAAGAGTGCTAACTTCTTCCATCATTTCAATAAATAAAGGATCTAAGTGCCCTATGGTTGGTCTTGATAATGCATGAAGAACTGACGGATAAATTGGAGATGGACCAGGTCCCATCAATAATCTATGTTTGGGGTTGAAGGATTTTATTGTCATATTATTGCAAACCTGTAATATTTTTTTTATTTAAACATTGACAATACACAAAGAAAGATTATTTTATATAGACTTGGTCAAATACTGTGATAAATATAACATTACATATTCGATTAGAAGAGGTGCGTATTTCAGGTAGTCATATTTTTAAAGACCTAACTTTAGTGATGATATGATCAGGGGAAATTACGCCGAGGTATTGATTAAATTAGGAATATTGATATCGGCAATGAAGGCTGAATCCTTCATGCTGTCACTTAAGGAATAAAAAGTGTTGAGCTTCTAATAAAACGAACGATTCGTTATTTTTAGTTTATTATTTTTTAATTCAATTCGAGCTCCATAATTAAATCAAAAAACACTATATTATATAACGGAGATTTATTTTGAATTTAACAGTCGCAAAATTCGGAGGAACAAGCGTCGCGAACTATCAAGCTATGGTTCGAAGCGCCAATATTGTTCTTAAAAACCCTGCAACAAAACTTGTTGTTGTAAGTGCATGTTCTGGAGTCACAAATATACTCGTTCAACTATCATCAGGAAAAGTGAATGAAGAGTCTTCTCAACATCTTATAAAAAAACTAGAAAATATACATACTGATATAATTGAGAAAATTTCCACAACATCAGATTTAAATGCAAAGCTAAGTGAACATCTTAATAGCTTAAAACTCTTAGTTGAAGAAATAAATAGTCAATATTCAAAAATCCTAGTTGATCAAATTGTTTCTTATGGTGAGGTCTTATCGAGTCTTCTTTTTACCGAAATTTTAAAGGAATTGAAAGCCCAATCTTATTGTTTTGATGTCAGAAAAGTTATGAAAACTAATAACTCCTATGGCCAAGCTAAGCCTAACCTTGAATTAATTAAAACTCTTACAACATCTCATTTAAAACCACTTTTGACTGATCACATCGTTGTAACACAAGGATACATAGGCAGCTTTGGAAATACGACAACAACGTTAGGTCGAGGTGGAAGTGACTTTAGTGCAGCATTATTAGCTGAGTCTTGCTCTGCTGATGTATTGGAAATTTGGACAGATGTACCAGGAATGTATACAACAGATCCTAGATTAACAAATAAAGCGCGTCCTATAGAGGAAATAAGTTTTAGCGAAGCATCAGAAATGGCTAATTTTGGGGCTAAAATACTGCATCCATCTACTCTAATACCAGCAATTAGAAAAAATATTCCCGTATTTATTGGTTCATCTATTAGCTCCAATGAAAAAGGAACATGGATCAAAGAATCAGTTGACTCATCTCCTTTATTCAGAGCTGTAACATTAAGAAAAAATCAAACACTGATTACGCTGCATAGCTTAAAAATGTTCCAAGCTTATGGCTTTCTAGCTGAAGTCTTTAATATTCTTGCAAGACATAAAATATCTGTTGATTTAGTTACCACATCGGAAGTTAAAATTTCATTAACGCTTGATAATTTAAGTACTGCTAATGAAGCTCCAAATATTCCTTCTGAGGCACTCAAGGAGCTTGAAGAACTTTGTAAAGTTGAAATTGAACAAAATTATAGTTTAGTTGCTTTAATTGGAAATAGAATTAGTCAAACAAATGGTGCAAACAAAAAAGTATTTAATGCACTAAAAGATTATACATTAAGACTTATATGCTACGGTGCTAGTCCTCATAACATGTGTTTTTTAGTTAAAGAAAATGTTGCTAAAGAGATAGTCAATACTCTTCATAATGAATTATTTTGAAAATTAATAATAAAAATACAAGGATAATATAAATAACTTACAAATCTATATTATCCTATTTTTTATTACATCATTAAAAAAAATATTATAAATTTGGATTAATCCATTTTATAATTTCTTTGTCATCCCAGTTCTTTCGTGCTTTATAAGAATCTATTTGATCTTTTTGTATTTTAGAAATACTAAAGTATTTGGATTCAGGATGAGAAAAATACCAACCTGATACTGAAGCTCCTGGCCACATAGCTCCATTTTCGGTTAACTTCATTCCAGTAGATTTTTCAACATTAAGTAAAGACCAAATTTTGCTTTTTTCAGAGTGATCTGGACATGCTGCATAACCAGGCGCTGGTCTGATTCCAGTATATTTCTCTCTTATAAGTTCATCGTTATCAAGAGATTCATTGGAAGCATAACCCCAATATTCTCGTCTTACAATCATATGCAAGTATTCTGCAAAAGCTTCAGCAAGCCTATCGGAAAGAACCTTCAACATAATTAAGTTATAATCATCACCATCTTTCTTATATTGCTCAGATAATTTT
Source organism: Paraphotobacterium marinum (assembly GCF_002216855.1). Lineage (NCBI taxonomy): Bacteria > Pseudomonadati > Pseudomonadota > Gammaproteobacteria > Vibrionales > Vibrionaceae > Paraphotobacterium > Paraphotobacterium marinum. The sequence goes on from NZ_CP022355.1 coordinate 441,384, forward strand.
TCTTCACCCAAACCAGCTGTTACAGCAAATGCACCGATCCAATCTTTATTCATTGAATTTTGATTTATGATAAAATCCGAAAGACAATAATTAAATGAATTCTTTTTTCTGTTTGTTGTCTTAAAAAATTGAGTCTCAATGTTTCAATACTTCTGTCTTCGTCACTATAAATGATAATGTCTTCTTTATCACTATGCGCAGGAAAAAACCAAATACACCTGATGTCTTTAAAAGTGAATTCTTTTCAATTAAATCCAACATAGCATTTGCATCACTATAAAGCTTCTGAGCTTCGTTTCCTACCAAAGGATGCTTTAGTATTTTTGGAAATTTTCCTGATAAGGACCAAGACATAAAAAAAGGAGTCCAGTCAATATATTTTCTTAGAATTGAAATTGACACATTATCTAATACTTTAACACCCAAAAAATTAGGTACCGGAGGCAAATAATCTTCTTTTATTAAAAATGAGTTTTTCTGTGCTTCTAAAAATGATATGGGTTTATTTTTTGTCTTTTTATTTAAAATTTGATTTTTAGCAACCTGATATTCAGTATTAATTTTATCTAAAAAAATATTTTTTTTGTTTATTGATAATAGTTCTGAACAGACACCTACAGCTTTTGATGCATTCGATACATACACAACACCTTTATCATAATGTTCGACAATTTTAACGGCTGTATGGGCTTTTGAAGTTGTTGCGCCACCAATTAATAGCGGAACGCTAAAGTTCCTTCTCTTCATTTCTTTTGCTACAAATATCATTTCATCTAAGGAAGGAGTAATCAAACCACTTAATCCGATAATATCTGCTTTAATTCTTTCAGCTTCATCTAGTATTTTATCGCAAGGTACCATAACACCCATATCAACAACATCATAATTATTACACTGAAGAACAACAGCAACAATATTTTTACCAATATCATGCACATCACCTTTAACAGTTGCAAGTAATATTTTACCTCTTGATTTAACGTTGCTTTTTTCTTCGTGTAAAAATGGCTCTAAATATGCAACGGCCTTTTTCATGACTCTTGCTGATTTAACTACTTGTGGTAAAAACATTTTACCTTCACCAAAAAGATCACCGACAATATTCATTCCATTCATTAATGGACCTTCGATAACTTTTAAGGGAATGCCAAGTAGTTGTCTCATTAATTCGGTATCCTCTTCTATAAAGTCCGTGATTCCATTGACTAATGAATATTCTAATCTTTTGGTAACATCCCAATGTCTCCATTCTTTTAATTCTTTATCATTTGATTTTTTTTGTCCTGCAAATTTTTGAGCTTCCTCAATTAAAGTTTCAGTAGCATTTTCATTAAGGTTAAGAATGACTTGTTCAACCTTTTCTTTAAGTTCAGCAGGTAAGTCATCATAAATGGCCAATTGCCCAGCATTGACTATTCCCATCGTCATTCCATTTTTAATCGCGTGATACAAGAAGACAGCATGTATGGCTTCTCTAACTACATTATTACCTCTGAATGAAAAAGAAACATTTGAAACTCCTCCAGATATTAACGCATAAGGTAAATTTTCTTTTATAAAGTGCGTCGATTTTATAAAATCAACTGCATAATTATTATGCTCATCAATCCCAGTTGCAACAGCAAAAATATTTGGATCAAAAATGATATCTTCTGGAGGAAAGTTGTTATTTATTAGGAGGTTATAAGCCCTTTGACATATCTCAATTTTTCTAGCATAAGTATCAGCTTGTCCTACTTCATCAAATGCCATTACAATTACAGCTGCGCCATATAACCTTAAAAGATTTGCTTGACTAAGAAAAATTTCTTCTCCTTCCTTTAAGGAAATTGAATTAACAATACATTTACCCTGAACACATTTCAATCCAGACTCTAATATTTCCCATTTAGATGAATCAATCATGAATGGGACTTTGCAAATATCAGGCTCCGTTGCACATAAATTTAAAAACTTAACCATTGCACTTTCTGAGTCAATCATACCTTCATCCATATTGATATCTATGATTTGAGCTCCATTTTCAACTTGCTCTCTTGCAACAGAAAGTGCTTCCTCAAAGTTTTCTTCTTTTATTAATCTCTTAAATTTTGCAGATCCTGTAACATTGGTTCTTTCACCGACATTGATAAATAAGGAAGAATTAGATATATTTAAAGCCTCTAATCCAGACAACCTACAGAATTTTGGTTTTTTATTGACAGCACGAGGTTCAAACCTTTTTGTCAACTCAGACAGTGCTTTTATGTGTTTTGGTGTCGTACCACAACAACCACCAATGATATTAACTAATCCTTTTTGACACCATACTTCCACATATTTGCACATATCTTTTGGGGTCAAGTCATATTCACCAAAGGCATTGGGCAAACCAGCATTTGGGTGAACAGAAACTAAGTTTTCAGAAATATTTGATAAATTTTCTAAGTAAGACCCTAACTCCTTTGGTCCAAGTGCACAGTTTAAACCAAATGATAAAGGCTCTACATGTCTCAAAGAATTATAAAATGCTTCAGTTGTCTGACCTGATAAAGTTCTACCTGAAGCATCTGTAATTGTTCCAGAAATCATTACAGGAAGAGATTTGTTATTCTTTTGAAAGTACTTTTTTAATGCAAACGCACAAGCTTTTGCATTTAGTGTATCAAAAATGGTTTCAATTAAAATTAAGTCTACGCCACCGTCAACTAAACCTTTTAAAGATTCTGAATAACTTACCACCAAGGAATCAAAGTCAATATTTCTAAAACTTGGATCGTTAACATCAGGCGAGATTGAACAAGTTCTATTGGTTGGACCAATGACACCAGCGACATATTTTTCGGTATCAATTAACGGATTATTTACAATCCAATTTTCTATACATTTTTTTGCTAATTTGGCAGCCTCAAAATTTAGTTCATAACTCATAGACTCCATATCATAATCGGCTAAAGCCACTGAGTTAGAGTTAAATGTATTAGTTTCGATAATATCAGCGCCTGCCTCTAAGTATTGATAATGGATATCATATATTAGTTCAGGTTGCGTTAGGGTTAAAAGATCATTATGTCCTTTTAAAGATAAATGCCAATCTTTAAACCTATTTCCTCGATAGTCTGATTCATCTAATTTGTGTTGCTGAATCATTGTTCCCATTGCACCATCAAGAATCAATATTTTTTCTTTAGCCCTCTCTCTTAATTGCTTTTTCATAATCTCAGGTAGACCACATAAGTTAGCATTCTAGAATGCTAACTTTTTTATAGACTTTAATCAATTTTTTTAAAAAACTAATTAAAAAAAACCTTTCTAATCTCTCAATATTTTGAGACTAGAAAGGTTTAAAGTTAAAATTAACTTTGATATTTTATTTTAAATAATCGAAAACAACATTCCCAAAAGATAATGTAAAATCAATAATCTTATGTTTTCCACCAATAACTTTTCGAACAGGTAAGTTTGCAACTGGAGCTAGAGCATGATTGAATAATTGAAGGGCCGCTGGACCGCTCCAAACACCTTTAACATTGACATCTGACATATAATATTCAACCAATTGACAAATATCGGCACCTTTACCGTCAGCACTTGGAATAATTTTTAAAAGATATGTTGGTGTGTTTTCAGCGGATTTAGTTTCTGCATTAATATCTCCCTCATAATATTTGTAACCCATTGTACCAACGGCAATATCAGTTTGATTATATTTCAACTTCCCAGTTAATGTATCGACATCAACCTCTAAACTTGGTTTTCCATATTTCTTAGGAAATCCCCATATCTCACGACCTGCACTAATTGATGCAACATCATCTACAAACATTAAATGACTGTATGTTCCCCTTTTTCCATTATACTCAACGTCGATTAACTGTCCTGATTCAGTAAAACTTCCAAAACCTGCTGAATCTGGCATTTTCATAAACTCGTAATGGACTACGTTACTAACCACTTTTAAAGGCTCTGGGACTATCTCTCTTAGTAATTCAATATCGGTTTCATAGGAAATAATTAGGTATTCTCTATTTTTAAACTTATAATCAATTTGTAGTCCAGAAGGGCTAGTAATTGGCATACAGAAAGCATTTTTTTTAATTTGATCAATGTTCATAATCTTCTTTATTCCTTAAGTTGTTAAACTAACTCTTCATCCAATGTAAATATATTCAATTTGTTATCTTGTTGTTCTTTAGCCCAGCTCTTACCGCACTGATTAAAAATATCTATTGTATTCACATAACCTTTAGTCCTATGATCTTTATACGTGAATTTATTAAAATTATAATCCTTACTTTCAAGCTCTGCCTTCTCTGAATGATATATTAAATGGACAATATCTAAACTTTTTAATCGACCCAACTTTAAAACTTCTTTTACTTTAGGGTTTTTTTTGGCGTCTTCAGGTAAAAATTCTCCAAGGTAGGATATAGCAGCACATAAATTTTCAGATGTCGAATATAAATTAGTCGCTCTTCTGGTTCTTGACGCAAATTGAATATCTTTGATTCTTTCTGCTAAAGCATTCATGTTAGTTGGAAGTTCTCCTTTTGCAGAAAACAAATCAACCATGAAACAAAGAATATCTCTGTTATCAATAGGACAAGTTAAAATCCGATCTAAAATTGAAATAATAGGTGTGTTTGAATATAATCCACCATCTATATAATACCTTCCATCAATTTCTACAGGTGGAAAACCTGGAGGCATTGCTCCACTAGCCATAATATGTTCTGCTCTAATTGTTTCACTGAAACTATCGAAAACTTTAAAATCACCAGTTTCTAAATCAACAGCACAAAGACTTAAACGAACATGTTTTTTATTCAAGTATTCAAAATCGATAAGTTCTTCTAAAGTTTCTTTTAAAGGAGATGTGTCGTAATAACTCAAGTTTTCAACTTTGTCATTTCCAAATTCACTTGGCCAAAGCTTAGGTTTAAAAAAACCAGGTTGTCCATGCCATAATGCACTATGAGCTCCCATCAAGTTTCTCAATTTCTTATCAAAGTTATCAAAAAAATCACCAAAAGGAACGGCAGTAGTAACTCTATCCCAAAAAATCTCAAGATTTTTAAGTCTATTCTCTGGCTTATTACCAGCAATTATAGCTGCATTAATAGCACCAATTGAAATACCTATGATAGAATTAGGTGAAAACCCCTTTTCTTTTAGAGCTTGATAAGCACCGAGTTGATAAGAACCTAGAGCACCGCCACCTTGAAATACATACACAACTTTTCTTTTTGTTTGATTACTCATTTAGATTCCTCATGAAATGTAATTATAGTTATGAAGTAAGCTATAATCTAAACATGTGTATATTTAGATACATAGCTTATAAAAGAAGTGTCTAATATTTATTGCATGAACCATCCATGACTAACTACAAGAGATTGCCCTGTAAGAGCATTACTTCCCCAGCTAGCAAACATGATTGCTGCTTGAGCAATATCTTTAGTTGTGGTCCATTCACCATCAACAGTATCCTTTAACATAACATTTTTTACAACTTGCTCTTCAGTTAGTCCTAATTCTTTTGCTTGCTCCGGAATTTGTTTTTCAACGAGAGGGGTTTTTACAAAACCTGGGCAAATGACATTGGCTGTTACATTATACTCAGCACCTTCTTTAGCAACAACTTTACATAAACCTATTAAACCATGCTTAGCAGTAACATATGGAGCCTTTAGTTTTGATGCTTCTTTACTATGAACTGAACCCATATAAATTATTGAACCAGATTTTTGTTTATACATATGTTTTAGACAAGCCTGAGTTGTTAAAAAAGCTCCATCCAAATTTACGGAAAGCATATTTTTCCATTGCTGATATGTTAATTCATCTACTGCTGCTATTGTCTGAAAACCAGCATTAGATACTAGGACATCAACTCTACCAAAATTATTAATAACTTGTTGTATCGCATCATTAACATCTTTTTCAGAAGTAACGTTCATTGAAACTGCCAATGCTTCAGCACCATTTGCTTGTAATTCTGCAACAGTTTGCTCAGCAGCGTCAAGATTCAAATCAGCTACTACAACTTTTGCTCCTTCTCTTGCATATTCAATAGCAATTTCTTTTCCAATACCACTTGCAGCACCTGTAATTACTGCGACTTTATTTTCTAATTTCATTTTTATAACCATCCTTTGTAAAATATTAATAGTTAATTCTTATCAGTAACTTTGCCAATATACAAAAGATAAAAAAAAAAAAAGATGAAAAATCGTAATTTTAAGTTCCATAATATAAAAAACAAATAAAAAACGAATAAAAAACAGATAAAAAAGACAAATAAAAAATGATGTGCAAACCATTTTTATTGGATTAAAGAATATTAATGTAACTTAAATCAAGTAAAATAACCTTTCGGCACATCTTCCAATGAATAAGGTGTTCTTTGATAAACACAGTAATTTAGCCAGTTCATGAAAAATAAATTTCCATGTGAATACCAAGATTGTGGCTTCAAATTTAAGTCAGAGTCAATAAAATAATTAGATGGTCTTATTGATTTTGAGGAAATAGCTAAATCTCTCAAGTATTCTTCTTTTAGAGTATTTTTGTCATATTCAGGATGGCCCGTTAAATAAACTTCCCGTAAATTTTTACTACAAGCAAGATAAACTTTTGCCTCATCTGAGTGACATAATACATCTAGATTCTGTTCCTCAAACATTTTTGTGTTAAATTCAGAAAAGCGGGAGTGTGGTGCATTGAAAAATTGATCAAAACCTCTTATTAATGGGTGAAATCTTTTAAGGGTTTGATGTTCAAAAACACCAGTGATTTTTTTTTTGTTAAGAACCTTATCAACGCCGTACAAGATATTCAAAGCAGCCTGCACAGCCCAACAGATAAATAGGGTTGATGTAACATGTTGCTGTGTCCATTTGATTATCTTTGTTATTTCTTCCCAATATGTAACATCCCTAAACGAAATACGACCTAAAGGAGCACCTGTAATAATCATGCCATCATAATTATTATTTGAAATTTTGCTAAAGTTTTTATAGAACTTATCTAAATGTGAATTCGTCCTAGTGTTCTCCATTCTTAAAAAATCAATATTTAACTGAAGTGGGGTATTTGATAACAACCTTAAAATTTGAATCTCAGTTTCTATTTTATTTGGCATTAAGTTTAAGATTAAAATATTCATGGGTCTAATATCTTGGTTAGAAGCTCGATTATGCGACATAACAAAGATGCCTTCAGACTCAAGTTGTTTAAAGGCTGGGAGATGTTGATCAATTTTTACAGGCACTTAGTACCTCACAGACATATAGACGTCTATTTATAATAAATGCTTTGATTTATTTTATCAATAAAAAAACCAGCAAATTTGCTGGTTTTTTAATAACATCAGAAAAAATTACTCTTCTGTTGCCGTTTCTTCTTGAATTTCTGGACGATCTACAAGCTCTATATATGCCATTGGTGCTTTATCACCCGCTCTAAAACCACATTTTAGAATACGAGTATAACCACCAAGACGACTTGAAAATCTTGGTCCTAATTCATTAAATAATTTTGCAACAACTTCATTATCTCTTGTTCTTGCAAAAGCTAAACGACGGTTTGATACACTATCATTCTTAGCAAGTGTAATTAATGGTTCAACTACTCTACGTAGTTCTTTAGCTTTTGGTAAAGTCGTTTTAATGACTTCATGTTTAACTAAAGAACTTGCCATATTACGAAACATAGCCTGACGATGACTACTATTTCTATTTAGTTGACGTCCACTCTTACGATGACGCATGACCTAATCCTTCTAACTTTATAGTCTTTTTTGACTATTCTTCAGCAATTGATGCGGGTGGCCAGTTTTCTAGGCGCATACCTAGAGACAACCCACGTGAAGCTAAAACATCTTTAATCTCAGTCAAAGATTTTTTACCTAAATTTGGTGTTTTTAGTAACTCAACTTCAGTACGTTGAACTAAATCACCAATATAATGTATCGCTTCTGCTTTTAAACAATTAGCAGAGCGTACAGTTAATTCCAAATCATCGACGGGACGAAGGAGAATTGGATCAAATTCAGGTTTTTCCTCTTTCTCTTCTGGTACTCGGATATCCCTCAAATCAACAAATGCATCAAGCTGCTCTGCAAGTATAGTTGCAGCTTTTCTAATTGCTTCTTCAGGGTCAAGTGTACCATTAGTTTCCATATCAATAACTAACTTATCAAGATCTGTTCGTTGTTCAACACGAGCAGCTTCAACATTATAAGCTATACGATCAATAGGGCTAAAAGTTGCATCAACTAACAAACGACCCAATGGACGCTCATCATCTTCGTTATGAACACGTGCTGATGCTGGAATATAACCTCTTCCACGTTCTACCTTAATTTTCATATTTAAATCGATATTGCTATCAGTAATATGACAAATTACATGCTCTGGATTGATAATTTCAACATCACCATCGTGAGAAATATCACCAGCAAGTACCGGACCCACACCAGATTTACTTAAAGTAATTGTTACTTCATCTTTACCTTCAAGTTTTACTGCAAGTCCCTTTAAGTTTAAAAGTATTTCAAGAATATCTTCTTGTATACCTTCTTTGGTACTATATTCATGTAAAACGCCATCAATTTCAACTTCAGTTACAGCACAACCTGGCATTGAAGATAATAAAATTCGGCGCAAAGCATTACCTAAAGTATGACCAAAGCCACGTTCTAGAGGCTCAAGTGTAACTTTAGCATGTGTCACATTAAGCTGCTCAATATCAACTAAATGTGGTTTTAGAAATTCTGTAACAGAACTCTGCATTGTATCCCCTCTCTAGTTTTGCATTACTTAGAATAATACTCGACGATAAGGTGTTCATTTATATCTGCAGACAAATCAGAACGCTCAGGTGCTCTTTTGAAAGTACCTTCTAATTTATTTGCATCAACTTCAATCCACACTGGTAATTCACGTTGTGAAGCGATATCCAATGAAGCTTTTATTCTAGCTTGTTTTTTCGCTTTCTCACGAATCGTGATTACATCATCTACAGAAACTCTAAATGAAGGAATATTTACCACTTGGCCGTTAACCAAAATAGCCTTATGACTTACAAGCTGTCTTGATTCAGCTCGTGTTGTACCAAAACCCATTCGGTAAACAACATTATCTAGTCTTCCTTCAAGTAGCTGAAGTAAGTTCTCACCTGTATTACCTTTAACTCTTGCCGCTTCTTTATAATAATTACGAAACTGCTTTTCTAAAACTCCGTACATTCTACGAACTTTTTGCTTCTCGCGAAGCTGTACACCGTAGTTTGACAGACGCCCTTTACGTGCGCCATGTACACCCGGTGCATTATCAATTTTACACTTGGTATCTATCGCTCTTATGCCAGATTTAAGAAATAAATCAGTACCTTCACGACGACTAAGCTTAAGCTTAGGACCCAAATATCTAGCCATATTCTTTCTCCAGTATTCCTAAGTTAAACTCTACGTTTTTTAGGTGGTCTACAACCATTATGAGGAATTGGTGTCGCGTCAACAATATTTGTTATTCGGAAACCAGCCGCATTTAAAGCACGAATTGTAGACTCACGTCCAGGACCCGGGCCTTTAACCATAACTTCAAGATTTTTCATTCCAAATTCTTTAACCATTTCTCCACATCTTTCAGCAGCAACCTGTGCAGCAAATGGAGTAGATTTTCTTGAACCACGGAAACCAGAACCGCCAGCAGTAGCCCATGCTAGAGCATTTCCTTGACGGTCTGTTATCGTTACGATTGTGTTGTTGAAAGAAGCGTGGATATGAGCTATACCATCAGCTACTTGTTTTTTTACGCGTTTACGCGTTCGTGTTGTTTGCTTTGCCATTGAACTAACCTCTTAGCTTATTTTTTAATAGGCTTGCGCGGACCTTTACGGGTACGTGCATTAGTTTTTGTACGCTGTCCACGTAAAGGCAGACTGCGACGATGACGAAGCCCTCTATAACAACCAAGGTCCATCAAACGCTTGATACTCATAGAAACTTCACGACGTAAATCACCTTCAACAGTATATTTTGCAACACCATCACGAAGCTGATCGATTTGTTCTTCATTTAGTTCACTGATCTTAATGCTTTCAGGTAATGAACACTCAGCTAAGATTTTCTTAGAACGAGTTTTTCCAATACCATAAATTGCAGTTAAAGCAATAACTGCATGCTTATGATCAGGAATGTTAATGCCTGCTATACGGGCCATTATTCACTCCTAGTATTTTCAGAAGAATCACTGCAGAGCCCGTTATGGATACACAGTGACTTTGCTCTTCTTCATTAAAAGACAAGTTGACTAATATAGTCAACTTATTAACAAATTGCAAGAAAAATGTTAACCTTGACGTTGTTTATGTCTTGGTTCACTGCTACATATAACACGTAAAACTCCATTACGTTTTATAATTTTACAGTTTCTACACATTTTCTTAACGGAAGCACGAACTTTCATTTCTAAACTCCGTAATTATCAAACTTATTTATTTTTTAAGTTTGCTTTTTTTAACACTGACTCATATTGTTGAGACATTAAATGTGTCTGAACCTGAGCCATAAAATCCATGATAACAACCACTATAATTAAAATGGAAGTACCACCTAAGTATATTTGAACATTCCAAGCTATCAATAAAAACTCAGGAATCAAACAAATAAATGTGATATATAATGCACCGGCTAAAGTTAGTCGAGTCATTACTTTATCAATGTATCTAGATGTTTGTTCACCAGGTCTTATTCCAGGGATAAAAGCGCCTGACTTTTTCAGATTATCTGCAGTTTCTCTTGGATTAAAAACCAAGGCTGTATAAAAGAAACAAAAGAAGATAATTGCGGATGCATAAAGTATTACATATAACGGTTGACCTTGACCTAAAGCAACGGATAAGTCGTTTAGCCATCCTAATCCTTCGTTAGCCCCAAACCAACGTGCTAAAGAAGTTGGAAATAAGATAATACTTGATGCAAAAATAGCAGGAATAACACCAGCCATATTTATCTTCAAAGGTAAGTGTGTACTCTGCTGAGCAAACACTCTACGCCCTTGTTGTCTTTTTGCATAATTAACTACAATTTTTCTCTGACCCCTTTCCATAAATACAATAAAGTATACTACAGCAAAGACCATTACAGCAATTAATAATAACAATAGAATATTCAACTCACCTTGACGAGATGATTCGAACATTTGTCCAATTGTCTGAGGTAAACCAGCAACGATACCTGTGAAGATAATCATAGATATACCATTACCAATACCTCTTTCCGTAATTTGTTCACCTAACCACATTAAAAACATGGTTCCAGTGACCAAACTCACAACAGCGACAAGATAAAAAATAAATGTGGCATTATGCACTAAGCCAGGAATCATATTAGGCAAGGCTGTAGAGATACCGATTGCTTGGATAGTACCCAAGATCAATGTTCCAAAGCGAGTATATTGACTAATTTTACGTCTTCCTGCTTCACCTTCCTTTTTCAGTTCAGCTAAGGTTGGATTAACAACGGTTAAAAGCTGAACGATAATTGAAGCTGAAATATAGGGCATAATTCCCAGAGCCAAAATTGAGGCTCTTTGTAAAGCACCCCCTGAAAACATATTAAACATTGTCAGAAAAGTGCCTTGCTGTTGTTGAAAAACATTATTGAGCACATCAACATCAACGCCAGGGATTGGGACATAAGAGCCCGCGCGATAAACTAAAAGTGCCATTACTAAAAAAAGCAAACGGGATTTTAATTCTGCAAGTCCACCTTGCCCACTTCTATAATCTTGACCTGGTTTTTTAGCCATTGTGCCTCATCCTCGAGTTTTAAAGTTCAACTTGGCCGCCAGCTGCTTCAATAGCCGCTTTAGCACCACTTGTGACTCTTAATCCTTTAACAGTTAAAGCTTTATCTATTTTACCTGATAAAATTATTTTTACTGATTTTATATTTTTAGTTATAAGACCAGCTTGCTTTAAAGTAAATAAATCAACAGTATTATCCTGAACCTTACTTAATTCTGAAAGCCTAACTTCTGCAGAAACTAAACTTTTTCTAGAAGTAAAACCAAATTTAGGTAATCTCTGTTTTAAAGGCATTTGACCACCTTCAAAACCTGCTCTAACGCTTCCGCCAGAACGAGATTTTTGACCTTTGTGACCTCGGCCACAAGTTTTACCTAGTCCAGAACCTATGCCTCGACCTACACGCTTAGCTGTAGGCTTAGAACCTGCAGCTGGCGATAGAGTATTCAAACGCATACTGATTACTCCTCAATTTTTAACATATAGTTTACTTGATTAATCATTCCACGCACGCATGGAGTATCTTCAAGTTCAACTGTATGATTAATTTTACGAAGACCCAAACCTCTCAAGGTTGCTTTATGTTTTGGTAAGCGTCCTATAGAGCTCTTTATCTGTGTTATTCTAACAGTCTTTGACATATCGTTTACTCCAGAATATCTTGAACAGAAAGGCCACGTTTAGCGGCTACCATCTCAGGAGACTTCATTTCTTTCAAGCCATCAATTGTTGCACGAACAATGTTGATTGGATTAGTAGAGCCATACGCTTTTGCTAATACATTATGAACACCGACAACTTCGAGCACATCACGCATAGCACCGCCAGCGATGATACCTGTACCTTCTGCAGCTGGTTGCATATATATTTTAGACCCAGTATGTCTGCCTTTTACAGCATGATATAAAGTTCCATCATTTAAAGCAACATTAACCATATTTCTTTTAGCTTTTTCCATTGATTTTTGGATAGCTGCTGGTACTTCTTTCGCTTTACCATATCCAAAACCAACTTTACCGTTACCGTCACCAACAACTGTTAATGCAGTAAAGCTAAATATACGTCCACCTTTAACCGTTTTAGAAACACGGTTAACTGCAACGAGTTTTTCTTGTAATTCAACTTGTGTTTTTTCGTTAGCCATTATCCGCCTACCTTAAAATTTAAGACCAGCTTCACGAGCAGCTTCTGCTAATGATGCTATACGGCCGTGGTATTGGAACCCAGAACGATCAAATGCAACTTCTTTAACTCCCTTTTCAATGGAGCGTTCTGCGATAGTTTTACCTACAACAGCTGCTGCTTCTTTGTTACCGGTACTTTTTAGTTGTTCACGAATAGCCTTTTCTAAGGTCGACGCTGTAGCGATAACTTCTGAGCCATTTGATGCTATTACCTGTGCATATACATGACGAGGAGTACGATGTATAACTAGGCGAGTTGCATTCAACTCTGCAATCTTACGACGTGACTTAGTAGCACGACGAAGTCTAGATGCTTTCTTATCCATAGTCCTACCTTATTTCTTCTTAGCTTCTTTTGTACGCACGATTTCATCAGCGTAACGAACACCCTTACCTTTATAAGGTTCAGGTTGGCGATAAGATCTGATATCAGCAGCAACTTGGCCGATAACTTGCTTATCCGCTCCAGTTAATACAATCTCAGTTTGAGAAGGGCATTCTGCCTTAACTCCATCTGGGATAGCATGCTCAACTGGATGTGAGAAGCCTAGTGTTAAAGAAACTGCTTTACCTTTTATAGCAGCACGGTAACCAACACCTTTCAGTGTTAATTTTTTTGTAAACCCTTCAGTAACACCAACAACCATATTATTAACAAGAGCTCTAGCAGTTCCTGCTTGGGCTTTTGCACCTTGACTGTCATCTACTGGAGAAAAAGTAACTTGGTTATCTTTAAGCTCCAATTTTACTGATGGATTAATAGTGCGATTTAATTCGCCTTTAGAACCTTTAACTGTTACTTCCTGACTATTTAGCTTAATTTCAACTCCAGCAGGAACAACAACAGGTGCTTTTGCAACACGAGACATTACCTACTCCTTACGCTACATAGCAAATAACTTCACCACCTAGACCAGCTTTGCGAGCCGCTCTATCGGTCATAAGACCTTTGGAGGTAGAAATAACAGCAATACCTAGTCCACCCAAAAATGAAGGTAACGCATCTTTTTTCTTATAAACGCGCAACCCTGGACGAGATACTCTTTTTAATTGTTCAATAACAGGTTGAGCTTCGAAATATTTCAAAGTAACCTCTAATTCTGGTTTGACATCTCCTGAAACAGCATAGTCAACCAAGTAACCCTCATCTTTTAATAAATTTGCAATTGCAATTTTAGCTTTAGATGATGGCATTTTAACAGCAATCTTATTTGCTGCTTGACCGTTTCGAATTCGAGTCAACATATCCGAAATTGGATCTTGCATACTCATAATAACATTCTCCCGTGATTCAATTGATTACCAGCTAGCTTTTCTAAGGCCAGGTATCTCGCCTTTCATACAAGCTTCGCGAACCTTAATACGACTTAAGCCAAACTTACGTAAGTAGCCATGTGGTCGCCCAGTCTGATTACAACGATTTCGTTGACGACTTGAGCTGGAATCACGAGGAAGAGTTTGCAGTTTTAAAACCGCATTCCAACGTTCTTCTTCTGATGCATTTACGTTATTAATTGTTGCTTTAAGTTCTGCTCTTTTTTTCGCATACTTAGCAACAAGTTTTGCACGTTTTACGTCACGTGCCTTCATTGATTCTTTAGCCATAACCTGTAACCTTAACCTTGCTTACGAAATGGAAAGTTGAAAGCTTCAAGAAGTGCATATGCTTCTTCATTATTCTTAGCTGAAGTAGTGATTGTAATATCAAGACCTCGAATACGGTCAATCTTATCATAATCAATTTCAGGAAAGATAATTTGCTCTCTAACACCCATACTATAATTACCACGTCCATCAAAGGATTTAGGGTTTAAACCTCTAAAGTCCCTAATTCTAGGAATAGCTATAGATATAAGACGCTCAAAAAACTCCCACATACGCTCACCGCGTAAAGTTACTTTACAACCGATAGGGTAGCCCTCACGGATCTTAAAGCCAGCAACAGATTTTCTAGCTTTAGTTACCAAAGGTTTCTGACCTGAAATAGAAGTTAAATCAGATACAGCATGCTCTAATAATTTTTTATCATTAATAGCATCGCCAACACCCATGTTTAAGGTTATTTTCTCAATTCTTGGGACTTGCATGATGCTCTTGTATCCAAACTTCTTAGAAAGCTCGCTTACAATAGTATCTTTATAGTAATCATGCAGTTTCGCCATAGTACCACTCCAAATTACTTAATTAATTCATTATTAGATTTATAAAAACGCACTTTTTTACCGTCTTCAAATCTAAATCCTACTCGATCTGCCTTTCCAGTCTCTGCATTAAATACAGCAATATTAGATACATCAATTGCAGCTTCTTGCTCAACTATTCCGCCTTGTTGTCCAAGTTGTGGAACAGGTTTTTGATGCTTCTTAACCATATTTATGCCTTCAACTAGCACTTTGCCAGTAGACAGGATCTTAGTTACTTTTCCTTTCTTGCCTTTATCTTTTCCAGCAAGAACTATTACTTCGTCATTACGACGGATTTTAGCTGCCATTTTAAGCTCCTTACAGTACTTCAGGTGCAAGTGATACAATCTTCATAAATTTAGAGTTACGAAGTTCACGAGTCACAGGCCCAAAAATACGAGTTCCAACCGGCTGCTCACTATTGTCATTTAACAATACACAAGCATTACGGTCAAAGCGAATGACAGAGCCATCTGGACGACGTACGCCTTTACGAGTTCTAACAACAACCGCTTTTAAAACATCACCTTTTTTAACTTTACCTCTTGGAATTGCTTCCTTTACAGTAACCTTGATGATATCTCCAATTTTTGCATAACGGCGATGAGAACCACCCAGGACCTTAATACACATTACACTTCGCGCGCCTGAATTATCGGCTGCATCTAGCATACTTTGCATTTGGATCATGTTTGTGCTCCGCTTTTATCAATATAAATAAAAAATCCTTCTCAGGATCGCTTGCCCTTATATTCAAAGGGTGTCGAATTATAACACCTTTTTTTTAAAGATGAAAGTAAAAAATAACGGCCACATATGTGGCCGTTATAGAGTTGAGAAAATTAAATTAAACTCTTGCTTTTTCAACTACTTTTACTAATGTCCAAGATTTATTCTTAGACAAAGGCTTACATTCACGTATTTCAACAGTGTCGCCTAAACCACACTCGTTGTTTTCGTCATGTGCTTGTAATTTAGTCGTTCTTTTAATGAATTTACCATAAATTGGATGTTTTACCATTCTTTCTATAGCTACAACGATAGACTTATCCATCTTATCACTAATGACACGACCTTGCTGTGTACGAATTTTATCAGTCATTATGAACTCGCTTTTTCAGTTAATACTGTTTTCACACGTGCAATATTTTTACGTACTGTTTTAAGAGTATGCGTTTGCTGTGTTTGACCACTAGCTAATTGCATTCGTAAATTAAACTGCTCACGTAATAAGTTTACTAACTCAGTATTTAATTCTTCAACGCTTTTACTGCGAAGATCTTGTGTATTCATCACATTACCGCCTTAGTTACAAACGTTGTCTTTACAGGTAATTTACGTGCTGCCAAATCAAATGCTTCACGTGCTAACTCTTCTGAGACACCGTTCATTTCATATAGAACTTTACCTGGCTGAATTTGAGCAACCCAATATTCAACGTTACCTTTACCTTTACCTTGACGAACTTCTAAAGGTTTTCCAGTAATAGGTTTATCTGGAAAAATTCGAATCCAAATTTGACCTTGACGTTTAATATGACGAGTCATAGCTCTACGTGCTGCTTCAATCTGTCTAGCAGTAATACGACCACGACCAGTTGCTTTTAAGCCAAAAGTACCAAAACTAATATCAGTACCATTAGCTAACCCGCGATTACGACCTTTATGAGTCTTACGGAATTTTGTGCGTTTTGGTTGTAACATCAAAAAACTCCTTACTTACTACGACTTTTACGTGGTTTCTTTTTATTTGCATTTTTAGGTTTTTCAACTTGAGTATCTTGCGTTGTAGGCATACCCCCAAGAATTTCACCTTTAAAAATCCAAACCTTAACGCCTATAACACCATATTGTGTATGCGCAGAAGATGTAGCATAATCAATATCAGCTCTTAAAGTATGAAGAGGAACTCTACCTTCTCTATACCATTCAGAACGTGCTATTTCAGCACCACCCAAACGTCCACTTACCTCTACCTTAATACCCTTTGCACCGAGTCTCATTGCATTTTGAGTTGCTCTTTTACAAGCTCTTCTAAACATAACTCTTCTTTCTAATTGAGAAGCGATACTATCGCCTACCAACTGTGCATCAAGCTCAGGCTTACGAACTTCAGAAATGTTGATCTGTGCTGGAACACCAGCAATTTTTGCAACACCTAATCTTAGTTTTTCTACATCTTCACCTTTTTTCCCGATAACAATACCAGGACGTGCAGTGTGAACTGTTACACGAATACTTTTAGCTGGACGCTCTATAACAATTCGTGAAACTGATGCTTTACTAAGTTCTTTCATTAAAAATTTACGTACCTTGAAATCGCTATCTAGGTTGCTTGCGAAATCTTGGCTACCAGCATACCAAGTAGTATCCCAAGGCTTAACAATGCCTAGACGAATACCATTAGGATGTACTTTTTGACCCATTTGCTTTTCTCCTAGTCTTAACGATCAGCTACAATAACTGTGATGTGGCTTGAACGCTTTAATATACGATCCGCTCTACCCTTTGCACGAGGCATTATACGCTTCATTGTAGGGCCTTCATCAACAAATATTTTAGATACGTTTAAATCATCAATATCTGCACCTTCATTGTGCTCTGCATTAGCAATCGCTGACTCTAAAACCTTTTTAACTAAGTCAGCTGCTTTTTTATTACTAAATGTTAAAATTTCTAATGCACTTGCAACATCTTTTCCTCTAACTTGATCAGCAATCAATCTAGCCTTCTGAGGAGAAATTCGAGCAAATCGATGTTTAGCTATAGCTTCCATAATCTACTCCTTATTTCTTCTTAGCTTTCTTATCAGCAGCATGGCCGCGATAAGTTCTTGTTGGTGCAAATTCGCCTAGCTTATGACCGATCATATCTTCAGATACGAAAACAGGTACGTGCTGACGACCATTATGGACGGCGATGGTCAATCCAATCATTTGTGGAATGATCATTGAACGACGGGACCAAGTCTTAATAGGCTTTTTGTCTCCGCTTTCCACCGCTTTCTCTACCTTCTTCAGCAAGGGTAGGTCAATAAATGGACCTTTCTTGAGAGAACGTGGCATGGCTTTTCCTCTTAAATTAGTTATTTATTACGACTTCGTACTATGTACTTGTCAGTTCGTTTGTTTTTACGTGTTTTGTAACCTTTAGTTGGCGTACCCCAAGGAGAAACTGGATGACGTCCTCCTGAAGTTTTACCTTCACCACCACCATGAGGGTGATCAACTGGGTTCATCGCTACACCTCGAACGGTTGGACGAACACCTCTCCATCGAGAAGCACCAGCTTTACCAAGTTCACGTAACATATGCTCGGCATTTCCAACTTCACCGATTGTTGCTCTACCTTCAGCTAAAACTTTTCTCATTTCACCTGAACGAAGACGAACAGTTACATAAGCACCATCTCTAGCTACAATCTGAGCATAAGCACCAGCAGAACGTGCAATTTGAGCACCCTTGCCTGGCTTCAATTCTACACAGTGAACTGTTGTACCCAATGGAATGTTTCTCATTGGTAAAGTATTACCTGCTTTAATTGAAGCATCAGATCCTGATTGAATTACATCACCTGCCTTTAACGCTTTAGGAGCGATAATATATCTTCTTTCTCCATCAGCATATAAAACCAAGGCAATATTTGCACTTCTATTTGGATCATACTCTATTCTTTCAACTTTAGCAGGAATACCATCTTTTGTTCGTTTAAAATCAATAATTCTGTAGTGTTGCTTATGACCACCACCGATATGACGAACTGTTATTCTACCTTTATTATTTCTGCCACCACTTTTAGAATTTTTTTCTAATAATGGTGCGTATGGTTTACCCTTATAAAGGTCAGAGTTAACCACTTTAACTACATGGCGACGACCTGGGGAAGTCGGCTTACATTTTACAATAGCCATTCATCTTACTCCTAGACCTACTCTGCATTACCAGTAAAATCAATATCTTGGCCTTCTTTAAGAATTACGTATGCTTTTTTCCAGTCAGATCTTCGACCCATACGATTGCCTTGACGCTTAACTTTACCCTTGGTTATAAGAGTATTTACATTTTTAACTTCTACCTCAAAAAGCTTCTCTACGGCAGCTTTAATTTCTTTTTTAGTTGCATCTTTAGCTACTTTAAAAACAATTGTATTAGCATTTTCCGCAGCATTAGTAGCTTTTTCAGATACATGAGGTGCTCTTAGAACTTTTAAAAGACGCTCTTCTCTAATCATGCTAGCATCTCCTCAATTTGTTTAACTGCATCAGTTGTTATTATGACGTTATCAAAAGCAATTAAACTAACTGGATCAATTGCAGCAACATCTCTAACATCAACTTTGTGCAAGTTTCTTGCAGCTAAAAATAAATTTTCATCAATTTCGTTAGTAATAATTAAAACATCTTTCATATCATAATCTTTTAATTTATTTACTAATTCTTTTGTTTTAGGCTGACTAACAGCAAATTCTTCTACAACTTGCAAACGCTCTTGACGCACAAGCTCAGAAAGAATACTTTTCATTGCACCTCGGTACATTTTCTTATTGACTTTTTGGCTATGATCTTGAGGGCGAGCAGCAAAAGTTACTCCACCAGATCTCCAAATTGGACTTCGAATTGTACCAGCCCTTGCTCTACCTGTACCTTTTTGTCGCCATGGCTTTGCACCGCCACCAGATACATCAGATCTAGTTTTTTGCGCACGTGTACCTTGACGAGATCCAGCAGCGTAGGCCACAACAACTTGATGAACTAATGATTCATTGAATTCACGTCCAAAAGTTGCTTCGGAAACAGTTAGTGCATTTGCACCTTTAACTTGTAATTCCATTGTATATCCTCGACGTTATGCTTTTACAGCAGGTTTAACAATAACATCACCGCCAGTTGCACCTGGAACAGCACCTTTAATAAGAAGCAAATTCTTTTCAGCATCAACGCGTACAACTTCTAAGTTTTGTGTAGTAACTCTTTCAGCTCCCATGTGACCAGCCATTTTTTTACCTTTAAAAACTCGGCCAGGTGTTTGACATTGACCAATAGAACCAGGAGCCCTATGTGATAATGAATTACCATGAGTCATATCTTGAGTTCTAAAGTTCCAACGTTTAACACCACCTTGGAAACCTTTACCTTTTGAAGTACCAGTAACATCTACTTTTTGGTTTTCAGAAAAAAGCTCAACTTTAAGCTCAGCACCTACTTCATACTGTTCTTCACCGTTAAGTCTGAATTCCCAAAGTCCTCTTCCAGCTTCAACGCCAGATTTGGCAAAATGACCAGCTTCAGGTTTACTTACTCGATTTGCTTTTTTATTTCCAGCAGTAACTTGGATTGCATTATAGCCATCTGTTTCTAAAGTTTTTACTTGAGAAACTCTATTTGGTTCAACTTCTACAACAGTCACAGGAATAGAGTTACCTTCTTCTGTGAACAATCTTGTCATACCAATTTTTCGGCCGATTAAACCTATCATAATTTAATCTCCTTACCCTAAACTGATTTGAACGTCAACACCTGCAGCTAAATCAAGTCGCATTAATGCATCAACAGTTTTATCAGTTGGTTCAACAATATCAATAAGACGTTTATGAGTACGAATTTCATACTGATCACGAGCATCTTTATTAACGTGAGGAGATATAAGGACAGTAAAACGTTCTTTTCTCGTAGGTAGTGGAATTGGTCCACGTACTTGAGCACCAGTTCGTTTTGCTGTTTCTACAATTTCAGATGTAGATTGATCAATTAGTCTATGATCAAACGCTTTTAAGCGTATACGAATACGTTGGTTCTGCATTAGACAGAGCTCCAAAATTAAATAAACACAAAAAAGTCAACCGCTAACATTATTGCTAGTGTTGACACCTTAATGTGAAACCATAGCTTCAAAATCTGAAGCGTTTTCAGTCGATAAGACTGCGAACTTAAGTGAGTATATATTATTGCAATATCGGATATTGCTCCTCATTTCTCATTGGTTCACAAAACTATGATATAAAATCAAAGTTCAATTATTATACTGTTTTAAGATAGTATTACAAGTTTTTATTTATAATTTAGTCAAAATAAGCCTTAAGTTGTTTCAAACAAAGCCCACATTGATTTCCAATTAAAATGTTTCTCTGTAATTCACTAATACTTTTAATGTTATTTTCAATAATCGCTTTTTCTATTTTCTTTTCTGAAATTGCATTACAGTTGCAAATAATCATATTTTATCCAAAAACAAGCTCTTTTAAATAATAATAATTATTATTAGCATTAACTTCAATAACTTTTTATAAAAAAAAGACATCTTAAAGATGTCTTTTTTAAATATTTAGATGATTTTGTTTCTTAAGCGATAATTTTCGCAACAACACCAGCACCAACTGTTCTACCACCTTCACGGATAGCGAATCTTAAACCTTCGTCCATTGCAATTGGAGCAATTAGAGTTACAACCATTTGGATGTTATCACCTGGCATTACCATTTCAACACCTTCTGGTAATTCAATCGTACCTGTAACGTCAGTTGTTCTGAAGTAAAATTGTGGTCTATATCCTTTGAAAAATGGAGTATGACGTCCACCTTCATCTTTAGACAATACATAAACTTCTGATTCAAACGTTGTATGAGGTGTAATTGAACCTGGTTTAGCTAGTACTTGTCCACGCTCTACTTCATCACGCTTAGTACCACGTAAAAGAACACCAACATTCTCACCAGCTCTTCCTTCGTCAAGAAGCTTACGGAACATCTCTACACCAGTACAAGTTGTAGTTGTTGTGTCTTTAATACCAACAATTTCTACTTCGTCACCAACTTTGATGATACCTTGCTCAACACGACCAGTAACAACAGTACCACGACCTTGAATTGAGAATACATCTTCGATTGGTAAAATAAATGGTAAATCAATTGCTCTTTCTGGCTCTGGGATATATGAATCTAATGCTTCTGCTAATTCAACAATTTTATCTTCCCACTCTTTTTCGCCATTAAGTGCACCTAAAGCAGAACCCATAATTACTGGACAATCATCACCTGGGAATTCATATTCAGAAAGTAGTTCACGAACTTCCATTTCTACTAACTCAAGTAGCTCTTCATCATCAACCATGTCACACTTGTTCATGAATACAATGATGTATGGAATACCAACCTGACGACCAAGTAAGATGTGCTCTCTTGTTTGGGGCATAGGACCATCTGTCGCAGCAACAACAAGAATACCACCGTCCATTTGTGCAGCACCTGTAATCATGTTTTTAACATAATCGGCGTGACCTGGACAGTCAACGTGTGCATAGTGACGAGTTGGTGTGTCATACTCAACATGAGACGTTGAAATCGTGATACCACGCTCACGCTCTTCAGGAGCATTATCGATAGAAGCAAAATCTTTCGCTTCACCACCATAAACTTTTGCCAATGTAGTACAAATAGCTGCAGTTAAAGTTGTTTTACCGTGGTCAACGTGGCCGATAGTACCAACGTTAACGTGCGGTTTCGTACGTTCAAATTTTTCTTTAGACACAATCGTGATCCTTCCTAGTTAAAATTGCGTCCCTAATTACTAGGTAGGGACGACAGTGAATTTATATTTTAAAACGATATTAAATTTAACGCAAATAATTTAATTAAATACGTTCAGCAATAATATTTTCAGCAATATTTTTCGGAACTTCTGAGTACTCTGAAAATTCCATTGAATAAGAAGCCCTTCCTTGTGTTGCCGATCTTAATGAAGTTGCATAACCAAACATTTCAGATAAGGGTACTTTCCCTCTTATAACTTTCAAACCAGAAATACCATCATCCATCCCTTCAATTAAACCTCTTCTTCTGTTTAAATCTCCGACAACATCTCCCATCCAATCTTCAGGTGTTGTTACTTCAACTTTCATGAGAGGCTCTAATAAAACAGGGTCTGCTTGCAGAGCTCCATTTTTGAACGCCATAGATCCTGCAATTTTAAAAGCCATCTCATTAGAATCAACATCATGATAAGAACCATCATATAAAGTTGCTTTAACGTCTAAAACTGGATATCCTGCAATAACCCCGTTTTTCATTTGTTCTTCAATTCCTTTTGAAACGGCGCCAATATACTCTTTAGGTACCACTCCGCCAACAATTTCATCCACAAAAACAAACCCTGAATCTTTTTCTGCAGGTTCTAATTTTAACCACACATGACCATACTGTCCTCGTCCTCCAGATTGACGAATAAACTTACCCTCAACTTCTGTCTTCCCTCTGATTGTTTCTCTATAAGCGACTTGAGGATTTCCGACATTACAATCAACATTAAACTCTCTTTTCATTCTATCAACGATAATATCTAAATGCAGCTCACCCATTCCAGAAATAAGAGTTTGACCAGACTCCTCATCTGATTCTACTCGAAAAGATGGGTCCTCAGCAGCTAATTTACCCAATGCTATTGCCATTTTTTCTTGATCCGCTTTAGTTTTAGGCTCTACTGCTATTTGGATTACCGGTTCTGGAAACTCCATTCTTTCTAAAATAACTTTATTATCAGGATCACATAATGTGTCACCTGTAGTTACATTTTTTAATCCAATTGCTGCAGCAATATCTCCAGCTCGAACCTCTTTAATCTCTTCTCTTTTATTGGAGTGCATCTGTACGATCCTCCCAATTCGCTCTTTCTTACCTTTAACTGAGTTATATACAGAATCTCCTGTTTTGACAACACCAGAATAAACTCTTATGAAAGTAAGAGAACCGACAAAAGGATCTGTGGCAATTTTAAAAGCTAATGATGAAAATGGTTCATTATCTGAGGAGTGTCTTTCAATTAAATCACCATTATCACTTTCACCTTTGATTGCCTTGACTTCTTTTGGAGATGGCAAATATTCAACTACAGCATCCAAGACTGCCTGCACCCCTTTATTTTTAAATGCAGATCCACAAGTTGCTAGAACAATTTCATTATTTAAGGTTCTCTGTCTTAAAGCTCTTTTAATTTCATCTTCTGTTAACTCTTCACCTTCAAGATATTTATCCATTAACTCATCAGAAGCTTCTACAGCAGCTTCAATAAGGTTTACTCTCCATTTTTCTGCTTCTTCTATTAAATTTGAAGGAATATCTTCATAGGAAAATGTCATTCCTTGATCTTTTTCATTCCAATTAATAGCTTTCATTTTTATTAAATCAACAACTCCTTTAAAGCCATCTTCTGCACCAATATTAATCTGTATAGGTATTGGGTTTGCTCCAAGTCGAGTTTTAATTTGTTCGATTACTCTAAAAAAATCTGCACCAGCACGGTCCATTTTGTTAACGAATACTAATCTAGGTACTTCGTATTTATCTGCTTGACGCCATACTGTCTCTGATTGTGGCTCTACACCATCAGGGCTGCTAAAAACCACAACTGCACCATCTAGCACTCTTAATGAACGTTCTACTTCAATTGTAAAGTCAACATGTCCTGGGGTATCAATGATATTTATGCGATGCTGCTCAAATTGTGAATTCATTCCTTTCCAAAAAGTTGTAGTAGCTGCAGATGTTATTGTGATGCCTCTTTCTTGTTCTTGCTCCATCCAATCCATAGTTGCAGCACCATCGTGGACTTCACCAATTTTATGAGATAAGCCAGTATAAAATAATACACGCTCTGTTGTTGTTGTTTTTCCAGCATCAACATGCGCTACGATACCAATATTTCGATATAATTCAATGGGGGTTTCGCGAGTCACAATTAAGTCCTCTAATTTATATTAAAGTCAATATGAAAAAGGCACAACAATTACTTGTTGTGCCTGTTTTAACATAAGATTATCATATTATATTTAGTAAAACAATTACCAACGATAATGAGCAAATGCTTTGTTTGCATCAGCCATTTTATGGACATCTTCACGTTTTTTGACAGCAGAACCTTTATTTTCGGCAGCGTCTAACATTTCACCTGCTAAACGGAATGCCATAGATTTTTCACCACGCTTACGCGCAGCTTCAACCAACCATCTCATAGCAAGTGCATTTCTTCGAACAGGACGAACTTCAACTGGAACTTGATAAGTTGAACCACCTACACGACGAGACTTGACTTCCACAGCTGGACGAACATTTTCAAGAGCTTTTTCAAATATTGCTAAAGGCTCTTCTCCTGAACGCTCTGAAGATGTACTCAAAGCAGAATAAACAATTTTTTCTGCGATAGATTTCTTACCATCTACCATTAAAATATTTACAAATTTAGCTAATAATTCTGAACCAAATTTAGGGTCAGATAAAATTTTTCTCTGACCAATAACGCGACGACGTGGCATTATATATCTCCGTTTTTTTTTCAGGTTATCCAAAACTTTTCAGTTTTTTCAAACGTTGATTGTTAATGTTTGGCCTTACTTAACGGTTATCATTAAGACTTAGGACGTTTTACACCATATTTAGAACGACCTTGTTTACGATCGTTTACTCCAGCACAATCAAGTGCACCCCTTACTGTGTGATAACGCACACCAGGTAAGTCTTTTACACGACCACCTCTAATAAGTACAACTGAGTGTTCTTGTAAGTTATGTCCCTCACCACCAATGTATGAAGTAACTTCAAAACCATTAGTTAATCGAACACGACATACTTTTCTTAAAGCTGAGTTGGGCTTTTTTGGAGTTGTCGTATAAACACGAGTACAAACTCCTCTCTTTTGCGGACACGCTGACAAGGCAGGCACGTTGCTTTTCTCAACTTGCTTAACTCTTGGTTTACGAACCAACTGATTAATAGTTGCCATTAAATAGCTCCTGAATTATGTTTCTTAATAATTGAAAAATCTATATCCAAAAAAATTGGACATTGAATTTTATTCCTAGAATTGATTAAAGTCAAGTGAAGAATTACCAACTTATTATTTGTGAATTGTTTTCAGTTAACCTAACTAAATCCAAATAATTGATAAGAGCTCTTTCTTTAATTTTAGGCATTAGTCCACGAGCCACAACATCATTTTCTAAATAATAAATAGATTTGGTCGTAGCCTGTAATTTATCGAGCAGAGAATCATTTAAAATGTTGTAAACTCCGTCCTCAATAAAAATGATCGCATCATTTGGTATAACGAAATCAATTAATTCCAGAGTAGTTGCTGTTTTATACGAAGAGTTAAAAACCAAGTGTAACAAAACTAAAACCTCAATATTTTTTTACAAAGTCTAATTTCATTGTTGATGATAGTTTGATTCACTATTTTCATATCATCTATTAAATAGATACAATCTCTAGATAAATTTCTTTTATTTATTGCATCTTTACAAACAAAAATTTGTTGAATCTCATATAATTCTAATAATCTTATTTTAGAAAGATAGTCTTGGTACATTATTTGGTTTGCTTTTTGATTCTTAATTAACTGAAGAACAGCATTCTCTACAAAAAAAACTTTAATATTATCTGTGTAACTAGCAATTGATAATAACATATCAAAACCATCACGAGCATAATTATCAAAATATGGAGGTGTAGTAAAAATAAATCCAATATCTCTCAAAACTGTACCACCCGATCCACCATTAATAAAGATTCTGACATAACACTTAATCCTGATAAAATAAAATTAGTATCTAAATAATCAGTATTACTTTCTACTATTCCTCTTTTTGATGCTGCAGTATGACACAAATGAAGTTCAAACTTATAATTTTTCGATAGTTTAACCCATTTTTCTAAAAAATTAGTTTCATCTGAACTGTAGTAAATATTTTTATTAGCGATAGTAGTAGCATCAGCATAGAAAAACACCTTATCAATGATGTGATCTTTTTTTAATAAAGCCTCTGCAAATAGTAAACTCGAAATAATTCTCTGAGAGTTATAAGAGGCTTTATTAATTATAAGCAAATACTTCACTATTAAAATTAATTAGTAGATTTATCTGTTGGATTTACTTTAAGTAGCTCAACATCAAAAATCAATGTTGAATTTGGCGGGATATGACCTGGAACACCCTGCTCACCATAAGCTAACTTAGCCGGAATTACAAATTCAAATTTAGAACCTGGAGTCATTAGCTTTAAACCTTCTTGCCAACCAGGGATTACTTGATTTAATTTGAATTGAATTGGCTTGTTATTGTTGCCTTTTAAATTAGTATCAAATGGTTCTGAGCTTTTCTTACCATTTTCATCAATTAAATAACCTGAATAATTTACCGAAACTGTGTCATTATCAGATGGTTTTTCAGTGCCACTGCCTTTTTGAGTTTCTTTATAAACAAGACCACTGTTTGTTTTCGTAAAACCATCCTTTAACATTTCTGCTTCATATTGCTCACCCAGCTTAATATTTTTAGAACTCATTTCTTCAGTTTTTTTCTTAGCAAGCTCGTTAATCTTTTGATCTAAATCTTTAAGAGTCTTCTCTACTTCTTCTTGCGACAACTTGCTTTTGTCATTCAAAGCATCATTAAAACCATCAATTACACTTTTTGCATCAAGTTGAAGACCCAACTCATTTTGCTTTTTAAGCGATGTTGCCACCATTGTTCCAATTTGATCACCATAAGCATAAGATTGCTTTTGTGCGTCTGAACTAAAACTTGCACTTGATGCTGTTTGCTCTACTTTTGTATCTTCAGATTTCTTAGTAGTATCATTTGATGTATTATCTTTATTACATGCTGTTAATGCAATTATTGTTGCTGCTATAGCTGTTAATTTTAAAACGGGTTTCATTTAACTCTCCTGAATATAAATGCTTAATTAAATTATAAATATTACAAAGCTTTTAGAATTAGACTACCAATAAAGTAAATTACCTTATATAATACATAACTATTAATAAAAAAAAGTTTCTAATTAAAGATTCACATTAACATAACATTATAATGAAACAAATATCTAATAAAATACAAGAAATGAATCTCAAAATTATTGAGTTAGAGCACAAAGTATCTTTTCAAGAACATACTATAGACACTTTAAACGATGAAGTTTATAGTCAACAAAAAAAAATAGAAACCTTAGAGAAACAACTTTTATTGATAACAAAAAAATTTAAAGAATTAAATACATCCAATATTGAATTACAAGAAAATGAAACCAGACCACCTCATTATTAAAATCTAGTTTTACTTTGTAACTATATCAATAACTGATTTGTTTTCAGTTGTAGGGTTGTCCCTTAAATTAGTATATCCACAAAAGATACATTTGCTAATTTCGTTGCCTTCTTCAAAAACAACTTGGATAGTATCAATTCTTTTGCATTTTGGACACTTAGCTCCTGCAATAAATCTGGCTCTAGACATAATTTTATTAACCATAATTTAGAAGTATGATATCATTATTATACATATTTTTTATTAATCGCATATTATTAAAATTGATAATTCCTTTTGAAAAAATACCCCCGAACCAACTAGATGAATTGATTAAAGATTATATTCTTCAACAAGATTGTGTGCAAATTGAAAATATCGATATAAACACTGAACTTGTCAAAATTAAAAATCAAATCAAACAAAAAGAAATATATGTGGTGTATTCAGAACTTTACCAGACATTCTATCTCAAAAATAATTTATACTTTAAATAAAAAATATTTAACACCTAATTAAGCTATGAGCACATAAGAAATTTGTTGATTATTATACATCAGCTAGGGTAGTATTATAATTATATAATGCGTACTAATGGCTATCAATATATGGATGTTATTAGTCTAAAGAATCTAAGGAAATAAATATGATACCGACTAAACCACAAACTGACCCAACCCTCGAATGGTTTTTATCTCATTGTCACATTCACAAATATCCATCAAAAAGCACTCTTATTCATGCTGGTGAAAAAGCAGAGACATTATATTTTATAGTTAAGGGATCAGTTGCCGTCCTCATAAAGGATGAGGAAGGAAAAGAAATGATTTTAGATTATCTTAATCAAGGTGATTTTATTGGTGAAATTGGTTTATTCGATTCAGAACAAGAAAGAACAGCTTGGGTGAGAGCAAAGTCGCCATGTGAAGTAGCAGAAATCTCATTTAAAAAGTTTAGGCAGCTAATACAAGTCAACCCTGATATTTTAATGAGATTAACGGGTCAAATTGCTAAGCGCTTACAAGTAACAAGTAGAAAGGTTGGTGATCTTGCCTTCCTTGACGTCACAGGACGAATTGCTCAAACTCTTTTAAATCTTGCTAAACAACCTGATGCAATGACTCATCCAGATGGAATGCAAATTAAAATTACAAGACAAGAAATTGGACAAATCGTGGGCTGCTCTAGAGAAACAGTCGGTAGAATACTAAAAATGCTTGAAGAACAGAACTTAATTACCGCTCATGGAAAAACCATAGTAGTTTACGGCACTAGATAATTTATCCTTGCTGGTCATGAATTTGTTATGACCAGCTAAAATAAATCATAATCTGTTGGTTGATTCAAATATCTTATCTGCTGACGCTTCAATAAATCCATTAAATATTCGACCACTATCTATACTCTTATAACGTTGAGAAAATTCATAAAACCCTCCCGGTATATAAAAAAAACCATCGCTAAACTGAACTTGAACATGGTCAGCCAGAGTTGATGATTGCTCCAATCCTAATGCTTCGCTTCCCTTAATTAAACCACCATTTTTATTCATTATTATTTTATTCTGTATTAAGATTTCATTCAGCTCTGATAAAGACTTTATTTTATTTAAAGCGTTTACACTTATTGTAAAATGATTAGCACCAAACCCATGAGCAAGAAACCAAGCAGCATACTCACTTTCTTTTAAGAATTTCTCATAATCATTAATACTTATATCCCAAGTTTTACCTGAAAACAAAAAATCAATATTAGTGTGATCAAAGCTCATTTTGGTAAACTTATCCAAACAGAATTTTTGTAAACTTTTGGAACAATCTTGTAAGTTAAGTTGGCTAAGGAAAATTTTAGGCAACTTCTTATCAATATGTTCGAAGTGTTCGGCATATAATTTTTTTTTTCTAAAGATATATGATGCTTTCGATTTATATCCAATATTTTGAAGCAATAAACTTATAGATTGTACATTTATTTGGGGTAAATTTAGTGTCCTCAACGCAAAATGATCAGTAGTAATACTACCATAATCACCCACAATGTGATGAATGTTTGAAGAAGACGGACAAAGCCTAACAGAATAATCTAGCCACAGATTGGATATAAATTGTTTAACCATAAAAATTCACCTAAAAAAAAGTAGTTGTACTATACTAAATCTTTTTAGGATCAATTATCTTTTTATATGTCACAAAATAGGATTATTTTTTAAAACTCAGACCCATAGGTAATTGTGTTGGTAAATCTGATATTTTCTCATCTACCATACAAGACACTGGATAAGCACAATAATCAGCTGCATAATAAGCACTGGGCCTATGATTTCCTGATATCCCCACTCCTCCAAAAGGCATATCACTAGACGCTCCAGTTAAAGGTTTATTTCTATTAATAATACCAGCTCTAATATTTTCTAAAAATATTCCCATTTAGTATTATCGTTTGTAATAATACCGGCTGATAATCCATATTTGGTATCATTAGCATCATCTACAGCATCTTCGAAGTTATCATATCTTATAACTTGCAGCAAAGGTCCAAAATATTCTTCATCTGGTAAATTAATTATTTCCGTAACATCAATCATAGAAGGTGTAATCTGTGCTTTCCCTAGTCTTCTTGATATAACAAGATTTCTACCACCAAGGTTGAGCAATTTTTGTTCAGCTTCAACAATAGCATCAGCAGCATCAGCCGAGATCATCGTTCCTAAAAAGCCATTATCAAATGGACCAGCGACCTTTATATTTTGAGTAAACTCAACTAATTTATTTAATAAATCGTCACCTTTATTACCTTTCGGAATGAAAACCCTTCTCGCACATGTACATCTTTGCCCTGATGTTATAAAAGCTGACTGTACTATCATTAAAATGACTGACTTAAAATCATCAAAATCATTTGTAACAATCAATGGGTTATTGCCACCTAATTCTAAAGCAAGCAAT
Organism: Paraphotobacterium marinum; assembly: GCF_002216855.1. Lineage (NCBI taxonomy): Bacteria > Pseudomonadati > Pseudomonadota > Gammaproteobacteria > Vibrionales > Vibrionaceae > Paraphotobacterium > Paraphotobacterium marinum. The sequence goes on from NZ_CP022355.1 coordinate 472,554, forward strand.
TTATCGGGCATAGAACCAAACTTTTGATGCAAAATTAATCCAGTTTGGGCACTACCAGTAAAAAGCAAACCATCAAGTAATTTGTGCTCTGATATTTTAATAGCTTCATTTTTTTTACCCTGAATTAAAGAGATTACTCCTGGTGGAATGCCTGATTCTATTAAAATTTTAACAAGATATTCACCAACTTTTGGGGTTAATTCAGATGGCTTAAAAATAACCACATTACCTGCAATCAATGCAGGAATAATATGACCATTTGGTAAATGAGCTGGAAAGTTAAAAGGACCAAAAACTCCCAAAATACCATGAGGCTTATGAAATAACCTAAGTTCCGTACCATTTGCATTTGTTACTTTATTTCCAGTTCTTTCTATATACGATTTTATGGAAATTCTAATTTTATTAACCATTGCATTCACTTCTGTTTTAGATTCCCAAAATGGCTTACCTGTCTCTTGGGAAATAATTTCAGCAAATTGTTCTTGGTTAATTCTTAAGTTTTCAGCATAACAGTTTAATATTTCACAGCGCTCTTCTAAACTTAGTTTTCTCCATTTTTTTAATGCATTTTTGGCTGACAAAAACATCTGATCTATTTGATCAGAAGATGCAACTTTTCCAGACCAAACTGTTTCATCATTAAATGGATTTTTTGAAACAAAAACATCACCCAAACCTTCAGTCCATTTATTATTGACTAAATGCATAATTTTACCTCGTTATATAATTAATTTTTTAGATAGATAAAACTCTTAAGCCCTCGGATTCTTTAATTTTCATATACTTTGCCTGTTCTTTTGTCATATAAACTTCTTGCTTAATTTCGTCTATCATAATATCTATTACCGAAGCTCTGAACTCTGAAAACTTAGTATTACTACAAATGTAAGACTTCTTTTCCATAAGATCCGAGTTATCAACAAACACAGTTTTTAAAACCTGTGAATTTCTCAATGATTTAATATTGTCAATATCACACTCAATAGATGGGCCTGCATCAAAAATATCCACATATCCTCTATTCACAAAGCCCTCCTGCTCTAACAATTTTAAAGCAGGTACTGTATCTTTATGAACTTTACCAATAACAGCCTGCGCTTCTTTAGATAGTAAGTTTACATAAATTGGGAGCTTAGGCATTAAATCTGCAATTATATCTTTAGAGCCAATACCCGTCAGGTAATCTGCTTGAGAAAATTCAATTGAAAAAAAGTTTTCTTGTAACCATTTCCAAAAAGGAGAATTACCATATTCATCAGAGACACCTCTCATCTCCGCAAAAATAGTTTTTGAAAACTTATCTTTAAATTGTGCCATTAATAAAAATCTTGATTTTGATAAAAGCTTTCCGTTATAACCTCTTCTCCAATTTTCCCTTAAAAAAGTACTACATAACTCAGATGAGCCTGTATAATCACTTCCAAAGGTAAGTACATCAATGACATTATGTACATTAAACTCTCTTGAAGAATGGACAACTTTATTAAGGTGATAACTGTAAAATGGAGCTGTCAAACCCACTGCTCTTTCAATTGCTGTAGTTCCAACTACTTCTTTTTCATCACAGTCCTCGGCAACGAAGAAATAACACTCGGTTCCTGGAATATCGACCTGCCCATTGAAGCTTTTAATAGAATGGTCAATACGTTTTCTTAATAATTCTTCATTTGTAGGCAAAGAGGTAAGTCCATAACCTGATTCCTCAGCGCATTTCATGAGCGCATCATAATCAGTTATTTCTATAGGACGAATAATAATCATATAGCACCTTTCAAAATTAGAGAGTTAACTTTTTAATAGAAAGTTCGAGTTTTTTAAGTCCTTCCTTAATCTCCTGCTCTGAAACGAGTAAAGAAGGAGTGAACCTTATAACGTCTGGGCCAGCAATTAGAATAAGTAACCCATGTCGACTAGCTTCTGTCAAAATATCCCGAGCTCTGCCTTTCCATTGCTGATTCAGAGAAGCCCCCAATAATAACCCTTTACCTCTAATTTCATCAAAAACATTGAGGGTTTGATTCATATTATTTAATAACTTCTTGAATAACTTTTCTTTTGTTATTATATCTTCCATTAAACTACCTGAGGTTACTTCGTTTAATACAGCCAAACCTACAGCACTTGCGAGTGGGTTACCTCCATACGTTGAACCATGAGTTCCAACCTTCATATGTTCAGCTAGCTCATTGTTCGTTAACATTGCTGCAATAGGAAAACCTCCACCAAGAGATTTTGCTGTAGTTAATATATCTGGAATAATATCCAAAGACTCATATGCATAAAGTGTCCCAGTTCTACCAACACCCGTTTGAACTTCATCAAATATCAAAACAGCATCATGTTTTTTGCACAATGCAGCCAAACGATGGAGGAATGGCTTTTCTATTGGAACTATACCACCTTCCCCTTGTATCGGCTCTATCATTACAGCACAAGTGTTTTCATTGATATGTTTTTCAAAAGCTTCAATATCATTATATGGAAGATGTGTTATTGCACCTGGCTTTGGGCCAAATCCATCAGAATAAACTGGTTGCCCCCCTACAGTAACAGTAAAAAAAGTTCTCCCATGAAAACCTTTTTTGAATGATATAATTTCATTTTTTGATTCACTATATTTTTCAATCGCTACTCTTCTTGCTAATTTAAGAGCAGCTTCATTTGCTTCAGCTCCGGAGTTAGCAAAAAAAACCTTATCTGCAAAAGTTAATTCTGTTAATCGTTTAGCTAAATCAATAGCTGGCTTATTTGTCATCACATTACTTAAATGCCATACCTTTTTAGCTTGTTTTTCAAGTGCATCCAACATCACTGGGTGACAATGTCCTAAACAACTAACGGCTATACCGCCGGCAAAGTCAATATACTCTTTACCATCATAATCCCAAACCTTAGAGCCTAATGCTTTTTCTGGGACTACTTGCATTGGGGCATAACAAGGAACAAGATATTCATCAAAATCAGATCTAATTTCTTTATTATTATTGCTCATAGTAGTTACCTCCAGTTAAAAATTTTAATAATTTATTATTCAGAAAAACCATTTGGATTATTTTTTTGCCAATTCCATGAATCCCGAACCATGTCTTCAAGAGTTTTAATTGCCTTCCAACCTAATTCTTTTTGTGCTAAAGAACAGTCAGCATAACATGCATCAATATCACCGTCCCTTCTTCCAACAATTTCATATGGAATTTTAATCTGATTTTCTTTTTCAAAAGCAGCAATCATTTCAAGAACTGAAAAGCCACTACCAGTTCCTAAATTATAGTTTAAACACCCTGTAAAACCTGATTCAATTTTCTTTAACGCATCAACATGACCCTGGGCTAAGTCATCAACATGAATATAATCCCTTACACCTGTCCCATCAAGAGTATCAAAATCATTTCCAAAAACAGATAGTTTTTGTATTCGACCAGAAGCAACTTGAGTAATATAAGGCATTAAATTATTCGGTATTCCAGTTGGATTTTCACCAATTTCCCCTGATTGATGAGCGCCTATTGGGTTAAAATACCTTAAATTAATAATAGAAAAGGCTTCATCAGACTTAGAAAGGTCTTGAAGAATTTTCTCAACCATGACCTTTGAGGTACCATAAGGGTTAGTTGTCTCGCCAATTGGGTCATCCTCCATAATAGGAACTGACTTTGGATTACCATAAACAGTAGCAGATGAACTGAAAATAATATTTTTTACATTTGCTTTTTTCATTGCATCAAGAAGGTGTAATGTACCTGTAACATTATTTTGATAGTACTCTAAAGGTTTTTTATTTGATTCACCTACTGCTTTAAGAGCTGCAAAATGTATAACACTAGTTATGTTATATTTCTCAAATGTAGACATTAGAGCTTGTTTATTTAGGATATCTTCATGTAAGAATTTTATTTTTTTTTCGATAGTTTTTCAAGTCTATCTATTACAATTTCGCTAGAGTTTGATAAATTATCTAAAATAATAATATCAAATCCATTTTCCAATAATTTGAGGGAAGTGTGTGAGCCTATAAATCCAGCCCCCCCTGTAACAAGAACCGTCATAATAATTAAACCTTTTTTATAAAGTTATTTAGTAAATTTAAACCTTCTTCACTCATAATACTTTCAGGATGAAACTGAACACCCTCAATAGGAAGAGATTTATGAGAGATACCCATAATTACTTTTCTCCCTAAACTTGACTTCGTCCATGCGGTTATAACAAAGTCTTCTGATAAAGAATGTTCATCGATAACCAATGAGTGATATCTTACAACTTTCAGGTGAGTTTTTAATCCATCAAAGACGCCTTTCGAATCATGCTCTATTACAGAAATTTTTCCATGCATAATATCATCTGCATTTATAATATCAGCTCCAAATACATGACCAATTACTTGATGTCCCAAACAAACTCCCAAAATTGGTATTAACCCAGATAGTTTTTTTATCACTTCGACAGAAATACCTGAGTCTTCAGGTCTTCCTGGACCAGGAGATATTATAATATGACTTGGATCGAGTCTTTTTATATCTGGAATTGTTATTCTATCATTTTTATGCACCTCAACAATATAACCTAGCTCACAAATATATTGATAAATGTTGTAAGTGAATGAGTCGTAGTTGTCAATAATGAGAATCATAGATTAAACAACAAACCCCAAAGCTTTTTTTACCTTATGAACTGTGTGCTGAGCTTTACTTGATGCTTTTTCAGAACCTTCTTTCATGACGTTGTTTAAAAACTCAATGTCTTCTCTAACCTTTAAGTATTCTTTCTGAATAGGCTCAAGAAAAGCAATGACTGCATCAGCAGTATCAGTTTTAAGTTGCCCGTACATTTTATTTTGATACTCAATTTCAAGGTCTGAAACAGATTTATTAGTAACTCCTGCAAAAATAGTAAGTAAATTCGAAACCCCAGGTTTGTTCTGCTCATCATAAAAAATATTTGGCGGATTATCAGAATCGGTAACCGATTTTTTGATTTTTTTGACTATACTTTTAGGCTCATCAAGTATATGAATGATGTTATTTTTATTTTCATCTGATTTAGACATTTTCCTCAATGGATCTTGAAGCGACATCACTTTTGCCCCTTTTTGAGGTATGAACGGATTAGGAACTTGAAATAATTCACCATAGAGATTGTTCATTCTTATTGCGATATTTCTCGATAATTCAAGGTGTTGTTTTTGGTCTGCTCCAACAGGCACTTGATTCGCTTGATATAATAAAATATCAGCTGCCATCAAAACTGGATATGAATATAATCCACAATTAATATTATCACTATTTTTTGCGGATTTATCTTTAAACTGAGTCATCCTATTAAGTTCACCTACTTGAGTATAACAATTAAGAATCCATGCTAATTCAGTATGTTCTTTTACATGTGACTGGATAAATAAAGTACTTTTAGATGGGTCGATTCCTAGTGCTAAACACAGAGCAAGAGCATTTAAAGTCGAATTATGTAACTCTTTAGGGTTCTGTCGTACAGTTATAGCATGTAAATCTACAATACAATAATAGCAATCATACAATTCTTGCATAGAGTGCCACTGTTTTAAGGCTCCTAAGTAATTACCCAACGTTAAATTACCTGATGGTTGAACTCCACTTAATACCAAATCTTTTTTCATAAACTATTCTTGCCTTTCTAAAATTATTATTAATTATTCTATCCTTGAAACATGAGCTAACTGTTCTTTCAATTTATCTATTGACTTTTTGTAATTACCAGAATTAAAAATAGCTGAACCTGCAACAAAAATGTCTGCTCCAGCTTCAGCAACTCTCCTGATATTATTTTCATTAATACCTCCATCGACTTCTATTGCTACATCAAGACCCCTTGAGATAATCATAGATTTGAGTTTTTCTATCTTTTTCAAAGAACTTTCAATAAAGGACTGTCCACCAAAGCCTGGGTTAACTGACATAATTAAAACCATGTCTATTTTATCTAAAACATACTCTAAAACGTTAATATCTGTAGATGGATTTAACACTATACCTGATTTACAACCCGCTTTATTTATAAGCTCAATACTTCTATCAACGTGATGACTAGCTTCATAATGAAAAGTAATCATTGATGCCCCGGCTTTTATAAAATCCTCTATCATACTGTCAACGGGTGAAACCATAAGATGGACATCTATAGGAGCATCAATACCAAACTGCCTAAGAGATTTACATACCATTGGACCAATAGTTAAATTTGGGACATAATGATTATCCATAACATCAAAATGAATAATATCAGCGCCAGCCTGCAAAACTGAATTGACTTCTTCTCCTAATTTAGCAAAATCTGCGGATAAAATTGATGGGGCTATTTTAAATTGATTCATAAGCGAGAACCTCAAACTCTTTTTAAATTCTATTATCAGGAAGTTATTTAATCAAAGAGCGCAAAAAGTTCATTTACTTTTTTTCTGCTTGATGTTGTTTGCCCGATAACTCTTTTGACTTTTATTGTATTAAGTTTTGCGCCTTTATACAATCGTCGAGTTAGCGGAGTATCATGATTGGAAATTAGAACACTAGTCAGTTTAGCTGATTTTTCAGCCAAATTAGCCAATTTAGCTTGATCATCAAGGTTAAATCCATTTGAAACGTAGGAAGTGAAATTAGAAGTAGATGATAGTGGTGCATAGGGTGGATCACAATAAACAACAGACTCTTTTGTAATTAAATCAAATGTATCTTCATAGGACTGACATAAAAATTCTGCTTGTTTTGCTTTTTCAGAAAAAAATAAAATCTCTTTTTCTGGAAAATAAGGTTTAATGTAGCGGCCAAATGGAACATTGAAAATTCCTTTTTTGTTGTACCGACATAACCCGTTAAAACAATGTCTATTTAGATATAAAAAATAAATTGAACGTAAAAACTGATCACTCGTTGAATTAAAACTTTCACGAATACGAAGATATTCATCTTTGCTATTAAATTTTGAAGTAAACATCTTTTTTGATTCATGAATGAATGAGAATGGCTCCTTTTGAATAATTTTATATAAATTAATTAAGTCACTGTTTAAATCTGAAAGAATATAATAATCATAACTGGTATTAAGAAAAACACTCCCAGCTCCTACAAAAGGTTCAACTAAAATTTTTTTTTGAGGCAAGTTAGCTTTGATATCATCAATGAGACTGTATTTTCCCCCAGCCCATTTTAGAAAGGCTCTTTTCTTCATTACAAGTTAATGCCTTCTCTAAATTATGATGAAATTATATAATCAATTGCGATCTGTATATCTTCTTCATTTATATTATTTTGTATTTCAACAGATCCAATTTTTACAGGAATGATAAATCTTATCTTATTATTAAGCACTTTTTTATCGAGTACCATATGCTTCCAAAACAAAGAAGCACTTTTCATTTGTTTTGGAGTTAAATGAGGCAAATTACACTTTTTTATAAGATTTAATATCTGCAAATATTGATTTTCACTTAAAAGATTTTTATTTACCGAAATACGACAGGCGATCAAAATGCCAATTGCAACAGCTTCTCCGTGTAGAATATTACCATAACCCAACTCAGCTTCAATGGCATGCCCAAATGTATGCCCCAAGTTTAAGTAAGCTCTGATACTTTGTTCTTTCTCATCTTCTCTAACAATATCTGATTTTATCTGGCAAGATATTTGAATTGCTGTTTGAAGCGCTGACGCATCATAAGCAAGTATTCTATTTATATTTGCTTCCAGCCATTCAAAAAAATCATTTTGATGGATAATGCCATACTTTATAATCTCCGCAAGGCCTGCATAAAAGTGACGATTGTCTAATGAGCGAAGAACCTCTGTATCAATAATTACTGCTTTGGGCTGGTAAAATGCCCCAATCATATTTTTTCCAAGAGGATGATTTACTGCTGTTTTACCTCCAACTGATGAATCGACTTGAGCAAGAAGAGAAGTAGGTACTTGAATAAAATCAATTCCTCGCATGTAACAAGAAGCAACAAAACCAACCAAATCTCCAATTACTCCTCCACCCAATGCAATTAGGATTGAGTCTCTGCCATAATGATTTTCGAGTAAAAATGATATTAATTTTCCAAAATAATTTAGATTTTTGTATCTTTCGCCATCTGGAAGAACAAAAGTATCTATTGGAATATTTGAAGGTTTTAACGCATTTTTAACACGATCAACATAAAGCGGGCTTATTGTCTCATTTGAGACAATAAGTATTTTACTTTTTTGAGCAACGAACTGTTCAAATGTTTTAGGAAGCTTTAGAATATCTCTATCAATAATTATAGGATATGATCTATCTCCTAAATTGACATTTAAACTCTCCATTGTTACCTCATAAAAATTAGTTAAAACTAACGGCTTTAATTTTTTTCGAGAATATCCAATATCTGATTTGCAACAACTTTGGCACTTTGGTCATCAGTACTTACTACATAATCAGCAATTTCTTCGTACATTGGATTTCTTTCCTCTGCAAGTTCTTCGAGAACTATTCGAGGTTCTTCAGTTTGTAAAAGTGGGCGCTTCTTATCTCGTTGAGTTCTAGCAAGTTGCTTATCAATTGTTGTTTCTAAGTAAACTACTATCCCTCTAGCTGATAATCTATTTCGACTATCTTTACTTTTTATAGAGCCACCACCCGTAGCAAGAACAATCCCTTGCTTTTGAGTTAAATCATTTATAACATTTTCTTCACGAACTCTGAAACCATCTTCACCTTCTAACTCAAATACCCAACTAATATCAGCACCTGTTCTATTTTCAATTTCAGTATCTGAATCATAAAAATCCAAATGTAATTGCTGTGCCAAATGTCTACCTATAGTGCTTTTTCCTGCTCCCATAGGCCCAATTAAAAAAATATTTCGTTTCTCAGCCATAATCCTAGCGGTTTAATCTTATATTGTAATTAAAATTCACTTTAAAAAAATTAAAGCTCCCGGACAAAAAATCATATCAAATTTTTTAGAATATCGCATTCTACACTTATTTGTACTATATAAAAAGAATTGTTTTAAATTAATATGAAAAATTTAAACTAGATAATAATACTATCTTAATTTAATATATGTATCATACTTTCATTATCACACATATGTCAATGAAGGCTTTACAATTTAGCTTTAGACATAATTTATTAAAAGGACTTATAAGTGAAGTTCATAAGACGATTTATAATTTTTATTTTATTTCTCATAATATTCACTACCGGATTGATTTATGCTTTTTATATTCACTTAAAGCCCGATCTACCCAATATATCTTCACTTAAAAATTATGAAATGCAAACACCTATGCAAATTTATTCATCTGATGGTCTTTTGATGGCTCAGTTTGGTGAAAAAAGAAGAATTCCTTTAAAGTTTAATCAAATTCCTAAAAAAATGGTTGACGCTTTCATTGCTACTGAAGACAGTAGGTTTTATGATCATATTGGGATTGATCCTATTGGAATGGCTAGGGCTGCATTTGTTGTTTTAACAACTGGTCACCTAAAACAGGGAGCCAGTACTATTACACAGCAAGTGGCAAGAAACTTTTTTTTAACAAGGAAGAAAAGTTTTCTTAGAAAAATAAAAGAAATATTTATTGCACTCCACATAGAGCAACTTTTAACAAAGAAAGAAATTTTGGAGTTGTATTTGAATAAAATTTATCTTGGCTATCGCGCATATGGTGTCGGTGCTGCTGCCAAGGTTTATTTTGGTAAAGATCCAAAAGATTTAACATTAAGTGAAATTGCTGTAATTGCTGGATTGCCGAAAGCTCCATCAACGTTAAACCCTATTTATTCTTTAAAAAATGCGACGGAAAGAAGAAATATTGTTCTAGACAGAATGTATAAAGAAAAATATATTACCAAAAATCAAATGATAGAAGCAAAAAAAGAAAAAATCCACGCCTATTACCATACAGCTAAAATCCAAGTATATGCCCCATATATATCGGAGTATGTTAGAGATTGGGCAATTAAAAAATATGGTAATTCTGCCTACACTGATGGTCTAGACATCTATACTACTGTTGATTCTAAAGTACAACAAGCTGCTCAAAAATCTGTAATTGATAATTTACTCAACTACGATGAGAGGCATGGCTACAGAGGAAGCAATAAAAAACTTTGGTCTAACAAAGAGGTAAATTGGACACAAAATAAAATTGAAAATTATTTAAAAAAGATTCCTACTTATAGACCCCTTATACCAGCAGTCGTAATAGGTGTAAAAAATAAAGAGATTCAAGTTATTGCAAAAAATCAAAAAAACTCAATTGTTATTAATTGGGAGGGGCTAAAGTGGGCACGAAAATTCATAACCAACTCTTATCAAGGTAAATACCCCAAGTCTGCAGAGGAAATAGTAAGTAAAGGGCAACTTATTTGGATTCGAAAAAAAGATGATGTATGGAGACTTTCTCAGGTACCTAATGCAAATTCTGGGTTAATTTCCATGAATCCTTATACAGGTGCTATAGAAGCAATGGTTGGAGGATTTAACTTTACTCAAAGTAAATTTAATAGAATGACGCAGTCCCTTAGACAAGTTGGTTCAAGTATAAAACCTTTTATATATTCTGCTGCTCTTGACTCCGGAATGACTTTAGCAACCTTAGTCAATGATGCTCCTATCACAAAAGTTGACCAATGGACAAGTTCTGTTTGGAGACCTAAAAACGATCCAGAACAATACAATGGTTTAACTCGTTTAAGAAGAGGCTTAGCTCAATCTAAAAATGTTATGGCTATAAGAATATTAAGAACTGTAGGAATTAATAAAACAGTTAATTATCTGACTCGATTTGGTTTTGATGCGAAAAATCTTCCTAAGTTTGAACCTCTTGCGCTTGGCGTAGCGAGCATTACTCCAATTAAAATGGTTAGAGGATTCTCAGCATTCGTTAATGGAGGTTATCTGGTTAAAACTTATATAGTATCGAAAGTTGTAAACTCTAAAGCCGAAACTATTTTTAAAGAAATACCTGTTAAAATTTGTAAAGATAACTGTATTAATGATGACCTAGTAGATGAAAGTTCTAATAAATATCTCGCAAAAAAAATAATTACCACGGATAATGCCTTTTTAGTCAAAGAAATGCTCAAAAGTAATATATGGGGGCAAGGTTATGGGGGCGATTGGTGGCGAGGAACAGGATGGAGAGCAAAGGTTTTAAATAGGCATGATATTGGAGGTAAAACTGGTACAACCCAAAGCTCTACAGATGCTTGGTATATAGGTTATGGACCTAATGTTGTTGCAGCCACATGGATTGGTTTTGATAACCCCAAATTTCAATTAGGTAAGCATGAAGCCGGAGGAAAGACTGCTCAACCAGCTTGGATTTCATTCATGAAGTTTGCTTTAGCAAATACTCCTGAGGATAAAAATGAAGAGAAACCATCAGACATAGTTATAGAAAGAATCGACAAAAAAACAGGATTGCTTACTTCTAGTACAGGCAATGACTCAATGAATGAATACTTCATAGAAGGCACTGAACCCAAACAATATGTGTCTGACGAAAAACAGAGCTACGATAATGAACTACTTTTTTAAGTCATTGATTCTATAATTACCCTCAAAAGCAGCATAGCTATTATGCTGCTTTTCTTTTTAATTATTAATTTTATTCATTTTTTTTTTGACATTTACTAATTTTTACATCAATGTAGATTACAAATAATTAAAAAAAATAAAGAATATGAACACTACATCAAAAAATTTAAAATCAAATATTAATATGCTTGGGCGATTGCTAGGTAACATTATAAAAAAAGTTCATGGGGAAGAGTTATTAGCCAAAGTAGAGCAAATTAGACTTTTATCAAAATCTGCGTTATCGGGTAATCCAAAAGATAAAGAACTTCTAATTAATACTTTACAAGGTCTTTCTACGGAAGAAATTTTACCTGTATCTAGGGCGTTTAGTCACTTTTTAAATTTAACAAATATTGCCGAACAATTTAACACGATATCAAAAAAATCGGAGATGTCGATTTGTGATTTGAAAGGTATTGATCACTTACTTAACAAGCTTAAGAATAAAGCTGAAGATAAAGATGTAAAAAAAGCTCTATCGAATCTAAAAATTGATTTAGTTCTTACAGCTCATCCTACTGAAATAACAAGAAGAACTATCATCCATAAATTAATTGAAATTAATGATTGTCTTAAACAATTAGAACTTGAGGAAATTTCTGAGTTTCAACAAAACTCTTTAAGTTGTAGACTAGAGGAGTTAATAGCTCAGACATGGCATTCTGATGACATAAGGAAAACAAGACCCACTCCAATTGATGAAGCTAAGTGGGGTTTTGCGGTAATTGAAAACTCGCTTTGGGAAGCTGTCCCCAAATTTTTAAGACTTCTTGATAATAAGTTACAAAAAAATTTCGGATATAAATTACCCGCAAATAAATCTTTAATAAACTTCTCTTCATGGATGGGAGGAGATAGAGATGGAAATCCATTTGTTACTTATGATGTGACAAATAAAGTTCTTTTAATGTCGCAATGGAAGTCTTCAGAATTATTTCTTGGTGATTTGGAGCTTTTGATAACAGAGCTATCGATGATAAAAGCAAACGAGCAGCTCACACACATCACAAACAACTCAAATGAACCCTACCGATATGTCCTCAAAAAATTAAAACAAAAACTTCTTAAATCTAAAAAATATTTAAGTCTAATTTTAGATGATGAAAAAGTGACTGAACCGATAAACTCTCAAAAATTAATCAGCCAAGATGAGTTACTAGAACCTCTAATGTCATGTTATAAATCACTTGTTGATTGTAATATGGAAAATATAGCCAATGGGTATTTACTTGATACCATAAGAAGAGCTCATTGCTTTGGGATTAATTTACTAAAGCTTGATATTCGCCAAGATAGCGAAAAACACTTGAATGCAATTAATGAAATAACTTCTTACTTAAAAATCGGCTCTTATGAAGAGTGGGATGAGAAAAAGAAAATAGAATTTTTAATTAAAGAAATAGATTCTGAAAGACCGTTACTGCCCTTAAAGTGGAATCCCTCAGAGGAAACTCAGGAAGTACTTAATACTTTTAAAATGTTATCATCTCATGATAAAAATTGCTTTGGTGCATACGTTATATCTATGGCAAAAAATGCTTCAGATATACTTGCTGTGCATCTTTTATTAAAGGAACATTCGATAAAAGCATATATGCCTGTCTGTCCTTTATTTGAAACATTAGATGATTTAAATAACTCATTTAATATAATGCAATGTTTGTATAATACAACTGAATATTTATCTTTGATCTCTAAAGAACAGATGATAATGATCGGATACTCTGATTCAGCTAAAGATGCAGGCGTTTTGGCCTCAGGCTGGGCACAATATAAAGCCATGGAGTCTCTTATTTGTTTGAGCAACAAAAATAACATTAAACTTACTTTATTTCACGGAAGAGGTGGCTCAATTGGTCGAGGAGGTGCTCCTGCTCATGCTGCTTTACTATCCCAGCCGCCCCAAACCTTGCAAAATGGCTTAAGGGTTACAGAGCAAGGAGAAATGATTCGCTTTAAGTTGGGTTTACCTGATGTTGCGATTAATAGTTTACTCTTGTATACAAGCGCTATCTTAGAGGCAAATATTTTACCACCTCCTTCTCCAGACAAGAAATGGAGAGACATTATGGAAAGTTTATCAATTAATTCGTGTAATGCTTACAGAGATATTGTAAGACATAACTCATCATTTATTGATTATTTTAGAAAGGCAACCCCCGAAATTGAGCTGGGGAAACTTCCTCTTGGCTCTCGTCCTGCAAAGCGCAAACCTAATGGTGGTATAGAGAGCCTCAGGGCAATCCCTTGGATATTTGCTTGGAGTCAAAATAGACTGCTCTTGCCTGCCTGGCTTGGTGCAGGAGAAGCTATTAAAAAATCTATAGACCAAGGAAATACAGCTGATTTAGAAGAAATGTGCCAAAAATGGCCTTTTTTTTCAACACGTTTAGGAATGCTTGAAATGGTTTTTGTTAAAGCAAATGCTCTTATTTCTGAGTATTATGAAAAAACATTAGTAGATGATACTCTGTGGAGTTTAGGTCAAAGTTTAAGAGAACAATTAAACGAAGATATACAAACTATTTTACAAATAGAAAACTCTCAGCATCTAATGTCTCAAAACCCTATTGGAGTCGAAAGTATAAAACTAAGAAATATATACGTAGAGCCACTTAATATGCTCCAAGCTGAATTGCTCAAAAGAACAAGAAATCAAAGCAAACCAAACTCTGTTTTAGAAGAGGCATTAATGGTTACCATGACAGGTATTGCTGCAGGCTTAAGAAATACAGGCTAAAATTTTTGCTGATATTTGTACCAACTAAAATAATATAGTATATTTACTATTTTATGTTGGTACAAATAAATGTCACTTCCCTATGTTATTCTTACAATTCTTAAAGATAATGACTCTACAGGTTATGATGTTACTAAGAAGCTGTCTGGTACAATTGGCTTATTTTGGAGTGCTAGCCATCAACAAGTTTATAGAGAACTAAATAAAATGCTCAAAATGAGTTGGGTTAACTCATCATTTTTTCCACAACAAGGAAAGCCTGACAAAAAAATATACTCTTTAACTGAAATGGGTGTTGCCGAGTTAACAAAGTGGGTTGAATCCCCAATTAAAGAGCAAGTTATGCGAGATGAACTTTCATTGAAAATTTACGCAGCACAAAAAATTAATAATCAAAACATAAAAAAACAGCTTCACCAAGATCTTAAAAAAGACAACAGGAATTGATTTTATTAAGAAAAAAAGGTGAGCAATCCAGTTCTCTTAAACCTCTCGATGAATTATACATAAAAAGAAATTTATATGTATTAGAGGCTGATATTAAATGGATTAAACAAGCTATTTTAATTCTTTAAAATTACTAACTGGCTTTTATGACGCCAAGAACCTTGCAGATAGCAAATGTCAAATCAGATCTATTCAATGTATAAAAGTGAAAATTATTAACTCCTTCCTTAGATAAGCTTTTTACCATTTCTATAGCAACACTCGCTCCTATAAGCTTTCTTGTTAAAGGATCTTCCTCTAAACCCTCAAACTGCTTTTTGATCCATTTAGGTATATGAACATTTGTCATTTTTGCAAATTTATATGCTTGATTGTAATTTGAAATAGGTAAAATTCCAGGAATAATCTCTGCATCAATTCCTATCGATACACAGCGATCTCGAAACCTTAAGTATGAATCTATATCAAAGAAAAATTGGGTAATCGCTCTACTTGCACCCATATCTATTTTTTTTTTCAAGTTAACCAAATCAGCCTGAGCATTTTTTGCTTCAGGGTGCACTTCTGGATATGCAGCAACTGTCACATCAAAATCAGCAACTTCTTTTAATAACTGTACTAAATCGGCAGCATACATCATTATACTATTAGTATTTTCATAATCTCCTCTTAAAGCCACAATATGTTTAATACCTAAGCTCCAATAATTTTTTGCTATATCTCTGAGTTGATTTCTACTTGTATCAATACACGTTAAATGAGGAGCAACTATTAAATCTGTATTTCTAACAATTTCTTCAATAATTTTGTGAGTATTTGCTCTTTCTCCATTATTTGCCCCATAAGTTACCGAGACGAAACTTGGATTTAATGGTACAAGTTTATTCAGACTCTCCCATAATTGTGTTTTCATTTCTTCCGTTTTAGGTGGAAAAAACTCAAAAGATATATCAACCTTATGAGAAATATCCAGTAAATTATTGTTCAACGAATCTAAGTAATTATTATAATGGTATTTCATATTGATCCTCCTTACTTGAACAAATTAATTGCTCTATTCAAATCACTTAACAGATCTTCATAATCCTCAATACCAATAGAAAACCTCAATAAATTTTTTGAAATTCCAGCATTTTTTAGAGCATTGTTTTCCATTGCTCTATGGGTCATACTAGCTGGATGGCAAACTAAACTTTCTGCTCCTCCAAGTGACTCTGCTAAAGAAAACAATTGCAAGCTATTTATAAATTTTTCTATCTGAACTGAACTTAAATTAAATTCACAGGAAATAATTGAGCCAAATCCTTTTTGTTGTCTACTAGCTATTTCATGGCCGTCATGACTACATAAACTAGGATAGTAAATTTTTGTAATTACTTTTTGATTGAGGAAAAAATTCAATATTCTTTTTGTATTAAACTCGTGTATTTTTAACCTGGCTGAAAGTGTTCTTAATCCTCGACTAGTTAAGAAAGCATCAAACGAGTTGGTATTAGAGCCAATACAATTTCCCCACCACTTTATTGATTCAAAATCCTCTTTATGTTTACAGATCACTGCTCCTGCCAAACAATCAGAATGTCCATTAATGAACTTTGTTAATGAGTGGACCACAAAGTCCGCTCCTAAATCTAATGGAGTTTGATAAATTGGAGTTAGGAAAGTATTGTCTACTACAACTTTAGTATCAAAAGATTTAGCTAGAGAAGTGATTTTTTCTATATCAGTAATTTTCAGTAAAGGATTAGATGGTGTTTCAATAAATATCAGTTTAGGTCTTTGTTCTAAGTAATATTGAACTTGATCTAAGTTTGATGTGTCTACAAACCTAACATTAAAATCACCCTTCAATTGTCTTGCTTCAAAAAGCCTGTGTGTGCCTCCATAACAATCTTTAGAAACCAGTACTAAACTGTTCGAATCCAAAGTTGTGCTTAAAACCAAATTGATTGCTGAAGTTCCAGAGTTGGTAACAATAGCCCCAAATCCATTTTCAAGTTGAGATAAAGTACTCTCTAATTGCTCTACCGTTGGATTTCCAGATCGAGAATAATCATATTTGGGTATTTCTCCTAACTGAGAGAAAATAAAATTAGTGGACATAAAAATCGGTGGAATTACAGAGCCATATTGATTATCACTTCCAATTCCACTCCTAACTGCTACTGTTGACTTTTCTAATAAACCTATCTCTTCTATATTAGTTCTATCATCTATCATGATTAAAAAATCCTTTATACATTTTCAAACAATTGATATATTATAGCTAGAGACATCTTTTGTAGACGTATAGATGTCTAATTAAGACTATAATAAATTATATGTAATGTGTAAATAATTAATTTTTGTGTTCTGAGAGAATATTATGAAAGATTGGAATGGTGAATTTATAAGTCCTTATGCTGAATATGGCAAAAAAACTGAACAAGTTAAAAAGATAACTGTCTCTATCCCACTAAAAGTACTAAAAATATTAACAGATGAACGAACTCGTAGACAAGTACTTAATCTAAGACATGCTACAAACAGTGAACTATTGTGCGAAGCTTTTTTACATGCGTTTACGGGACAGCCTTTACCAACTGATGATGATTTAAATAGAAATACTCCGGAAGATATTCCATTATTGGCAAAAAATAAGAGTGAAAAATAAAAAAAGACTTCATAGAAGTCTTTTTTTTATTCAAATAAGATGTTTGCTTTTTATTTACTTGATAAAGCTCCAAAGCGTTTTTTGAATTTATCCACACGACCACCTGAGTCAACATTTCTTTGTTTACCAGTATAAAATGGATGACATTTATCACATACATCTAAGTTAATATCTTTTTTCTTAAGTGTGCTTCTAAATGTAAAAGTGTTTCCACAAGAACACTTAGCATTAATATCGTTATATTCAGGATGAATACCTTGTTTCATAGTTTTAACCTCAAATAGAAGTCCGTATCGCTCTCCTAAACCTAGCTAGGCACCATACGTTATTAAAAAAAGTCTAATTTAATAGACCACAAATTCAGATCGCAAATTCTAAGCTTTTTAGTTATAATTTGCAAGTTATTTATTATAAATAAAGCAACAGCGAATTATAACTCAAATTATGAAAATCAAAAATAAAGTTGTGAATGTGGCGCTTCCTATCCCATTGAAACAATGCTTTCAATATATTAACTGTTCTGAAAAGAATGATATTATTGGATACTCAGTTTCTGTTCCTTTTGGGAAAAGAGTTCTCAAAGGTATCGTTATAAGTGAGGTTAATACCCCAATCACTAAAAATTTGAAAACAATTCTAGAAGTAATTGGGAGCCTTCCTTATTACTCACAAAAAGAAATTGATTTTTTTTTCTAATAGCAAAATATTATCATTACCCACTAGGTCAGTTAATATCAAAAATACTTCCCATTCAAGTTGACAATCAAATACCGATTATCAAAGAGTATAGTTTAAATAAAGATCTAACTAATCATCTAAACTTAATACCCAAAAGAGCTTTTAAGCAACAGCAAATAATCAACTATTTAATGACAAATAAAGTTTATCACTCAAATTCAAAACAATTTAAAAAAGACTTTCCGATTATTAAAAAGTTAATTGATAAAAACATTATTGTGTATACAAAATTCGAACATAAAGTTGAAGAAATCAAAAAAATCGACAAAGCTGATATTATTAACTCAACAAATAAGGTTTACTTAAATCAGGAACAAAAACATGCTATTGATTCGATAGACCATTTTAATCTTTTTCAAGTATATTTACTTTATGGTATAACCGGTTCTGGTAAGACAGAAGTCTTCTTAAATTTAATAGAAAAAGTTCTTCTAAATAACAAAAAAATCATCTATTTAGTACCTGAAATTGGATTAATTCCACAAACAAAACATAGAATTCAAAAGAGATTCAACTGCCCAGTTTATGATTACCACTCTGAAATAAGAGTCTCTGAAAAAAAATTAATTATAAATGAATGTAAAACAAGAAAACCATTAATTATTGTAGGAACAAGATCCACAATTTTTCTTTCGATAAATGATTTAGGTATGATAATAATTGATGAAGAACATGATTCCTCATATAAACAACAAGATTCATTTCGTTACAATGCAAGAGATATAGGAATACTTAAAGCTAAAATTTACAATATTCCTGTTGTTTTAGGATCCGCAACACCATCATTAGAAAGTCTTAACAACGTCAAACAAAATAAATATAAATTATTAACTCTATTAAAAAGAGCATCAAACCTTGAGTTACCAAGGATAACGATTTATGACATTAAAAATACATTTAATAAATCTGGTATATCTGATTTTTTATTAAATAAAATTAAAATACACATCAATAACAATAAGCAAGTATTAGTATTTTTAAATAAAAAAGGATTTTCTGACTCGTTAATTTGTAACGAATGTGGATGGATCAGTGAGTGTGAAAGATGTGAAAAATTCTATACACTATATATGAACAGTAAAAAATTAAAGTGTAATTATTGCTTGCATGAAAAACCTATTGATATCCAATGCCTTTCCTGTGGCTCAACACAACTACATCCTTTGGGCTTTGGAACAGAGCAAGTACAAAAATATTTGGAAGAAAGCTTTCCAAACAAGAAAGTTATACGCCTGGATGGTGAAAGTACAAAAGATAAATCAAAATTTTTAAATACTCTAAAAGATATAGAAAATAAAAATTATGATATTATTATTGGAACTCAATTAATTACCAAGGGACATCACTTTAAACATGTTACTCTCTCTGCATTAGTGAATGTGGATTCAGCTCTTTTTAGTAATGATTTTCGTGCAATTGAAAAATTAAATCAGCAAGTAATACAGGTCTCTGGCAGGGCCGGAAGAGAGTCTTTTAAAAGCGAGGTTATAATACAAACACACTTTCCCGAACATTCTTTTTTTTCAATTATTAAACAACAAAATTATCTGGATATTTCAAAAAACTTACTAAAAGAAAGAGAGATATATAATCTACCACCATTTAGTAATCACATAATATATCGCTCAAAATCAATTAATAGCGATGAAAGTTATGAATATTTAATGATTTTAAAAAGTTTTATTAATAAACAAAATAAAAACATATTAACTTTAGGACCGTCCCCTGCTAGTATTAGAAAGAAGGCTGGATTATATCGATGGTTGCTAATTTTACAACATGATAAAAAGAGTGAACTTTTTAAAGTAATTAATGAAGTTGAGCTTTTTATTTCAAGGAATAATTTAAAAAATAAAGTTAAATCCTCTATAGATATTGACCCTCTTGAATCAACCTGATATTAATTAAGAAATGGACGAGAAATGAATAAAAGAAAACAAACAAAAAAAGCATATACTATTAACAAAAAAGTTTTCTATGTTTTTTTAATTTTATTATTGATGGTAATTTATATAATTGGAAAGAGCGTTTTTAAAGACACTAAAAATAAAACATCTGATGTTAACTCAATTAAAATTAAAAATACAGACATTGTAAACGATAATTCTAATAAAGTTCCTTCTCCTCCAGTATCAAAGTTTAATTATGCCCAGACCTTAAAGAATAAAGTTGTTGATGTTCAAGTAGATAATAAAGTAGTATATGATTCAAGACCTTATATTATTCAATGTGCAGCTTTCAAAAGTAAAAAACAAGCAGAACAATTAAAAGCTAAAATTCAATCAATAACACAAAATGTATCTATAAAACAAACAACATCAAAAACAACATCTACAATTTGGTATAAAGTTTTAATTGGTCCCTATAAAGGAAGAAGGTTGGCACAAAATGATGCCCATCTACTCAGTCGTAATAAAATTCGTGGTTGTTTGATGATTGCACAATAATTTAAAGATTAGGGTTGAATTGCTCAAGAATACCCCCACTATCTTAATTATAGTTTCTTCTTATTTATATATTGGAGTAATCAATGACAACAATTGTATCAGTTCGACGAAATAATCAAGTCGTAATAGCAGGTGATGGACAAGTTTCTCTTGGCAACACAGTAATGAAAGGAAATGCTAAAAAAGTACGAAGATTATACAACAACAAAGTTATTGCTGGTTTTGCCGGTGGTACAGCAGATGCCTTTACTTTATTTGAGCGATTTGAACGTAAATTGGAGATGCATCAAGGTCATCTTCTAAAATCAGCTGTCGAATTAGCTAAAGATTGGAGAACAGATCGAATGCTAAGAAGGCTAGAGGCTCTCTTGGCAGTAGCAGATGAAGAATGTTCTTTAATTATTACTGGGAATGGGGATGTTTTACAACCAGAAAATGATTTAATAGCTATTGGATCCGGAGGAAATTATGCACAATCTGCAGCAACAGCTCTCCTTGAAAATACTGAATTAGGTGCAAGTGAAATTGCAAAAAAATCATTAAAAATAGCTGGTGATATTTGTGTTTTTACCAACCAGTTTCATACTGTTGAAGAAATTAATTATTAATAAGGAGTAATTATGTCTGAAATGACTCCAAGAGAGATTGTTCACGAATTAAATCGCCACATTATTGGACAAGATAAAGCAAAAAGAGCCGTGGCAATAGCCTTACGTAATAGATGGAGAAGGATGCAGCTAAATGAAGATTTAAGACAAGAAGTTACCCCTAAAAATATTTTAATGATAGGGCCTACTGGTGTAGGAAAAACAGAAATAGCTCGCAGATTAGCTAAATTAGCAAATGCACCATTCATAAAAGTTGAGGCTACAAAATTTACTGAAGTCGGTTATGTAGGTAAAGAGGTTGAAACTATTATCAGAGATCTTACTGATGTATCAGTAAAAATCACTCATCAAGAAGCAACTAAAAAAGTTAGGCATCGTGCGGAAGATATCGCAGAAGAGAAAATACTTGATGCCCTTATCCCACCAGCAAAGGATGACTGGTCCAAGAAAGAAAGTTCAGATGATAGTTCAAAAGCAAGACAAGTTTTTAGAAAAAAACTTCGTGAAGGTCAGCTTGATGATAAAGAGATCGAAATCGATATTGCTGCGCCTCAAATGGGTGTTGAAATTATGTCACCTCCAGGTATGGAAGAGATGACAAACCAACTTCAAGGTATGTTTCAAAATTTAGCTGGTAATACTTCCAAAAAAAAGAAATTAAAAATAAAAGATGCATTAAAACTAAAAACTGAAGAAGAAGCTGCCAAATTAATCAATCAAGAAGAACTCAAAGAGTCTGCCATTCAGTCAGTTGAAAACAATGGAATAGTATTTATTGATGAAATAGATAAAATTTGTAAAAGAGGAGATTCCTCCGGACCCGATGTTTCCAGAGAAGGAGTACAAAGAGACTTGTTGCCTTTAGTTGAAGGAAGTACTGTATCCACTAAACACGGTATGGTTAAAACAGATCATATTTTATTCATTGCCTCTGGAGCATTCCAAGTAGCAAAACCGTCTGATTTAATCCCTGAGCTTCAAGGAAGGTTACCAATAAGGGTTGAGCTTGAAGCTCTTTCAAGTAATGACTTTAAAAGAATACTAACAGAGCCGAAAGCATCATTAACAGCTCAGGCAAAGGCGTTGATGAAAACTGAGAATCTTGAAATTAACTTTACAGAAGACGGTATTCAGAAATTAGCTGAATCAGCTTGGCAAGTAAATGAAAAAACAGAAAATATTGGAGCAAGAAGACTACATACAGTTATGGAAAGAGTTCTTGATGAATTATCCTATAATGCAACTGAAAAGTCTGGAGAATCTATTCAAATAGATGAGAAATTTGTAGAAGCACAACTGAATGATTTAGTTGCTGATGAAGATCTAAGTCGTTTTATTCTTTAACTTTTTATAGCCCAACCAAAACTTATTGGGCTAATTTAGTTATTGCAATGAATAATATTATGTATATACTAAATTTTATAGTTTATTTTTATTTATTTAATTATGGAATATAATACTTCTGAAATATGTGATATTTATTTGGATCAGGTCGATGTAGTTGAGCCTATTTTTAATAGTTACGGCGGAAGAGACTCATTCGCTGGTATTATAACTACTGTTAAGTGTTTCGAAGATAATCAGGTACTCTATAACGTCTTAAATGAAGATGGAAGTGGCCGTGTGCTTTTAATTGATGCAGGTGGTTCACTAAGAAAAGCTATTCTTGATATTGATCTAGTCGAATTAGCATCCGATAATCAATGGGAAGGAATTGTAGTTTATGGCTGCGTTAGAAATGTTGATGAAATTCAACACTTAAATATCGGAATCCAAGCGTTAACTTCAATACCAGTTCTTGCAGATAATCAAGGCACTGGTGAAATTGATGTGCCTGTAAATTTTGGTGGAGTCACTTTTCTACCTGAGGATTATTTATATGCCGATAATACTGGAATAATTCTTTCTCCTGAAGCATTAGATCTTGAGTAAAAATTAATTAATCTACTTCTTCGAACTTATTCAAGAGAACTTTTAGTTTCTCTTGCCAGTCGCTCTGCTCTTTTCTCAACTTATTATTTTCTTCTTCTAATTGTTTCGCTTTATCAGCACATTGTTGTTGTAACTTTTTATTATCTTGTTTCAAATCTTCAATTTCCATATTTAAAAGAGAAATTGTATCAACTGCATTTTTAATTTTGTTTTCTAATTCATCTAAAATTTTGAGCATAATAGTTCCTATCAAATATTTTAAATACTTTATAACACTTATTTATTAGAATATGAAATAATTTTTAAACATCATTCATTAAATTTGTATTCTTAGATATTTATCACTTTTTTGTGTTAAAATAAATTTAAAAAAATCTTTAAAGAGGTAACAATGAACTTTGACCAAGCGATGATATTTACCCATGTAACAGAAAAAGCTGCCATTGCCACACTTCCATGGATTGGTAACGGAGATAAAAATAAAGCAGATGATGCTGCTGTTCAAGAAATGAGAAGGGTGTTAAATAATAGCAATATTAATGGCGAAATAGTTATCGGTGAGGGAGAAATTGATAATGCCCCAATGCTATATATTGGTGAAAAAGTTGGGAAAGGAGGTCCAGAAATAGATATAGCAGTTGATCCGATTGAAGGGACTAGAATGACTGCTTTAGGACAAAGTAATGCTGTTTGTGTTCTTGCTGCAGGAAAAAAAGACTCTCTATTAAAAGCTCCTGACATGTACATGGAAAAATTAGTTGTAAACTCGCTTGCAAAAGATCATATAGATATTAATTTACCTATTGAGGAGAATATCAAAAAAGTATCAAGTGTTCTTCACAAAAAAATTGAAGATATGGTCATAACTATTCTCGATAAACCAAGACATCATCACGTTATTCAAAAAATTAGAAATTTGGGAGCTAAAGTCTTTTTAATTCCAGATGGTGATGTTATTGCGTCTATTCAAATTTGTATGCAGAATATGCCTGGAGATATTATGTACGGTATTGGAGGTGCTCCTGAAGGTGTTATTTCAGCAGCAGCGGTTCACTCTTTAGGTGGTAACATGCAGGCAAAACTAATACCACGTAATAAAGTAAAGGGAGCTAACTTAGAAAATGATAAAATCAGTTTAGAAGAGATTAAAAGATGTAAAGAATTAAACTTAAAGACTGAATCTAAACTGCTGCTTTCAGATCTGGTTACTAGTTCATCTGTTTTATGCGCAGTTACAGGAATTACTAAAGGTGATATTCTTGACGGTGTATCAGTCGAAGAGAACATAGTAAAGGTTGATACTTTATTAATCATAGGAGAGACAAAATCTATACACCGAATTACCTCACAATATGAATTAAGTTAAAAATTTTATAGGAGTATAAATATGTCAAACTGGATTGAGGCAACTGTTGTTGAAAATTATAAATGGACACACAACCTTTTTTCTTTAAAGATTAAAGCTAACATTGATAAATTTATAGCTGGCCAGTATACAAAGTTGGGCTTGAAAATTGATGATAATATTATTCAAAGAGCTTATTCCTTTGTTAATAAACCTCAAAGCTCAACTTTAGAAATTTATATTACGACTGTTAATGATGGTTTATTATCCCCTCAATTAGAGAAATTACAAAAAAATGACAAAATCATGATTACTCAACATTCGAATGGTTTTTTTACGATAAATGAAGTTCCAAAGTCGAAAGATCTATGGATGATTGCTTCAGGAACTGCAATTGGACCATATTTATCTATATTAAATGACGATAGTCAAGAAGTCTGGCATAAATATGAAAATATCTTTATAATTCACTCTGTTCGATATGGTGAAGATTTATCTTATCAAAAAGATTTTATGGCTATACAGAACAAAAAGCCACATGCCTTTAAATATATACCCTTCGTATCTAGAGAAGATTACCCTATCGGATTAAGAGGAAGAGTTACTACTGCTCTTGAAAATGGTGGTTTGGAGAGTTATGCGAATACTATTATTTCGCCAGAAAACTCTCAAGTAATGCTTTGTGGTAATCCTGAACTTGTTAGAGATGCCAAAGCTTTATTAGAAAAAAAAGGACTTAGAAAAAACTTAAGAAGAAAACCTGGACACATTACCATGGAACATTATTGGTAATTTAATTTAACATATTGGGAGAAACGAATAATGCAAAAAAATTTAGTTATGGGTAACTGGAAATTAAATGGAAATAAAAATGAAATTCATACTTTTCTGAATGACTTAAATCTAATTATTCAGGGGTATGATAAATGTGAAGTTTCAGTAGCATTTCCTGTAATGTATTTAGATTATGCTTCTCAGATTTTGAGTGAGTTGAAAAGTAATATTAAACTGGGTGCACAAAATGCAGATACTCATAACCAAGGAGCCTACACTGGTGATATTTCTCCAAAAATGCTAAAAGAATTAAATGTACAACTTGTCATTATTGGACACTCAGAAAGACGAGAATATCACTCTGAATCTAATGAGTTGATTGCTCAAAAATTTAAGGCCTTACAAGAAATAGGTTTGACACCAGTATTATGTATTGGTGAGTCAGAAGAACAAAATGAAAATGGCGAAACACTTAGTATTCTTGCAAAACAGTTAGACGCTGTAATCAATTTAAATGGTATTAATTCAATGCAAAAAGCTGTGATTGCATATGAACCGATATGGGCGATAGGTACAGGAAAAGCTGCTACCGCAAACCAAGCACAAGAAATTCATAATGCTATTAGAAATCACCTAGCCTCATATTCTAAAGAGGTTGCAGAAAACGTAATTATACAATATGGTGGTTCAGTTAAACCAGAAAATGCAGAAGAATTTTTTAAAATGAACGATATTAATGGTGCTCTAGTTGGAGGGGCTTCTTTAAAAGCTGAGTCTTTTGCTGGCATAGTTAAATCGTAAAGAATAAAGCCACTTTATTAGTACTCTTTCTAGTTAAAAATATATAAAAGTTAAAAAGTTAGTGAATTAAGTTTATCTTACATAGACTTACTTAATTCACTTTTTTATATACATACAAAATAAACATATAAAAGTAAATTTAATTTATCTCATAAATCATTTTTTTTAAAAAGTGTCTATGACAATTCACGATATTTATAAAAATGAACATTAAGTAAAAACCACACTCCATATAAGTGCTAGAACTTTTTTCATTTTTCCTTGTTTATTTAAATTAATTTTTTTAAGCCCTCGTTTGGGAGGTTTTTTTATCGGTAAAATTAATACTATGACTGCTACAAATTTTGAAATGAATTATTTAGACACTGAAAATCCAATATTACTAGCCTCAAAAATATAAATTTTCCAATCTCATTTTTCTATTTAACATCTATGTACACTCTAATATGTAATCTATTAGTATAGTAAGTCACTCAGCATAGATTAAATGGTGTATATGTTAACATAATAGTTGATACATGCACTTAGCAATAGTTTTAAAGCTTTATTTTTATCATTAAATTAAGGTGGTTTTAAGGGTTATTAGTTTAGTTTATATCGCACATTTGCTAGTTATATTTTAATTTTGTTTCAATGCCTCTGTTTCTATCCACACTGCGCCCACTCTTGCTTAATAGCTTGGATTAACAGTAGAACAATCACTAGATTTAAGTATTATATTTGAATAAAAAAAGACCTATTTCTTAGATCTTTTTTAAGTTTTATAGACAAATATCCACTAGTAATCAATAAGTTAAAGTGGCTACACATTTTATGATTAAAATAATTTTTTAGCTAATGCATATAAATCTTCTTTAACTGGCCTTTTCATGTGCTCTATAGCATCAATAATATCATGATTAACCAAGGATTCTTTCACAATTCCCACACACTTACCACCTTCACCTTCAACAAGTAAGTCAACGGCATAAGAACCCATTCTAGATGCAAGTACTCTATCAAATGCTGTAGGAGCACCTCCTCGTTGAATATGTCCTAAAATTGTTGCTCGAGTTTCTCGTCCAGTTTCTTGTTCAATATATTTAGCTAATTCGTTTGCGTCAGTTATTAGCTCTGTTAAAGCAATAATTGCATGTCTTTTTCCTTTTTTGAGACCTGCCTTAATATCATTTATTAAGTTTTCTCTATCTAACTTCTTTTCAGGTGTAATAATATATTCACAACCACCAGCTATAGCAGCCATTAAAGTTAGGTCTCCGCAGTGTCTACCCATGACCTCTACAATTGATATTCTATGATGCGAACTAGATGTATCCCTAATTCTATCAATGGCATCAATTACAGTATTTAACGCTGTAAAAAAACCTATTGTATAGTCAGTTCCAGCAACATCATTGTCTATAGTTCCTGGAACACCAATACAAGGGTATCCCATTTCAGTTATTTTTTTCGCACCCATATAGGAGCCATCGCCGCCTATAACAACTAAGGCTTCTATGCCATGCTTTTCAAGGTTTTTAATCGCTTTTTTCTTACTTCAATATCTTGAAACTCTGGAAATCTTGCAGAACCAAGAACAGTGCCACCACGATTAATAATATCAGAAACAGAATCTCTATATAAAGGCTTTATTAGATCATTATATAATCCTCTGTAACCGTCAGTAATCCCAAAAACTTCTATACCATATGACAACGCTGTACGAACAACACTTCGAATTGCTGCATTCATTCCAGGAGCGTCACCTCCACTGGTTAATACTCCAATTTTTTTAACATGAATAATAATCCAATTACATTTTTAACTTAAATTATTTTACAATAAAAATTTTACTAAGCATATTGAAAATTACAATTTTTTATTGGATCTTTATGAATAATTACGTCTGATTCTGGAAATTTATTTATGATATCCTGCTCTAATTCATCAGCAATTCTATGTGCATCATTAAAACTCATATTTTCGTTTAAATCTATATGAAACTGAATAAATCTGACTGAACCGGCTTTCCTCGTTTTTAAATGATGGTAATTTAATACTTCTTTTTTATTAATTATAATCTCATTAATTTCGTCCAACTCATCTTTGGGTAAGCTTTGGTCAATTAAAGTTTGCATAGCTTGTTTGGCCATAGTAATTGCACTCCACAATATATGACAGCCTATAAAAAAACCAAAAATTGCATCTGCTTTTACATATCCTTTCATGCTTAAAAACATCGCACAAATGACTCCAATATTTAAGATTAAATCAGCTTTGTAATGAAGTGAGTCAGCAGATATTGCCTCACTTTGTGTCTTATTTATAACCCATTTTTGAAAGGAAACTAAAAATAAAATAATAACTATAGTAAAAGCACTTACCCAAATACCATAATCAAAATTATCTACAGACACTGAGTTAGAAAAAAAACGATTAACTCCACTTAGAATTAAAAATAAAGCTGATCCAGCAATAAACATGGCCTGTGAAAGTGACGCAAGTGACTCCGCTTTACCATGTCCATAAGGATGTTCCTTATCAGGGGGTGATAAAGAAAATTTTAAAATTAAAATATTTAATAATGCTATCCCAATATCTAGTATTGAATCAACAAGAGATGCAAGCATACTCAATGAATCGGTATAAAACCATGTCATTAATTTAACCAACGTAAGTATTATAGCAACTATCATTGTTAATGATGATGAAATCAAAACTAGCTTAGAATACTCTTTTTTGTTTTTGACAGTCATAAAGAATTTCTCATTTTTTTAAAGTTTCAATGATTATATATAAAAAAAGTTATAAAAAAAAGATTTAATTGAAAAAATTCTATAAAAATCAACTAGTTAGAAATGAAGAGAGTAATATTAAAATAAATATAAATAATAATTATTTTTATTTTATTATTTATAATGATTGTGGGATAATCTATAATGCTTAATAATCTAATATATTACTTTATTATGAAAAAAATACTCATTATTGATGACGATCAGGAGTTAACTAGCTTATTAAAGGAATTACTAGAGCTAGAAAACTATGATACCTCTATCGCTTCAAATGGCGAAGAAGGCTTAAAAAAATATACAGAAGATATTGATTTAATTTTACTTGACGTCATGATGCCTATTTTAAATGGTTTTGATACACTTAAAAGATTTAGAGACAAATTAAATGTAATCACACCTATACTTATGCTGACAGCTAAAGGGGATGAAATTGATAAAGTTATGGGTTTAGAAATGGGGGCCGATGATTATTTAGCAAAACCTTTTAGTGAAAGAGAGCTTTTAGCTAGAATAAAAGCCATATTAAGAAGATTTGATAAATCAGATTTGAAAGGCATAGTAAATAACGAATCAAAAGTTATTAAGGCTCAAGATATAGAAATTTGCCAAACAACACAGGAAGTTATTTGTCAAGATGAGGAAATACCTCTAACTGGTACAGAGTTTATTTTATTAACATACTTTTCAAAAAATATTGGGAAAATCATTTCAAAAAATGAGTTAAGTGAATCTGTTTTGGGAAAACCTCTTTCTCAATACGATCGTTCTTTAGATATGCATATTTCAAATCTTCGAAAAAAATTACCAACACGCGACAATGGTATGCCAAGATTCAAAACTTTAAGAGGAAAAGGTTACATTTTTGTTGAATAATATTTTTAAATACGTACCAGTTAATTATTTATATGGAAGGATTTTTGCCATTTTTTGGTTAACGATCTTTGTAATCGTTTTTATAATAATTCTTTTGCCACAAAAATACATCTCAACTTCAAGAGATGTTTTAAAGCCTTTATCTCAAAAAGAAGTAGAGTTTGGTAATACAATCGCTAAAAATCTTTCCAAATTTTATTTTAAAGAGAAACATTTACCTCCAAATATTGATGAAACAAATACAGATTTATTAAGACAACTTAGAAAAGAGTTTTTAATTAAAAATAATCTTGTTAAAGAAATTAGGAATTTCTTTTAGTAAACCAAAAAACTGGACGTATACTTATAAATAAAAATAATTTAAGAATAGGAATTTTCTCATCTTTAGCCATAGATCCAAATAACCCACAAAAAAGACAATATCATCAAAATTTGGTTATGGGGCCTTTTACAATACCCAATTCGAGATACAATTTATATATAACCAAAAAACTAGAGCCTAGATCTCCTCTTTACTACAAAATAATATCTACTCCCTTTCAAATTCTATTTATTACAATGTTAGTGAGTACACCAATGCTATTATGGTTTTCATGGCTTATAACAAAACCAGCTAGAAAACTCCAGAGAGCTGCTGAAACGGTATTAAAAGGAGAGTTTAAAGAAGATCCAAACTTGGAATTAGGACCTAAAGAATTTGTAAAAACAGGTATAACATTTAACCAAATGGTGCATTCCATTAATCAAATGATTTCTTCCAATCAAAGGCTATTATCTGACATATCTCACGAACTTAGAAGCCCTCTGACTCGCTTAAAAATGGCAAATGCCTTGGCTAAACGAAAAACAGGAAATAGTAGTGAATTACAAAGAATTGAAGTTGAATCCGAAAGGTTAGAAAATATGATAAATGATCTGCTCCATTTATCAAAGCTTAAACTGGAGAGTCACCAAAATAAAGGTGTTGTAGATTTATTTGAGCTATATGGCGATATTTTAAATGACGCAAAATATGAATCTAAAAATATGAATAAGCTACTTACCTTTAATCAAATGCCTAAAGTTTTATTGAAAGTCAACATTCCTCTCATTCAGAGTGCATTAGAAAATGTTATAAGAAATGCAATCAAGTATGCCAATAAAAATATAAATATTTTATTTCTTAAAAAAGAGACTTCATTGATATAATAATTTCTGATGATGGCCCTGGTGTACCTGAGGCTCAGTTAGATGAAATAATCAAACCATTTTATAGAGTGTCAACATCAAGAGATAGAGATTCAGGAGGTACAGGTCTGGGTTTGGCTATTACACACGAAGCAATTTTGTCACACAAAGGCAGGCTCAAAACTTTCATTAATCATAAAGGCGGTTTATCAATTATTTTATCTTTGCCTATTTACAATATTACATAAATTGAATCAATTAAAATTATTTTGACGCCATGCCTCATAAAGAATTACAGCAACAGAGTTTGATAAATTCAAGCTCCTATTATTTTCTTTCATTGGTATTTTAATTTTTTCTGAAATATATTTCCCTTCTCTCACATTGTCGGGTAACCCCGAAGTTTCAGAGCCAAATAAAAAAACATCACCTGACTTATAATCTACAAAAGAATAATTTTTGCTTCCTTTTGTAGTACAGGCAAATATTCGTTGGTTAACATTTTCTCTTAAAAAAGAAGAAATATCTGAGAAGTGCTTTACATTTGTTAGGTCATGATAATCGAGACCTGCTCGTCTCAATTGCTTTTCTTGCAAAGAAAAACCCAGTTTCCCAATTAAATTTAATTCACTACCTAGGTTAGCAGCCAGTCTAATAATATTGCCAGTATTAGGTGCGATCTGTGGTTCATAAAGTGCAATTTTAAACATTAATATTTACAACCTACTTATAATTAACTTTTATTTTTAATAAACTGATCCATCTCTTGAGCAGGCATTTGTACTGACGGTCTTCCAATTTTTTTGGCAGGGACTCCAGCCACCGTAGTCTGACCAGGAACATTTTCCAAAACAACTGAACCAGCAGCAATTTTAGCGCCTTTTCCAATAGAAATATTTCCTAAAACCTTAGACCCTGCTCCAATCATAACACCTTCACCAATCTTAGGGTGTCTATCTCCAGACTCTTTTCCCGTTCCACCCAGTGTAACATTTTGCAAAATAGAAACATTATCGGAAACTATCGATGTTTCGCCTATCACTATTCCCGTAGCATGATCAAACATAACTCCAGAACCAATTTTAGCAGCAGGGTGAATGTCAACCTGTAATTGAACAGAAATGATATTTTGAATTAAAAGAGCTATTGAAGTCCTTCCAGATTTCCAAAGCCAATGGGTTAACCTGTAAGCTTGTAAAGCATGATAACCTTTTAAATGTAAAAGCACATTGACATACTCTTTAATCGCAGGGTCTCTATTAATAACTGCATCCAAGTCTCTTAATGCATCATCTACCAGTTTAGGTTCTTTCTGATAAGCATTTTTAAATAAAAGGTTCAAATCTTTTTGTGATAAAAAGCTCGATTCAATTTTCTTTGATAATATGAATGATAAACATCTAGAAAAAGTTTTATGTTCAAGAATAAATGAAGAATAAAGGTCGGCAAGCAAAGGCTCTTTATCTTTAATTAAAAAAGATTCTTGTCTAATTTTTTCCCAAATTAAATTTGATGCTTTTAACATATCAGAATTCCAATTTATAGATTTTCGCTTTTTAAAGAACGACTCATTAATATTTCGATGGCTTCTTTAACATTTTGTTTATTATATAAAATGTTATACACCTGTTCTACAATTGGCATTTCAACATTAACTTTTTTTGCTAAATTCCTTAATTGCTTAGCATTTACAAATCCTTCAACTACTTTTCCTGTATTTTTTTTCGCATCATCTAAAGATTGACCTTGCCCAATGTACAACCCAAATCGTCTATTTCTTGATTTGTTATCAGTACATGTAAGCACTAAATCACCCAAACCAGACATCCCATAAATAGTTTTTTCATGTGCTCCTAATTTTTCAGCTAACCTTACCATTTCCGCTAAGCCTCTAGTAATTAAGGCTACACGTGCATTAGCTCCAAAACCCATACCATCGGATATTCCTGCAGCAATGGCTATAACATTTTTGACAACACTACCAAGCTGTACGCCTGTAAAATCATTGTTTGTATAGACTCGTAAGGATTGACTACAGTTTATTTTGGTTTGTAAATCATGTAAAAAATCTTCATTATCTGATACAACTGTCGATACGGTTGGGAGTCCTTCAGCTATTTCTCTTGCAAAGTTTGGTCCAGATAAAAAGGCCAAAGGTATGTTTGATCCTAAAATTTCTTCTGCAGTATCTTTTAAAAGATTTCCCGTAACAGGATCCAAACCTTTAGTAGCCCAACAAATTTTATGTTTCTCAGATAAAAAAGGTTTTATATCATTAAGAACCGTTCGAAAAGAAAGAGTTGGCACAAAAATTAAAAGAGTATAAGAACATGAGATAGCGTATTTCAGATCAGATGTTAAATCCAAGCTACTTGGAAAACTTATATTTGGTAAGTATTTTTTATTTTCTCTGTCTAAAGATAAACTATCAATACCCTCTTTACTTCTTCCAAACAAAAGAACTCTTTTCCCTTGACGGGACAAAGAAATTGCGAAAGAGGTTCCGAAGGAGCCTGCTCCTATAATACTAAAATCATACTTTGAAGACATTAATAACCTCTTTCAATACAAAGATCTTAAGCGTTTGAAGCTTCAGTTGCATTATTCTGTTTTTCTAAATAGTTCATAAATAAAGCATCAAAGTTAACTGGCGCTAAATTCAACTGAGGAAATGTACCTTTAACTACAAGACTTGAAACAGTTTCTCTGGCATAAGGAAATAGAATATTTGGACAAAATGCACC
The DNA here is from genome assembly GCF_002216855.1 of Paraphotobacterium marinum. Taxonomy (NCBI): domain Bacteria; kingdom Pseudomonadati; phylum Pseudomonadota; class Gammaproteobacteria; order Vibrionales; family Vibrionaceae; genus Paraphotobacterium; species Paraphotobacterium marinum. The sequence goes on from NZ_CP022355.1 coordinate 506,184, forward strand.
AAGACAGTGAGCAAGTTGAGTTGATTCCATTCCTTCTATCGTAAAAATACCACCTTGATGGATTTCACACAAAAAAGCAGTTTCTCCAGCATTTTCTACAGTTACTGTAATTCTTAAAATAACTTCAAAAATATTTTCGTTTAGCTTACGATTTTCTGTATCTAAATCTAACTTAACTTCAGGTTCCCAGTTTTTTTGGAACATTTCAGTTGCTTTTGGTGCTTCAAAAGAAACATCTTTTAGAAAAACTCTCTGAATTTGAAAGTTTGTTTCTGTATTTTGTTCATTATTATTAACATTGTTTTCTGACATTTTATTAACCTTTATTAATTTTTATTTTTTGTGTTTTTATTCTTTTGTTTATTTTTTTCTTTTGAGATTAACGGAAGATTACTATTTTTCCAAGAATTAATCCCATCTTTTAGAATAAAAGTGTTTTCAAAATTATTAGCAATAAGTAGCTTTTGAATCTCCGTGGAACTCATTCCATTTGCACTTATAATAATAATTGGTCGCTTTTTGTCTTTTTCAAGTCCTTTAAATAACTTTTGTTTTAAATCTGCAATAGATATATTTAAAGATCCTGTAATATGGCCTCTTTCAAACTCTTCCTTAGTTCTGACATCCAGAGGAATAGCTTCTTCTTTATTAATTAATTCAACAGCTTTTGGTGACTCAATTAAATCTTTACGCATTTTTTCTTTTAAAATAGAAAAAATTATTAATATTAAAATAAATACCCATAAAGCACTTAACAGATAATTTTCTATAATAAACTCAAAAAATTGGTTCACTTTTTTACTCCACAAAATTTTTAGGTATTATAGCTTTAGATTATATTTTATTACAATCCTTTAAAAAGGAATAATCTCTAAGAAGCCTACTTTTGTTAAAAAATATTGACTCAACACCACGCTTTAATTAAACCAAATTAAATTATATAATATAAACAGAAGTTCTTTTATTAAGGTAAAAACATGTCAAAGAAAAACACATTAGCTCTAGTCATTTTAGATGGATGGGGACATAGAGAAGATAAAAAAGATAATGCAATTGCAAATGCAAAAACACCAACGTTAGATAATCTTTTTAAAAATTACCCAAACACATTAATTTCTGCATCAAGTGGCGAAGTTGGTTTGCCTCAAGGACAAATGGGTAATTCTGAGGTTGGGCATACAAACATCGGAGCAGGTAGAATTGTGTACCAAGATCTTACTCGAATTACAAAGTCGATAGATGATGGTGAGTTTTCTCAAAATCCAGCAATAAATAATACTCTTAGCACTACAAAAGAAAACAATAAAGCACTCCATGTACTGGGTTTATTGTCTCCAGGTGGTGTTCATAGTCATGAAGATCATATTATTGCAATGTTAGAAACTGCTATTAAACATGGAATCCAAAAAGTTTATTTTCACGCTTTCTTAGATGGTCGAGATACTCCTCCAAGAAGTGCAGAATCTTCACTAATGAAAATTGAAAAATTATTTAATCAATTAGGCTCAGGAAGAATTGTTTCTTTGATTGGTCGATATTATGCAATGGATAGAGACAACAACTGGGATAGAATTGAAGAAGCATATAATCTAATTACCCAAGGAAAAGCTCATTTTATTGCAAATTCTGCAGTTAATGGTTTACATGCAGCCTACGAAAGAGATGAAAATGATGAGTTTGTAAAAGCAACTAGTATTCATGATGACTTAAATCCAATTGTGAAAGTAGAAGATGGCGATTCTATTATATTGATGAATTTTAGAGCTGATAGAGCTAGACAAATAACGCAAGCTTTTGAACCTAATTTTGATGGATTTAAACGTGTTTATTTCCCTAAAAACTTAAATTTTGTTATGCTCACAGAATATTCTGCATCAATTAACTTTCCAGTTGCATTTCCTTCAGAAAAGCTCATAAATACTTTTGGAGAATGGGCATCTAAACAAGGCAAAACCCAATTAAGAATTTCTGAGACAGAGAAATATGCGCATGTGACTTTTTTCTTTAATGGTGGGGTCGAAAATGAGTTTAATGGTGAATCGAGAATTCTTATTCCTTCACCCAAGGTTGCAACTTACGATCTTCAGCCAGAAATGAGCTCAGAAGAACTTACCCATAAGCTTGTGGAAGCAATCGAAAGCCAAGAGTTTGATTATATAATTTGTAATTATCCAAATGGAGATATGGTTGGCCACACTGGCGTATATGAAGCTGCAGTTAAGGCCGCAGAGGCTGTTGATTCAAGCCTCCAAAAAGTTGTTGAGGCAATAGAAAAAATCAATGGTCAGTTATTGATAACTGCAGATCATGGAAATGCTGAAATGATGGTTAATCCTGAAACCGGAAATATACACACAGCTCATACTAATCTTCCAGTGCCATTAATTTATTTTGGTAATAAAAAATTACATTTAAAGAAGATGGTAAACTTTCAGACTTAGCTCCAACAATGTTAAAATTAACTAATGAAGAACAACCTGAAGAAATGACAGGAAAAAGTCTAGTTTAATAACACTTTACATAGACATATAAATTAGTTCTTAATTTATATGTCTTCTAAAAACTAATCCCAATTTAAAATAACTTTTCCAGATAACCCTGAGTCCATTTTTTCAAAAGCTTCCTGAAAAGACGATACATTAAAGTGATGGGTAATAATCGGAGTCAAGTTCAATCCTGATTGAATTAAACTTGCCATTTTATACCAGGTTTCAAACATTTCTCGACCATAGATACCTTTAATAGTAATTCCTTTAAAGATAATATCATTCCAATTAATTTCCATATTTTTCGGAGGAATTCCTAATAGTGCTATCCTACCCCCGTGATTCATTGTATTTAACATCTGAGAAAAAGCACTTGGAACTCCCGACATCTCAAGTCCCACATCAAAACCTTCTTTCATATTCAATCTTTGCATAACATCAGCAAGGGACTCCTTAGCAACATTAACAGCTTCAGAAACACCCATTTTTTTGCTAATTCAAGCCTATAATCATTAACATCTGTGATCACTACATGTCTTGCACCAACATGTTTAGCAACTGCCGCTGCCATAATGCCAATAGGCCCTGCTCCGGTTATTAGTACGTCTTCCCCAACTAAATCAAAAGACAAAGCAGTATGTACAGCGTTCCCGAAAGGATCGAAAATAGCAGCCAAATCATCCGAAATTTCATCTGGAATTTTAAATGCATTAAACGCAGGTATACATAAATACTCAGCAAAGGCACCATCACGATTAACACCTACACCAATCGTATTACGACACAAGTGCGTTCTACCACCTCTGCAGTTACGACAATATCCACAGGTTATGTGACCTTCCCCTGAAACTCTATCACCAATCGCATATCCTTTAACTTCTTTACCAATTTCAACAACTTGCCCAACATACTCATGACCAAATATCATTGGTGTTTTGATTGTATCTTGGGACCACTGATCCCAATTATAAATATGTATATCAGTTCCACAAATTGCAGTTTTTTTTATTTTTATTAATAAATCGTTAGGACCAATTTGAGGTATACTTGCCTCAGTCATCCATACCCCTTTTTGAGGCTCCAATTTCGACAATGCTTTCATTTATAAAATCTCTTATCCAATAATATTTAACTCTTTACCAATTTCAATAAAACTATCAATAACATAATCTAATTGTTTACGTGAATGAATCGCTGACATTTGAGTTCTAATTCTCGCTTGGTTTTTAGGCACTACAGGATATGAAAATGCAATTACATAAATACCCTTAGTCAGTGCCATTTCAGAAAATTTGACTGCTAACTTTGCATCTCCAAGCATAATTGGAATGATCGGATGGTCTTTGCCAGCTAAATTAAAACCAGCTGCATTCATTCGATCACGAAAATAATTTGAGTTTTCATTTAACTGCTTTCGTAACTCACTACCTTGACTTTCGATTAGCTGGAACATTTTATTTGAGGTATAAGCGATAACTGGGGCTAAAGAGTTTGAAAATAGATAAGGCCTTGATCTTTGTCTCAACCAATCAATCACCTCTTTCTTACCTGACGTATAACCACCAGAGGCACCACCAAGAGCCTTACCAAGCGTACCGGTTATGATGTCAACTCTTCCAATTACATCATTATATTCATGTGTTCCTTTACCATTCTCTCCCATAAAACCAACTGCATGTGAATCATCAACCATAACTAAGGCATTATATTTTTCGGATAAGTCACAAATTTCTTTCAAATTTGCAATTACCCCATCCATGGAAAAAACTCCATCAGTAACAACTAATATATTCTTAGCGTCAGACTTTTTCGCTTTTATCAACTGTTCTTCTAAAGATTTCATATCATTATTTTTATAGCGATATCTAGCGGCTTTGCAAAGTCTTACACCATCAATAATTGAAGCATGATTCAATTCATCTGAGATAATAGCATCATCTTTATCAAGTATCGTTTCAAAAAGACCAGTATTTGCATCAAAGCAAGAAGAATATAAGATTGTATCTTCCATATTTAAGAAGTTTGATATAGTATGTTCAAGCGTTTTATGAACTGATTGAGTGCCACAAATAAATCTTACTGATGCAACTCCATAACCATATTTCTCTAAACCTTCCTGAGCATCTTTTATAAGGTTTTGAGAATCTGCTAAACCTAAATAGTTATTTGCACAAAAATTAATGACTTCATTATCTGGTTCGATATTGACCATTGCACTTTGTTTAGACTTTATGATTCTTTCCGATTTATAAAGACCATGCTCTTTTAATTCGTTTAATTTTGCTTGTAGCTCGTTGTAAAAGTCATGTTTCATATATTAATGCACCCAAGTTTGTTTTATCTGAGATAATATTAATCCTTTCCCTGAATTAACATCGACAAAAAATAAATTTAGGATATTATATATTAAAACAATAACTATTCAATTTATAGCATGCAAATTAAAAATCAACTTGTTAATATATCGATTTTTATCACACTATCATTCTTTGTTTTCTTTGGTAGAGGTTATGGACTATATTTTTTATTATGCTTAACTTCTTTAATTTTATTAAAAGATTCTTGGCCAAAAAATTTCAATAAAGATCAAAAACTAATTATTTTCACTGTTTTGTTGTTTTTTCTATCACACTTAATACAAATTATATTCAATGGTGACAATGTATCTGTTTTAGATACGTCCTGGAGAACATTCTTTATTATTTCAATAATACTAGTAATAAATAATTTCAAACCTTCTGTAAATTTGTTATTTTCAAGCATACTTTCATCTGCTTTTTTTGCTATTCTTAGTGGTTGTTTACTGATTTATTTAGCCAATCATTATCATATTTACTGGCAGAGATTTTATGTTTTTGAGATAAGAAACCATTCAGAGATACCACATTTGGTTTACAATTTTTTTCATAACTGGATGCCCATTCAAACAGGCGGGATGTTGGCTTCTCTTTTTTATTTATGATCGTATTAATTGGCTATTTTTTAAGAAGAAGCAACTATATTTTAACAGCTTTTTGTTTGATTTTAGGTTCTGGATTAATTTATTTATTAATCTCAGCTAATGCTCGTGGCGCATGGATAAGTATTCCTCCTACTATGCTGTTAATTATTTTTTTATCCTTCAACACGAACTCTCGAAAAAAATTCTACATAGCATCTACTATTATTATTATTTTTTTGTGCTTAGCTTATTCCAACCAAACGGTCAAAAGTCAAATAAAACGAACGATATCAAGTATTGCTAACTCGCAAACAGAAACAAAGCATAACTTCAGCACATACGAAAGAATTCAATTATGGAAAAGTGCTATTTACTCTTTTTCTGGTGCTCCATTATTAGGGTACGGTGAGAAAGGTCAATCAAAAATAAGAATTGAGCAAAATAGAGAAAAAATTGTAAATATTGATAAAGATTTTATAGTTGGTCATGCTCATAATCAATACTTACAGGCTCTCCAAACAAGGGGGTTAATTGGTTTACTTAGTTTACTTATGTTTTTTTTAAGCCCACTTTATATTTTCATTAAAAACTTTAAAGCAAGTGCTAACGATATCAATAGTAAGACTATTAATATACTTGGTATCACTTTCATTTTTTCTGTAATGATATTTAATTTGACTCAAGCTTATCTTCATATAATGTCCGGAATTTTATTTTATTGTTGTTTTCTAAGTATCTTTTTAGGATATAGTACATATTTGAATAATACTCAAAATAAAAAAGAGTTATCATGATGAAAAGTATTTTAATCATTGCCCCTGCATGGCTTGGAGACTTAGTTATGAGTCATGCTCTCTTGAAAAAGTTAAAAAGAGAACAAACGGTTCAACTAGACTTAGCTGTTCCAAATTGGCTTGTCCCTGTAGCTAAGAGAATACCTGAAATTAGAAATATTATCAGTATTCCCTTTAAACATAAAGAGTTGAAAGTTTATAAAAGATATTTATTTTCAAAATCTCTTAGGACATACCATTATGATCAAGTCATTGTTATTCCCAAAACCTTCAAATCAGCACTATTAGCATACTGGTCACATGTACCACTTAGAACTGGTTGGGTAGGTGAACAAAGATATTTTCTATTGAATGATTTAAGGAAAAACATGAAAAAAGTTCATCTTAATGTAAATCGATATTTACAATTAGGTGAAAAAAAAAATTCAGCTTTATTGAATGACCCTATACCTGAAAAATATTACCCTAAATTAATGGTCAATAAAAAAAACCTTAATCATTTAGTCAAAAAGTTTAATATCCCTTTAGAGACGGATGTAATTGCCATATGTCCAGGAGCATCAGGTGGAGAAGCGAAAAAATGGCCCAAAAAATACTTTTCTGAGTTAATTAAAGATTTAATAAAAAAGGATTTTAAAATTTTGATACTGGGAGCACCAAGCGATCAAGCACGATGTGATGAGATTTACAATTCCATTAATGAATCACAAAAAGATAGTGTTATTAATTTATGTGGTTCTACAAGTCTTGAGGATTTGATTGATATTTTATCTTTATGCAAAACAGCCGTTTCAAATGATTCAGGTAATTTATTCGTAGCAGCTGCAGTCGGTATTAATGTTGTCGCAATCTATGGACCTACAACACCCGATTATACACCTCCATTAACTAAAAAAGCTAAAATCTTGCATACTGATATAAGCTGTAGACCTTGTCATGAGAAAGTTTGTCCTCTTAAACATCATAAATGTATGGAAGAATTATTTCCAAAAATGGTCAGTCAGGCTGTACTAAATTTTAATTCGTAGGCTAATTTATGTTTGCTTTTATATATTCTATTTTGTATTTTTTTTTAATACTCCCTATGTTTCTTTTTGCTCTTCTCAGAAAAAAAAGTAATAAACCCTACATTGGAAAAAGGTGGCCTGAATTGTTCGGGATTTCTAAAGCCAAAATACCAAAAGATCTAATTTGGATTCACAGTGTGTCTGTTGGTGAATCAAACCTATCAATAAGGTTAATAAAAGAAATTAAGAAAGAAAATAGAAAATTACAATTCTTGGTAACAACAACAACTGCGACAGGTTTTGAAAGCTTTAAGAAAGAAAATTTAGAAGGCGTTTTTCATCAATATTTACCATTAGATCTACCATTTTTTATTCGTTTATTTTTAAAAAGATTTCAGCCCTCAATGTTTATAAATATAGAAACTGAACTTTGGCCCAATTTAATTAGGCTATCGTACGAACAAAAAATTCCAATCATTGTAATTAACGCACGTTTATCTGAACGTTCTATGATGCGTTATCTTAAAGCATCCAAAATAGTTTATAACCTTATATTTAAATATATTACACATATAAGTTGTATCAACTTAAAAGATAGGGATAGATTTTCAAAGCTATCTATTCCAGGAGATAAACTAAGTGTATCTGGTTCAATGAAATACGACATAAATTTAAAAAATATACCAATCAAACATTCACTTTTACAAAAATTTAATAAAGACAAAATGTTTATTGTTGCAGCAAGCACTCACTCTCCTGAAGAAGAATTAATTCTTAATATTTTTCAATCTATTAAGAAAAGATTGCCTCAGACTGCATTAATTATAATACCAAGACATCCAGAGAGGTTTGATCAGGTTGAAAAATACTGCCAACTGTCTAAATTTTCTTTTATTAAACGATCTGAACTAAATAATGAAATATTGACAGATCCAGATATTATTTTGGTAGACTCCATGGGAGAAATGTTCACATTCTTAAAAAAAGCAGATGTTGTCTTTATGGGCGGGAGTTTTGCTGGGGATAAAACGGGAGGACATAATCTTCTTGAACCAGCCATTTTATCGAAGGCTACTATCACAGGGCCTAACAATAGAAACTTTCAAGATATTTATAATTCACTAAAAGATAATAACGCTATAATTACAGCGAGAACAAAAGAAGAACTACAAAATGAAGTTTTAAATCTATTAGAAAACGAATCTTTAAGAAAAGTTTTAGGAAATAATGCTTCAGAAACTGTCCAAAAAAATCAAGGAGCTACCCTTAAAACTATAGAATTACTTAAAAAGCACACTCATAATCTATAACCTTGCAGGATGTTATCCCAATAATCTGAAGTTAAATTCAGTTTATATTTATAGGACTCTTTTTCAAATGAGCGTTGAAGTCTATTTAGATTGTTTTTTTTCCAATTGTCTCCTTCCCGTTTACTACATTTATCAAAATCTATTAACCAAATTTTATTGCTTGAATCAATCAATATATTATTTGCGTTCAGATCTGTATGACAAACATTTAATCGATGCATTTTTTTCACAATTTTTCCTATCTCAATAAATTGTTCAATCTGTAAGTTATTTTTTTTCAAAAAAGAAATAATAGACTCTGCGTTTTCAATCCGTTCAGTAATAATATCAGTTTGATATAAAAAAAATTTTTTTTTCACTTTTGCTGCGATTGCTTGTGGCACAGGTAGACCTTCAGTTCTTAACTGCTCTAACAAATAAAATTCTTTCCATGAGCGAGTGCGATTTAAACCAAGATAAAAATATTTATCTTTCACAACCTTACCCCAAAGACCTCCTCGAAAATAATGCTTCAGTGCAATTTGTAAATTTTTCCACTGAATAAACCATGTGGTGCCACGACCCTTTGCGCTTCCAACAACATTTTCTTCCCATAAATTTATATTAAAGATATTTTCATATGAATCCGTTACAATTTCATTGTTATAAATAAAAAATTGATTTTTTTGTTTTTTTTCAATAATCATAATAAACTATACTCTTCAAATTCAATAAAATCGTTTGCTCAATGAAAAAATGTTTACCACTTTTTAAAAAGCCCCCTAAAAATATCTGTATTTTGAGGCTATCTGCAATTGGAGATGTTTCAAATACAGTTCCTTTGATAAGTGCCATTCAAACTCAGTGGCCTAGCACAAAGATTACTTGGGTGGTTGGTCAAATAGAATATAACTTAATCAAAAACATTCCTAAAGTAAAGTTTATCACTTTTAATAAAAAAAATGGTATCAAAGAATATCTTAAATTAAGAAAAGAGCTCAAAAATGAAAAATTCGATGCGTTATTAAATTTACAATCCTCAATGCGAGCAAATTTGATTTCCTTATTTATAAAATCAAAATATAAATTAGGCTATAGTAAAAATAGATCTAGAGAATTACAACACTTTTTTACCAATGTTAAAGTCCAACCAGCTCAATCAGTTCATGTTTTAGATAATTTTATGAGTTTTGGGAAATGTTTAGGAGTTTCTGAAGAAAAAATATCTTGGAATATTCCAATCAATCAAGTAAGTTTGGAAAATCTAAAAAAAAAGATACCGAATCAACCAATTTGTATATTAATACCTTCAGCAAGTAACCCCCAAAGAAACTGGACAATAGATGGTTACCTAAAATTAATTGAATACTTGAATAAATTAGGATTTCATATCATATTAGCCGGTTCACCTGCATCACGCGAAGTTGTTTTCGCGAACAAAATCGCTGAAAATTGTTCATGCGAAGTATTAAATTTTGTTGGTAAAACAAGCTTAGAGGATTTGTATGCTTTAATTTCAATTGCAAATTTAGTAGTTGCACCTGATACGGGTCCTGCGCATTTAGCTGCTTCACTCAATATACCCACAGTAGGTCTGTATGCTTATCAAAATCCCCAAAGAACAGGTCCTTATAATTTTATTCAGTACACTGTTAATGCCTATGATGAAGCACTCAAAAAAGAACGTGATTCAGTACAAAAAAATTGGCGCTATAGAATTAAAAATGAGAAGGCGATGGAACTTATCAAAATCAAAGATGTTAAAGAAAAAATTGAACAAATCATTTTTGACAAGAATATTCAAATAAATTAATTTTTTATGATAGTGAGGAAAGTTATGAAGCACACAGTTATCTATCCCGGAACATTTGATCCAATAACAAATGGCCATATTGATTTAATCAAAAGAGCAAGTCATCTATTTAATGAAGTCATTGTTGCCATTGCACAAAGCCCAACCAAAAAGCCAATGTTTTCTCTCAAGGAACGTACTTTTTTAGCAACTGAAAGCTTAAAACATATTCCTAATATTAAAGTCATTGGGTTTTCTGGTTTATTAGTCGATTTACTTAAAAAGCATCAATCCCATATTTTAATTCGTGGAATAAGAGCAGTATCTGATTTTGAGTATGAGTTTCAACTTAATAATGTTAATCGTCGACTCATGCCCAATCTAGAAACAATATTTCTAGCTCCATCTGAAGAGAATTCATTCATTTCATCCACTATTGTTAAAGAGGTTGCAATTCATCACGGAGATGTGTCAAGTTTTGTTCCATCTATCGTGGAATGTGCACTGAAAGAAAAATTATAATCTAATGTTGACACTTATCGCAATAAACAGATGTTCTATTATTAATCCTCACTTCCTTGAGCAAGTTTCCACAAACCATACATGGTTGATCTTTACGTCCGTAGACACTTAACTCTTGTACGAAATATCCTGGCTTACCATTGGCTTGCTTAAAGTCTTTCAATGTTGTTCCGCCTTGATTGATAGACTTTTGTAAAACAATTTTGATATTTTTCACTAATAACTCAATTTCAAGTTTTTTCAATTGATTAGCGATTCTTAAAGGTGATATTTTGCTTTCAAATAACGCTTCATTTGCATATATATTACCTACGCCCACTACCGTTTTTTGATTCATTATGACTTGTTTAATATTTGATTTCGACTTTTTTAGAACATTAGATAAATATTTAGTATCAAATTTTTCAGATAACGGTTCTGGACCTAAATGTGAGAAATATGCATCAAATTCATTGATATCTTTCCAAAGAACAAAACCAAATCGTCTTGGATCATTAAATACTAATTTATTCCCATTTTTTAAAATAAACTCAATATGATCATGTTTGATAAGACTATCTGACTTTTCATTAACTCTCAATGTTCCTGACATACCTAGATGGATGATAAGATAACCATCTTGATATTTCACCAAAATATATTTAGCTCTTCTTTCAATTGCAACAATCGGTTTTTTTAAACAATTAAAGATTTTATCAGAAACATCCCACCTTAATTTCCTATGGTGTAAATTAATTTCACAAATAATTTCGTTTTCAGAATAAGGCCTTATCCCTTTACATGTAACCTCTACTTCAGGTAACTCTGGCATCTTTATTTAAATCCTAATTTTGTATGGATAAAAAAAAGTCCGCTTCAAGAAAGAAACGGACTTTATTTGTTGTTTGATATAAAAACAAAATTTATTTGATTTTTGCTTCTTTATACATTACATGTTTACGAACAACAGGATCAAATTTTTTAATTTCAAACTTTCCTGGCATGTTTCTTTTATTCTTATCAGTTGTATAAAAGTGACCAGTTCCAGCTGAAGATACTAATTTAATTTTTTCACGAATGCCTTTAGCCATTTCAAATATCCTCTTTAAACGTTTTCACCACGTGCACGAATATCAGCTAATACAGCATCGATACCTTTTTTATCGATGATACGCATACCTTTTGCTGTTAAACGTAATTTAACAAATCTTTTTTCATTTTCTACCCAGAAACGATGTGTTTGCAGGTTCGGTAGAAAACGACGCTTGGTGGCATTTCGCGCATGAGAACGGTTATTACCCGTCACTGGGCGCTTGCCTGTTACTTGACATACTCGAGACATGATTGTCTTCTCCAAATCGTTTCAATAAATTAATTATAATTTTTTATATAATTATACTTCTACTAAGGTGGCACATTATACTAATTACAAATCTTGATCTCAAGATTTTTTTCAATTTTATTGTATTAATTTCCTTAAAAGTAGACAATAACATCGAAAAAACTTAATCTAACAATATAAAATTGATGTTTAACAATACACCATAAAAGAAATTTTACATATGCTCAACAACAAAAAAATATTAATTGGCATTTCAGGTGGCATAGCATCCTATAAATGTGCCGAACTGATCAGAAGATTAAAAGAACACGGAGCTCAAGTTAGGGTCATCATGACCGAAAGTGCAAAAGAGTTTATAACACCTTTAACAATTCAAGCTGTATCCGGTGAACCAATCTCAGACAATCTTCTTGATCCTGAAGCTGAAGCTGCAATGGGGCATATAGCTCTGGCTAAATGGGCTGACATCATTGTCATTGCACCTGCTACAGCAAATACAATTGCTAAAATAACGGCTGGTTTAGCCGACGACTTATTATCAACAGTTTGTTTAGCAACAGATGCGCCAATCGCTATTGTACCAGCTATGAATCAGCAGATGTATGCAAGCGTTGCAAATCAAGAAAATTTAAAAACACTTACGCATCGAGAGTACTTAATCTGGGGGCCAGCTTCAGGTCCGCAAGCTTGTGGTGATATTGGCAAGGGCCGTATGATTGAGCCTAATGAAATATTACATGAATTAACCAATCACTTTAACCTCAATAGTGTTTGTTTAAAAAAAAGTATTTTAATTACAGCAGGACCAACAATTGAGCCAATTGACCCTGTTAGATACATAAGTAATCATAGCTCAGGAAAAATGGGGTTCGCACTAGCTGAAATGGCCTCCAAATTAGGTTACAAAGTTTTCCTGGTTTCTGGTCCAGTAAATCTAAAGCACTCAAATTCAATCGAAAGAATAAACATTACTACTGCCGATGAAATGTTGTCTGAAGTTAAAAAGCTGATTCAATGCCAAAAAATTGATGTTTTTATTGGATGCGCAGCCATTGCTGATTTTAAACCAGTTAACTATCATGAACAAAAAATAAAAAAGATTAACTCTGCAGATCAAACATCTAAAAAAACTGAAGAAATGACACTCACTTTAACAAAAAATCCAGACATTTTAAGATATGTTGCTAATTTAGATATTCAGCGCCCATTCACTGTAGGTTTTTGTGCTGAAACACAAAATTTAGAAGAAAATGCCAAATTGAAATTAATAAACAAGAAATTGGATTTAATTTGTGCAAATGATGTTTCTAAAAAAGAGCAAGGGTTTAATAGCGATCAAAATAGTGTCACCTTATATTGGGGTAACAAACAAAAAGAACTTGATTTAGCATCCAAAGAGAAAATAGCCATGGGTATTCTAAATCATATCCAAGAAATCATACCAAAAAAAATATAGAGAAATAGTACATGAAAAATGTTGCGTTGAAAATTTTAGATAAAGAATTTATTAATACATACTCAGTACCCGCCTATTCTACAGAGGGTTCAGCAGGACTAGATTTAAGAGCTTGTATTAAAGAGCCATTAACATTAGAACCCAACGAAACTAAACTTATTAATACAGGTATTGCCATTCACATAAAAGATCCTAGTGTTGCAGCAACAATTTTACCTCGTTCTGGTCTTGGTCATAAAAGTGGTATCGTTTTGGGAAATTTAGTTGGTCTTATTGATTCAGATTACCAAGGTGAGCTTAAAATTTCAGCTTGGAATAGAAGTGATACAGCATTTGTGGTTCAACCTGGAGATCGTATAGCTCAACTCGTTTTTGTTCCAATTATTCAAGCACACTTTGAAGTGGTTGAAGACTTTAATGAAACTCAGCGTGGACAAGGTGGTTTTGGTCATACTGGCGTTTAATTAATTTAGATATGAAATAAGTCTATACTTAATATGATTGTTTATAGTAAAGACTATGTATAGACTTATTTAAATTTTGTAATTAAATGTTTGCTCCATATTTTTGTCTATAAGCATTTAAATGCTCAATTTGCTCTGTAAAAATATTTTCGTCTTTTAAATAATCTACAACATCATTTAGAGTAATAATAGGATACACTGATATATTATGTTGCTTCTCAATTTCTTGTATTGCAGATAGGTTACCTAATCCTCGCTCTTGTCTATCAAGCGCAATAACGATACCCGCTAAATTGGCATTTGCTTCTTTAAGCAGTTCCATAGACTCTCGAACAGCCGTTCCTGCAGATATAACATCATCAACCAAAAGAACATTACCTTCTAAGGCGGCACCCACAATATTCCCACCCTCTCCATGTTTTTTAGCTTCTTTACGGTTAAAACAATAAGGTGCCTCTTTTTGATAATTTCTAAAAAGAGACGCCACTGTACTAGTTGCTATGGGTATTCCTTTGTAGGCAGGACCGAAAACTACGTCAAAATCAATCTTTGAATCCATTATTTTAGATGCATAGAAGTCACCTAATTGAGATATTTTTTTTCCTGAGTTAAATAATCCAGCATTAAAAAAATAAGGACTGATGCGACCAGATTTGAGTGTAAATTGACCAAAACACAAAATATCAGATTCAATTAAAAATTTAATAAATTCTCTTTGATAACTTTTCATGAAGAAACCCCCTATAATACAACCTATTACGATCTAATTTATAATAATAAACAATCTATTCCATAATTTGATTCATATGATATATTAGTCTAATCAAAATTTAAACATATTCAATTGAGCACTCATTATGATAGCAAGTATGACTGGTTATGCTTTTCAAGAATTTCAAAAAAGTTGGGGTACACTCTCATGGGAACTACGTTCAGTAAACCATAGGTTTTTAGATTTAAACTTAAAACTTCCTGAATCTTTTAAATTTTTAGATCCAGATATTAAGAGTTTCCTCAAAAAACGTGTTTCTCGAGGTAAAATAGAAATCATCCTGCGCCTTAATCTTTTAAATAACATCAGTGAAGAAATATCCATAGATGAACAAATGTTAGATAATTTAATTCGATCTATTCATCATATTAAAACAAAAACGCAATGTGATAGTGTCAACCCTCTTGAAATATTAAAGTATCCAGGAGTTATTAAAGAGAGTAAGCAAAACATCGATGAATTAACATCTGATATTAACAACAGCTTATCTCAAGCATTAAATTCGTTTATTGAAAATAGGAAAGCTGAAGGCCAAAAAATAAAAGATTCATTGACTGAAAAACTTGACAAAATTGAACTTGAAACTCAAAAAATTAATAAAGTTGTTCCAGAAATTATTGAGACTCAAAGACAAAAGATTAAAGCTCGTTTAGAAGAACTAAATTTAAAATTAGATGCTGATCGTGTAGAACAAGAAATAGTTCTTTTAGCTCAAAAGATTGATATTCAAGAAGAGTTGGATCGTCTCGGTTTTCACGTAAGTGAAGCAAAAAATATACTTAATAAAGGTGGTTTGACAGGAAGAAAGTTAGATTTTTTAATGCAAGAATTTAACCGCGAATCGAATACAATTGCATCAAAGTCCATAAATAAAGATGTAACCAAATCTGCTGTTGAATTAAAGGTATTAATTGAACAAATGCGTGAGCAAATCCAGAATATCGAATAGAATATCGATGACATTCAACCTATTTTACACTCTTATGTTTTCAAGGTTTTTTCTAGTTGTTTATTTCAATGGATTTCATCAAATCACTTTAAATTAAGTTAAAGTGGTGAAAAAGGCGGGAACATGAATTTTAGGATTTTTGACAAATTAAACTTAAAAATGTAAATTATCTTTTTTATTTAGAATAATAGGTTTATTGTGTATCAAGGTACATTATACATTGTTTCTGCACCCAGTGGTGCCGGAAAGTCATCTTTGATTTCAAGATTACTCGAAACTACTCCTAATTATGCTGTAAAAGTATCTGTTTCTCACACTACCAGAGAAAAAAGACCTAATGAAAAAAATGGTATTCATTACCATTATGTTTCTGAGCAAGAGTTTGAAACGTTAATAAAGCAAAATGACTTTCTTGAATATGCTAAAGTATTTGGGAATTACTATGGTACATCCCATAATTGGATTACAGAGCAACTTTCAAAAGGAATCGATGTTTTTTTAGATATTGATTGGCAAGGTGCCAGACAGATAAAAGAAAAAGTACCTGATGTTAAGACCATTTTTATCGCTCCCCCCTCAAAGGAGGAACTTGAGCGAAGGCTAATTGCTCGTGCTCAAGATAGTGATGAAACTATCCAAAAAAGAATGTTAGAGGCATCTTCAGAAATTTCTCACATTTTTGAATATGATTATGTTATAATTAATGACGACTTTGAAATTGCTTTAATGGACTTAAAGGCAATAATTCGAGCTGAAAAGCTCAAAAAAAACAAACAAGTACAAAAAAATGAGAATTTAATCAATTCTTTAATCAAAAAATAATTTATTTTAGAGGTACAATAATGGCTCGAGTTACAGTTCAAGATGCAGTTGAAAAAATTGGAAACCGTTTTGATTTAGTCCTAGTTGCTGCAAGAAGAGCTAGACAAATGCAAACAGGTGGGAAAGATTCCTTGGTACCTGTTGAAAATGATAAGTATACTGTTTTAAGCTTAAGAGAAATTGAAGAAGGTTTAATCAATAAAGAAGTTCTTGATGCTAGAGAAAGACAAGAAATTCGCGAGCAAGAAGCTGCAGAATTAGCTGCAGTAAGTTCAATCAATAACCCGCATTTAAATAGATAAATAATAGAAGAAAGGAATCTTTTTGCATTTATTCCATAGCTTAAAAGATATCATTACTCAATATCTACCTGAACATGAGGTAGATATTATAAGACAAGCCTACGTTGTTGCAAGAGACGCACATGATGGTCAAATGCGCTCTTCTGGTGAACCCTACATCATTCATCCAGTAGCAGTAGCAAGGCTTTTAGCTGACATGCGCCTTGATCATGAAACACTAGCTGCAGCACTACTTCATGATGTCATGGAAGATACTGAAATTACTAAAGAAGATATCCAAGAACAATTTGGTCCAGTGATTGCTGATTTAGTAGATGGCGTAACAAAAATAGACAAACTAAAGTTTGCAGACAAAAAAGAAGCTCAAGCTGAAAACTTCCGAAAAATGATTATGGCTATGGTGCAAGATATTAGAGTTATTTTACTCAAACTTGCTGATAGAACTCATAATATGCGAACACTAGGCGCACTTCGACCTGATAAAAGGAGACGTATCGCCAAAGAAACCCTAGAAATTTATGCACCATTAGCGCATAGACTAGGTATTCATAGCATTAAAGTGGAATTAGAAGAATTAGGTTTCGCAGCATTGTATCCCAACAGAAGCAAAGTTTTAAAAAGTGTAATAGCCCTTGCTCGTGGAAATCGAAAAGAAATTATCAATAAAATACTCTCTGAGATTAAAGGGAGGTTAGAAGAATCAGGCATACCCTCTGACGTTTTTGGTCGAGAGAAAAATCTCTACTCTATTTATAATAAAATGAAAAATAAAGAGCAGAAATTTCATAGTATTATGGATATTTATGCTTTCAGAATAATTGTAAAAGATTTAGATACTTGCTACCGTGTTTTAGGTTCTATGCATAATCTTTACAACCCAAAACCTGGTAGAGTTAAAGATTATATTGCCGTACCCAAAGCGAATGGCTATCAATCTTTACATACATCGATGGTTGGTCCACATGGGGCTCCTGTAGAAGTTCAAATCAGAACTGAAGATATGAATCAAATGGCTGAAAAAGGGGTTGCTGCTCATTGGTCTTACAAAGATAATAATGAAAAAATTGATTTAAGCAATACCGCTCACCTTAAAGCGCAAAGATGGATGCAAAGTTTATTGGAATTACAGCAAAGCATAGGCAATTCTTTTGAATTTATTGAACATGTTAAATCAGATTTATTTCCTAATGAAATTTATGTTTTCTCTCCCAAGGGTAAAATTATTGAATTACCCGTAGGTGCAACAGCAGTAGATTTTGCATATGCAGTCCATACTGATTTAGGTCATAAAACAGCTGGTGCTAGAGTTAATCGTGCTCCTTATCCACTTAGTAAACCTCTTAAAAATGGCCAAACAGTTGAAATTATAAGCTCGCCTAAAACCAAACCCAAAGGTACTTGGTTAAATTATGTCGTTACTTCAAGGGCCAGAACTAAAATACGCCAAGCTTTAAAAAGCATGAAAAAAGATGAATCTATTACTTTAGGTGAAAAACTTCTAAAACATGCTTTAGGTAAAAATATTTCTATTGAAGATCTTCCTCAAGATGATTTAAACAGCGTATTAAATGAATTTAAGTTAAATAATCTTGAAGAGCTTTACATCAATATTGGACTAGGTAAATTGACCAGTTTCGTTGTTGCTCGCAAATTAAAAAGCAGTAGTGATGAAATCATAGAAGAAAACGAAAAAAGCCAATTTGCGATTAAGGGTGCCTCAGGCATACTCACTCATTTTGCAAATTGCTGTCACCCCATCCCAGGAGATCCTATCATTGCCTATATGAGCAATGAAAAAGGCCTTGTTGTTCATACAGAAGACTGTTCTAATATAAAAGGCTATCAAAATGAACCTGAGAAATACTTATCCATAGAATGGGAAGAAGATTTTGACCGAGAGTTTATGACTGTTTTAAGAATCGATATGCATAACCGACAAGGAATTCTAGCCGACTTAACCCATACTATTGCTAAAATGAACTCTAATATCCAAAAAATATCGACTGAAGAAAAAGATGGTAGACTTTATACAGCTCTAATTCATTTAACTACAAAAAACAGAGTTCATCTCGCTCAAATTATTAAGCAAATCAGAATCATGCAAGATATTGTGAAAGTATCCAGATTAAAAAATTAAATCTATGAACCCATTAAGATACAAAAAAATTTTAGAGTTATTAAAGCGAAGGCAGACAGATTTAACTTTATGTTTAGATCAGGTTCACAAACCCAATAATGTTTCAGCGATAATTCGAAGTGCTGATGCAACTGGTGTGCATAACATTCATGCTGTCTGGCCAAATAAAAAAATGAAAATGTTATCTCACACATCTGCTGGCGCGAGAAATTGGGTTTATGTTGATGTTCATAATTCCATTGATGACGCTTGTGAAATCTTTAGAAATAAATCAATGCAAATATTGGTTACTGATTTACATGAAAAATCAGTTGATTTTAGAGAAGTAGATTACACGAAGCCTACTGCAATTATTCTTGGGGGCGAAAAATTTGGAACGTCTCAAACTGCTAAAGATAATGCATGTCAACCCATTAACATACCCATGTTAGGCATGGTTGAGTCATTGAACGTTTCTGTCGCTGCAGCTCTTATTTTATTTGAAGCACAAAGACAAAGAAGTATTAAAAATTTCTATGATCGTAACCCTTACCCATTAAGTGAAGATGAAATACAAAAAATTTTATTTGAAAAAGGTTATCCTATCTTAGCTAAAGTGGTAAAAAGAAAGGCATTACCTTATCCTCACATTAATAGTGAAGGACAAATATGTGCACCTGATTCATGGTGGAGTTTAGTAAGACAACATCCATAAAGGACATTGAAATGACAATCAATTCAATTTCAAGTTTTCACTTAACTGATTTAAATGGAGTTGGAGACCAGACAGTTAAACAGCTCAATAGATTGGGTATTTTCAACATAGTCGATCTTCTTTTTTATTTACCTTACAAATACACCAATAAATCTCATATCACTACTATTCAAAATCTCGAATTAGGAAATAAGCAAGTTATAGAGATCACTGTTGAACACAAAGAAACCCAAAATTTTAGAAGAAAAATCTCAACGATTACTGGCTATGACGAAACAGGAGTCATAACATTAAAATTTTTTAATACTTATGGCTCTTTTTTAAAACAGTTTGAAGTAGGAAAAAAATATAAGTTTTATGGCGATATCAAGCACTCTTCTAAGGGTATGGAGCTTATTCATCCAGAAATCATCAAGGAAAAAGACTTTATAGGTATTTATAAAGAGAAACTATTTCCTGCCTATCACCTTACTGAGGGTTTAAATCAAAAAAAATTATATCAACTCATTATTCAGGCACTTGATTTACTAAGGCTAAAAACCATTTGTTTCGAAGATAACTTTCAAAAATATATTCCATCTTATTGCTATAATATTGAACAAGCTTTAAATATTCTTCACTGCCCTTCAATATCGGAGCCCATAGTAAAGTTAGAAAACTTTCAACATAATGCACACTTGCGCCTAATTATTGAAGAGTTATCTGCTTTTTATCTATCTATTTTAAAACTGAAAAATAAGAACTTAACCCATCAATCCTACCAATTAAAGAACCCATTAAGAGATTTAGAATCAAGCTTTTTAAAAAATCTACCTTTTTCTTTAACTAATGCTCAAGAAAAGGTGGCTCTTGAAATAAAAAATGATTTCAAGAACAACTTTCCAATGAAAAGACTTGTTCAAGGTGACGTAGGATCTGGTAAAACTTTAGTTTCTGCATTAGCCGCATTACATATCATACAAAGTGGTCATCAAGTTGCTCTTATGGCACCAACAGAGCTATTAGCTGAACAACACTTTCACAATTTTAAAGAGTGGTTTTCACCTTTAAATATACAAGTTGGATTATTATTAGGTAAACATGCTCCAAAAAAGAAAAAATCAATATTAAATGAACTTTTTAATAATAAGATTCAATTAGTTATAGGTACTCATGCACTTTTTCAAGAGTCTGTGAACTATTCATCACTTGCTTTAATTATAATAGATGAACAACATAGATTTGGCGTTGCACAACGAGATGCTCTACTGAAAAAAGGGATTTCAGGAAATATTGTTCCACACCAACTAGTAATGACAGCAACTCCTATTCCTAGAACTCTAGCTTTGAGTGCTTTCAAAGAACTTGATGTGTCTGTCATAGATGAATTGCCCCCAGGACGAACGCCTATTGAAACAGTTGTATTCAGTAACACGAAAAGATTAGAGTTAATCAAAAAAATACGAAAGATGATCGAAGTTGAGAGTGTTCAAGTTTATTGGGTCTGCACACTAATTGATGACTCTGAAACACTTGAAGCTGAATCTGTAGAAGCTTTATTTCGTAATATATCAAGTATCATGCAAGATATAAGTATTGACTTTATTCATAGTCAGATGTCCTCAGAAAAAAAAATTGAAGTCATGAATAAATTTAATCAAAATGAAATAAAAATTTTAGTATCAACAACAGTTATTGAGGTTGGTGTAAATGTTCCGAATGCATCAATTATGGTTATAGAAAACTCTGAAAGATTAGGTTTGTCTCAAATTCATCAACTGAGGGGAAGAGTCGGAAGAGGTACAAAAAAAAGCTATTGTTTGCTCATGTATCAAGAGCCTATCTCAGAAATATCCAAGAAAAGATTAGAAGTCATTCGATCTAGTACGGATGGTTTTTTTATAGCCGAGGAGGATTTGAAATTAAGAGGTCCTGGAGAGATACTTGGTTATAAGCAAACTGGAGATATTAACATGAAGGTTGCATGTCTCTTTCGTGATGCTAATTTACTCGTTAAAGCTCAAGAAATAGCAAAAAATATTTATCAAGAAGATAAAGAAAATGCTCATATTATTATGGAGAAATGGAGTAAATATCAAAGTTCTGATATAAAAAATTAATTCATAAAATGCTCTTACGTATAAGCATGGCTTGAAATCTGAACGGGTATAATTTTAAAAACTTCACCTTATTTTTAGCTAAATAAAGTCAGACTAACATTCTTAATATGAAGATAATAACTGTTTACTTAAGAGTTTTCAGGACGGGGGTACGCCTTTTTCTTTAGAGTGAATGTTAGCAAATTATTTAGTAATTAGAAAATAAGAAAATTATTAAAAAGTGACGCCCATGTTTAATTCAATGAAAACACTCCTCCACAAAAGTATAGTGAGTGATTTCTTGAAAGAACTCTTGTATAGTGGATACGTATAAATCCCAAATCACAGTCTAAATTTTGACATGTTTTTAGGAAACGCTGATTTAACATCGATAAATATCTTATGTTCAGGGAATTTAAACTCTTTTACATATTTGATATGTGGTGTTGCAACGATACAAACATCATATTTTTTATTTTGTACTTTTGATTCATCACATAGTTTGATGTTGTAATGTTTTTCAACTTCTAATTTATCGGTTAATTCATCATATATATCTATATCCAAATGATATTCTTTGAGCTCATTAATTAAATCAAAAACTTTTGAATTTCGAATATCAGGACAGTTCTCTTTAAAAGTGATTCCAAACAATGCAACTTTAGCATTGTTGATAGATAATCCACTTTTTATCATCTGTTTAATTACTTGTTCAGCCACATATTTAGACATTCCATCATTTATGCGCCTACCAGCCAACAAAACTTCTGGGTGATACCCTAACTTTTCAGCTTTATATGTCAAATAATAAGGATCAATTCCAATACAATGTCCACCAACTAAACCAGGGTTATGTTTAGTGAAATTCCATTTGGTTGATGCTGCTTCTAGCACTTCTTGTGTGTCAATATCCATCAAATGGAATATTTTTGATAACTCGTTGACGAACGCAATACTTAAGTCCCTTTGTGTATTTTCTATGACCTTTGCAGCTTCAGCAACTTTTATTGAGCTAGCTTTATATACGCCAGCTTCTACTACTGATGAGTATACTTCCGCAATAATATCACAAATTTCTGAAGTTTGTCCGGCAACAATTTTTAAGATTTTTGTAAAAGTATGCTCCTTGTCACCAGGATTAATTCTTTCAGGAGAGTAACCTAAATGAAAGTCATCTCCTGCTTTTAATCCTGACACCTTCTCAAGAATACTCAGACAATCCTCTTCTGTTGCTCCTGGGTATACCGTAGATTCATATACAACAATATCTCCCTTTTTAATTGCCTTTCCTACAGTTTCTGACGCTTTTATTAAAGGCATAAGATCTGGTTTTTTTGAATTATCAATTGGTGTAGGGACAGCTACAATATGAAAGTCTGCTTTTTTTAGTTCTTCAATGCTATCTGTTAAGTTTAGATTTGCTTTTTTTAATTCATCCTCACTTATCTCTTGAGTAAAATCATATCCCTCTTTCAAAGATTTAATTCTTTTCTTATTAATATCGAAAGCTATTACAGAACTTTTTTTTCCAAACGCAACAGCGACGGGCAGTCCTACATAACCTAAACCTATAACTGAAACTTTTCTATTCATTTATGTTCGCCTATTTAATTGTATGCTTTTAATTTATTAAAATGACATGAAGCTAACTTTTTTCAAACTATGTATGCAACAAAATATATCTAAAATATAAACTTTAAATTATAAATCTATTATCTCAACTCTTATCTAGTAAGCTACAATAACATCTGATTTATTTGAAAAGCCCTCACGTATATGAACATTTATGGAATTAAAGAAAAACATAATTTTTTTAAAGTCTAAAAAATATATTAGCTATAATTCAATTCATCATATCTTAAAAAAACACTAATTGTGATTTTATTATTTTTTACAACCGAGCAAAAATTATTCTTATTATAAGTAATCTAATATCAAACAATCAATTATTAGGTAATAATTTTTTATCAGAAAAAAACTGTTTTAGGAAATAAAGCTTACGAACATCAATATATTATGTTTTGATAATAAATAACATTATACAAAAAAAAACACTACTCATCTCAAATTAGTGTTAAATTTATGTATGATTTACAAATCCCTCATCATAATTAATTTGACCAACTATGAGTCATCATGTTCTAGTTGATTATATTGCGTGCACCGAAGTTTATGATTGGTAAGTGATTTCCTAAATAAGTCGACAAATTTTGAATTATAATTTATCTTACCGAGGTTATCAAATGCTCTCAATTTATTTAGATCGCTGACAACTAGACAGATTAAAAACAGATAAATTTACTATTAATAAGAGTGGAAACTATTAGCGCTTTGAGACAAAAGTCGCTAAAAATAATTTAATAAAATACCAACCAAAATTATAACTCCCACGTAATGATTTTGTTGAAAAGCTCGAAAAAATCTTTCTCGCTTTGATGCTCTAATATATGTTTGTTGATAAACAAAAAATAACAATGAAAGAAGCAATGAAAAATAATAATAAAAATTGTAATTAAGGTTTACACCTACAAATACTAAAAGTGTAAGCATAATAATCTGCATAATAAAGATAATCGTTTTGTCCCAATTACCAAATAAAATAGCAGTTGATTTTACTCCAATTTTCAAGTCATCATCTCTATCAACCATAGCGTAAAGTGTATCATAAGCAATAACGTAAAATATATTGGCCGCAAATAACAACCAAACACTCTTATCTAAAAAATCATTTTGTGCAGCATAGGCCATTGGGATAGACCAGCCAAAAGCAATTCCTAAAAATAATTGCGGTAAATGAACCCACCTTTTCATAAATGGATAAATAATAGCAAAGAATAGAGCAAAAAAAGAAAGAACAATCGTAAAACGATTTAAATTCAAAACCAATAAAAGAGCAATAAGAATCAGCGAATAAAAAATTAACTTTGCAGATTTTTTATTTATAAGTCCAGTTTGAAGCGGCCTATTAGCAGTTCGTTCAACAAAACCATCTACTTTTATATCAGCAATATCGTTGATAACGCATCCTGCAGAGCGCATAACAACAACTCCTGTTATGAATATAATTAGATTAGAGTATGAAAACATACTGTTAGGATTTAAAAAAAATGCCCATAATGTAGGCCACAAGAGAAGATAAATTCCAATGGGTTTATCTAATCTTGTTATTTCAATAAAACCTTTAAGTTTTTGGCTTAAACAGATGGGCATAATTATTTAGAGCTCTCCAACTGCTCCTTTGAGACGTTTTAAAGCGCTCTTTTCTAACTGTCGCACCCTTTCTGCAGAAATATTATAGAACTTAGCGAGATCTTGTAATGTGACTTTATCATCATCAAGCCAACGTGTTTTAATAATATGCTGGCTTCTTTCATCTAAAGTTTTCATTGCTTTCGCTAACTTCTCATTTGCATTTGATTCCCAGTTATTAGACTCAAAATCTTTAGCTAAATCTGAACTTTTATCTTCTAAATAAAAAACTGGTGAATTAGATTGTGGCTTTGTATCATCATTATCATTAGGTAAATCGAAAGAATAATCTAAAGCTGATAATCTAGACTCCATTTCTAATACTTCCGATTCATCTACACCAAGTTGATTTGCAACCATGTTTACTTCTTCTTTACTAAACCAACCTAGTTTTAATTTATTTTTTCTTAAATTGAAAAATAGTTTTCTTTGCGCTTTGGTTGTTGCGACTTTAACTATACGCCAATTTTTCAACACATATTCGTGAATTTCAGCCTTTATCCAATGTACAGCAAAAGATACCAGTCTAACACCAACCTCAGGATTAAATCTCTTAACAGCCTTCATCAGTCCAACATTCCCTTCTTGGATAATATCAGACATCGGCAAGCCGTAACCTTTATAACCTCTAGCAACATGAGCCACGAACCTAAGGTGAGACATGATAAGATCTTTTGCCGCAGTAATATCACCATCATTATACAATCTTTCCGCAAGTTTTTTCTCTTCTTCAGCGGAAAGCATTGGGTAATTATTTACTGACTGTAAATAACTTTCAAGGCTATCTGAAGATATTAAAGCCAATGAATGTATATCTTTTGTCATTTTTACCTCATTAATAAATGGTTAAATACATTATTTCAAAGTTTATAAGACCAGTTATAAACAATTTAGTTCAAACATTATACATTTTTTTTATTTTTTTTCAAAGAGCGCTTCAATAAAATCTTTACTATTAAACTCTCTTAAATCATCAATTGACTCTCCAACTCCTACGTAACGAATAGGTATGTCAAACTCCTCCGCTAAAGCAAAAATAACTCCACCCTTAGCAGTACCGTCTAATTTTGTTAGCGTTAATCCAGTGAGGCCTACTGCTTCATTAAAAATCTTTAATTGGCTCAAGGCATTTTGACCAGTTCCAGCATCTAATGTAATCATTGTTTCATGTGGAGCATTTGGTATAGCCTTTTTTATCACACGAACAATTTTTTGTAACTCAGACATTAGATTTGATTTATTTTGTAATCTTCCAGCAGTATCAGCAATAATAACATCAATATTTTTTGCCTTTGCTGAATGAATTGCATCATAAATAACAGATGCACTATCAGAGCCTGTTTGTTGAGCAACCACTGTGACATTATTACGCTCACCCCATACTTGTAGTTGTTCTACTGCCGCGGCTCTATAGGTATCGCCTGCTGCCAACATTACAGACTTACCTTCATTTTGATATTTTTTGGCTAGTTTACCAATAGTCGTTGTCTTACCTACTCCATTCACTCCTACCATTAAAATAACAAAAGGGAAATGTTCTTTAATACGAAGAGGTTTATCAACCTTTTCTAAAATTTCATGTAACTCATCCTTTAAAATATTATAAAGTGCGTCACCATCTTTTAACTGATGGAATTTCGATTTTCTCGTTAAACTTTGAATAATTTTATCGGTAGTTTTATAACCAACATCAGCAACTAACAGTTGTTCTTCAATTTCTTCGAATAAATCATCATCAATTTTTTTATTAACTAAAAGACTTTTAAAGCTGTAACCAATGTTTGTTTTAGTTTTACTAAGTCCATGAACTAACTTTTTAAAGAAGCCTTTCTTTTTACTGTGATTTTCAGCCTCAGCTTGTCTTTCTGCCTCAGCTTGTCTTTCTACCTTAGATTGTCTTTCTGCCTCAGCTTGTCTTTCTGCCTCAGCTTGTCTTTCTGCCTCAGCTTGTCTTTCTGCCTCAGCTTGTCTTTCTGCCTCAGCTTGTCTTTCTGCCTCAGCTTGTCTTTCTGCCTCAGCTTGTCTTTCTGCCTCAGCTTGTCTTTCTGCCTCAGCTTGTCTTTCTGCCTCAGCTTGTCTTTCTGCCTCAGCTTGTCTTTCTGCCTCAGCTTGTCTTTCTGCCTCAGCTTGTCTTTCTGCCTCAGCTTGTCTTTCTGCCTCAGCTTGTCTTTCTGCCTCAGCTTGTCTTTCTGCCTCAGCTTGTCTTTCTGCCTCAGCTTGTCTTTCTGCCTCAGCTTGTCTTTCTGCCTCAGCTTGTCTTTCTGCCTCAGCTTGTCTTTCTGCCTCAGCTTGTCTTTCTGCCTCAGCTTGTCTTTCTGCCTCAGCTTGTCTTTCTGCCTCAGCTTGTCTTTCTGCCTCAGCTTGTCTTTCTGCCTCAGCTTGTCTTTCTGCCTCAGCTTGTCTTTCTGCCTCAGCTTGTCTTTCTGCCTCAGCTTGTCTTTCTGCCTCAGCTTGTCTTTCTGCCTCAGCTTGTCTTTCTGCCTCAGCTTGTCTTTCTGCCTCAGCTTGTCTTTCTGCCTCAGCTTGTCTTTCTGCCTCAGCTTGTCTTTCTGCCTCAGCTTGTCTTTCTGCCTCAGCTTGTCTTTCTGCCTCAGCTTGTCTTTCTACTGAAGTTCTATTTTCATGTTTTAGTTGGTTTTCTTCAAAATCAATCTTGCTCTGGCTTTCATTAGAAGAGCCTTTCTTTTTCTTACTGAACCAAGAAAAAAACTTATTTTTTTTTGAACTCGTCATTTCAATTCCTAAAAGAAAAACAAAAATTATATAAAATTTGGTATATAATAACATTCAAAATTGATTTTGACTTTAAATATGAAAAAAAAATTAGGTAGTATACGTATAGTTTCCGGAAAGCTTAAAGGTAGAAAAATTTATTTCCAAGATTCAGAAGGACTAAGACCTACAGCTGATAGAGTAAAAGAAACTCTTTTTAATTGGTTAATGTTTAAAATACATGATAAAAATATATTGGATCTTTTTGCAGGTAGTGGAAATTTAAGTTTTGAATCGCTATCAAGAGGAGCTGCTCAAATAGAACTTATTGAAAAAGAGCAAAGAACCTTTAAAACTATTTTAGAAAACATTTCACAGTTAAATGCCACAGAAATAAATGCAATAAATCAAGATAGTTTTGATTATCTTACGTCTACGCAAAAAAAATTTGATATCGTTTTTATTGACCCACCTTTCAATAAAGAGCTTGTACAAAAGTCGATAGACATGATTGCAGATCGGGACATTTTAAATCCTGATGCTTATATCTATTTAGAAACAGAATCATCTTTAACTCAATTAGAAATTCCATCTAACTGGAAGCTAGTTAAAGAAAAAAAAATTAGTAATGTAATGATTAAATTGTTTCAAGTAAATAATTAATTTTAATGGAGCATATATGATTTAATACCATTCAAAAACATTTGAGTCGAAATCATCACTAACAATAAACCCATCAACCTTTCAACAGCTTTAAGGCCTTTCTCTCCGAGAAATTTACTAACAACATCGTAAAACATAAGGATAATAAAAGTTGCCAACCAAGCAATGAATACTGAAAGTGACCATTCAAAAATTTGAGCCGGATATTGGTTTGAAAAAAGCAATAATGACGCAATTGTAGATGGACCAGCTATCATAGGAATAGCCATAGGAACTATAAATGGTTCCTCACCAGCAGCTAGACCAGTCACACCACCAGGCTGTGGAAAAATCATTCTAATAGCAATCAAAAATAAAATAAGACCACCGGATATACTAACTGTTTCAGATGATACGTGTAAGAAAGATAATATTTGTTTACCAGCAAATAAAAAAAGTAATAAAATAAACAAAGCAATTACTAACTCACGTATCAAAACTTTTCTTCGTCTTTTAGGATCTATGTGTTTCAATATAGAAAGGATTACAGGGAGGTTCCCAAGAGGATCCATGATTAAAAATAAAGTTAGAGCTGCACTTAAAATTTCCATTAGATTGTCTTTTAAAAAAAAAATGATAGAATGAATTAGCGAAATAATAAATTATATAATTATAAATTTCCATAGATATCTCAACACAATCATAGAGAGTATTAAAATGTTTCAGATCATAGCGTCAGACTTAGATGGAACTCTTCTTAACAATGCCCATTTAATATCTGAAAAAACACTACAAACAATCCAAAAAGTTGAACAACAAAATATTACCTTTTCTTTTGCTACTGGGCGTCATCATCTAGATGTGTTAGAGATTAAAAAAAAGTTTAACTTAAACTCGTATATGATTACGTCAAATGGCGCAAGAATTCATGATGAAAACAACCATTTAATTTATCAAAAAAACCTTTCAACAAAAGTCGTTTTTGATATTTTGAACTATCTAAATGATAAACTAGCAGACAAAGAAAATATGATAGTTCACTTATATACTGATTCTGGGTGGTATATGGATAAAAAAGCTTCCACATTTGATAATCACTATAAAATATCAAACTTCAATTATCAATTATTTAACTTTAAGAAACCACCAACTGATAATATATTTAAATTACTGGTTACAAGTGAAAATAATGACCAAGAAACGTTAAACTTGATCGAAAAAAATCTACTAAAGATTTTTGGACAACAGTGCAATATTGCATTTTCAACGCCCACATGTTTAGAAATTATGGATAAAGAAGTTTCGAAAGGAAGTGCTCTTCAATATTTAGCTCAAAAAAAAGGAGTTTGTTTAAAGCAAACAATAGCCTTTGGTGATGGAATGAATGACTTAGAAATGTTATCTGTTGCAGGGAAAGGTTTAATCATGGAAAATGCTCATGAACGTTTAAAAAAAGCTCTGCCAAATAATGAAGTCATCGAAAACAATGAAGTTAATGGAGTAGCAAACTACATTGAAAAAATACTTGAAGCTTAACTCATTTAAAAATTAACTAATTAGTTAAAAGGTAAAATAGGTACCCTAAAAGCCTCATTTTACCTTTGTTACTCATAAAAAATAGATAAAATTAAGTTTATCAAGCATTCTTTCCCGCAACCCAGCCCGAACTCCAAGCCCACTGAAAATTATACCCACCCAACCATCCAGTGACATCTAGAGCTTCTCCAATAAAAAATAAACCAGGGATTGATTTAACTTCCATTGTTTTAGATGAAATAGCATCAGTATTTACCCCACCAAGAGTAACCTCAGCTGTCCTATAACCTTCACTTCCAGCTGGCTTAACAGCCCACTCTTGAAGTTGAGAAAGAATCTTTAAATCTTTGGATGATAGTTGCTTGATTGGAATATTTTTCAGTTTAAATAAAACCAATAGAGTTTCGGTTAATCGTTTAGCAAAATAAAAATTTAGAAATGTTTTTAACATACAATTTGGACGAGACTTTAAAGCCTCATCAAAATGAGACTTCAAACATACAGTTGGAAGTAAATTAATTTTTATATCTTCACCTTGATTCCAATAGGATGATATTTGAAGAACAGCAGGTCCCGATAAACCCCTGTGTGTAAAAAGCAAATCTTCACTAAACTCAGCTTTTTCATTAAAAACATTTACCGAGTGAGAAATACCTGAAATCTTCTCAGTCAAATCTTTCAAAATAGGATCCAGTGTTAATGGGACAAGTGCTGCTTTTGTAGGAACAATATCTAAGTCAAAAGATTCAGCGACTTTATATGCAAAAGGTGTAGCTCCAAGTCTTGGCATGGATAAACCACCAGAAGCAATAATTAGGGAATGTGCTTTATATTCACTATCATTACTTTTTATAAAAAAATAACCTTTTTCATCTTTTTTGACTTCGTCTATTTCTTGCTGATATCTAAAAGATACTTGGTTCTTTTCACATTCACTTAGAAGCATAGAGACAATATCTTTTGCAGATTGATCGCAGAATAATTGCCCCAATGTCTTCTCGTGATATGCAATATCATATTTTTCAACTAGAGAAATAAAATCCCATTGAGTGTATTGATTTAAAGCAGATTTGCAAAAATGAGGATTAGAAGAAATGTATTTAGAAGGCTCAATGTAGTAATTTGTAAAATTACAACGTCCCCCACCAGAAATTAAAATTTTTTTTCCTGGACGTTTAGCATGGTCAAGAACTAAAACCTTCTTATTCCTCTCCGAGGCAGAAATAGCTGCCATCAGACCTGCGGCACCAGCGCCAATTATTATTACATCAAACAAATTATCACTCTTCATAATCAAATATAGTCAAAAGCATCAGCGTACATATGCTCAAGCAAAGCACCTTTTGTTATAAGCATATCTCTAGCTCTACCAACCATAGGTACTGGCCCGCAAATATATATATCATAACTTGAATAGTCAATAAAATCTTTATCTAAAACATCAAGAACGTTGCCATATCTGCCATTCCAATGACTTTCATTGGATTCAATAGTTGCTTCATAATTAAAGTTTTTGTACTTCTGTTGATAAGCCAAAACTTGCTGATGACAATATAAATCTTTTTTGGTTTTTGTGCCCCAATAAACAAATATCGTTTCATCTTGATTATCTAAAATCACCTTTTCCATAATACTTTTGACATAAGAAAATCCTGTACCTCCTGCAATAAGTAATTTTGGACGGTTACTTTTTTCTCTAAGCCATGCGTTTCCATGACCTACATCAATACTAACTTTTTGATTCTGCATTTTTTTAGATTTAATATGTTCAATTACTTCATTTGCAAAATCACTATAACCTGAAGCACCTATATGCAATTCAATTTTTTGACTGTGGGGAACATTTGCTATAGAAAAAGGTCTTTTATCTTGCTCATTTAGTAAAAAAAACAAATACTGCCCAGCTTTAAAAGAGATCTCTTTATCCGCTTTAAGCATAACTTTATATGTATGATTACTTATTTGAACACACTCTGTAACATCACAATTTAATTGCATTTGTAGCCAACCTCTTAGTCAATTTTTAATTGATGCCATATATCATCAATTCTTTTTACAATATTAGGATCTTTTTGAATGGGAACTCCCCACTCTCTCTTAGTTTCTCCATTCCACTTATTTGTGGCGTCAATACCCATTTTTGAGCCTAAGCCAATTTCAGGAGAAGCAAAATCTAATGAATCAATTGGAGTATTACTTATTATAGTAGTGTCTCTGTCAGGATCTGTTCTAGTTGTGATTGCCCAAATTACATCTTCCCAATTTCTGGCATTAATATCATCATCACATACAATAACATATTTAGTATACATAAATTGCCTTAAAAAAGACCATACACCCATCATAATCCTTTTTGCATGTCCCGGATATTGTTTTTTCATCGTTACAACAGCTAGTCGATAAGAGCACCCTTCAGGTGGTAAATAAAAGTCCACAATTTCTGGGAATTGTTTTTTTAATAATGGTACTAGTACTTCATTTAGAGCAACACCTAAAATTGCAGGTTCATCGGGTGGTCGACCAGTATAAGTTGAGTGATATATTGCCCCTTTTCTCATGGTCATATGGGTTACCGTAAACACGTGGTGCTTTTCTACTTCATTATAATAACCTGTATGATCTCCATAAGGTCCCTCATTTGCAAATTCATTCGGATCTATATAGCCTTCTAAAACAATTTCAGCATTTGCAGGAATGTCAAGATTATTGCTTAAAGACTTAGTAATCTCAACTTTTTTCCCTTTCAGTAATCCTGCAAAAGCATATTCAGATAAAGTATCCGGTATTGGCGTAACGCCAGCTAAAGTTGTTGCCGGATCTGCACCAAATGCAACTGAAACAGGAAAGCGTTCATTTGGATTTTTTTCAATCCAGTCCCTTAAATCTAAAGCACCACCTCTATGAGCAAGCCATCTCATAATTAATTTATTTCTTGCAATTTTTTGTTGACGATAGATACCGATATTTTGTCTGTCTTTTTCAGGTCCCTTGGTAACAGTTAAACCCCATGTCATTAATGGTGCAACATCGCCAGGCCAGCACTTCATAATAGGCAATAAGTCAAGATCAACTTGCTCTCCGCTCAATATTGTTTCTTGACATGGTGCTTTTTTAATGCGCTTTGGTGACATATTAAGTACTTGCTTTAATATCGGAATCTGACTAAAAGCATCCTTTATATTTTTCGGTGGGGAAGGTTCTTTCAAATAAGCTAAAAGCTCACCAATTTTTTTCAAATCATCTATTGATTCTCCCCCCATACCTAATGCAACTCTTTTTGGTGTTCCAAATAAGTTTCCCAGAAGAGGAAATTCACTACCTTTGATATTTTCAAATAAAACTGCTGGTCCTTTTGACTTTAGTAGTCTATCGCAAATTTCAGTTACCTCTTGGTCAGCACTGACTGGATAACTTATCCTTTTCAACTCACCAATTTCTTCTAAATAATCTATAAAGTCTCTTAAACTATCATATCTCATTATATTATCCAAAATTACAAACCTAAAAAAAAACCCCTTTATTAAGTAAAGAGGTCTTTATAATAAACTTTAAAATTTACTACCTTAATTCTTGCCGCGTTTCATTGCGTCAAAAAATTCGTTATTCGTTTTCGTCATCGCTAATTTATCAAGCAAAAACTCCATAGCATCCACTTCACCCATAGGGTGAACAATTTTTCTGAGAATCCACATCTTTTGTAATTCATCAGCTGAAGTAAGTAGCTCCTCTCTACGAGTACCAGAACGAGTAAAGTCAATCGCTGGAAAGACTCTTTTTTCTGCAATTTTTCTAGATAGGTGTAACTCCATATTACCTGTCCCTTTAAACTCTTCATAGATAACTTCATCCATCTTAGAGCCCGTATCAACCAGAGCAGTAGCAATAATCGTTAGACTTCCGCCCTCTTCAACATTACGAGCTGCCCCAAAAAAGCGCTTTGGTCGATGAAGAGCATGTGCATCAACCCCTCCTGTTAAAACCTTTCCTGATGAAGGTACAACAGTATTATAGGCTCTAGCTAATCGAGTTATAGAATCTAGTAAAATAATAACATCTTTCTTGTGTTCAACTAAACGTTTTGCTTTTTCGATAACCATCTCAGCAACTTGAACATGTCTACTTGCAGGCTCATCAAATGTAGAAGCAATCACCTCACCCTTGACTAGACGCCTCATTTCAGTAACTTCTTCGGGTCGCTCATCAATTAATAAGACCATCAATTCACATTCGGGGTGATTATAAGTAATAGATTGAGCAATATTTTGCAGAAGCATCGTTTTACCAGCTTTTGGAGGAGCAACAATCAAACCTCTTTGACCTTTACCGATAGGTGAAGCTAGGTCAAGAATACGTGCTGTAATATCTTCTGTTGAACCATTACCCCTTTCCATAATCATACGATCATTAGCATGAAGAGGGGTTAGGTTTTCAAATAAAATTTTATTTCTGGCATTATCTGGTTTATCGTGATTGACTTGATTTACTTTCAATAATGCAAAATAACGCTCACCATCTTTGGGTGGTCTGATTTTTCCGGAGATAGTATCCCCTGTTCTTAAATTAAATCTACGAATTTGACTTGGCGATACATAAATATCATCAGGACCTGCAAGATAAGAGCTATCAGAAGATCTAAGGAAACCAAAACCATCTTGAAGAATTTCTAATACACCGTCTCCAAAAATATCTTCTCCACTTTTTGCATGTTGTTTTAAAATAGAAAAAATAATATCTTGTTTTCTTAAACGAGCTAAGTTTTCTAAGCCCATACCTTCACCCAAAGTGATCAAATCTGACACCGAGCGCTTTTTGAGTTCTGTTAAGTTCATATTGATGAGTTTCTTTTTATTCAAAGTGGAGTTTTCTTGTTTAATTTTAGGAAATCGAAATAGATTGAATTCGAATAGTGTGTTTTTACAAATGAATTATATCAGCAGGAATTAAAATTGTCTAATAAAAATTAAAGTATATCACACCAAAATTTCAGAGTGCAATATACCTAATTTTAATTATAAGTTTGCATCGATAAATTCTTTAAGTTGATTTAATGTCAATGCGCCAACTTTTGTTGCGGCAATCTCTCCACCTTTAAAAAGTAATAGTGTTGGTATACCTCTTATTCCATATTTAGCTGGAGTATCAGGGTTTTCATCTATATTAACTTTAGCAATAGTCAATTTCTCAGAGTAATCTTTAGCAACCTCTTCCAAAATTGGAGCTATCATTTTACAAGGACCACACCACTCAGCCCAAAAGTCAACCAAAACAACTTCCTTCGAGTTAATAACATCTACGAAATCACTGTCGTTAATGTTCAAAATATTTTCACTCATAAATATACTCCGATTTTTTTGTTTAAATTCTATCATATAATCAATTTTTAATAGATAATATATATATATTAACCAATACTAAATAAAAAGAATAGTGAAAAATGACAGATAAGAAATTTTCTGAACTGAACCTTCAGTTAAACATATTGGAAGCTTTACACGAAAGTAACTTTACCAAATGTACAAATATCCAAAGTAAAGCATTACCTCTTTTGCTTGAAGGAAAAGATGTTATCGCCCAATCACAAACCGGATCCGGAAAAACATTAACATTCCTAACAGCAACTTATAACTACCTTCAATTACAAAATCAATTACAACAGACAGAGACTCTCTCACCGCGTGCTCTAATTCTAGCACCAACCAGAGAACTAGCCCTCCAAGTTCAAAAAGACGCCCAAATTTTTGATAAATTTACAAAATTTAAAACAACTTTACTGGTTGGCGGCGAATCTATTGAAAAACAAAAACTAAACTTAACTCATTCAAAAGATATAATAATCGGAACTTGTGGGAGAGTGACTGATTTTATTAAACAAGGTCTCTTGGATTTAAGTTTATTAGAAGTAGTTGTTCTAGATGAAGCAGACAGAATGTTAGATCTTGGCTTTATAAAAGATATTAGGTTTATTTTCAAACAAATGCCCCCCCCATCAGCGAGAATGACTATGTTATTTTCAGCCACATTCTCACATAACATTAAAGAAATGGCCTATCAATACATGAAGTCATATGAATTTATCAATGTAAATAAAAAAGTTCATAATAACATGATTGACGAGGAATTATTCTACCCGTCTAATGAACATAAACTCCCACTTCTTCAAACTTTGATTGAAGAAGATTGGCCTGACAAGGCAATTATTTTTGCTAATACTAAAATAAAATCTGAAGAGATATTTAATGCATTGAATGCTGACAATCATAGAGTAGGTTTACTAACTGGAGATATCCCACAGAAAAAACGCCTTCAAACACTCGACTCCTTTACGTTAGGACACTTAGATATTCTCGTTGCAACAGATGTAGCAGCAAGAGGACTTCATATTCCAGATGTAACTCACGTTTATAATTTTGACTTGCCAGACGACTGTGAGGATTACGTTCATAGAATTGGTAGAACTGGAAGGGCTGGGGAGAGTGGTCACTCTATTAGTTTTGCATGTGAGGATTTTGCAATCAATCTTACCAATATCGAACAGTATATAAATCATAATATTCCTGTTACAGAATATGATCCAGAAGCTCTGTTAACTAATTTACCAAAAATAAACTTAAATAAAGAAACTGCAAGCAGTCGAAACTACAAAAAAACACAAATTAACAAAAATAGAAGAAATTATACAAAACGTAACTATGGAAAAAGAAAATAAAAGTCATTATGCAGTTATTGATCTGGGGTCAAATAGTTTTCATTTATGGATATTAAAATACTCAAATGGTCGTATTCATACCATAAATAGAATAAAAGATAAAACTCGTTTAGGTAGTTCTATAGATTCAAATTTAACTCAAAAATCCATGGAAAGAGGTTGGCAATGCCTAAGATATTTTAAACAATTTTTAGACAAAATACCTAAACAAAATATTATAATTGCTGCGACAGCGGCCATAAGAGCAGCTGAAAATCAAAATATATTTTTGTCTAAAGCCAACAAAATATTAAACCTCAAAATACAAGTCATATCTGGATTAAAAGAAGCTAGTTTAATCTATGATGGAGCGACGAGAACGACTGATGGTCCAAGCAAAAAGCTTGTAATAGATATTGGAGGTGCCAGCACCGAAATTATTATGGGTGATAAAGCAAAAATAATTAAAATGAACAGTTTTAAGTTGGGTTGTGTTTCTTTTTTAGAGAAATATTTTAAAAATAGAAGGTTAAATGAGGAAAACTTTA
Source organism: Paraphotobacterium marinum (assembly GCF_002216855.1). Lineage (NCBI taxonomy): Bacteria > Pseudomonadati > Pseudomonadota > Gammaproteobacteria > Vibrionales > Vibrionaceae > Paraphotobacterium > Paraphotobacterium marinum. The sequence continues at coordinate 543,382 of NZ_CP022355.1, forward strand.
ATCAAGCTATAGCAAAAACAAAAGAAACTTTAAGAGAAGCTACAATTGACTTGAATGACTGGGATTTATGTATTGGTGCAAGTGGAACAATACAAACACTTTTTGAAATCAAGAAAAAAAAATCAAACACTAATTACCTAACTAAACAAGATCTATATAAAATCAAAAGCCAACTCATTAACTGTGAGTCCATGGAATATATAGATATTGAAGGACTAACGCCAGAAAAGGCAAACGTATTTCCCAGTGGTCTTGCTATTTTAATTGGAATTTTTGAGGTATTATCTATTAATTCACTTTATAAAGCTGGGGGAGCTCTAAGAGAGGGTTTACTAAATCAATTAATTCCTCTGCCAGAGCAAAATATTCTTATAAAAAATTTAAAGATTTTAAGCAATACATATCAACTACAAAACAACTCTCAAATTATTCTTGATTTTTTTGATAAAATACATTTTTTATCTTTGATTGATAGTAAAGAAGATAAAGATATTTTTCATAAAGTAATATTGGCATTAGCTTTTTTGAACCAAATTGGATTGAGTATTAATTTTAAAAATCAATATTCACATGCAGCTTACATTATCCAAAATATCGATATGATAGGTTTTGATGAAAAAGAAAAAAATTTCATTGCATATTCTTTAAGAAATCTAGATCTAAATATTGAAGAATTTAGCTCTGATCTAATTTTCAATTCGAATATAACTGATATTTTTATAAAAACGCTCCGAATAGCAATTGCTCTTCAGGATGTTAACGAAAAATTTTATAGAATAATCTCTCGTGAAAAAAATTTAATTACATTAGAGCTGTCTGAAGATTTTTGTGAAAAATATGCGTTTACTTACGATAAATTAATCAATCAACTGAGAGATTTAAATAATTCCCAAATAACACTTAATATTTCACTTAAAAAAATTACTGGAGCCTAAAAAAATGCTCAGTTATCAACATAATTTTCATGCAGGAAATCACGCAGATGTATTAAAACATCTATGTCTTGTTTACGTCATTAACTATATGAAAAAAAAGATAAACCATTCATGTACGCTGAAAGCCATAGTGGTAATGGGCTGTATAATCTAAAACAGTTCGAAAGTTCAAAAAATATGGAGTTTAAAGGTGGTATTCAAAAATTATGGGAAGATACTAACCCTATTCATGAAATCCAGAGCTATCTTAAGATAATCAAGACTTTTAATAATAGTGAACTAAATATTTATCCTGGCTCGCCAGCAATAGCAAAATTTCTTTTAAGGTCAAAGGATTCTATAGCATTAGCGGAGTTACACCCTAAAGCTATCTCTGATTTAATGCAATGCATCTTACCAAGAAAAAAAACATCAATCCAAAAGTTAGATGGCTATCAGTTTTTAAAGAGTAAAATACCGCCACCACAAAATAGAGGTTTAGTCGTAATTGATCCATCGTACGAGATTAAGACTGAATATAAAAAAGCACCAACAATACTTTTAGATCTTTATAAAAAATGGCCTAGTGGAGTTTATTTACTTTGGTATCCAGTAGTAAAAAGAAAGTTGGTTGATGAACTTCAAAATATCTTGAAACAATCAGAAATAAAAGAAATACTTCAAATTGAGTTTTCTGTGACTCACGATAACACAGACTATGGAATGACTGGATCTGGTCTTTTTATCATTAACCCTCCATGGACCATGAAAAAAGATTTTAGTGTTATCTTACCTTATTTAAAAAACATCATTTCTCCAGAGGGATTAATTAAATTAGGTTGGTTATCTGAAAAATAATATCTTAATAAATACTATTTACATTCCTGAGGTTAAAAATTAACATGTAGCTAACTTTGAGAAATAGAGAAAAAAAATGAAACACGAATTTGATTATATCTGCTTAGGTGCAGGAAGTGGTGGCATTGCCTCCGCTAATAGAGCTGCTAAACATGGAGCAAAAGTTGCTTTAATAGAAGCAAGTGATCTGGGTGGTACCTGTGTTAATGTTGGTTGTGTTCCCAAAAAAGTAATGTGGCATGGTGCACAGATCGCTGAAGCCATAGAGCTATATGCAAAGGACTATGGTTTTGATGTTGAGTTAAAGAAATTTAATTGGTCTACTTTGATTGATAGCAGACAAAAATATATTGAAAGAATTCACCAATCCTACGACAAAGTGCTTTCAAATAACAACGTTACTGTGATTAAAGGTTTTGGGAAATTTTATGATAAAAACACAATTGAAGTGGATGGAGATTTATATACAGCAAAGCATATCCTCATTGCTGTAGGAGGAACTCCTTCTACCCCCAATATTCCTGGAGCAGAACTAGGAATTAATTCTGATGGTTTTTTTGATCTCAAAAAGCAACCAAAGCGGGCTGCAGTTGTTGGTGCTGGTTATATTGCCGTTGAAATTGCCGGAGTATTAAACGCTCTCGGAACTGATACACACTTATTTGTAAGAAAGGACAAACCTTTAAGAACATTCGATCACTCCATTGTCGAAACTCTTGTTGATACAATGCAAAAAGAAGGTCCAACACTTCACACACAATCTACACCTAAAAAGCTATCTAAAGGTGAAGATGGATCTATTTTAATCCACTTTGAAAATGGCCAAATACATGAAACAGATTGTGTTATTTGGGCTATTGGACGTCAACCAACAACAGACAAAATTAACTTAGACAAAGTGGGGGTTGAAACTAACAGACAAGGTTATGTCAAAGTAAACGAATATCAAGAAACTAATGTTAAGAATATTTATTGTGTGGGCGATGTGATGGAAAATGGCATCGAATTAACACCTGTCGCTGTTAAGGCAGGTCGACTATTATCCGAAAGACTTTTTAACAATCAAAAGAATGCAAAACTTGACTATAAATTAGTTCCAACAGTAGTTTTTAGCCATCCTCCTATTGGAACAATAGGTCTTTCAGAAAATGAGGCAATAGAAACCTATGGGAAAGAAAACATTAAGTGTTATCAATCAAACTTTACTCCTATGTATTCTGCTGTAACTTCTAATAGACAGCCTTGTAGAATGAAATTAGTTTGTTTAGGCCCAGAGGAAAAAGTAATTGGATTACATGGTATCGGATTTACTGTCGATGAAATGATTCAAGGTTTTGCTGTAGCTATCAAGATGGGAGCAACTAAAGCAGATTTAGATAATGTCGTGGCTATCCATCCAACAGGATCTGAAGAATTTGTAACCATGACCTAATAACTTTCAAAATTTTATTAAGCAATAAATTTAAAAAAACTGATTGTATTTAATAGAGTCAGTTTTTTTTATATGAATTCTATGCTGGTATTCATTATTTCATCCATCAATTTTTTCTTAAAAAATGTAAAGTTATACTTAAATTTAACTTATTTTAAAACAAAGTGATAATAGACTAGCAGTAAAGTGATGTTTTACTTAAAAATTGAAAATTATGAGCTGATGGTCGGTGAAGAGGGATTCGAACCCCCGACCCTCTGGTCCCAAACCAGATGCGCTACCAAACTGCGCTATTCACCGATTTTAAATGGGGTGGCTAACGAGACTCGAACTCGCGACAACCGGAATCACAATCCAGGGCTCTACCAACTGAGCTATAGCCACCATATTACTCAGAAATGGTCGGTGAAGAGGGATTCGAACCCCCGACCCTCTGGTCCCAAACCAGATGCGCTACCAAACTGCGCTATTCACCGATTTTAAATGGGGTGGCTAACGAGACTCGAACTCGCGACAACCGGAATCACAATCCAGGGCTCTACCAACTGAGCTATAGCCACCACTGATAATATTTATTATCGTGGGCGAAATAATAATGTTAATTTAAGCGCGTGTAAAGATTTTTTTTGTTTTTTATTTCTGCTTGTTTATATTTTAATCATCTGATGTTAAATGAGTCTCAATAATTTAATCAATAAAAAATAACTTTATGTAAGTTATTCTACAATTATGAAAAAAACAAAAAAAGAATTATGGTTAAACTCAATACATTATCAAAATTATTTTGTCTATTTTTTTTAATCTATTCATCAAAAGCCATGGTGCTTACTCCTCATGAACAAGAAATATTTGAAAGAATAAGGCCTCTTGGGAATGTTTACACTCAAAAAGGGGTGCAAAATCCTGTACAGGAAAAAGAGACACAGGTTGTTAGAGATGCAGCAACTATATATAAAACTTTTTGTATATCTTGTCACGCATCAGGAGTTGCTGGAGCTCCAAAAACTGGAGATAAAAAAGAATGGGAAAAAAGATTAAACAAAGGTGTCAATCAATTAACACTTAATGCTATAAAAGGATACAATGCAATGCCTGCGAAGGGAACTTGCATGGATTGCACAGATGATGAAATCAAAAAAACAGTATCGTATATGTTAGAAAGTCTTAATTAAATTATTTTTTAAGCATTTTTTTTAAATTAGCTATATGAGTTTTTCCTTTATGCATTCTTTGTTCAGGGGTTACATCTTTTTTGATATTTAACCAGTCTAGTTCTTCTTTTGGTAACTCAAAAAGAAAACGACTAGGTTCAATTAATACTTTTTCCCCAAATTGAGAACGCTCTTTACAGTATGAAATGGTTAATTCGGTTTTAGCTCGAGTTATGCCAACATATGCTAAACGTCTTTCTTCTTCAACATTATCGTCATTGATACTATTTTGATGTGGTAAGATGCCCTCTTCAAAACCAACCAAACTTACATGTGGAAACTCCAACCCTTTTGAAGCATGAAGTGTCATTAATTGAACCTCATTGGAAGCATCATCATCTTCAGCTCTTTCAAACATATCTCTCAATGTAAACTTTTGAATAATTTCTTTTAGCTGTATTGGTTCTTGTTGATAATTATCTCCCTTCAAATCAGAGATAACCCATCCAATAAGTTCATTTATATTATTTTGTTTATATTCTGCAACTTTTTGCGAGCTAGAATTATCTAATAACCAAACATCATACCCTATTTGACTGACTATATTTGATAAAAGTTTTTCAGTATTTCCCTTTAAATATTCTTCTTGAGATGCCATTAACCATTTAGTAAATAATCTTAATGCTTTAATGCTTCTAGCAGGCAAATGATGTTCTAAACCAAGCTCACAACTTGCTTCTAACAATGTTTTGTTTCTTATTTTTGCATAATCTCCCAAAGCAGATAAGGTTTTAGCTCCTATATCTCTTTTAGGTACATTTGCAACACGAAGAAAAGAATTATCATCATTTGGGTTAACAATTAATTTAAGATAAGCCATAATATCTTTGACTTCAGCTCTGGAAAAAAAAGAGGTTCCTCCAGAAACATTATATGGAATATTATGTTGAGTTAGATACTTTTCGAAAAGCCTTGATTGATGATTGCCTCGGTACAAAATAGCATAATTATCGAATCTTTTCTGATTAAGAAATTGATGGGTTATAATTGCTTGTACAATTTTCTTTGCTTCATCTTGCTCATCACTAGCCTCCATTATTTTGACCAGATCTGTTCCGGGTATTTCTGAAAAAAGTTTTTTTTCAAAAACATGAGAGTTGTTTGCTATTAGACTATTAGCTACTGTTAGAATTTTATTAGTTGAACGATAATTTTTTTCTAGTTTTATGACTTCTAATTCAGGAAAGTCTTTGGTCAATAAAACTAGGTTTTCTGGTTGAGCTCCTCGCCATGAGTAAATCGATTGATCATCATCTCCAACTACCGTAAATTTATTACGTCCTTTCACTAAAAGCTTTACGAACTCATATTGACTTGAGTTTGTATCTTGGTATTCGTCAACCAATAAATATTTTATTTTTTTTTGCCACTTAATCAGTTTTTCCGGATATTCCTTAAAAAGAGTCAGAGGGTAAGAAATTAAGTCATCAAAATCTATAGCATTATAAGATTTTAGCTGTTTTACATATGCCTTATAAATAGGATAGCTATCATCTAAGTAATAATGTGAGAGTTTTTGGCTATTTTTTTGGATTTCTAAATTTTTGATATTAGAAATAAAAGTTATTAAATTTTTGACATAATCCTTATCAATCTCAGTTGTATTGGCTTCACTTGAGAGCAACTCTTTAATTAAAGCGATTTGATCTTGATCATCAAATAAAGAAAAATTACTTGTCAAACCAAGACTTTTATATTCTTTTTTTATTATGTCTAAGCCTAATCGATGAAATGTAGCTATATAAGCCCCTCTATTCCTTTTTTTTCCTAAAAGTGAATCAACTCTTTCTTTCATTTCTTTGGCTGCTTTATTTGTAAAAGTCAAAGCTGCAATTTCATTAGGATTATAACCACAATGTTGAACTAAATACTCAATTTTTTTAGTTATCACACCTGTTTTACCTGAACCGGCACCTGCCAATACTAAACATGGCCCTGATACATTTTTTATTGCTTCTGTTTGGCGGCTATTCAGCTTCATTCAATTATCCTACAAGATATTTTTACACTACAAAAAATTCAGTTATGTTTTTTAAAAATTAAAGTTACATAAATGAAATGATTATGATAATTTAACTATTATAATTATTTTTATAGAACCATACAGTCTTAATTATATTAACTATAATAATTAAAAAAGAATTTTTAGAAATGGAGTTAAATTAAACAATGAAAAAGTCGTTAAAATGGATAGTAATGTTGTCTATCGTATTCTTTTTTCTTATCGCCGTAATACTTTTTAATTTCATATTAAATAAAGTGATTATTCCTAATAAAATAGCTAGTATGCCTGAACCTTCATACCCTGTCACTGAGTATAAAGCAAAATACTCAAGCTGGAATCCATCCATTAAAGCAATTGGTTTTATTCGACCAAACCAATCTGTACAGTTAACAACTGAAACAGCAGGGAAAATTACAAGTATTAGATTCAAATCAGGTCAATTAGTCAAAAAAGGGGATATTTTAGTTACTTTAGATAGTAGTTCTCAACAAGCTGAGCTTGATTCTTACACTGCTAAATTACCATTCCAAAAGGCAGAATATGAACGATACCTAAAACTCCTTCAAACTAACTCTGTTTCTCAGGCAAGTTTTGAACAGAAAAAAAGTGACTATTTTTCTGCTTTAGCTGATATTAACGGAGTCAAAGCAGACATCAATAAACTAACGATCAAAGCACCTTTTGATGGCATAGTTGGACTAAACAATGTAGCGTTAGGACAATATATAAGTTCAGGGACAGACATTGCTCCCTTGGATGACATAAATTTAATGGAGTTAAGAGTCACAATACCACAGACCGAAATGAAAAATGTTTTTGTGGGACAAGAAGTAAAAATTAAAGTTGGTGCCTATCCAGATAAATTTTTTGAAGGTAAAATCGAGGCGATTGCTCCAGGAATTCAAAACAGTACTGGATTAGTCGAAGTTCAGGTGAGTATTCCTAATCCAGATAAAAAACTTAAAAATAACATGTATGCCACAGCAAATATCATGTTACCCAAAAAAAATAATATTATTATGGTTCCTAAAACAGCAATTTCTTACAATCTTTATGGCAATTTTGTTTATGTAGTCAAGGAGGATAAAAACAAAGAAAAAAGAGTGTCCCAAATTTTTGTAAACATATTATCTGATGATGGTGATCAAGTAGTTATTGATTCGGGTATCAAAGAAAATGATATGATTGTAACTTCGGGGCAAGTTTCACTAAATAATGGCTCTAAGGTATATGAAGCAAAGAAAAGCCTTTCCCCTAAAACGCCATCATCACTGCCTGATCTTTAATAAAAGGAATGTAAAAAATGAAGTTTACTGACTTATTTATTAGCAGACCCGTTCTGGCTGTTTCATTGAGCCTTTTAGTTTTTATTTTGGGTTTTCAGGCCTTGTTTAAAATGCCAATTCAAGAGTTTCCAGAAACATCAAACACAACGATTACCGTTACTACTGCCTACGCAGGTGCATCTCCAGATGTTATTCAAGGTTTTGTTACACAGCCCTTGGAACAGGCAATTGCACAAGTTGATAATATTGACTACATAACTGGTTCTAGTGTTTCTGGAACGTCTACTATTACTGCATATATGAAATTAGACACAGATCCCGATGCTGCACTTGCACAAGTTTTATCTAAAATAAACAGTGTTAAAGCAAGCCTTCCTTCAGGAGTCCAAGATTCAAATATTAATGTCACTACCGGCAGTTCTGTAGGAGCCCTATACTTAGGGTTTAGTAGTAAAACTCTGAGCAGTCCTCAGCTTTATGATTATATAGATAGAGTCATTACACCTGAATTAAACACCGTCAGTGGTATCAACGAGGTAAAAATATATGGTACCCAATTTGCCATGAGAATTTGGCTCGACCCAGATAAGATGGCTGCTTTAAACATATCAACAGATGAAGTAAAACAGGTACTGACTTCTAACAACTCTATTCAAGGTCTAGGACAAGTTAATGGATATTCAATCACTGCCAACGTAGTGGCAAATACGCAATATACAACACCATCAACTTTAGAAAACCTAGTGGTGAAATCAGATAATGGAAATATTGTTCGTCTTAAAGATATAGCAACTGTTAGTCTAGGAAGCTATCAAAATACTATACTAAGTTCAATTAACGGTAAAACTGGATTAATTGTCGCCATTAACTTAGCACCTGGAGCAAACCCGATTACAGTCGTGAAAGGTATTAGAGATCTTATTCCTAGTATGGAAAAAAGTATGCCAAGTGCGATTAAGATGCAGGTTCTCTATGATCAGTCTATTTTTATTAAAGAAGCAATTAATGATGTTATTAAAACTCTTATTGAAGCGGTAATAATTGTTTTAGTGGTGATTTTGTTGTTTATTGGTTCTCTTAGAGCATTAATTATACCTTTAGTTACAATACCACTATCAATAGTGGGTGTGTCATTTATAATGGACTCTCTAGGTTTTTCTTTAAATCTGTTGACATTACTTGCCATGGTTCTAGCGATTGGTCTTGTCGTTGATGACGCCATTGTTGTACTTGAAAATGTAGAGCGACATATTGCTGAGGGTAAAACTCCTTTTCAAGCATCTATTATAGGAACAAGAGAAATCGCAGTTCCCGTAATATCAATGACAATAACTTTAGCAGCAGTTTATGCTCCAATAGCTCTAACCGGAGGTCTTTCAGGTGCATTATTCAAAGAATTTGCATTGACATTAGCAGGTTCTGTATTTATTTCAGGTTTTGTTGCGTTGACATTATCACCCATGATGTGCTCAAAAATTTTAAAAGTAGAGCCAAAACTACAAAACCAAAATAAAAGTTTTAAACAAAAAATAGAACATCGTATTGAAAAAATAACGAATAAATACGTGCAAGGTCTTGATTATGTTTTGGATAATAGGAAAGTAGTCGTTACATTCGCTCTCCTAATTTTAATATCAATGCCAATTTTATTCGTTGATATAAAAAGTGAAATTGCACCGCCAGAGGATCAAGGAGTTATTGTAAATACGGGTACAGCACCAACAAACTCCAATATTGATTACATATCTCAAAATGCAAAAATTACTGGAAAATTAGCAAAAGAAAACCCTTCTGTTAGTACATCTCTTGAAATAGCAGGTTATCCAGCAGCGAATCAATTTTTGAATTTAGTGATGCTCAAACCTTGGGATGAAAGAACCACAAAAGCTGAGTCCATTGATGGAATTATCGCTAAACTAACACCCCAAATTAAAGAAATACCTGGTGCGCAAGTACAAGGGCCAAGCAACATACCTCCGCTCCCAATGATGAATGGGTATGCTGGTGTTTATCAATATATCATTAAAACCTCTAACTCTCCTGAAAATCTTGTTAATGTTGCACAAAAAGCTGTTGAAAAGGTATTAAAAAGTAAGAAGTTTTTCATGGTCAATTTAGATTTAAAATTTAATACTGGCGAAGTAAGTATTAATATTGATAAAGAAAAAGCTGGTTCATATGGAGTGACTATCAGTGACATAGCAAATACCTTGAATACAATGATGTCAGGAAATTATATTAATCAGGTAAATATATCGGGAAGGCCTTACTATGTGGTTCCTCAAACTTTAAGAAAGAATAGAATATCACAAGAAAGTTTAAAACATTATTATGTAAAATCTAATAATGGAGACATGATACCTTTAAGTGCATTGGTAACCATAAAAACCTCACCAAGTCTACTTACCATACCAACCATGGATCAATTTAATAGTGCAACGATAACTGCGGTTAACCCAATTATGACGACAGGTGAAGCAGTAAGTTATTTTAAAAATAATATTGATACTATGCTTCCAACAGGTTACACAAGTGATTGGCAGGGTGTAGCTCGAACCTTTGTACAAGAAGGAAACTCCTTAGTATTTACGTTTATACTAGCTATATTTATTATTTATTTAGTTCTAGCGATTCAATTTGAATCTGTCAGAGACCCATTAGTCATTATGACTTCCGTTCCATTAGCCATTTCAGGTGCTTTAGTTGTGATGGCATGGCATGTTACTACAATGAATTTATATTCTCAGATAGGATTGATAACATTAGTGGGACTTATAACAAAACATGGTATCTTGATATGTGAGGTGGCTAAGGAAGAGCAGCTACATCATGGAAAGAATAAATTTGAAGCTGTTAGAGAGGCTGCAAGAATAAGATTTAGACCTATTCTAATGACCACACTTGCTATGGTAGCAGGATTAATTCCTTTAGTTTTAGCATCTGGAGCTGGTGCGGCTATGAGATTTACTATTGGTATTGTTATTGTTGCAGGACTTGGAATAGGGACACTCTTCACCTTATTTGTTCTACCTGTGATATATACTTACATAGCACAAACTCACAAACCTGAAAAAAGTGTAGAGGAACTGCTATCAACGAAGCCATCACAAGATTAGTGTCTAAAAGAATAGGTAGTCAAAATATTTTAACTACCTATTTTAATGATTTTAGAAATAATATGATAAACTTAAATTTCTAAGCTTTTAAAAATGAATGGAGTGAAAATGTTTGAACCTGATAAAATTGAAAAAGTCGTTAAACAAATGCAAGATTCAATGCCAAAGGCAGTAAAAGATCTCGGTAGTGACATAGAATCTAAAATTAAGCAAGGACTACAACATCAATTAAGCAAGTTAGATGTCGTGACAAGAGAAGAATTTGACATTCAAACTCAGGTATTATTAAGAACGAGACAAAAGTTATCTGATCTTGAAGAGAAAATTGATGAACTATTAAATGATAACAAAGACCATCAAGAAAGTGATAAAGCTGATTAAAAAAAGACCCTAAATGGGTCTTTTTTTAAATAGATTTCATATCAGTCATATGAGCTCTTAGTTTTTTTCCAATTAGCTCAACTGGATGCTCTGCAATGTTTTTATTTAAATTAATAATTTCAATGTTTGTTGGGGGCTGTGGGGCAACATAACTGCTACCAATTACATCTGTATTAACCTTATTCATAAACTCTTTTTCTAATAATGGCACGGCTTCATTAGCAAAAAGATAATTACCATACTCAGCAGTATCAGAGATAACAATATTCATTTCATAAAGTCTCTTTCTTGCTATAGTATTCGCTATTAAAGGTAATTCATGAAGAGATTCATAATAAGCAGACTCCTCTTTTATACCAGCTTCGACCATAACCTCAAATGCTAATTCAACACCTGCTTTTACCATTGCAACCATCAAAACGCCATGATCAAAATATTCTTGCTCTTTAATATTAAGTTGATCATCAGGATAGTTTTCAAATCCAGACTCTAAACTGTTATTTCTCCAATCTAATAATTCTTGATCATTATTATCCCAATCTTTCATCATATTATTAGCAAAATAGCCAGATAAAATGTTATCCATATGTTTTTTGTAAAGGGGTGTTAATAAAGTTTTTAGCTCTTCAGAAAGTTCATTCGCTTTTAATTTAGACTCATTAGATAGCCTATTCATCATATGAGTTATGCCACCAAGTTTTAATGCTTCTGAAATTTGCTCCCAACCATTTTGAATTAACTTACCTGCATACGTTGGAGAAATATCTGATGCGACCATTTTATCGTAACATAAAATAGAACCTGCTTGTAACATTCCACATAGAATAGTTTGCTCTCCCATTAAATCTGATTTAACTTCAGCAACAAAGGAAGATTCCAAGACACCAGCTCTATGTCCACCGGTTGAAGCAGCCCATGCTTTTGCATAATAAATCCCCTCTCCGTTAACATCATTTTCTGGATGTACGGCTATTAAAGTAGGAACACCAAAGCCTCTTTTATATTCCTCACGAACTTCTGTTCCAGGACATTTTGGAGCGACCATCACAACCGTAATATCTTTTCTAATTTCCTTCCCTTCTTCAACAATATTAAAACCATGTGAGTAACCAAGTGCTGAGTTTTTCTTCATCAATGGCATAACATCATCAACCACCTTTGAATGTTGTTTATCCGGAGTTAAATTAATTACAAGATCAGCTGAAGGTATTAATTCTTCATAAGTCCCAACCTTAAATCCATTTTCAAATGCATTTAAGTAAGATTTATTCTTAGCATCAATCGAAGATTTTCTCAATGCGTATGAAATATCAAGACCTGAATCTCTCATGTTTAAACCTTGATTCAAACCCTGTGCACCACAGCCTACAATCACAATCTTTTTTGATTCAAGAAATAGTAGGCTATTCTCAAATTCAGATTTATCCATAAACCTGCATTTACTTAACTGTTTTATTTGATTACGAAAACTTAATTGATTGAAATAATTTGCCACTTTATTGCTCCCTAATTTTATAAATTACGATTTTATTTAAGTGTAAAGGATAGATTTATGAGAATAAAGTGATTTATAAGCAAGAATAAGTTGCATGTTTGTAAACTATTTAAAGATTTATAAATTTATGGAAAAAATAACTGATAATATAATTAATGGCGGAGCGGACGGGACTCGAACCCGCGACCCCCGGCGTGACAGGCCGGTATTCTAACCAACTGAACTACCGCTCCGTAAAAAAGGAAAGCTTGGCGATGACCTACTCTCACATGGGGAATCCCCACACTACCATTGGCGCAATTACGTTTCACTTCTGAGTTCGGCATGGGATCAGGTGGTGCCATAATGCTATGGTCGCCAAGCAAAATTTGTTTACAATTCGAAAAGCTGACTCTGCAATACACATCAAGATCTTTATATCTTTAAAATCCTGCAAAACCCCTTGGGTGTTGTATGGTTAAGTCTCACGGGCAATTAGTACAAGTTAGCTCAACGCCTCACAACGCTTACACACCTTGCCTATCTACGTCGTAGTCTCCAACAACCCTTTAGGATACTTATAGTATCAGGGATGACTCATCTCAGGGCTCGCTTCCCGCTTAGATGCTTTCAGCGGTTATCGATTCCGAACTTAGCTACCGGGCAATGCTACTGGCGTAACAACCCGAACACCAGAGGTTCGTCCACTCCGGTCCTCTCGTACTAGGAGCAGCCCCCTTCAATCATCCAACGCCCACGGCAGATAGGGACCGAACTGTCTCACGACGTTCTAAACCCAGCTCGCGTACCACTTTAAATGGCGAACAGCCATACCCTTGGGACCGACTTCAGCCCCAGGATGTGATGAGCCGACATCGAGGTGCCAAACACCGCCGTCGATATGAACTCTTGGGCGGTATCAGCCTGTTATCCCCGGAGTACCTTTTATCCGTTGAGCGATGGCCCTTCCATTCAGAACCACCGGATCACTATGACCTGCTTTCGCACCTGCTCGAACCGTCATTCTCGCAGTCAAGCGGGCTTATGCCATTGCACTAACCTCACGATGTCCGACCGTGATTAGCCCACCTTCGTACTCCTCCGTTACTCTTTGGGAGGAGACCGCCCCAGTCAAACTACCCACCAGGCACTGTCCTCACCCCAGATTATGGGGCTAAGTTAGAACATCAAACATACAAGGGTGGTATTTCAAGGTTGGCTCCACGATAACTGGCGTCACCGTTTCAAAGCCTCCCACCTATCCTACACATGTAGGCTCAATGTTCAGTGCCAAGCTGTAGTAAAGGTTCACGGGGTCTTTCCGTCTAGCCGCGGGTACACAGCATCTTCACTGCGATTTCAATTTCACTGAGTCTCGGGTGGAGACAGCGTGGCCATCATTACGCCATTCGTGCAGGTCGGAACTTACCCGACAAGGAATTTCGCTACCTTAGGACCGTTATAGTTACGGCCGCCGTTTACCGGGGCTTCGATCAAGAGCTTCGTCCGAAAACTAACCCCATCAATTAACCTTCCGGCACCGGGCAGGCGTCACACCGTATACGTCATCTTTCGATTTTGCACAGTGCTGTGTTTTTAATAAACAGTTGCAGCCACCTGGTATCTGCGACTCTCAACAGCTCCAAGAGCAAGTCTCTTCACCGTCAAGAGCGTACCTTCTCCCGAAGTTACGGTACCATTTTGCCTAGTTCCTTCACCCGAGTTCTCTCAAGCGCCTTGGTATTCTCTACCCGACCACCTGTGTCGGTTTGGGGTACGATTTCTTATAATCTGAAGCTTAGAGGCTTTTCCTGGAAGTATGGCATCAATAACTTCACTGCCGTAGCAGCTCGACATCAAGTCTCAGCCTAACAATGACCCGGATTTACCTAAGTCATTAGCCTACACTCTTGAACCTGGACAACCGTCGCCAGGCCTACCTAGCCTTCTCCGTCCCCCCATCGCAATTATAAAAAGTACGGGAATATTAACCCGTTTCCCATCGACTACGCCTTTCGGCCTCGCCTTAGGGGTCGACTTACCCTGCCCCGATTAACGTTGGACAGGAACCCTTGGTCTTCCGGCGAGGAAGTTTTTCACTCCCTTTATCGTTACTCATGTCAACATTCGCACTTCTGATACCTCCAGCAGACTTTACAATCCACCTTCAACGGCTTACAGAACGCTCCCCTACCCAGCAATGCTAATGCATGCTGCCGCAGCTTCGGTGTATAGCTTAGCCCCGTTAAATCTTCCGCGCAGGCCGACTCGACCAGTGAGCTATTACGCTTTCTTTAAATGATGGCTGCTTCTAAGCCAACATCCTGGCTGTCTAAGCCTTCCCACATCGTTTCCCACTTAGCTATAACTTTGGGACCTTAGCTGGCGGTCTGGGTTGTTTCCCTCTCCACGACGGACGTTAGCACCCGCCGTGTGTCTCCCGGATAGTACTTACTGGTATTCGGAGTTTGCAAAGGGTTGGTAAGTCGGGATGACCCCCTAGCCTTAACAGTGCTCTACCCCCAGTAGTATTCGTCCGAGGCGCTACCTAAATAGCTTTCGGGGAGAACCAGCTATCTCCAGGTTTGATTGGCCTTTCACCCCTAGCCACAAGTCATCCGCTAATTTTTCAACATTAGTCGGTTCGGTCCTCCAGTAAGTGTTACCTCACCTTCAACCTGCCCATGGCTAGATCACCTGGTTTCGGGTCTAATCCTAGCAACTATTCGCCCAGTTAAGACTCGGTTTCCCTACGGCTCCCCTATTCGGTTAACCTTGCTACTAAAATTAAGTCGTTGACCCATTATACAAAAGGTACGCAGTCACCCCACGAAGGGGCTCCCACTGCTTGTACGTACACGGTTTCAGGTTCTATTTCACTCCCCTCACAGGGGTTCTTTTCGCCTTTCCCTCACGGTACTGGTTCACTATCGGTCAGTCAGGAGTATTTAGCCTTGGAGGATGGTCCCCCCATATTCAGACAAGATGTCACGTGTCCCGTCCTACTCGATTTCATTATCATTGCGCCTTCAGCTACGGGGCTATCACCCTGTACCGCAGAATTTTCCAAAACTTTCGCCTAGCACAATGAAAACTTAAGGGCTGGTCCGGTTTCGCTCGCCGCTACTACCGGAATCTCGGTTGATTTCTTTTCCTCGGGGTACTTAGATGTTTCAGTTCCCCCGGTTCGCCTCCTAAACCTATGTATTCAGTTTAGGATAACTGCTTATGCAGTTGGGTTTCCCCATTCGGAAATCGTAGACTCAAGTGGCTCTTACTGCCTTATCTACGCTTATCGCAAGTTAGTACGTCCTTCATCGCCTCTGACTGCCAAGGCATCCACCGTGTACGCTTAGTCACTTAACCATACAACCCCAAAGGGTCTCACGTATGTCTAAACAACCAAGGTTCTTTGTTTCGCCGGATCTTAAAAATACAAGACACTTGATGTGTTTTGCTTTTTGAGAACTCTTCTAACTTTCGTTAGAATTATTTTACTAGTCAGCTTTCCAAATTGTTAAAGAGCTATGGTTTTCAAAAAAACCAATTTCTAAAATGTCTCAATCAAACATCTTAGGAATTGGTGGGCGATACCGGGCTCGAACCAGTGACCCCCTCCTTGTAAGGGAGGTGCTCTCCCAACTGAGCTAATCGCCCACTTAAAAAACCATTAAATTAAATAATGGTGGGTCGTGCAGGATTCGAACCTGCGACCAATTGATTAAAAGTCAACTGCTCTACCAACTGAGCTAACGACCCTAAGTGGCGTCCCGTAGGGGAGTCGAACCCCTGTTACCGCCGTGAAAGGGCGGTGTCCTAGGCCTCTAGACGAACGGGACTTGGGTTTCAAGATTAACTATCTTGAAAATCTCTTTAATATTTAACTAAATAATCTGTGTGGACACTACATCAATATAATCTTTAAGGTAAGGAGGTGATCCAGCCCCAGGTTCCCCTAGGGCTACCTTGTTACGACTTCACCCCAGTCATGAACCACACCGTGGTAAACGCCCTCCCGAAGGTTAAGCTATCTACTTCTGGTGCAGCCCACTCCCATGGTGTGACGGGCGGTGTGTACAAGGCCCGGGAACGTATTCACCGTGGCATTCTGATCCACGATTACTAGCGATTCCGACTTCATGGAGTCGAGTTGCAGACTCCAATCCGGACTACGACATACTTTATGGGATTCGCTCACTCTCGCGAGTTGGCAGCCCTCTGTATATGCCATTGTAGCACGTGTGTAGCCCTACTCGTAAGGGCCATGATGACTTGACGTCGTCCCCACCTTCCTCCGGTTTATCACCGGCAGTCTCCCTGGAGTTCCCACCCGAAGTGCTGGCAAACAAGGATAAGGGTTGCGCTCGTTGCGGGACTTAACCCAACATTTCACAACACGAGCTGACGACAGCCATGCAGCACCTGTCTCAGAGTTCCCGAAGGCACCCTTCTATCTCTAAAAGGTTCTCTGGATGTCAAGAGTAGGTAAGGTTCTTCGCGTTGCATCGAATTAAACCACATGCTCCACCGCTTGTGCGGGCCCCCGTCAATTCATTTGAGTTTTAATCTTGCGACCGTACTCCCCAGGCGGTCTACTTAACGCGTTAGCTCCGAAAGCCACGATTCAAGATCACAACCTTCAAGTAGACATCGTTTACGGCGTGGACTACCAGGGTATCTAATCCTGTTTGCTCCCCACGCTTTCGCATCTGAGCGTCAGTCTTTGTCCAGGGGGCCGCCTTCGCCACCGGTATTCCTTCAGATCTCTACGCATTTCACCGCTACACCTGAAATTCTACCCCCCTCTACAAGACTCTAGTTTACCAGTTCCAAATGCAATTCCCAGGTTAAGCCCGGGGCTTTCACATCTGGCTTAATAAACCGCCTGCATGCGCTTTACGCCCAGTAATTCCGATTAACGCTCGCACCCTCCGTATTACCGCGGCTGCTGGCACGGAGTTAGCCGGTGCTTCTTCTGTTGCTAACGTCAAATGATAACGCTATTAACGCTACCACCTTCCTCACAACTGAAAGTACTTTACAACCCGAAGGCCTTCTTCATACACGCGGCATGGCTGCATCAGGGTTTCCCCCATTGTGCAATATTCCCCACTGCTGCCTCCCGTAGGAGTCTGGACCGTGTCTCAGTTCCAGTGTGGCTGATCATCCTCTCAAACCAGCTAGGGATCGTCGCCTTGGTGAGCCCTTACCTCACCAACTAGCTAATCCCACCTGGGCTAATCCTAATGCGAGAGGCCCGAAGGTCCCCCCCTTTGCTCCGTAGAGATTATGCGGTATTAGCCATCGTTTCCAATGGTTATCCCCCACATTAGGGCATATTCCCAGGCATTACTCACCCGTCCGCCGCTCGTCAGCAGGAGAGCAAGCTCTCCCCTGTTACCGCTCGACTTGCATGTGTTAGGCCTGCCGCCAGCGTTCAATCTGAGCCATGATCAAACTCTTCAATTAAAGTTTTGGCTCAATGAATTCTGATTAATAAATTGACTGTGATGAATATCTCTATTCATTTCGGTCACTCAGCTCATTGATAATTCTTTTTTAATGACTATCATTCACGAGTGCCCACACAGATTATCTAGTTATATTTTTAAAGAACATTTAAAAGATATTTATTTTATCCTTTTTTTAATTAAAGTCAATTAAAATTAACAACAATAATTAAAAAAAGGAAAGCTTGGCGATGACCTACTCTCACATGGGGAATCCCCACACTACCATTGGCGCAATTACGTTTCACTTCTGAGTTCGGCATGGGATCAGGTGGTGCCATAATGCTATGGTCGCCAAGCAAAATTTGTTTACAATTCGAAAAGCTGACTCTGCAATACACATCAAGATCTTTATATCTTTAAAATCCTGCAAAACCCCTTGGGTGTTGTATGGTTAAGTCTCACGGGCAATTAGTACAAGTTAGCTCAACGCCTCACAACGCTTACACACCTTGCCTATCTACGTCGTAGTCTCCAACAACCCTTTAGGATACTTATAGTATCAGGGATGACTCATCTCAGGGCTCGCTTCCCGCTTAGATGCTTTCAGCGGTTATCGATTCCGAACTTAGCTACCGGGCAATGCTACTGGCGTAACAACCCGAACACCAGAGGTTCGTCCACTCCGGTCCTCTCGTACTAGGAGCAGCCCCCTTCAATCATCCAACGCCCACGGCAGATAGGGACCGAACTGTCTCACGACGTTCTAAACCCAGCTCGCGTACCACTTTAAATGGCGAACAGCCATACCCTTGGGACCGACTTCAGCCCCAGGATGTGATGAGCCGACATCGAGGTGCCAAACACCGCCGTCGATATGAACTCTTGGGCGGTATCAGCCTGTTATCCCCGGAGTACCTTTTATCCGTTGAGCGATGGCCCTTCCATTCAGAACCACCGGATCACTATGACCTGCTTTCGCACCTGCTCGAACCGTCATTCTCGCAGTCAAGCGGGCTTATGCCATTGCACTAACCTCACGATGTCCGACCGTGATTAGCCCACCTTCGTACTCCTCCGTTACTCTTTGGGAGGAGACCGCCCCAGTCAAACTACCCACCAGGCACTGTCCTCACCCCAGATTATGGGGCTAAGTTAGAACATCAAACATACAAGGGTGGTATTTCAAGGTTGGCTCCACGATAACTGGCGTCACCGTTTCAAAGCCTCCCACCTATCCTACACATGTAGGCTCAATGTTCAGTGCCAAGCTGTAGTAAAGGTTCACGGGGTCTTTCCGTCTAGCCGCGGGTACACAGCATCTTCACTGCGATTTCAATTTCACTGAGTCTCGGGTGGAGACAGCGTGGCCATCATTACGCCATTCGTGCAGGTCGGAACTTACCCGACAAGGAATTTCGCTACCTTAGGACCGTTATAGTTACGGCCGCCGTTTACCGGGGCTTCGATCAAGAGCTTCGTCCGAAAACTAACCCCATCAATTAACCTTCCGGCACCGGGCAGGCGTCACACCGTATACGTCATCTTTCGATTTTGCACAGTGCTGTGTTTTTAATAAACAGTTGCAGCCACCTGGTATCTGCGACTCTCAACAGCTCCAAGAGCAAGTCTCTTCACCGTCAAGAGCGTACCTTCTCCCGAAGTTACGGTACCATTTTGCCTAGTTCCTTCACCCGAGTTCTCTCAAGCGCCTTGGTATTCTCTACCCGACCACCTGTGTCGGTTTGGGGTACGATTTCTTATAATCTGAAGCTTAGAGGCTTTTCCTGGAAGTATGGCATCAATAACTTCACTGCCGTAGCAGCTCGACATCAAGTCTCAGCCTAACAATGACCCGGATTTACCTAAGTCATTAGCCTACACTCTTGAACCTGGACAACCGTCGCCAGGCCTACCTAGCCTTCTCCGTCCCCCCATCGCAATTATAAAAAGTACGGGAATATTAACCCGTTTCCCATCGACTACGCCTTTCGGCCTCGCCTTAGGGGTCGACTTACCCTGCCCCGATTAACGTTGGACAGGAACCCTTGGTCTTCCGGCGAGGAAGTTTTTCACTCCCTTTATCGTTACTCATGTCAACATTCGCACTTCTGATACCTCCAGCAGACTTTACAATCCACCTTCAACGGCTTACAGAACGCTCCCCTACCCAGCAATGCTAATGCATGCTGCCGCAGCTTCGGTGTATAGCTTAGCCCCGTTAAATCTTCCGCGCAGGCCGACTCGACCAGTGAGCTATTACGCTTTCTTTAAATGATGGCTGCTTCTAAGCCAACATCCTGGCTGTCTAAGCCTTCCCACATCGTTTCCCACTTAGCTATAACTTTGGGACCTTAGCTGGCGGTCTGGGTTGTTTCCCTCTCCACGACGGACGTTAGCACCCGCCGTGTGTCTCCCGGATAGTACTTACTGGTATTCGGAGTTTGCAAAGGGTTGGTAAGTCGGGATGACCCCCTAGCCTTAACAGTGCTCTACCCCCAGTAGTATTCGTCCGAGGCGCTACCTAAATAGCTTTCGGGGAGAACCAGCTATCTCCAGGTTTGATTGGCCTTTCACCCCTAGCCACAAGTCATCCGCTAATTTTTCAACATTAGTCGGTTCGGTCCTCCAGTAAGTGTTACCTCACCTTCAACCTGCCCATGGCTAGATCACCTGGTTTCGGGTCTAATCCTAGCAACTATTCGCCCAGTTAAGACTCGGTTTCCCTACGGCTCCCCTATTCGGTTAACCTTGCTACTAAAATTAAGTCGTTGACCCATTATACAAAAGGTACGCAGTCACCCCACGAAGGGGCTCCCACTGCTTGTACGTACACGGTTTCAGGTTCTATTTCACTCCCCTCACAGGGGTTCTTTTCGCCTTTCCCTCACGGTACTGGTTCACTATCGGTCAGTCAGGAGTATTTAGCCTTGGAGGATGGTCCCCCCATATTCAGACAAGATGTCACGTGTCCCGTCCTACTCGATTTCATTATCATTGCGCCTTCAGCTACGGGGCTATCACCCTGTACCGCAGAATTTTCCAAAACTTTCGCCTAGCACAATGAAAACTTAAGGGCTGGTCCGGTTTCGCTCGCCGCTACTACCGGAATCTCGGTTGATTTCTTTTCCTCGGGGTACTTAGATGTTTCAGTTCCCCCGGTTCGCCTCCTAAACCTATGTATTCAGTTTAGGATAACTGCTTATGCAGTTGGGTTTCCCCATTCGGAAATCGTAGACTCAAGTGGCTCTTACTGCCTTATCTACGCTTATCGCAAGTTAGTACGTCCTTCATCGCCTCTGACTGCCAAGGCATCCACCGTGTACGCTTAGTCACTTAACCATACAACCCCAAAGGGTCTCACGTATGTCTAAACAACCAAGGTTCTTTGTTTCGCCGGATCTTAAAAATACAAGACACTTGATGTGTTTTGCTTTTTGAGAACTCTTCTAACTCTCGTTAGAATTATTTTACTAGTCAGCTTTCCAAATTGTTAAAGAGCATCTTTAAAATAACCAAATAATCTGTGTGGACACTGCATCAATATAGTCTTTAAGGTAAGGAGGTGATCCAGCCCCAGGTTCCCCTAGGGCTACCTTGTTACGACTTCACCCCAGTCATGAACCACACCGTGGTAAACGCCCTCCCGAAGGTTAAGCTATCTACTTCTGGTGCAGCCCACTCCCATGGTGTGACGGGCGGTGTGTACAAGGCCCGGGAACGTATTCACCGTGGCATTCTGATCCACGATTACTAGCGATTCCGACTTCATGGAGTCGAGTTGCAGACTCCAATCCGGACTACGACATACTTTATGGGATTCGCTCACTCTCGCGAGTTGGCAGCCCTCTGTATATGCCATTGTAGCACGTGTGTAGCCCTACTCGTAAGGGCCATGATGACTTGACGTCGTCCCCACCTTCCTCCGGTTTATCACCGGCAGTCTCCCTGGAGTTCCCACCCGAAGTGCTGGCAAACAAGGATAAGGGTTGCGCTCGTTGCGGGACTTAACCCAACATTTCACAACACGAGCTGACGACAGCCATGCAGCACCTGTCTCAGAGTTCCCGAAGGCACCCTTCTATCTCTAAAAGGTTCTCTGGATGTCAAGAGTAGGTAAGGTTCTTCGCGTTGCATCGAATTAAACCACATGCTCCACCGCTTGTGCGGGCCCCCGTCAATTCATTTGAGTTTTAATCTTGCGACCGTACTCCCCAGGCGGTCTACTTAACGCGTTAGCTCCGAAAGCCACGATTCAAGATCACAACCTTCAAGTAGACATCGTTTACGGCGTGGACTACCAGGGTATCTAATCCTGTTTGCTCCCCACGCTTTCGCATCTGAGCGTCAGTCTTTGTCCAGGGGGCCGCCTTCGCCACCGGTATTCCTTCAGATCTCTACGCATTTCACCGCTACACCTGAAATTCTACCCCCCTCTACAAGACTCTAGTTTACCAGTTCCAAATGCAATTCCCAGGTTAAGCCCGGGGCTTTCACATCTGGCTTAATAAACCGCCTGCATGCGCTTTACGCCCAGTAATTCCGATTAACGCTCGCACCCTCCGTATTACCGCGGCTGCTGGCACGGAGTTAGCCGGTGCTTCTTCTGTTGCTAACGTCAAATGATAACGCTATTAACGCTACCACCTTCCTCACAACTGAAAGTACTTTACAACCCGAAGGCCTTCTTCATACACGCGGCATGGCTGCATCAGGGTTTCCCCCATTGTGCAATATTCCCCACTGCTGCCTCCCGTAGGAGTCTGGACCGTGTCTCAGTTCCAGTGTGGCTGATCATCCTCTCAAACCAGCTAGGGATCGTCGCCTTGGTGAGCCCTTACCTCACCAACTAGCTAATCCCACCTGGGCTAATCCTAATGCGAGAGGCCCGAAGGTCCCCCCCTTTGCTCCGTAGAGATTATGCGGTATTAGCCATCGTTTCCAATGGTTATCCCCCACATTAGGGCATATTCCCAGGCATTACTCACCCGTCCGCCGCTCGTCAGCAAGAGAGCAAGCTCTCCCCTGTTACCGCTCGACTTGCATGTGTTAGGCCTGCCGCCAGCGTTCAATCTGAGCCATGATCAAACTCTTCAATTAAAGTTTTGGCTCAATGAATTCTGATTAATAAATTGACTGTGATGAATATCTCTATTCATTTCGGTCACTCAGCTCATTGATAATTCTTTTTTAATGACTATCATTCACGAGTGCCCACACAGATTATCTGGTTATATTTTTAAAGAACTTACTAAAAAATTTTCTTTATTATCTCTTAGTGGAAGTGCATTATAGAGACTAATAGAATTATAGCAAGCACTTATTTTATTTTTTTTTTAACTGTTGTTTTATTAAGCTAAACAAATTAAAAAGGCACTTATGAACACTAATATTAGAAAATATAAAGATTACAACCCTTTGATAAATCACACTAGTTATATAGACCAATCATCAGTCGTAATAGGACAAGTAATTATTCATGAAAATTGTAGTATTTGGCCAAATGTTACGATTCGAGGGGATGTCAATAAAATTGAAATTAAGAAAAACTCCAACATTCAAGATAATTCAGTTATCCATGTAACAAGAAAATCTCCAGATAATCCAGAAGGAATTAATACTCATATTGGAGAAAATGTGACTATTGGACACAATTGTACTATTCATGGAAGTCAAATATCTCACAATGTATTAATTGGGATGAGCTCGGTACTATTAGATAATTGTATCATTAAAAAAGATGTTATAATCGGAGCTGGTAGCCTTATAAGCCAAAACTTTGTAGCTGAATCCGGTTGGTTATATTACGGGAGACCTGTAAAAAAATACGAAAGCTAACGATTAAGGAAATAAATCTAATCCAAGAATCAGCTAAAAATTACGTCAAATTAAAAAATGACTATATGACTTAAATATTCGAAAATGATCAAAAATTGCTTTGGTATTAGGAGTTTGATTAAACCATAATTGGAAGCTTAATGCTGCTTGCTCCACAAGCATCCCAAAACCATTGTAGTTTTCACAAGCTTTCATTTGTTCACTCCAGCAAATAAAGTCTGATTTTTTTTCATTATAGTTTAAATCATAACCAGTAAAATTTTTTGTAAATTTTAAGCTTGATGACAAAATAAAATTATCTTGTGAGAAGGTTGCCGATGTCCCGTTAATGACAATATCAGAATTTACAACTTGTAAATTGTTCAAGGATAAACTTTCTACCTCACCATAGGGCGTAAACTCTTTAGCAAGTTCACGGGCCTTATGCTCTGTTCTATTCACAATAGAAATTTTTTTAACGCCTTGCATCAACAAAGGAAAAATAATACCTCTTGAAGCTCCACCAGATCCAACTAAGAGAATATTTTTATTCGTTAACTCTATATGCTTATTAATTAAATCATTTGTCAAACCAAAACCGTCAGTATTATCACCCAATAATCGACCACAATTAAGCTTTTTTATTGTATTAACAGATTTTGCAATTTGAGCTCTTTCAGTTAACTCATCAACAAACTCAAAAGCTTTAACTTTAAAAGGTGCGGTAATATTACAACCATGAAGTCTATTTGTTTTAAATAAATAAAGTAACTCCTGATTAAAAGAATCGATTTGTAATTTAATAGGCTTATACGAAAGATTTAAATTAAATTGTTTTGCAAACAGCGAATGAATAGTCGGTGAAAGACTGTGCTCTACAGGATTACCGATTACAGCATATTTAAGTTCTTGCATAGAAGTTCACACCCACTTTCTTGGTTTTAAATATTGTATTAATTCTTCTTCTCTACTGCCCCTTGGAGCATCATATTTATAATGCCAAGTCACATCTGGTGGCATCGAAGCCAGAACATTTTCAATATTTGTATTATCTTTTGCTTGAAGCCCAAACCTCGTTCCTCTATCATAAAGAAGGTTAAACTCAACATACCTTCCCCTTCTATATAATTGAAAATCTTTTTCTTTTTCTGTAAAGGTAAGATTTTTTCTTTTATCAACAATTGGAAAATAACCCTCTTGAAAACCCATTCCCACTGCTTTAACATATTCAAAAGATTTATTAAAACCTAAGTGATTAAAATCATCAAAAAATAAACCACCTATCCCTCTTGTTTCATTTCTATGAGGCAAATAAAAATAATCATCACAGTTTTGTTTGTGTTTTTCATATAAGTTGTCATTAAATGGTACGCATAAGTTTTTAGCAGTCTTATGCCAATGAACACAATCTTCTTTGAAAGGATAACATGGTGTTAAATCAAATCCTCCTCCGAACCACCATACAGGTTTTTTTGATTGATAATTCGATATAAAAAAACGCAGATTTGCATGGACTGTTGGTACAAATGGATTTTTAGGATGAAAAATCAAAGATAACCCCATTGCTTTATAGGGATAATTTTTCAAGTCTTTATTTTTAATCGATGCACTACTTCTGAGTTCGTTGCCTTTAACATGCGATATGTTTAAGGCAATTTTATCAAAGACAGCTCCTTTTTCTAGTATTAGGGCATTCCCAAAATTTTCACTGTCCCTTGACCATTTATTATTCTTAATGTCTACGCTATCTTCATGGTTTTGTATTTTTTCTAAGATCTCTGTTTGTAATAGTTCAAAATACTTAAAGACGTCAATAATTTCTTCACTATCCATGAAAGTCACCTTGGTTTATCTGATAATTTTTCCAGTTTTTAAGTCGGTTATCGTAGATGCATTTGCCATTTTTAAATTATTTTCATTAACAATAATTATATTTTTTTGCTTAAACTGACTTTGAACTTCTTCAATAGTTTCACAAGCAGGATATCCTGAAAGATTTGCGCTTGTAGAAATTAGAGGTTTTTGAATCAATTTACAAATATTTTGTATAAATGGGTGAGGTGATACTCTAATAGCAACTGTCTCTTTATAACCAGTAATTAGAGGGGAGATGTTTTTCTTAGCTGGAACAACCCATGAGAATGGACCTGGCCAAGATTTTTGCATTGTTTCCTCTTCTTTTTCATTGATCTTATCCCGATCAATAAAATCAAAAAAAGTTTCGTATTTATTCGCAACTAAAATTAATCCTTTGTATAAAGATCTTTGTTTTAAATCCAAGATAATTTTAGAGCTTTATCATTAGAAGGATCGCAGCCAATACCATATACTGTTTCTGTTGGATAAATTATAATGTTACCACTCTCTAAATGGTTTTTAATTTCTGTAATATCTGTTGATAACATATTAACTTAATTAAACCTAAATATATCGCTTTGTCCTAACGACAAAGCGATAATAGACTAAAGTTCAGATTGAATCTTTTTATCTTTAGCAATTATAGCTTCTGCATTATCAGCACGTTCTTGCTTCACTGCTTGAGCTAATTCCTTATTAGAAGTAGCCAAAATTTGTGTGGCTAAATAACCAGCATTTTTGGCGCCAGCTTTACCTATAGCAACTGTTGCAACTGGAACACCACCAGGCATCATGGATGTTGATAATAAAGCATCCATTCCTTGAAGCGGACCAGCATCAATTGGTACACCAATTACTGGTAATGTCGTAATACCTGCAACAGCACCAGCTAAGTGAGCAGCTAAACCAGCTGCACAAATAAAGACCGCACAGCCTCTTTGTTCTGCATCAGTCACATAATTATGTGTTGCAGTAGGTGTTCTATGAGCTGATGTTACTTTTACTTCAAACTTTACATCAAATTTTTTTAAAACTTCAATTGTATTCTTCATGATTGGTAAATCGGAATCCGATCCCATCAAAATGGCTACAAATGGTGTGTTCATTTCAAATCCTCATTAGATATATTACAAAAGAATTTATTATACCTAATTTAAGCAAAATATCATAGAAATATTAGTGAATATAGCCTTCTTCAATTTCATAGAGCAATTCTTCCATTTGCTGATAGGCCTTTTCTTTACCTGGTAGGTTAAATAAAACCATTAATATTAACCACTTAAGATCATCCAAAGAAAAGCTCTCAACCTCTAGTGCCATTACTCTGTCTAAAACCATTTCACGAACATCTGGCGTTAAAACTGAAATTTGCTCAAGAAATAATAAAAACCCCAAACAATGAGTATTTAAGCGATTTCTTTCTTCATCAGTATAGACCCTAAAAGCAGATGAATTATTTAAATCCTCATAGTTATTTAAATCAAAGTTTTGAAGATCAGCCAACTTTTCAAGCCATTTAAGAGCTTTATTTATGTCTTTTTGATTAAAACCAGCACGTTTTAATTCACCGGACAATTCTTTTTGATCTACTTTAAACTCAACTTCACTGTGAATGTAAGTTTCAAACAGATACATTAGTATATCCATCATAAAATACACCTCATATCTAATGACTTAATAAAATTAGATTCTTTTTATCACATTTTAAAAAAACACAATAAATAAAACTAATTAATAATTTTATAATGGAACATTTTTTTTATAAAGGTTAATTTTTTTTAAATTATGTGTCATGGTTTCAAGGATATATTTTAATTACGTTCAATCTAAATTATCAAATATAAGCTAGAAGTTTTTATTTAAAATAACTTAAATATTTTTAATAAAAATTAAAGCATAATTTATCCACTCTATATTTCATTGAATTTTTTCTATTCATAATTACAATAAACAAATATTTAACTAATAACTTAGAGAGTAATGACAATTTTAAAAGTACTGGAATTTCCAGATGATAGACTTAGAAAAGTAGCCAAACCGGTAGATGAGTTTAACCAAGAATTAAAAACTCTGATAAATGATATGCAAGAGACAATGTATCATGAAAACGGGATTGGTCTTGCAGCAACACAAATTGATAGACACATTCAATTGATCGTAATTGATATTTCTGAAGAAAAAAATAGTCCTATGGTCTTGATTAACCCAAAAATAATTTCTTCAAGTGGCGAAACTGGCATTGAGGAGGGATGTTTATCTGTTCCAAGTGTAAATGCTTTAGTAAAAAGGTATGAAAAAATTAATGTTCAATTCAAAAATGAAAAGTTTGAAGATGATCTTATAGCAGCTGATGATCTTTTAGCAATTTGCATTCAACATGAAATAGATCATCTTAATGGTAAGTTATTTATAGACCATCTGTCACCATTAAAGAGAAATCGCTTAAAAAAGAAGTTAGAAAAAATAAAAAAACAACAAACTAACTCAGCAAGTTAAAGATAAAAGTACTTTGTATAATTTAAAAGATTGCCATAAAACTTTTTTTAAAAGCATAAATTGCCAATCAAATTAGGTCGTAATTTACATGAAAGATAAAAGAATTATTTTTGCAGGAACACCAGAAATATCAGCTCATCACTTAAAAGAACTTTTACAACAAAAATTTAATATAGTAGGAGTATATACTCAACCTGACAAGCCTAAAGGTAGAGGAAAAAAGCTATCTAAATCACCAGTAAAGCTACTTGCAGAAGAATACGACATCCCTTTGTTCCAACCCAACTCTCTGAAGGATATTGGGGTGCAAAATCAATTTTTAAACCTAAAAGCAGATTTGTTAATCGTCGTTGCTTATGGACAGATACTACCAAAAGCCATATTAGACGCACCGCATATTGCGTGTATCAATTTACATGTATCATTGTTACCTAAGTATAGAGGAGCTGCTCCAGTTGAAAGAGCTCTACTTCAGGGTGACTCTGAAACAGGTGTCACAATCATGAAAATGGATGAAGGTTTAGATACTGGAGATATTATTGCTCAAAAATCCATTCAAATTGTTCCACATGAAACAACTGACTCTTTATTTCAAAAAATTAATAGGTCTAGTCCCTCATTTTTAAGTGATAATGTTACTAAAATACTGCAGTCTAACTTTTATGCATATCCACAAAATAATGATTTAGCAAGTTATGCCCCCAAACTATCAAAAAATGATGCTAAAATATCTTGGGATATGACCGCAAAAAAAATAGAGCGATTATCGAGGGTATTCTGCTCAAATCCTAATTCTTTTTTTTCTTTAAATCATGAAAATATTAAAGTATCTAATATTGAAATCATTAACCAAAACTTTAATGATAAGCCCGGGACTGTTATAAAATGTGACAAAGATGGTCTAATTATACAAACATCTTCTGGTTGTGTACGTATTTTAAAAATTCAATTCCCTGGAAAAAAGTGGATTTCAGTTTCTGACTTAATCAATTCAAATAAGAATCCATTTATACAAAATATTATTTTATAAGGTATAAAAATGAATACAAGAGCAGTTGCAAGTCAAGTTATTTTCGATGTCATGGAACATAAAAAATCTCTCACTAATGTATTAAATATACATGCTCAAAAAGTGGCTCCTTCTGATCTCGGTTTACTGAAAGAGATATCTTATGGTCTTATTCGTACGTTCTCTTTTTATAATGATGTTGCTGATAAATTAATATCAAAAAAACCTAAAGGAAAATCTAAAATTATCTTTTATGTCATTCTTGTTGGATTATACCAACTAAATGAAACTAGAATACCCAACCACGCAGCAATCTCAGAGACAGTAAATGCAGCTAAAAGCCTTAAATTCGCTTCACTTAAAAACTTTGTCAATGCAATATTAAGAAGGTTTTCTAGAGAAAAAGAACAAATACTATCTTCTATGCAAACAAAATATTATAATCATCCCGCCTGGTTGACTGAAGCAATTAAAAAAGACTATATAAATTGGGAAGAAATTATTGATAATAATAATAATAAACCCCCTTTTTGGATCAGAATAAATACTGGAAAGATCGAGGTTGATTCATATCTTGATCTATTAGACACAAAAAAAATTCAATATTTAAGACATCCCAGCATAAAAACAGCGATTTTAATTCAAAATGCTGTCAAGGTTTCTGAACTCCCTTTATTTAATGACGGTTTTTGTTCAGTTCAAGATGCCGCAGCGCAGTTAGCTGCTAATTTATTAAATTTAAAGTCCAATGACCGAGTTCTTGACTGTTGTGCGGCTCCAGGTGGGAAAAGTGCTCATATTCTTGAATCTGTTTCTAATATCAATTTAACTTGTGTCGATAATGACTCCAAAAGAATTATAAAAATAAAAGAAAATTTTTCAAGAATTGGTGTAGATGCTAATATTATATGTGCTGACGTTGCTAATCTAGATAATGATGAATTGATAAACTCTAAATTTAATAAAATTTTAGCAGATGTTCCCTGTTCAGCTATTGGTGTTATTAGAAGACACCCAGACATTAAATGGTTAAGAAAAAAAGAAGATATCCCAAACCTAGTTCATACTCAAATGAAAATATTAAATAATGTTTGGTCACTTCTAGAAGATAACGGGTTATTGATTTATTCTACCTGCTCTATTTTAAAAGATGAAAATGAAGATCAAGTATCCAAATTTGTAGCGAAAAATAAAAATGCAAAATTAATACAAACCATTCAAATTTTGCCAGGCGAAGAACAAATGGACGGATTTTTCTATGCTGTTATCAAAAAAGAGCCCATAAAATGAAAATTATTATATTGGGTGCGGGTGAAGTTGGTAAAACTCTTGCAGATAGTCTTGTTCACGAAGATAATGACATTACAATCATAGATGTAAATCAAGACAAGTTAAAAGAACTTCACAATAAATATGACTTAAGAGTTCTCGAGGGTATAGCTTCACACCCTCAATTACTCAAAAGAGCTGGCGCTGATGATGCTGACATGATTATTGCTGTTACATCGTCAGATGAAACCAACATGCTAGCTTGTCAAATTGCTTTTTCTTTATTTAAAATACCCATTAAAATAGCCCGTATTCGCTCACCAGCATACCTCAGAAAAAAAGAAATCCTTTTTAATGATAACTCTATCCCGGTAGATCACCTTATTGCTCCTGAAAAATTGGTTATTGATATGCTCTCAAAATTAATCGAATACCCAGGTGCACTTCAAGTTATAGATTTCGCTGAAAAAAAAGTGAATTTGGTAGCTGTAAAGGCATATTATGGGGGACCATTAGTTGGTAATGCACTTTCACAACTTCGAGAACACATGCCTCACGTAGATACAAGAGTTGCGGCTATATTTAGAAGAGGCGAAGCAATTAGACCCCAAGGAACAACCATCATTGAAGCTGATGATGAAGTCTTCTTTATTGCTTCAAGTAACCATATTCGAACAGTAATGAGCGAGCTTCAAAAACTAGAAAAGCCATATAAAAATATAATGATTGTAGGTGGTGGTAACATTGGATCTGGCTTGGCTAGAATTCTTGAAAGCACTTACAATGTTAAATTAATTGAAAAGAATCCAAAACGCGCAGAGCTTTTATCAGAAGTACTATCCAATACAGTTGTTTTCTCAGGTGACGCATCAGATCAATCTTTGCTGAAAGAAGAACATATAGATCAAATTGATTTATATATTGCAGTGACCGATGATGATGAGGCAAATATCATGTCTGCTATGCTAGCAAAGAAACTTGGTGCAAAAAAAGTTATTGTTTTAATTCAAAGAGGCGCCTATGTTGATTTAGTTCAAGGGGGTACAATTGATATCGCTATTTCTCCGCAACAAGCAACGGTTTCTTCTTTATTAACCCATATAAGACGAGCTGATCTTGTAAGTGTTTCTTCCTTAAGAAGAGGAGCTGCAGAAGCTATTGAAGTAATTGCAAAAGGAAGCAAAAAAAATTCAAGAGTTATAGGAAAAACAATCAAAAGTCTAAAGCTTCCCCCTGGTGCAACCATCGGTGCAATTGTTAGGGAAAATGAAGTAATTATTGGCAACCAAGATATAATTATTGAAACTGATGACCATATTATTTTATTTTTAGTCGATAAAAAATATATTTCAGATGTGGAAAGCTTGTTTCAAAATAAAAGAGTTTTTTTATAATGATTAATTTTCGTCCAATTATTTTTTTTCTAGGCTTAGTTCTTTCAAAGTTAGCCTTATTTATGTACGCACCAGCTTTACTAGCATTCGTAACAGGTACTGAAGGCTTTATTGATTTTGGTTATGCGATAATACTAACTCATTTATTCGCTTTTGTATGTTTAACTGTGGGCAGAAAGAAAAACTTTAGTCTTAACGCCAGAGATATGTTCCTTATTACAACATTCGTATGGGCAATTTCGAGTATTTTTGCATCGCTCCCTTTTGTTTTTATCTCTCATATAAGCTTTACAGATGCATATTTCGAAACCATGTCTGGCATAACAACGACAGGTTCTACAGTACTTAGTCATATAGAAGAGCTTCCACCCAGTATACTTTTATGGCGTTCAACTCTTCAATGGCTAGGTGGAGTTGGGTTTATCGTGATGGCAGTTGCAATTTTACCCATACTCAATGTCGGAGGTATGAAACTTTTTCATACCGAATCCTCTGACTGGTCAGAAAAAAGCTCCCCAAGAACTAAAAGTATCGCAAAAAACATCATTCTAGTTTATTTATTATTAACCATATTATGTATTGTTGGTTATTTATTTACTGGTATGAATTTGTTCGATGCAATTAATTTAGCATTTACAACAATTTCAACTGGTGGTTATGCTACGAGCGATGCTTCAATGAATTTATTTACAAATGAAACGCAATGGGTTTGTATTTTATTTATGATACTTGGAGGATTACCCTTTTTATTACTTGTTCAGTCTATCAGAAATAGAAGCTTATCAACTCTTTTAAAAGACGCACAGGTTAGAGGTTTTTTATTTTAATTATTAGTTCAACTTTACTCATTACTTTATGGCTATATTTTAATCAAAATGTTGACTTAATTTCTGCAACAAGAGTCAGCCTTTTTAATATTGTATCTATAGTAACAACAACTGGGTATGGGTTAGATGATTTTACATCTTGGGGAACCTTCCCCGTTATAATTTTTGCATTTATTCTATCTGTTGGCGCTTGTTCAGGATCCACATCTGGTGGAATAAAAATATTTAGATTTCAAGTAGCCCTTTCGTTACTTAAAAAACAGTTTCTTCAACTAATTCACCCATCTGCAATTATTGTACAAAAATATAATCAAAGACCAGTAACTGAAGAAATTGTTCGTTCTGTTGTGGCCTTTGCAATAACATTTTTATTCACAGTGATTATAATTGCTGCCATATTGGGGTTTATTGGTTTAGATGGTACTACAAGTATTTCAGCTGCAATTACATCAGTTGCAAATGTAGGACCAGGTTTAGGTAATCTAATTGGTCCATCAGGAAATTTCGAAGCTTTACCCAATACAGCCAAATGGGTATTAAGTATTGGTATGTTAATGGGACGGTTAGAGATATTAACAGTTTTGGTAATTTTTATCCCTGCTTTTTGGAAAAGTTAAAACAATTTATCAGTTTAAAACTTATCCTAATTTAAACAAAAATTTATTATATTTAAGAAAAATTATTTCTAATAATTAGGGTATTTTTTAAATATAAAGATTTATAATTTATTATGATATCTCATTAGGCTCCTGAATATCAATTCATATCTGTCTATCTATCTATCTATCTATCTATCTATCTATCTAAGTTTGCTGAATTATTTGCAGATTATAAATTACATAATTAATTGAATTCGTGTTATAATTTTCTTTAACAAATAAATTATAAAATAATTTAAACAAAAATTTTAAGGTTTTGTAATGAATGAAACAAGTAATAATGTAATAAAGCTTAGTGATATCATTAGGATTATAATAAAACATAAAAAAATAGGTATTTCAGTATTTATTTTATTTTTAGTGGCTACACTTTTTTTTACACTCAACCATACAAAGGAATACAGCTACAAATTAAGTATTAGTGGTCCAACGTTTCAAAATATGTCAACATCGATTCAACATATTAACTGTCCTACCTTTTCTCGGATAGCTAATCAAAAGTTTAATTTGTTTGCTGTGGAAAACCTTCAATTAATTAAAAAATATAATGTAAAAAGTATCCCTGAAAAGTGTGAAATGGGACTAACTGCCACAGGAACTGAAGATCAAGCTGCCTCCATAAAACAAATATCCCACGATCTTATTAATTCAATTTATTCAGATAAAAAATATTTAACCATGATTGAAAACTGGAAAAAATTTACTTCTGACGCAATACCAAAAATTGGAATGAATAACGCTAATCTTATAAGTAGTAATACGTCAGAGGCTTTTTTGAAAGCTCTTATACAAGATCGTAAAGCTGTAATAAATAGTCTCGATGAAAAACCTAGCAAAAGTATTCAAATGACAAGAAGCTTATACCCTACAAACATGTCCAAAATACAGATATTTGTACTTGGCTTAGTTTTATCAATAATAATATCTCTCTTTTCTATTTTTACCGTCTATATTATT
Source organism: Paraphotobacterium marinum (assembly GCF_002216855.1). Taxonomy (NCBI): domain Bacteria; kingdom Pseudomonadati; phylum Pseudomonadota; class Gammaproteobacteria; order Vibrionales; family Vibrionaceae; genus Paraphotobacterium; species Paraphotobacterium marinum. The sequence goes on from NZ_CP022355.1 coordinate 577,794, forward strand.
TCCAACGTTCGTCAAGAATTTAAGGATAACAATTAAGTAGTACTAGATAAGTTTTTCTCTTAAATAAAACTGTTAATTATTTAGATTTTACTTAAGAGAAAAACACATTAATTCGTTTTCTTTGTTTAAAAAAACATTGGCTCATCTCCCTCTTTGTAAAGAGTTAAGTTTGCATATGGATTACCATGCTTTCACTTGAATCGAGATGTTGCCCTTTTAATTAAAGACTTCAACTTTCTTTTAGATAAAATAACCTTAATGATACCTCTCCCTTCTGATAATAAAGGGAACATCATAATCACGTTCGATATTCTGTCACATATGTGTAAAAGACGCGGCAAAACCATATTATATAACTAGTGTGTATAGGTATACCTCAATTTTTTAATAACCCAGTTATATTTAAAATTAAACTACTCATATATAAATGTTAGTACTGTGAAACAGGAACTACTACAAATATGAGTTATAAGATTAAATATCCTAATAGAGGTAAAGTACCGAAATGCTTAAGGGATAGTATTTACTCAGATGAGTTCAAAATATCGTTAATGAAGTATGAATTAGTTCTATAACGGTTCAAACGATGCTCATTAATCTAACTATTAGAGAGATTGATGAATCAATACTACGATATAGAGACAATTAGTGTTTATGAAATAAGTAATCGTATGGGCTATCAGTACAAAAGACAAATACGTAAATTTGATAATTTTGGCTATGCTTGATAGCCGAAAGAATGACAATTATTTGGGGTTTTTAGAGCCTAGTCCAAATTACCTCAAAAGATTGTTAAACAGGAATGCGCAGATATTAGTGACGGTTTCTAAATGTAGCAATAAAGTGTTGAGCAAGCAGAAAGTTGTCGTTAATAGTTATCATGTACATGTATCAAATTTGTATCGTGTAACGCAACATTAGAACAAAGAAATAAAAAGGGAACCAAGAGGAATAGGTATTTGCAAAACTCTTTTATCAAGCACTTTATCAGTTCGGTTAGTAAGAATTTTTATTGAAAAAATCTATGCCTCTGAAATCAAAAAAATATCATCTGCAGATACAGATATATGGAAATTAAGTCATTTAAATTATGGACCGAAACAAAAATCCCTTTGTTTTTCGGGCAACAAAATGATAATAAGCTAATTCTCACTAACGGATTATAATGCTTAGATAAGTTACTAATACTTTGAGAAACTTAACTCTACTTTATTACTTGCGTGGCTGCTGCATCCACAGAAAAACATGAAACTAATAATGCTAAAGAGTTTTTTCTCATATTCTCTCTACCATCTGTATCATGAATCAGATTTATTGCATTTTGCAACAATTTACTATCCTCTCCTGAAACAGAAATAAGGCCAGCACCAGAGTCATTAATAAGCTCCTTTAGATCATTCCCTGAATTCACACAACCCAAGACAGGAAGACCCTGTGCTAAGTAGCCCAATATTTTACCCGGGAAATTATGTGTTTTATGGTCTCTATGAAGACAAAACAAGCCTATATCTGATATTTTTTGAATCGCAAAATACTCATTCTGAGAAACTCCTGGAAGTAGTGTAATGTTTTCCAGCTTCAAACGCTTAATTTCAGATTCTACAAGCTCATATTCATCACCTTGCCCAATTATAACAATATGTACTTGCGTGAGATGCTGGAGGCCAGCTCCTAAACGCACAATATTCATCATATCTTGTGCATGCCCAATATTTCCTCCATAGATCATTATAGTTTTAGATTCTAAATTATACTTCCGCCTAAAATCTTTATTGGGAGCGATAGGTTCAAGAAAACTTTTGTCCACCCAGTTATACAGCACTTCTGTTATGTTCTTATATTTATTGCATGTATACTGATTAAACCATTTTAAATTTTCTGGAGACATAACCCCAATTTTATCTGCTGACTCATAGCTAATTTGCTCATAGTGCCTAAAGAACTTTGCAATTAATGATTTCTCTTTGATCATCCCTTGATCAATAACCCATTGAGGAAAAAAATCCCTTAAAACTAAGTAACTAGTTGCATTATATTTTCTTTTTATTTTCTGAATAAGCTTTCCAAAAAAAATAGGGGGGGAAAAATAAACAACCAACTCCGGCTTTAAACAATAATTATTCTTAAATCCCTTCCATGCTTTTCTTGATAATGATAACTCGCTAATTAATCGTCGTACTTTAGATGTGTTTTTATTTACACCAATTTTATATCTAATTACATCAACACCATCAATTGTCTCTCTTAACTTTTCCTTTCTAAAAGTTGGCATTAATGCAGTAACATTATGTCCCTCATTAACTAAATGTACAGCTAGCTCATGCTGCATTTTAGGTTGAACTTTTCTACTTAGAGGTATGTATTCGTCGGCAATTAAAATGATATTCATGACCGTTATTTACGCCATATAAATTGATTAATAATAGGTGTGTAACCTTGGATAATACGAGTTATTTTATTTGATACATTATCGTCTTTATAGTCATGAGGCAGCACATAGCGATCATGATCATAATCAAATGTCTGCAATAATACTGTTGAAGCCTGTAAAATTGATTGCTTATCAATTCCCGCCACGACTACCGTACCTTTATCAACCGCTTCAGGTCTCTCTGTACTAGTACGAATTAAAATACCTGGAAAAGATAATATTGCCGACTCCTCGCTCAATGTTCCACTATCAGAAACAACTAAGTAAGCATTTTTTTGCAATGCATTATAGTCACTAAAACCAAAAGGCTTCATCAGTTGTAAGTTAGGATGCAATGCTACCTTGCGCTTCTCTAAAAAAGCTTTGCTTCTTGGATGAAGGGAGTAAATCACAGGCAAATCATACGTGCTAGCAAGCTCGTTAAGTCCCTCCATTAATAAAATGAAATTTTTCTCAGAATCAATATTCTCCTCTCTATGAGCAGATACAACTATGTATTTCCTTTTTTTTAAGTTGAGTTCATCAAGAATTACACTTTGTTCTATTTTATGAAGATTTGCTTTTAAAACCTCTGTCATAGGCGAGCCGGTGACAAATGTATATTCTTTTTTAGCTCCCTCACTTAACAAATAACGACGACTATGCTCAGTATAAGCTAAGTTAACATCACTAATACAATCGACAACCCTGCGATTTATCTCTTCTGGCACATTTTGATCAAAGCACCTATTACCAGCCTCCATATGAAATACTGGAATTTTAAGTCTCTTTGCAGAATACGCAGCTAAACAACTATTAGTATCTCCCAACAATAATAAAGCATCTGGCATGTGTTTTTTCATTACATCGTATGATGATGAGATAATATTACCTATTGTTTGGCCAAGTGAGTTACCAACTGCGTTTAAATATTCATCTGGATTCCTTAGCCCTAAGTCATCAAAGAATATTTGATTAAGCTCATAATCATAATTCTGCCCTGTGTGAACAAAAACTTGTTCAAAGGAAATATCTGCTTTTTTTATAACCTCAGATAGACGAATAATCTCAGGTCTTGTTCCAACAATTGTCATTAATTTTAATTTTTTCACATCAAACCTCTAAAAAATATGTGTCCGGATTTTTTCTATCAAACTCTTCATTACACCAAATTAAAACAACTAATTCATCTGTTCCTATATTAGTAAAATTATGAGTGTAGCCCAAAGGAACTTCTACCACCTCTTTTTTATCTTCTGAAGTTTGTAATTCAACAATATTTCCTGAGTCAATACACCTAAACTTGAATGCACACTTGCCTTTAATCACTAAAAATTTTTCTTGTTTAGAATGATGAAAATGATTACCCCGAACTATACCCGGTTTGGTCGTAGAAACTGAAATTTGTCCAGATTTACCTAATTTAAAAATTTCATAGAAACTTCCTCTTTCATCAGCATATTCTTCTAAGGTATATTTGATGTGTTTTTCAGGACAATAACTTAAAAAAGTAGCAGATAAAGCTCGATTGAATCCATCTGATCTATTTGAGATTTTGAGGTTACGTTGACCATCTTTTATATCGTTCAGGAAATTAAAAATATTTTTTATTGTTTCTTTATATTGTGGGTTGATAGAAAAATAATTAGAACCAATTTTACCATTCATTATTATTTCATTCATTTTTTCAATCAAAGTTTTAATTACATCATCAACATAAACTAGGTTCAAAATTTGATTTTCGTTTTTTATGTTTAACGGAATATCGCGCCATAAATTGTAACACATAGTCGCAATAAATGAATTATAATTTGGTTTACACCATTTACCAAAAACATTAGGAAGCCTTGAAATCGCAATAATCGCCCCAGTTTCTTTTTGGTAGTTTAACAGGGTTTCCTCTGCAGCCAACTTAGATAAACCATAATCATTATTTAATTCAGCTTGTATCGATGATGTATAAATAATTGGAGTTTTATTTTTTTTAGAATAATCGACAAGCTTTTGTGTGTAATTAAAGTTACCTTCAATAAAACCTTCTCTACTTTTAGGTCTATTTTCACCAGCTAAATGAATTAAAATATCAGCAGACTCAACATATTGTTTAAGTTTCTGATCTGACGTTGATCGACAAACTTTGATAACATCAAACTCAGAGAAACCTCCATATTCAAGATGAGATATAAAGTTTTTTGCAATAAAGCCCTTTGAACCCGTCACTAAGATTTTCTTTTTCATTTTATAACCTTAAAGTGCTTTAAGTCTAACTGAATTTCCCTTAGATTTAATAATAATTTTTTTAATTCAGTTTTATTCAGTCTGTTGGTATTATGGGAGTGATATTCATCTGCTTCCGTGATAACTTTTTCTCCATCAGCAAAAAATTGATCATAGTTCAAATCACGATCATCAGATGGAATTCTATAATAACCGCCAAGATCCACAGCTTTCACTTTTTCTTCGCGTGTCAATAAAGTTTCATATAATTTTTCGCCATGTCTGGTACCTATTACTTTGATGGGGTGATTTGGCTTATTAACAAGTTCTCTCAAAGTTTCTGCTAGCAACTCAATAGTAGCTGCTGGAGATTTTTGTACAAAGATATCCCCATTTTTACAATTTTTAAAAGCAAATAGGACCAATTCAACTGCTTCATCCAAACTCATCATAAATCGAGTCATAGAAGGATCTGTAATTGAGATTTCTCGATCGTTTTTAATTTGTTCTAAAAATAAAGGAATCACAGAACCTCTTGATGCCATAACATTACCATAGCGTGTGCAACATATAGTTGTTTCATTGGTACAGTTTCTAGATTTGGCAATAGCAACTTTCTCCATCATTGCTTTACTAATACCCATTGCATTAATTGGGTACACTGCCTTATCTGTACTCAAAACTATCACTTTCTCAACTTTATTTTCTATTGCAATATTCAAGACATTTTCTGTTCCCAGGACATTTGTTTTTACTGCTTGTGTGGGATAGAACTCACACGAAGGAACTTGTTTTAATGCTGCAGCATGAAAAACATAATCCACACCACTCATCACATCTTTTATAGAGTTTAAATCTCTAACATCACCTAAATAAAATTTTAATTTTGATGAATTATATTTCTTTCTCATATCATCTTGTTTTTTTTCATCACGAGAAAATATTCGAATTTCAGAAATATCTGTTTCCAAAAATTTTCTTAAAACAGCATTCCCAAAAGAACCTGTTCCCCCAGTTATTAATAAAATTTTGTTTTTAAACATATTCACTTAAGCCTTTAAATCTAAAAAAGTTAAAGATACACTTTAAAGTATTTCTTTTAACTAAAAATACAATTATGAACGTGATTTGCAGCATCTTCCATTCTATTATAATTTTGCAAAAAACAAACCTCTTGACCCATAGCCAGATACTCATCTCCTAATGATGATCCATGAGTAACCATCATATCAACATAGGGATAAATATCAGTTATAAACGATACTTTATCTAGTACATTATTAAATTGATCTTTATATTCAAAAAGTGGATGAATTTTAACATATATAGCAACGTCTAATCCTTTAGTTTTTTCATAAAATCTTTCTATAAAAGACAATTCTGCTTCAACTGAAACAGGAGTGGATGCAATAAAAATTCTTTTTTTGTAAGAATCTTGCATTTTGGTAAGTTTTACATGTTGCTTAACATAATTAAATGACCTAACTTGATAGTAATTGGAAAAATATTCGTATGATTGAGCATTAAAACAGAAAAGTTCATTGATAGTTCCAAACTTGAACTTAAACACTATATCATTTTTCACCTTTCCATGCTGCACAAGTGTAAATTTATCCATAGAAATATGAGATGCTAAAAATGACCATCTTTGATAATGGCCATTAGCAATTACCCTATCTACTCCAGATTTTTCCATTCTTAACAAAAGAAATACATACATGCTTACTAAATAAATATCATTAAGGTGTAATTTTAAACTAGAGTAAATAAGCTTTTCTTCCTTTTTTTTAAGCAACCGAACTTCATTTATTACTCGAATACTCAAAATAAAGGCTTTATACTTATCTTTCATCAAACAATATTTAGCAACCCCTTTATAATTTAAATTTATATGCAATATAGGCGATATTTTAGTTAATGATATATCTTTAATTGTTTTAATTGAAAAGATGAAACCAATGTTTTTGTCTGTTTTTAATAATCTTTCTTGACCAGAAAAAAGACTCAATAAAAACCTAAAAAACACATAAATATATAAGACATACCAAATTTTGCTATATGTTTTAGATAAAAAAGAAAAGACAATATACTTTGGCTTTGAAAAGCTAAGGACTTTTAAACTCTTATATAAGAATGAGCTAGGATATTTTCTATTTCGAGATGAACAATAACTTAAAAGATCTTTATCTAAACAAATTTCATTATAATAAGCTTGAAGTATTTTATTTTTTAACATAATAAATCACTTTCATTGAAAGATAAAACAAAAAAAAGAAAACTATCATGACTATAATATCCCATGGTATTACAGTAGACCTCAAAGTTGAAAAAATCCTAAAAAATAAGAAAATATATATCGGCCAGAAATATAAATTACAATCAATAAATAATTTGTATAATTTCGAAATAATAGCAGCATAAATAATTAAAGGTATCCAGCCAAATAACATACCGTACCAATTGAAATATAGATCAGTAACCAATGGCCATTGTTGAGTGGCACCCCAGGATTCCCATTGTCCAGGAAAATAAACTTTCGTCAACATAACTGACAGATCAAAGTTAGCATTAGGATTACCCCCTCCCATTATTGCCGCATATTTGTTCAAAAAAAGTCCAATCGTCTGCATGAATTGAGGTTCATAGTTATTTAATACTATGTCTTGAAGATAAAACACATTAAAGTATGACATCAAATATTCAATAGATGTTTGAAATGAATTATAAAGACCATCAGATCTTAGATAATTTGCAAAACCTAAAAATAGAAAAAAAAGCAGCCCCATTACAAAAATCTTGGTATTTGTAATTTCAATTTTATAAAGCCAAGGAGAAATCATCATAACAAGAAAAATAATAAAGGTACTTTTAAATCCCTGAAAATACGACAAGAAAAGTAAAAATAATACGCCAAGTAAAAATGGAATGAATTTTTGTTTAAACTGTCTTAAGTAAAGACCTAGCATAAATGCAACTAGCGGTGAAAGATATCTTATAATAAAGCTTAATCCCCCTACTCCTTTCCTACCTGTTAGATAAGTTGTTTTGTAATCAGTAACCCAGGCTAATATTCCGCCAGTTTGGATAATAAATAAGGAAAGGAAAGCTATCATCACAAGTATTACACAACAAAAGAGAACCGTAGATATCTGATAACTAGGAAAGTTTGTAACTTTCATGTTTCTAGTAAAATAGGAAAATGAAAGAAATAAAATCAAATATACATATAGTATTTGAACGAAAAGAATAGGGTGGAAACTTAACCAGTTTGGAGGCGCCCATGGAAGAGTATATTGTATATCATAAGCTTGAAAAATAAAAAATATTAAACTCGGTACAACTACATACAAAAAATGAAAAATAAAAACTATATTATTCGGATGAAAAATCTGTTTAGGTTTATCGATGAAATAAAGCCAAACAATTATCACATCTACACAAAGGATTTGTGTTATCGATACTGATTCATCATCATAAAAAGAAAAAGTTGTAGCAACTAATAACAGTAAAAATGCAAGAACATTAATTATTCTCAAACATTTAATAGTAATAACTTGATTTTGATACAAACTCATAGTGAAAACCCATCACTAACAACAATATTTTGCCCAATAACAAATGCACTCATATCGCTTAAAAAACAAATTAATGTTCCGTTTAAATCATCTGAATTCGACACTCCTATGCCTTGATGCTTGACTATTTCTTGAGAAAAATATTGACCTATTAGTCTATCTCCTCCTGTCACAACAACAACTTTATCAGAGATCATATTAATTATCCCTCATTAAAAATTCAACAAACTTAAAGTCTACAGCAGTATCAATATCAATTGATCTCTCTTCAGGCATCACGTAAAGACCAGTTTTATCTAAAAAAAGAGAATCTTCTTTTAATATAATATCTCTTTTCCAAATATAAATTGAACCATTAATATCATAAGTTTTCGGTGCATCTTGTCTTCTCAATACAGTTTCATCCAAAGGCTTAGATAAATTGACTCTTCCATCCTTATCCTCCTCTACGAGGTTAAAATAAGGACTTTTTCTGCTTGGCATTACCGAAAAAAGATTATCAAAACCCTCTCTTTCGAACAATTCAAGAGAATTAATAATATCTTCAACAGTTCTTAATGGTGAGGTTGCATCCAAATCGATTAGGGTATCAAATTTTTTCGAAAAATGACTTTCTGAGCGAATGAAGGCATCCCTTATAACAGGTACTTTCCCAGCTGTATCAGATGCAAGATCATCATCTCTCTTAAAAAAAACTTCAGCACCATATTTGATTGAAATTTCAGCAATTTCATCTGAATCTGTACTAACTACGATGTGCTCAAATAACTTAGAATCTTTAGCACGCTGTATGGAGTGAGCAATAAGTGGTTTTCCAGAAAGCTCACGTATATTTTTGTTTTTCACTCCTTTTGAACCACCCCTAGCACAAATTGTACATAAAATTTCTTTACTATTTTCAATCATTTATTTTTTACCTTCATTGATTTTTGTTTGACTACTTTCATTCAAAAATATCCTTATATTCAGCATTAGCCTGATGATATTCATTAATTCTTCCAATATCTAGCCAATATTCATGGATTGGAAACGAGCTTATTCGATGGGATTGATTGATTAGTTCTGTTAATAATGTTGGCATATCATAAAATTTATCTTTAGGAACTAAGGGTAGTATTTCTGGTTCAAGTAAATATATACCCGAACTAACAAAAAAACTATGGACCGGCTTCTCTTCAATCTTAGAAACAAAGCCATTTTTTGTTTTTAATACACCATATGGAACTTGAAAGTCATATTCTCTGACACCAACTGTTGCTATTGATTTTTGTTCCAAGTGAAAGTCTAACAATTTTTGGAAATTAATATTAGTTAGTAAGTCTCCATTCATTACAAAGAATGGCTCGACTATATTTTTACTATTCAATAGGCTTAGAGCTCCAGCTGTTCCTAAACGATCTTTTTCTTCTAAATATTCAATTTCAACGCCTAAATGACTTCCATCTTGGAAATAATTCTTAATCATTTCTGCTTTGTAATTAACGGATAAATAAAATTTCTGAAAACCTGAATCAACAAATTTTTTAATTATAATTTCTAAAATAGGTTTATCACCAACGTTAAGTAAAGGTTTTGGGGTTTTATCTGTTAAAGGTCTCAAACGTGTACCTAAACCACCTACCATCAAGACAACAGCATTTTTCTTCTTCTGCTTTACAGTTTTAGTTGATTCTACTCCAATTACCTGGTTGCATGAATTTATTAAAATTAGTTGTGAAACTTGTTTTTGTTTTGCTTTGTTTTTTATTTCTGCACTATTGAATTGATTATTTAACACAATAGGATTTAAGTTACACACTTTATCAATCCTATCATCTAAACTAATATTATTTAATAAACCTCTTCTTATATCTCCATCTGTTAAAGAGCCAACCAATTCATTATTATCTTTTACGACGACAAGAAATTGACTTCCTAATAGATCTAGAGTTTTCATAGCTTCTTTGATACTAATATAGTTCTTTATTAAAAGCTTTTTAAAATCCATAAACATTACTCTCATTATACATGTTTATTATCATCTTAATTTTTTTTTATGATGCTAAACAATAGGTAAGTTAAATATTTCTTTTTCAATATAAATTAATAATTTTTACAAACCTTAATAACCTAAACTTAAATTTTCTAAATACACCTGCTCTATCTATTTTTAAATTATGGTTTTGGATAGATTATTTTTGATTTGTAGACAATCATTTTTTACGATCATAAATCATAAATCATAAATCATAAATCATAAATCATAAAACTTTTTAAACAAAAGTTTATCTAAGTCAAAAGTCTTTATTGTGTTAATAATTTTATCTGCAGTGCCACCTTGACCATATAAGTTTTCAACATTTAACAGTTTTTTTTGAAATTTATGTGAGTATAGTTTATCAAAAGCAGACTTTAAAGAGTTTTCGGAATTTTCACAAGATATTATACTATCACCACATATCCTACCTTTTTGTCTATCACCAATATTAATAGTTCCTATTTTAAAGCTGGGGACTTCTATAAGACCACTTGAACTATTACCAACAACACAATCAACATATTGTAAAGCACTAAGATATCTTAGTTGACCTAGTGACATAAAAAAAACGGATTTGTTTTTGTTTTTAATTACATAATCTTGAATTTTTTTGTTAATAATTCGACCATCAGTATCACTATTTGCCCCTGTGAAGATAATATTTGTATTTTCTAGTTTATCAATCACATTTAATAAGTTTGTAATATCTTTCAAAGCTGTATCTTTTTCTAAAGTAACTGGGTGGTATGTAACTAAAATATTTCTTTTATTTAATTTCATTCCTATTGATTTTTCAAAATCATTTTTTGATAATAACTCTAAATTTTGAATGTTATCAATTCCTAACGCTCCGACATTAAAAACTCTCTTTGGATCCTCTCCCATCTGTATAACTCTTTTTCTATAAACTTCAGTCGACGTAAAGTGTAATTGACTCATTTTAGTCAAGCTGTGTCTAATCGCCTCGTCTATACACCCTTCTGTCGTCTCACCGCCATGAAGGTGAGCAACTGGTATTCTTAAAACCATTGCTGATGTCACAGCTCCCAAAATTTCAAATCGATCACCTAAAACAACTAGTATATCAGGTTTTAACTCATCTAAACTTTCTGAAAAGGAAATAGTAGCCAAACCAATAGACTTAGAAATACCTACTGGAGTATCAGATGACAGTAACATTTCTATTTTCTTGTTAACAACAAACTTATTTTCAATTTCTTTAAAAGTTAATCCAAACTCAGAACTTAAATGCATCCCAGTAACAATAAGCTGAAGTTCAAGCTCAGGATCTCTTTTGATTTTCTCCATTAAGGGCACCAAAAGCCCATATTCTGCTCTTGTTCCAGTAATTATACAAATTTTTGTCATAATTTTTCTCTTCAGCCACAAAATTAATTCAGTTAAATCAATTCGTCTTCATCATAATTTTTTTGTGCAATTGTATCTATAATTGAGTCCCAAAGCATCGGGCTTAAACCAGTTCCTGGACGTTTAGCAATGATATTGTCATCAGTAAACTTTTCTCCTTTTTTGATTCGCTTGCTAGCAACTATCGATTTTCTGGCAACTTTCATGTTAGAAGACTCACTTTTACTGGGTTTTTTCACCCCTGTACCCATAGCAATCTCAATATTTCTAATGGCAGATACCATTGCTTTAAGCTCTTTAGGCTCAAGCGACGCTTTATGATCTGGTCCATCCATTTTTTTATCTAAGGTAAAATGCTTTTCTATTACACAGGCACCTAATGCAACTGCTGCTATCGGAACTTCTATTCCAAGTGTATGATCTGAATATCCAACTTTAACTTGAAAGGTATTGGCAATGGTTTGCATTGCCTTTAAATTAACATCACTCATTGGAGTAGGATATTCAGTATTGGCATGAAGTACAATAATATTTTCTTTTTTCGAGCCTGCTTTAACTAAAACATCTAAAGCATCCTCAATTTCGCCAATATCAGACATTCCTGTTGATAAAATTACTTTTCTGTCCAAACTACCTATAGCTTTGAGATATGGTAAATTTGTTATTTCTCCACTACCAATTTTAAAAATATCCAATCCTAGCTTGTTGAGTAAGAAAACACTCTCATTATCAAAAGGAGTCGATAAAAACATAATGTTTTTTTTCTGACAATAGCTTATAAGTTCTAAATGTGCATCTTTATCTAACTCTAATTTTTTTATCATTTGAAACTGAGTTTCATCTGAATCTGTTATTTTTTTTTGATATTCTGCTTTTTCCGCATGTTTTGATACAAGTTTTTCTGCTTTAAAAGTTTGGAATTTCACTGCATCAGCACCTGCTTCACTAGCTTCATCAATAAGCTTTTTTGCAAGTTTCAATGAGCCATTATGATTAACACCGGCTTCGGCAATAATAAATGTTTTGTGCATAACTTATCCTTTTACTAATTGATTTGCCTTGATAAATGACATTTCAGGTACAATAGTTCCATTCACAACTACTGAATTACTACCAACAAATGAACACTTACAAACTCTAGAGTCTCCATTAATTATTGTAGCCGTCGAAATATGACAATGATCATGAACTTCAACACCGTGCTCTATCAGAGACTTTGTATTAATAATACAGTTTTTACCAATTTTAGCATTTGAATTGATTAATGCCTGATGCATTACAATAGTACCTTCATCAATAAATACATTTTTCGCTATATATGCTAATGGAGAGATAATTACTGGTAAACAATAATCTAGCTTTTTTAACTTGTTATATAAATTAACTCTAATGTTATAATTTTTAATTTGACCAACAGTGATTAAGGCATATTTTGTGATAGCTTTTAAGTTTGAAAGCTCATCATCGCCCCCTAGAACAGGGTAACCAGACACATCGGTACCAACTCTTAAATTAGGGTCAACTATACCAATAATTTCAAACTTTTTAGATTTTTCTATAACATCTATGCAAGACTCACAATGTCCCCCACCTCCAATAAGAACTAATTTGGGAATCATAATCTAACACTGCTTGGTATATTAATGATTGACTCTTCCAGAGCCTTAGCATTTGATAAATCTGATTTAAATGCGTGTTTAAACATAGGGAGTTTATTCATTAATGTCCAAATAGGTCTTGTCATTACTTTTGAGCTATTCGTTTTTTCAAGAAATAATTCTCTCTCAGACGGTTCTTTCAATCTCAAAGCATTTAACCAATAATTTGATTTAGAGTGGGAGGGTTCTGAAATAAATTTTGCCCATTTGATGTCATTAAAAAAGGATTGATATAAATAAGCTGTTTCTCTCTTATTCCGAATAAAAATATCCAAGTTTTCAAGTTGTGCACACAATAAAGCAGCATTCAAATTTGGCATACGATAATTGTACCCAACCTGATCATGATCAAATCTCCAAGCGTGCTTTAATTTAGCGGTAGTTGTTAAATGCTTAGCTTTAAGTGCTAAATTTTCATCATTTGTAACTATAGCTCCACCTCCTCCAGAGGTGATAATTTTATTTCCATTAAAACTAATTGCTGAAAGATCGCCGAAGCTACCCAGCTGCTGATTTTTATATGACGTTCCTAAAGACTCTGCTGCATCTTCAATCAGTTTAATATGGTATTCAGAACATATTTTCTTAATTTCATCTATGCGACATGGATGTCCAAAAGTGTGCATTGGGACGCAAGCAGTAATTTTTTTTCCAGTTATTTTGTTGTAACAGACACCGTCTCTTATTTCAGCGTTATCAAGAAGAAAATTTTTTAAGGAAATTGGTGACATTCCCATCGTATCTGAGTCTACATCAACAAACACAGGATGAGCTCTACAATAAGAAATAGCATTACATGTAGCTATAAATGTTAGTGGCTGTGTAATGACTTCATCATTCTCTTTAACATTAGCTAATAATAAACACATATGAAGTGCCGTAGTTCCATTAACTGTTGCAACCACATGCTTAACACCTAACTTTTCTGCTAAATTCACTTCGAATTGATCGACAAACTTACCCACTGATGAAACAAATGTTGAGTCTATACATTCGTTAAGGTATTTTTTCTCATTTCCGATAAAGAGAGGCTCATGTAAAGGTATAAATTTTTTATTGGAATAAATGCTTTTTACAAAACCCACGAATTCATCATACATTATATATATTCGCCTTGTATTTTTCTAAATTAGATTTATTTGAAAACCATTCACATGTATTCTTAAGTCCTAATTTTATATCAAACTTCGGTTTAAAGCCAGTCAATTGATTGATTAGCGAATTATCACACCACAACCTAAATACTTCACTTTTATCGGGGCGAAGACGAACATCTTCAACTAAAAAATTCACATCACTATTCATTATTTCTTTAATTAAGTTTAAAGTATCTAAAATAGAAATTTCAAAGTTTGAGCCTATGTTTACGGTTTTCCCTATGGAGTTATCGCACTCTGCAATAGCGATAAACCCTCTGCACGTATCTTCAACATAGTTAAAATCTCTTGTTGGAGAAACATCACCTAATTTTATTTCTTTGATGCCATTAGCAATTTGAGTAATAATTGTTGGTATTACAGCTCTTGCTGATTGTCTAGGACCGTAGGTATTGAATGGTCTAGCTATCGTTAAAGGCATATCAAAAGCATTATAAAAACTCATTGCCATAGCATCTGAACCAATTTTACTTGCGCTATATGGGCTCTGTGGCTGTAAAGGATGTTTCTCATCAATTGGCACATATTGAGCTGTACCATACACTTCACTGGTTGATGTATGAATAACTCTTGAACAACCATTTTCCTTAGCGGCTTGACATA
This sequence comes from Paraphotobacterium marinum, assembly GCF_002216855.1. Taxonomy (NCBI): domain Bacteria; kingdom Pseudomonadati; phylum Pseudomonadota; class Gammaproteobacteria; order Vibrionales; family Vibrionaceae; genus Paraphotobacterium; species Paraphotobacterium marinum. The sequence continues at coordinate 592,799 of NZ_CP022355.1, forward strand.
TATTTAAAGTTCCAGTTACATTTGTATCAACATAGCTACCAGGAGCAACATATGAATATGGAATAGCTATAAGAGCTGCCAAATGAAATACAACATCCACACCTTTAGTTATTTCTTTACAATAATGAGGGTCTCGTATATCACCGTTAAGTACTTCAATTTTATCTAGGCACTTTACATCTTCAAGCCACCCCCAATAATTGAATGAGTTGTATTGACTTAAAGCCTTTACCTTAGAACCTTTCTTAACTAATAACTCGACCAGATGAGAGCCGATGAACCCATCAGCTCCAGTAACTAAAACGGTTTTTCCTTTTAATAACATATTAACTCTCTTTTATATTGTGATGAACTGCGATATTAGAAAAAACCTCACATTTTTCTAACAATTCATTGTATGTTCCAGATGAAATTAATTTACCTGACTGCATAACATGTATTACATCATAATCTTTAATAGTACTGAGACGATGTGCAATAGTTATTATAGTCAGATCTTTCAGTTTTGAAATTACAGATGTAATATCTTTCTCCGTTTTATTGTCTAGTGCAGAAGTTGCTTCATCCATAACTAAAATTTTTGGTCTTTTATATAAAGCACGCGCAATACCAAGCCTTTGACGTTGTCCTCCTGATAATCTAGTGCCAGATTCACCAATTACTGAAAACTCTCTTTTGTCAAGGCTACCAACAAAATCAAGTAATTGAGCCGACTTCAAACAATCTTTCACAAGCTCATCGTCAATCAAATCTTCATCAATACCAAAAGCAACATTTTCTCTAATACTTTTATCATAAAGAATTATAGATTGAGGAATATAAGCAAATAATTTTTGATATCTCGTTTTTTTAGACTCACTATCGATATACTCCCCATCTAGATAAATTTTTCCTGATGAGGGTTCATACATACCCAAAATTACATCGACTAATGTTGTTTTACCTGCTCCAGACTCTCCAACAAATGCAATTTTTTGATTTTTATAAATTTCAACATTTACACCATCAATTGCTTTTGTTCCATCTGAAAAATTAAAATAAAGATCCTTTAAATTAATGGAGTGTTTAAAATTTGTCCTTTCACTTTTTGATTTATTGGAAAAATAATCTTTATTTGGAATTTCTATTTTATTTAACTCTTCATAAATAGAAACTAGTGCTGGCATGCCATATTTAATTTGAACTAATGCTTGAGTCAATCTATTTAAACTAGGTAAGAGTTGAGCAGCGGCAACCCCGAAAACTCCAAGTAATAAAAACATGTTTTGTGAGGACTCACCATACAAAACAAACCCACATAATACACACATAACAACTGTAAGCCCTATAAACTCAATTAACATCCTTGGTGCTGATTGAAACGTTAACTGGAATGAGCTTGAAGTATTAATAGAGTTAGCTTCTTTTGAGAAGTTAGTTAAAAACTTTTCTTCATTATGATAAAGTTTTGTTTCTTTAATACCTGTAAGTCCATCTAAAACATTTTGAGTCATTGATGTCCATGATTTTGATCGCCTCAAACTATAAAACTCTATTTTTTTCTTGATAGCTCTCATAAACAAATAAACCCCTAAACCTAAAAATAATGCAACTAAAGATGTAAACACTGGATTAAGGTAAAACAAAACAATAATAACAAACATTGAAGAAAAAGTTTCAGTAAAAACTGTGCCCAAAGGTGCAACAATATAGTTTGAAAAAAGTGTTGTTTCATTGTTAACGATTTTAATCAAATTTGGTGTGTTACGATTCAAATGATATTCATAAGGTGCTGTTATATAACCTGAAAAGAGTTTTTTTTGTATTTTTGCAGTTAAACTAAATAAAAACTTATACTGATAATTAATCAACATCAGAGCAACAGTATTTTTTATAAAAAAAGCCATGACTAATAGCACAGTAAAAAAAACCATCAACTCATGGTAACTCCAACCTTTAGCTAAAGAAAAGGACATTATCTTTTCCGGTTGAATGAGTAAGTTAATAAAAGGGATAACAACCCCAATTCCTAAGACCGAAAAAGCACTACCCAAAAACAAAACTAAGATGTATTTGAGGAATTTTTTTTTGTCTTCTTGATCCAATATATTCGTAAAATAGTATTTAAATTTATTCATAATTATTCTTATTTCTTAAATATCTTGATTAAAAATATCTCGTGTAAATACTTTATATTTTACATCGTTTAATTCATCAACCATGCGATTAGCTAATATAATATCTGAATTTTTTTTAAAATCATCAAAGTTTCTATAATTTCTGGAGTTATAAAAAGTATCATCTCTCATTTCTGGCTCGTATATTATAACTTCAATTCCTTTAGCTTTAACTCTCTTCATAATTCCCTGAATTGCACTACTCCTAAAGTTATCAGATCCTGATTTCATAACCAATCTATATATACCGACCCGTTTAGGGTTCTTTTCAATTATAAGAGATGCCAAGTAATCTTTTCTTGTAGTATTAGCTTTTACAATTGCTTCTATTAAATTAGACGGTACGTCTGAATAGTTTGCTAATAATTGTTTTGTATCTTTGGGTAAACAATATCCACCATAGCCAAAACTTGGATTATTGTAATGATCCCCAATTCTCGGATCCAAGCTTACCCCTTTGATAAGATCTAAAGTATTCAGGTTATGTGTTAATGCATATGTATCTAATTCATTAAAATAGGCTACTCTCATAGCCAAGTATGTATTTGAAAATAATTTAATAGCTTCTGCCTCAGTTGAGTCAGTAAAAAGAACTTTAACATCTGGCTTCTTACTACAGGATCGTAATAAATTTGCAAACTTTTCAGCTCTTTCACTCTTTTCTCCAACTACAATTCTAGATGGATATAAATTATCGAATAAGGCATTTCCTTCCCTCAAAAATTCAGGAGAAAAAATAATATTGTCTGTATTAAATTGGGCTTTTAATTTTTTTGTATAACCTACTGGTATAGTGGATTTAATAACAATAGTACTTTTAGGGTTAATATTTAATACATCTTGAATAACATTTTCAATAGATGAAGTATTAAAATAATTTGTTTTAGGATCATAATCTGTTTGTGTAGATATAATAACGAACTCAGTATCTTTATAAGCAAACTCTTTATCTGTAGTTGCGCACAAATCAAGTTTTTCACTGTTAAGATATTCTTGTATCAAAGAGTCTGAAATTGGAGACACTCTATTATTGATTGCATCTACTTTTTCTTGAGAAAGATCCAATGCTACGACTTTGTTTTTTTGAGATAACAGAACTGAATTAGACAAGCCGACGTAACCAATACCTACAACAGTAATCTTAACGTTATTTTTTTTCATATAAAACCCAATTTTATGTAAAGACAATCTTTAAATAATTATTTGTAAGCTAACTAAATCTGAAAAATTTAACAAATAAAAGAACAAAATGATAAACCAAAGTATTAAAAATATCAAAAATTTATCCATTTTTATGTAAATTATCTATATAGCTAAAAGTCAAATCCCAATCTTTTAATCACTATAAAACATCTCTCGCATAAGTGCATTCACCAGACTATTCTTTTCAGTCTTGTAGAGAACCCCTAAAGAAAAACATGGCAAACTATCTAATTGATATTTGCTAATCTTATTAGATACTGGACAAAATTCTAATACTGGCTCTGGGATAATACCAAAACCATAACCCAAAGAAACCATATTAGCTATAATTTCATTACCTGTGACTTCAGCAAAAATAGGGGGGGTTAAGTTATTTATTTTCAGCCAATTATTTATTTTTGCTCTTATGAAACCTTGAGAAGGTAAAATAATAGGATGTTTAAAAATACTATCAAGGCAGAAGCTTGTTTTGAAATTAGTTGGATAAATTAATATTAGCTTTATTTCAGATAAATTAAAAAAATTAGTATTTTGTAAATTTTGAGTGGGTTTTATACATATTGATAAGTCGCACTGTCCAGAAGCAACGTATTTAAAACCCATTTCATGATCACCCGTACTTACACTTATAGCGATTTGATCAGAAATATTTTGTATTTTTTTAATCAAAAAGGGTAAATGACTGTAACTAGCTGTAACGGAACTAAAAATCTTCAGCTTACCTGAAAATGTATGTTTTTTATTTAAAGAGCTTTTATAATCAAACCAAATTTCATCTATTTTTTTGGCTGTTTCTAATAACTTTTTTCCCTGTTCAGTTATTCGTACGACTCTATTATTTCTTTCACAAATAATAAAACCTAATTCATCCTCCATTCCTTTAATAATTCTGCTCAAAGCAGATGGTGTAATATTATTTTCTAGCGCTGTTTGAGAAAAATTCTTATGATATGCGAGTCGTACAAAAAGTTTTAAGTTCCTGATATTCATGTTTATGCCAATAATTCAATTATTAGTTGAAAATATATCACTTTAGAAAAAAAAAAAATTAATATAGTATTAAAGTAAAAAGATTTATCTTAGTTTTAAGATATAACTATAACTTATAATTATACAAAATAAACATTAATCATAAAACATTGTTAACATTCAATACAGTAAATTGAAGTAATTAAAGATGTTTAAAAAAAAGACTACTGAGTTAAGTCAAAGTTGTCATCATGGTAAGCTCAATCTAACGCCTTTTATCATGAGTTTCAAAAAGAGAGAATTAAATGAAAAAAAAAGCAAAGTATATATGGTTTAAAGGAGAAATTGTTCCATGGGAAAATGCCCAAGTACACGTACTATCGCATAGCCTTCATTACGGAACCTCATTCTTTGAAGGAATTCGTTGTTATGAAACACCCCAAGGTCCATGTGTTTTCCGATTAAATGAACACATTAAAAGGCTTAAAGACTCTGCAAAAATATACCATTTTGAAATTCCATATAGCTTAAAAAATCTCAGTGATGCTTGTATTGACATTCTTTTGAAGAATAATCTTTCAGCTGCGTACATTAGACCTCTTGCTTTTTTTTCTGATGAATTTGGCCTTGGCGTATGTCCCCCGGAAAATGTAGATATGAATATAATGATTGCCGCTTTTCCATGGGGATCATATTTAGGTAAAGAGGCTTTAGATAAAGGAGTTGATGCAATGACTTCAAGTTGGAATAGAGCAGCACCAAATACAATACCTACTGCAGCAAAAGCTGGAGGTAATTACCTATCATCCGTTTTAGTTGGAAGTGAAGCTCGACGCCATGGTTATCATGAAGGTATAGCTCTTGATATTAATGGACTTTTATCAGAAGGTGCCGGTGAAAACATATTCATAGTCAAAAATAACACATTAATTACTCCGCCTGCCACAAATTCTATTTTACTTGGTATTACTAGAGATTCAGTCATTCAAATTGCCAAATATCTTAATATTGAAGTAAAGGAACAAGCTATTACAAGAGAATCATTATATTTGGCTGATGAAATTTTTATGACAGGAACTGCTGCTGAAGTCACTCCCGTTCGTAGTGTTGATAAGATTACAATAAGTGATGGTAATAGAGGAGAAATAACAAAAAAAATTCAAGATTCATATTTTGGATTGTTTAATGGCAGCTTTGAAGATAAATGGGGTTGGCTCACAAATATAAAGGAGAAAAATTAAATGCCTTCATATAGATCTAAAACAACTACCCATGGAAGAAATATGGCTGGAGCAAGAGCACTCTGGAGAGCTACTGGGGTCAAAGACAGTGACTTTGGAAAACCTATAATTGCTGTAGTAAATTCATTTACCCAATTCGTACCTGGTCATGTTCATCTAAAAGATATTGGTCAACTTGTTGCTGCTGAAATAGAGCGCTCAGGTGCAATAGCCAAAGAGTTTAATACAATTGCAGTAGATGATGGCATAGCTATGGGACATGGTGGAATGTTATATTCTTTACCTTCTAGAGAGCTCATTGCTGACTCTGTTGAATATATGGTAAATGCACACTGTGCAGATGCAATGGTTTGTATTTCAAATTGTGATAAGATCACGCCTGGTATGTTAATGGCTTCTATGCGATTAAACATACCTACAATTTTTGTATCAGGTGGTCCTATGGAAGCAGGTAAAACCAAGCTTTCTAAAGATACGATAAAAATCGATTTAGTTGATGCCATGATAAAAAGTGCCGATCCTAATATTTCTGATGAAGAGTCAGAAAAAATTGAAAAATCTGCATGCCCCACATGTGGATCATGCTCGGGTATGTTCACCGCAAACTCGATGAATTGTCTAACTGAAGCATTAGGTTTAAGTTTTCCATCTAATGGTTCCCTCTTAGCAACACATTCAGATAGAAAAGAGCTTTTTCTAAAAGCTGCACGCCAGATAGTCAAAATAACAAAAGATTATTACGAAAAGGATGATTATCGAGTTTTACCTAGAGAAATTGCATCAAGACAATCTTTTGAAAATGCAATGGCTCTTGATATTGCTATGGGGGGTTCTACAAATACAGTTCTTCACCTCCTAGCTGCAGCACAAGAAGGAAATATAGACTTTGATATGAATGATATAGATTTAATGTCAAAAAAAATCCCACATTTATGCAAAGTAGCCCCATCAACCCCAAAGTATCACATGGAAGATGTTCACAGAGCTGGTGGTGTTTGGAGCATTCTTGCCGAGCTTAATAGAGCAAATTTATTGAATTCTGACGTTTTTAATATACAAGGAAAATACTTTCATGAATTGGTAGATGAGTTTGATATAATGACAACTCATAACAATGACATCAAACGTCTTTTTAGTGCTGGTCCTGCTGGAATCAGAACCACTAGAGCCTTCTCTCAAGATTGTCGATGGGACAATTTAGACACTGATAGAAAAAATGGTTGTATAAGAAACATTGAGAACTGCTACAGTCAAGATGGAGGATTAGCTGTATTAAAGGGAAATATAGCTATAAATGGATGTATCGTAAAAACAGCTGGCGTCGATCCATCTAACCTTTACTTTAAGGGAAAGGCTATCGTTTTCGAATCTCAAGAAGATGCTGTTAAAAATATATTAAATGGAACTGTACAAGCAGGACATGTTGTAGTTATAAGATATGAAGGACCAAAAGGTGGTCCAGGTATGCAAGAGATGCTCTATCCTACAACATACCTCAAATCAATGGGGCTAGGAACAAAATGTGCACTCATAACTGACGGTAGATTTTCTGGCGGAACTAGTGGTCTTTCAATTGGTCATATTTCTCCAGAGGCTGCTAATAAAGGTGCTATTGCTTTAATTCAAAATAATGACATTATTGAAATAAATATTAAAACAAGAGCTATTAATCTTTTAGTACCAGATGATCTATTAAAAGAAAGATATACAAAGCAAGCACTAAGTGGATGGAAACCCAAACAAAGAAAAAGAACTGTCTCTGCAGCTTTAAAAGCATATGCTTCCTTGGCCACAAGTGCAGATAAAGGTGCTGTTAGAGATTTATCTAAATTAAAATAAGTAATAATAAGTAATTTTATGCTGACTGAAAATGATTATTTAAAAAATATTCTTAAAGCTCCTGTTTATGATGTGGCTAGAGTAACTGATTTCCAAAAATTAAAAAAAATTTCAACTAAAACAAAAAATTTGGTTTTTATTAAAAGGGAAGATCAACAAATTGTGCATTCATTTAAGTTAAGAGGTGCTTATAATATGCTTTATAAAATAAAGTCCTCTAACATAAATGGGGTAATTACAGCATCCGCAGGTAACCATGCCCAAGGACTAGCTTTATCTGGAAAAAAGTTAAATATTCCTGTAAAAATTGTAATGCCAAATATCACTCCAGAAATAAAAATAAATTCTGTTAAAAACTTAGACGCTGAGGTAATTCTTCATGGCGTAAACTTTGACGAAGCGCAAAATTATGCTTTAAAACTATCTAAAGAACAAAACTTAAAATTTATACCTCCTTTTGATCATCCAGATATAATAACTGGTCAAGGAACAATAGGTTTAGAAATATTTCAACAAAATAGTCATTTAAACTATATTTTTATTCCTGTTGGCGGAGGCGGTTTAATATCCGGCATCGCTATACTAATCAAACAATTAATACCTGATATAAAAATAATTGCAATTGAATCGGAGGAATCTCCGTGTTTATATGAGGCACTTAAGACTGGTAAACCTAAATCTTTAAATCATGTAGGACGTTTTGCTGATGGTGTTGCTGTAAAAAAGATTGGAACAGAGACTTTCAGAATATGTAAAGATTATGTCGATGATATTATTTTGGTAAATAGTGATGAAATTTGTTCTGCTATCAAAGATATTTTTGAAGATACGAGAGCAATTTCAGAACCATCAGGGGCAATGGGTTTAGCAGGAATAAAAAAATATATATCTCTACATAATATAGAAAATAAAAGTTTTGCAACCATTCTTACAGGAGCAAATCTAAATTTTAATAGTTTAAGATACATTTCAGAGAGAAGTGAGATTGGTGAACAAAAAGAAGCGTTATTTGCTGTAAAAATTCCTGAAAAAGTTGGTGAGTTTTTAAAGTTATATAACAAATTAAAAGGACGAAATATTACAGAATTTAACTACAGGTTTAATAATAGCAAAAATGCTAACATATTGATTGGAATAAGATTATCAAGTGGTTTGGATGAAATAAAAGAAATTCAAAAAGACCTTAAAGATGCTTGTTATGATGCTTTTAATTTATCTAATGATGAAATTGCGAAGCAGCATATCAAATATATGATTGGTGGAAAAACAAAAGAAAATATTGAAGAATTATTATTTAGCTTTGAGTTTCCCGAATATCCGGGAGCACTAAGAATATTTTTAAACCATTTAATAAAGGGAACTAACATAACTCTATTTAATTATAGAAACCAAGGTTCAGATTATGGAAAAGTATTATGTGGTTTTGATGTTAAACATACGGATAAAAAAGAACTCTTGAACTATCTAAAAAATCTTAACTACAAGTTTACAAATGTAAGTAATAATAAGGCATTTAAAGTTTTCTTATAAAGTAAGTTCCAAAAGAACTTACTTATCATCTTTTATTTTTTTTGGTCTAACCCAAGACGTGGACTTAACTATCGGAGCCTTATTAAAAACCAGCTCCTTTTCAGAGACATTTTTTGTAATAACTGAACCAGCACCAATTGTAGACCCATTTTTTATTAATAATGGAGCTCTCAATGAAGAATTAGAACCAATAAAAACATCATCTTCAATTTCAGTTTGAAATTTATTCACTCCATCATAATTACAAGTTATTGTCCCTGCACCAATATTCACTTTCTTACCTATAGATGTATCACCTATATAAGATAAATGATTAACTTTCGAAAGATCATCTATTGTTGTTTTTTTGATTTCAACAAAATTTCCAACTTTAACACTATTTTTTAATTTAGTCTGTGGGCGTAATCTTGCGTAGGGACCAACAATGCAATTACTGCCGATTTTAGACTCTTCGATCGAAGAAAAGGATAAAATTTCAGTATTATCGTCAATGACTGAATCTCTTATAATGCAATTAGATGAAATTCTTACATTATTACCTAAACTGACTCTCCCTTCGAAAATAACATTATTATCAACGAATACATCTTGACCAAAAGTTAACTCACCTCTAACATCAAATCGTGTCGGATCATTAATTTCTAATCCTTCATCCATATAAGTTTTTGCCAGAAAACTCTGATATGTTCTTTCCAAAGCTGACAGTTGAGATTTACTATTAACTCCCTCTACTTCCATTTCATTGTCTGTTGTAACAGCAACAACTTTTCGACCATGATTATTTGCAACCTTAACAATATCAGTAAGATAATATTCTCTCTGAGCATTATTATTATTAATTTGACTTAACCATAAGGCTAAATCTTTGGCATCAGCTACTAAAACGCCAGTATTAATTTCTTTTATTTCTTTTTCTTTTGAATTAGCATCTTTCTCTTCAACAATGTATTCAATTAACTCATTTTTTTTACAAATTCTTCCAAAACCTTTAGGATTTTCTTTTATACATGTCAGAAAAGCAATACCTCCCTTAGGCTGACTTTCTATTAGCCTATTAATCGTTTTCTTTGTTATTAGAGGGACATCTCCATATAGTACCAATATTTTATCAGATTTATTTTTATCATTTAGGGCTATTTGAACGGCATGTCCCGTTCCTAATTGCTCTTTCTGATAAATCCAAGTCAATTTTTCTTTTTCGAGAGCTTTTTTCATCATATCTGGTTGATACCCATAAACAACAGAAATAGTCTTACAACGAATTTCCTTACAGGTATCGATAACATGGTTTACCATTGGCTTAGATGCAAGCTCATGAAGTACCTTCGGCTTGTTGGATTTCATTCGTGTGCCTTTCCCAGCAGCCAAAATGATTGCATTTAAATCCATAATTGTCCTCTATAAAAAAGACCTTTAAAAAGGCCTTTATTTTCTATGTTTTATCATTTCAATGACTCGAAGTTTAGCCATAGCATTTTCTAAATCCAAACTAGCTCTTGCAAAGTCAATTTCACTATTACTATTGGTCATCAAATGCTCGGCTTGTTTTCTCGCCTTTTCTATTTTATCTTTATCAAGATTTTCGCCTCGAATAGCAGTTTCCGCTAAAATAATTACCGCATTAGGTTGAACTTCCAAGACCCCGCCAGAAAGATAAATCACTTCTTCACGACCATCTTTTAGTTTGATTTTAACCAAACCAGGCTTTATCGAAGTTAAAAGAGGCGTATGCCCCGCATAAATACCAAGCTCGCCCTCTGTACCTGTTACTCTAATATTCTCAACTTGCTGAGAAACTAATTTTTTCTCAGCACTCACAACTTCCAAAAGAAAAGTTATACCTGCCATAATTAAGCGCTCTTAAGTTTTTTAGCATTTTCGAGAACGTCTTCTATTGAACCACAATAAAGGAAAGCTTGTTCTGGAATATTATCATATTCACCAGCTAAAAGCCCCTTAAAACTCCTCAATGTATCATTCAAAGAAACATGCAACCCTGGATCTCCAGTAAAAACTTCAGCAACATGATATGGTTGAGTTAAAAATCTTTCTATCTTTCTAGCTCTAGAAACAATTTGCTTATCATCTTCTGATAGTTCATCCATACCTAATATAGCTATGATATCTTTCAATTCTTTATAACGTTGCAAAGTAGACTCGACACCTCTAGCAATATCATAGTGCTCTTGACCAACTACCAGTGGATCTAACATCCTTGAAGTTGAATCTAATGGATCTATTGCTGGGTATAAACCTAAGGATGCTATTTGTCTTGAAAGAACTATAGTAGCATCTAAGTGTGCAAAAGTTGTAGCAGGAGAAGGATCTGTTAAATCATCTGCGGGGACATAAACTGCTTGTACAGATGTGATAGAGCCTGTTTTAGTCGATGTAATTCTTTCTTGCAAAACACCCATTTCTTCAGCTAATGTTGGTTGATATCCAACAGCTGATGGCATTCTACCAAGAAGAGCTGAAACCTCAGTACCTGCTAGCGTATATCGATAAATATTATCAATAAATAAAAGTACATCCTTGCCTTCATCTCTAAATTTTTCAGCCATTGTTAGTCCAGTTAAAGCAACTCTTAATCGGTTACCTGGTGGCTCATTCATTTGACCATATACCATTGCAACTTTAGATTTAGCCTGATCTTCAATATCAACAACTCCAGCTTCCTGCATCTCATGGTAAAAATCGTTACCTTCACGAGTTCGTTCACCAACACCAGCAAAAACTGAAAGACCTGAATGTTTAAGTGCAATATTATTAATTAACTCCATCATATTGACTGTTTTACCAACGCCAGCTCCACCAAATAAACCAATTTTACCACCTTTGGCGAAAGGGCACATTAAATCAATAACTTTAACACCCGTTTCTAAAACTTCTGTTTGGTTTGATTGCTCATCAAATGAAGGAGCCTTACGATGAATTTCATATTTTTCTGACTCAACTGGGCCCCTTTCATCTATTGGTTCACCAAGCACATTCATTATTCTTCCAAGTGTAGCTTCACCAACAGGAACTTCGATTGGTTTATTTGTATTAGTAGCTAGCAAACCTCTTTTTAAACCATCTGAGCTTCCCATTACAATACATCTAACAACTCCACCACCGATTTGTTGTTGGACTTCCAAAGTTATTGTGCTATTTTCACTTTTTGTGACTTTAATAGCGTCATATATTTTAGGAACAGAATCTTTTGGAAACTCTACATCAACAACCGCTCCAATTATTTGGATGATTTTACCAGTAGACATAATTTATCCTCTATAAAATTATTTTAATCAAACTGCAGATGCACCAGAAACAATTTCTGATATTTCTTGTGTGATTGCAGCTTGTCTCGCTTTATTGTATACCAATTGTAATTCATCAATTAAATTACCAGCATTATCAGTTGCAGCTTTCATTGCTACCATTCTTGCAGCTTGTTCGCACGCTAAATTCTCAATAACACCGTGATATACTTGTGATTCAATATATTTTCTCAATAAATGATCTAAAATTGCTTTTGGATCTGGCTCGTAAATATAATCCCAAGAATGAGATCTATGCATATCTTCTTCTTCTGATTTTGGCAAAGGAAGAAGCTGCTCAATATTCGGTTTTTGAACCATAGTATTGATAAACTCATTACTTGCTAAGTAAAGTTTATCAACTTTCCCTGAATCAAACTCCCTAACCATGGCATTTACCACACCAATAAAGTCATTTAATTCTGGCTTATCTCCAATACCTGATACTTGGGCAACAATATTTCCCCCGTAGCTTTTGAAAAAAGTTGTAGCTTTTGTGCCAATGATTGCAATATCAATATCAACATTTTCTTCATGCCAAGACTTAATGTTTTCGAGTGTTTTCTTAAATAAATTCATATTTAACCCTCCACATAAGCCTCGATCAGAAGAGATTATAATATATCCAACTCTACTAACTTTTCTTTCTTCAAAATATGGGTGTTTATACTCTAATGCACCAAGAGCAATATGACTAATAAGCTTCCTTATAGTTTCAGCATAAGGTCGGGCAGCTAACATTGCATCTTGTGTTTTCCTCATTTTTGAGGCTGCAACCATCTCCATTGCCTTGGTTATTTTTTGAGTATTTTTAACACTACCAATTTTAGTTCTAATTTCTTTAGTTGATGGCATAAACGCTCCTAAGAAACCCTTTTATCTTTCTACCAAGTCTGTGTAGATTTAAAGTCTTTCAAAAGATCATGAAATTTATTTTCAATATCTTTATCCCAACTTCCTGTTTCATTCGTTTCTGATACCAAATTACTGTACTTATCTTTTGCAAAAGAAATCAAAGAGGCTTCAAAATCTAATATCTTATCAATTTCAACATCTTCTAAATAACCTTTCTCAACAGCAAATACAGACAATGCTTGCTCAGCTATTGACATAGGATGAAATTGTTTTTGCTTCATAAGTTCAGTTACTTTTTGTCCATGTTGAAGTTGCTTTTTCGTAACATCATCTAAATCAGATGCAAATTGAGAAAAGGCAGCTAACTCTCTATACTGAGCCAAAGCTGTTCGAATTCCACCAGACAATTTTTTAATAATTTTTGTTTGCGCTGCGCCACCTACACGTGATACGGAAATACCTGCATCAACAGCCGGTCTTATACCAGCATTAAATAATTCAGTCTGAAGAAAAATTTGTCCATCTGTAATAGATATTACGTTTGTAGGAACAAATGCTGAAACATCACCAGCCTGGGTTTCAATAATAGGCAAAGCTGTTAGAGAGCCTGTTTTTCCCTTAACTTTTCCTTCAGTAAATTTCTCAACATAATGTTCACTTACTCTCGCAGCTCTTTCTAGTAATCTTGAGTGTAAATAAAAAACATCACCTGGATAGGCCTCTCTTCCTGGTGGTCGTTTTAAAAGTAAGGATATTTGCCTATAAGCAACAGCTTGTTTAGTCAAATCATCATAAACTATTAATGCGTCCTCCCCTCTATCTCGGAAAAACTCACCCATTGTACATCCGGCATAAGGTGCTAAATATTGTAAAGCGGCAGATTCAGAAGCAGATGCAACAACTACAATCGTATTACTCAAAGCACCATGTTCTTCTAACTTTCTGACTACATTTGCAACTGTTGATGCTTTTTGGCCTATAGCTACATAAACAGAAAATACACCGGAATCTTTTTGGTTAATAATTGCATCTATAGCCAAAGCTGTCTTACCTGTTTGGCGATCGCCTATAATTAACTCTCTTTGTCCTCTACCAATCGGAATCATGGAGTCAACGGCTTTGTAGCCTGTTTGTAGAGGTTGATCTACAGATTTTCTGTCAATTACACCCGGCGCAATAACTTCTATAGGACTTGTTTGCTCGTATGAAATAGGTCCTTTACCATCAATGGGTTCGCCTAATGTATTAACAACACGACCAAGTAACCCTTTACCAACAGGCACTTCCAAAATCTTACCAGTACTAGTAACTTTAGTGCCTTCTTGGATATCTGAATAAGAACCCATAACTACAGCACCAACAGAATCTCTTTCTAAATTCAAAGCAAGTGCATATTTTTTATTTGGTAATTCAATCATTTCACCTTGCATAACATCAGCAAGGCCGTTTATACGAATAATGCCATCACTGACAGAAACAATTGTTCCTTCATTTTTAAGTTCAGTACTAGAATTGAAATCTTCAATTCTTTTTTCAATTAAATCACTGATTTCTACAGAGTTAAGTTGCATGTTACAATACCCTTTTAAGATTGTAATATGTTATTCATACGTTTCAATTTTCCACGTAGTGAATAATCCAAAACTTCATCTTTTGCTCGAACAATAATTCCACCGAGCAAGGATGAATCTATTTGACAATTAAGCTTTACTTTTTTAGAAAAGCGTTTTTCTAGTTTAGTTTGTAAGTCACCTTTATCTTCATTTGAGAGCTCAATAGCCGAAATCAAATCCACTGAAATAGTATTTTCATATAGATTTTTTAAGTTAAAAAACTCTTCACAAATTTCTGGTAAAAGACTTAATCTATTATGGTAAATTACAACATGGATTAAGTTTCTAACTTTTTCACGAATAGAGTCATCGCTTAAATTAGATAAGAACTCAATCACTCTTGATGATTCTCCACTTTCCTCTAAAGCATTTAATGTTTTAGAGTTGAGGGTTACTTCTTTTAACAAATTCATAAATTGTGACCAAACACTCAATGAGTTTGTTTTCATAGCAAAATCAAATGAAGCTTTGGCATATGGCCTTGCTAATGTGATTTTTTCACCCATAAAATCTCCTAAAAATTAGATTAAATATCTGCTTTGATTTTATCTAAAATCTCTTTATGAAGATCTTCATCAATCGACTTTTCAATAATTTTTTCTGTACCAGAAATAACTAGAGAAGAAAGCTTCTTTCTTAATTCATCTTCAGTTTTAGACTTTTCTGACATTACTTCTGCATGGCCAAGGCTAACTATCATTTCTCTTTCTTTGTTAGCTTCAACTCTTGCTTCATCAATTATTTGAGATTTTCTTTTATTAGCTTGCTCAATAATTTCAGAAGCTTTGAATTTGGCTTCAGAAAGCATATCTGCCACTTTGTCTTTTGCATCGGATAAGTCTTGAGTTGCTTTATCAGCTGCAGCTAGACCATCCGCAATTTTAGACTGTCTGTCTTCAATAGCTTTCATAACCGGAGGCCATATATATTTCATGCATATAAGAACAAATATTACAAAAGAAATCATTTGTCCAAATAACGTGAGATTTATGTTTATCATAATAAAAAATTCTCCTAAAAATTAGAGAAACTTATTGTATAAAAGGGTTTGCAAACATAATCAAGAACCCAACAACAACAGATATCATCGCTACTGCATCTAAAAGACCTGCTACAATAAACATTTTAACTTGAAGCATTGGCGCCATTTCTGGTTGTCGCGCGGCACTTTCTAAAAATTTACCACCTAATATACCAAATCCTATTGCTGTTCCAAGAGCAGCCAAACCAATTAGTAAACCACATGCTATTGCAGATAAACCTAAAACAGTTTCCATTATTTTCTCCAGTTTAATTTAAAATTAGACACAATTGTCTATATTTGTAAAAAATTAGTGTTTAAAAAATTTAATGTTTTTCATGAGCTTGGGCTAAATAGACAACCGTTAACATCATGAAAACAAAAGCTTGAATCGTAATAACTAAAATATGAAATAAAGCCCAAGGTAAAGAGCCCATAAATTGCAGATAATATGGTATTAAACCCGCAATTAAGATAAAAACGACTTCTCCAGCAAACATATTTCCAAACAAACGCATAGATAAAGAAATTGGTTTTGCAATTAGTTCAATTAAACCAAATATAAGATTTACTGGTATTAAAGCCTTGTGATTAAAAGGATGAAAAGCTAATTCTTTCAAATATCCTCCAAGACCTTTTATTTTTATACTATAGAAAATTATTAAAATAAAAACTCCTAATGCTAGTGCAAGAGGGACATTTATATCAGCTGTCGGTACAACTCTTAAATAAGATATTCCAAACAATACATTTGCCAGATGTGGTAATAAATCAACAGGTATCAAATCCATCAAATTCATTAAAAAAATCCAAACAAATATCGTCATAGCTAGAGGCGCTATCAAGCGACTTTTTCCATGAAAGATATCTTTCACATTCGTATTTATAAAATCAAAAAGTATCTCAACTGCACATTGAAATTTACCAGGAACACCTGACGATGCTTTTCTAGAAGCTACATAGAATAAAACTATAAATAATAGCCCCAAAACAGTTGAAAAGAATAAGATATCAACATTTACTTGCAAGAAAGAATTTAGTGATTCATGTGGAAATTTATTACTAGTTAAATGATGATTTATGTACTCTGTAGGTGTTAAGGGTTGTCCATTAATCACTTCGGCCATGATTTATCCTATATCTGTTTAATAATAAAAGGTAAAAAAGCATTAATGAATAGCAAAAAAAGAAGCATTCCCAACATAAAAAATATTTGTATTGAAAATACACTATTCACAAATACAATGGAGAAAATTATAATTATAAATTTAAGTGTTTCTCCCCAAAAAAAACTTTTGATAACTTGTTGCTTTTGTCTTGCTCCTGAAAAAATAAAGGCTTTAAAACAAAACACTATGTTAGCTAAAATAAATATTACACCTCCTATCAAAGAGGAGATTCCAGCATACTTGCCCGCAAATACAATAATAACAGTTGAAATTAACATCGTTAACGCTATTTCTATACAAATTATTTTTTTGCTAGTCGTATTCCATCTTTTATAATCGGAGAAAACACGTCGTCATCTTTATAATTGATTTATTTTTAAATATGAAATTATACTTTTCATATTTGTTAATGTAAACCTTAAAAGTATCTTTTTATTGCAATAACTTAATTAATTCATCTAATTTAGCATTATTATCAAAATTTATACTAATTGTACCCTTGCCTTTAGAGTTTTGCTTAATTGTTACATCACTATTAAACCTTTTAGACAATGTTTCTTCAAATGTATTAAAAGTACTTCTGATTTCTGTTCTTTTCTTTCTTGCCTGATTTATGTTTTTATTTTTGATTAAATCTTCCGTTTGTCTGACATTTAATTTATTATCAATTACCTGCTTTGCAATGACTAGCTGTTTGCTTTCATCTAAGCTTAATATAGCTCGTGCATGTCCCATTTCTAATTTTTGGTTTATAACTAAAGCTTTGACTTCTTCTGTCAATTTATTCAATCTCATTAAGTTAGTTACAGTAGCCCTAGATTTACCGATTATATCTGCAATTTCTTCATGCGTTAAATTGAATTCTGTTTGCATTCTATAAAGAGCCTGGGCTTCTTCAATCACATTTAAATCTTCTCTTTGTAAGTTTTCAATTAAAGATACAGCTATTGTTTCTCTATTATCGTATTGTTTTTGAATACATTTTATCTTTGTTTGGCCTGCTAGCTTACAAGCTCTCCATCGCCTTTCTCCAGCAATTATTTCATAATACTGTGCTTTTTTCTGAACTAATATAGGTTGTAAAAGACCATGTTTTTTAATAGATAAACTTAATTCATCAATTTTATCTTGATCTAAAAGTTTTCTTGGCTGATACTCACCAGGAACTAAATCATTGATAGGTAATTCTACAATATCATTAGTTGTAATTTCATCTACTTCTTTAATTTCTTTGTCTTGTGTCACATTAGATATTGATAGTAAAGCATCTAAACCTCTGCCCAGTCCTCTTTTGTGTTTTGTCATATTAATTTTATCCATTTATTACTGTTTGATCTAAACTATCATATTTTCTTAATAACTCTCCTGCAAGAGCCAAATAAGCTTTAGCACCATTAGAATATTTATCATAAAAGATTGCGGGCAAACCATGGCTGGGTGACTCTGCTAACCTAACATTTCTGGGAATAATTGTCCTGAAGACCTTACTACCGAAATGGCTTTTCAATTGCTGTGATACTTCATTTGCTAACTTATTTCTGGGATCAAACATAGTACGAAGTAATCCCTCTATAACAAGGTTTGAATTTAAGACACTCGTTAATTTATTTATTGTATCTAAAAGTGCTGTTAATCCCTCAAGAGCAAAGTATTCACATTGCATAGGGATAATAACAGAATTGGATGCTGCCATGGCATTTATTGTTAATAAGTTTAAAGAAGGAGGGCAGTCAATTAAAATAAAATCATAAATATCTTTTACTGGCTCTAAAGCATTCTTTAACTTCATTTCTCTTGCAAATGAATCCATTAATTTTATTTCTGCTGCAGTTAAGTCGCCATTAGCACCAACTAAATCATACTTTCCCGCAGTATTTTGTATAAGCACATCTTCAATACTATTATCTTCGACTAATAAATCATAAATTGAGTTTTTAAGCGCATATTTATCCACACCACTTGCCATAGTAGCATTGCCTTGTGGATCTAAATCGATTACTAAAACATTCCTCTCTGTAGCAGCTAATGAAGCTGCGAGGTTTATTGTTGATGTGGTTTTACCTACACCACCTTTTTGGTTTGCAAATGCTATAATTTTTGCCACTTTAAACCCCTTTTAAAAGCTTTTGTTTTTTTAATTTGACTAAACTACGAGAAGCATTAAGCTCAGGAACTTTTAAAGAAAAAATATCTGTAACAATATACGACGAATCAATTTGAGAAACTTCTTCTTTATCAATATTCCCTTTTAACGCATAAAAAAAGCCTTGGGTATCTACTAAATGATTACAAAGTTCAAGCATATTGGGTATAGAGGTAAAAGCTCGACTCAAAACACCATCAAATTTAATATCTGGTATAAATTTCTCAACTCGACTTTGCACAATATTAATATTTTTTAAACTTAATGTTCCTTTTACATGATTTAAAAAGCGTGTTCTCTTTCCTAAACTATCTAAAAGAAAAAAAGTTCGATTTGGATTTATAATCGAAAGAGGAATACCAGGAAGGCCAGGTCCAGTACCCACATCGATAAAATTTTCACCCTCTAAAAAAGGGGAAACTACTAAACTATCCATAATATGTTTTATGAGCATATCATTTTCATTTTTTATGGATGTTAAGTTATACGCTTTATTCCATTTTTTAAGTAATAAAACGTATTCTGCTAAAAGGTTAATTTGTTTTGAGTTGACTTCAAGATCTGTTTTATTTACTAGCCTCTCAAGTTGTTCAATTAATTCTTTGCTATGCACCTTTTTTCAATAATCCCTGTTTTTTTAAATAAACCAATAAAAGCGAAATTGCAGCTGGAGTAATACCTGAAATTCTTGACGCTTTTCCTATAGTTTCAGGCTTAAAATCATTAAACTTAGAAACCACCTCATTAGACAAACCCTTTACACTTGAATAATCAAAGTCCGATGGGAGTATTGTATTCTCGTATCTTAATTGTTTATCTATTTCATCAATCTGTCTATCAATATAACCTTGATATTTTATTTGAATCTCTACTTGCTTACAAGCTTCTAAATCTAAATCTTCTTTATAAAATCTGTTAATCTCAATTAATGACTCATATTTCACTTCAGGCCTTTTTAAAATATCGATGCCATTTACTTCTTTTGTCAAATTATTTTTTAACAAATGATTTAATTCATTGATGTCAGTTGAATTGGGGTTAAACCAAATATCTTTTAATCTTTGTTTTTCTTTTTCGATATTTTCTTTTTTCTGGTTAAATCTTTTCCATCTTAAATCAGAAATTAATCCCATTTTTTTTGACATTTCAGTTAATCTTAAATCAGCATTATCTTCTCTCAGATTTAATCTATATTCTGCTCTAGAGGTGAACATTCGATAAGGCTCTTTAGTTCCTAAAGTCGATAAATCATCTATTAAAACTCCTATGTAAGCTTCATGTCTTTTCAATATACACTGACTTTTTTCACTTACATATCTTGAAGCATTTAAGCCTGCAATTAATCCTTGTGCTGCTGCTTCTTCATAGCCAGTAGTACCATTAATTTGTCCAGCAAAAAATAAACCTTTAATAAATTTTGTTTCAAGTGTGTGTTTTAAATCTCTTGGATCAAAATAATCATATTCAATAGCATACCCTGGCCTTGTAATTCTTGCATTTTCAAATCCACTCATAGATCTAACTATTTCTATTTGAACATCAAAGGGTAGACTTGTAGAAATTCCATTAGGATATAATTCATTTGTTGTTAACCCTTCAGGCTCAATGAAAATTTGATGACTATTTTTATCAGCGAATCTCATAACTTTATCTTCGATTGATGGGCAATATCTCGGACCAATACCATCAATCTCGCCTGAATAAATCGGGCTTCTTTCCAAGTTATTTCGTATAATTTCGTGTGTTCTTTGATTAGTATTAGTAATATAACAAGGAATTTGTTTAGGATGATTGTTTCTATCTCCAATAAAAGAAAAAACAGGTAAAATTTCATCTCCATATTGTTTATCTAAAAGGTCAAAGTTGACAGTTCTTGAATCAATTCTAGGTGGAGTCCCAGTTTTTAATCTACCAAAACGAAATGGATACTGTTTTAAATTATGAGCTAATTGGTTTGAAGCTGAATCTCCAGCTCTTCCGCCAGAGTGATTATTCAATCCTATATGGATACGACCGGATAAAAATGTTCCTACCGTTAAAACGACAGATTTTGCTTTTATTTTTACCCCCATATTTAAAATAACGCCTTCAATTTTTTCATTATTAATGATTAGATCAATAACTTCTTGTTGAAAAATATCTAAATATTGTTGGTTTTCGAGATAATTTCTTATATAGTTTTTATATAAAATACGATCTGCTTGAGCTCTTGTTGCTCTTACTGCTGGTCCTTTAGAAGAATTTAATGTTCTAAACTGTATGCCAGAATGATCAATAGCTTCTGCCATTAAACCACCCATAGCGTCAATTTCTTTGACTAAATGTCCCTTTCCTATTCCACCAATAGCTGGGTTACAAGACATTTGTCCTAAATTATCAATATTTTGAGTAAGTAATAATGTTTTTTGTTTTGTTCTAGCTGACGCAAGAGCTGCTTCAGTTCCAGCATGACCGCCACCTATAACAATAACATCGTATTCTTCATTATAAAACATAATTACCTCTGTTTTTAGACCTATATATAAGAGATGCTTATTTTACCTTTGATCTAAAAAAAACAAAACTTTTTTAACAAGATCTTTATATATATATATATATAGATCTATATAGATCTTTTTTATTAGATCTATTATTAAGGATCTATGATCTTGTTATTAACTGACATTAGATCATAATGATCAGTTAGTTACGAAGATCATTAGCTGTAATTTTACTATTGATCATCTGTTGTTATTTTGTGATCAAAAGGAAACTTATCCACAAATATTTTTTTGTTTTTTTTTGTATGTGGATAAGAGAGGGGGGTTATGTGGTTTTATAATAAGTTATTAACATTGTTTTAGAGCTTCAATAAAGACTGTTGTCCAATCTTTTGTTGCTTCTTCAGGCATCGGGTTTAAAGAGACATCTATATCAAATCTTGGTATTAATGATTGAGCTTTAAGTTTCTGTAGTAATGTTTCTAGTTTTTTTCCAGCCCCACAAAAAGTATCGTAACTTGAGTCACCAATAGCGATAATTGAGAACAATATATTACTTAAATTAGGGTTTTGTTCTTGGAGTTGTTTGGCAAAAGGCTCTATTGTCTCTGGATAATCTCCTGCACCATGAGTGGAACAAATAATCAACCATATGCCTTCACAAGGAATTTCATTTAAATTTGGTTCATAGAATATATCTGATGTAATATTGTTTTTTGAAGCTCTTTTGCTAAACAATCACCCACATACTCAGCTCCTCCAAGAGTACTTCCTGTTATTATATTTATATGATGCATTTTATTTACCTATACAAAAAGATGAAAAAATTTCAGTCAGTAAATCATCAGATGAAAATTTACCAGTGATTTGATCTAAGTAGCTTTGACTAATTTTAAGCTCTTCAGCCAGAAGCTCACCAGCATTTAATTCCTCTAAAGCTAATTTACCATTAATTAAATGTTCAAAAGCATTATTAATACTATCTAGATGTCTTTGTCTAGCTATTATATTGCTTTCATTATCTCCAGTGTATCCCATTGAATTTTTGAGATATTTTTTTAAATTATTTATACCATCACCAGTCTTAGCTGAAACGCTTATAGTATCAATTTCATGTGGTATGTTAAGTTTTTGGACGTTATTTTCTTTTAAATCACTTTTATTTAAAATTAAAGTAAGTTTTTCTTTATTTTTAAAGTAGGATAGTGAATCTTGGACATCTGTTACCTTAGAACTATCTAATATTAGTAATACTTTATCTGCACTCTCTATTTCTTTCCACGCTTTTTGAATACCTAATTGTTCAACTTTATCTTCAGTATCTCTTAATCCTGCTGTATCAATAATATGAAGGGGCATGCCATCAATGTGGATATGTTCTTTTACTATATCTCTTGTAGTTCCTTCAATATCTGTAACAATAGCACTATCTTTTCCAGAAAGTTTGTTTAGTATACTCGATTTGCCTGCATTAGGTTTCCCTGCTATTACGACTTTCATGCCATCTTTTAATAATATGCCTTGTTTTGTTTCACTTTTTAAATTTTCAAAAGACTTAACTATTTTATTTAATGTATCTTTAACTTTCCCATCATTGAGAAAATCGATTTCTTCTTCAGGAAAATCTATCGCAGCTTCTACATAAACTCTCAAATATATAATTTGTTTCACTAGTTCATTTATTTTTTTTGAAAATTCACCTTGTAACGAGTTCATTGCTGATTTAGCAGCCTCTATAGAGCTTGCATTAATTAAGTCTGCTATAGCTTCAGCTTGAGTTAGGTCTATTTTATCATTTAAAAAGGCTCTCTCGGTAAATTCTCCAGGTTTAGCCATTCTAATATCGGGAATTTTTAAAATGTTTTGTATAATTAAATCTAATAAAACTTGCCCACCATGTCCTTGAAGTTCAAGTATATCTTCTCCAGTAAAGGAGTTTGGTGATTTAAAAAAAATAGCTATCCCTTGATCTATGACATTGTTATTTAAATCATAAAAGGGAGTGAAAGTAGCAACCCTTGATTTTAAAGGTTGTTTAATAATTTGATTTGCGACTTTCTGGCAATGTTGTCCAGAAATACGAATAATCCCGACACCTCCTTTACCAGGAGGCGTTGCTTGGGCGATGATTGTATCATTATGAACACTCATAAAAAAAAATCTCTACTATATCTAAAATATATAATAGAGATTTTATATCAAACTTGAAACAAAATAAATTATGGCTCAAGGATTTTTACAAGCATTATTTATTTCTTGTTTTTTGCTTTCCTTGTGTGTAAGCCTTTTTTCTCAAGTGATCTAAATATTATAAATTGTTGAGTTAAAGTAGCCAGGTTTGATGTAACCCAATATAGAACCAGTCCTGATGGCATCATAAAGAAAAAAGCAGTAAAAACAATAGGCATAAAGGTCATTATTTTTTGTTGCATTGGATCTGTAACAGTAGTGGGACTCATTTTTTGTATAAGAAACATAGTACCTCCCATAAGTAATGGAAGAATATACAATGGATCATGATTTGATAAATCAGTAATCCATCCAAAAAAAGGTGCTCCTCTTAATTGATAAGATTCCATTAAAACCCAATAAAAGGCAATAAATATAGGCATTTGTATTAATAATGGTAAACAACCACCGAGAGGATTAACCTTTTCTCTTTTATATAAAGCCATCATTTCTTGGCTCATTTTTTGTCTATCATCACCAACTCTTGCTTTCATCTCTTCGATCTTTGGTTGGAGCATTTTCATTTTTGCCATAGAAGTATACTGTGCTCTTGTAAGAGGATACATCGCGCCTCGAACCAAAAGAGTAAATATTATGATTACTAATCCCCAATTACTTACTAAACTATGAATTTTTAAAAATAACCAATGTAAAGGCTTAGCAATAAAAAACAACCAACCGTAATCAATAGTTAGATTAAGATGAGGAGCAACCTTTTCCATTGCATTTTGAATTTTTGGACCAATCCATAGTGTAGATTTTATAGTAGCGCTTTGGTCATTGGGAATTGATACTGAAGGGTACATAAATCCGATGTAGGCATAACCATTATTGCTTGTAGTGTAAATTTTACCACTTTGATCTTTATTAAGATGTGGAACCCATGCTGTGACAAAATAGTGTTGTAACATTGCAATCCAACCGGTATTTGTCGTTATATTTAAATTAGTATCTTTGATATCAGAAAAACTATATTTTTTATAATTGTGTTCTTGATCAGAGTAAGCGGTTCCTTGATAAACAGGCATTGCATATGATTTCAAACCACCAGATGGTTGATTTTCACTTTTTTTAATTTGGGTATACATTGCTAAATTAGCAGTAGTTCCAGAATTATTTTTTATATCATAGTTTACATCTACTGCATAACTATCTTTTTTAATGATGAAAGTTTTTATGTATGTTATTCCATCCTTAGTATATGTAATTGGTACAGATAGAGAATCGCCTTTAAGAGTATAATTAGATGATTGAGATGAAAATAAAGGTCTATTTTTATTAGTATTAGAATCTATTCCATTTTTTCCAATTAAACCACTTTGCGCAATATAGGCATTATTTGTGTTCTGTAGAAGTTGAAATGTTCTATCTTTACCAGTGGGTTGTAAATTTATTAGTTTTGCATAAACAATATCACCACCATAAAGATTAATTTTAAAAATTACTTTGTCTGTTGTAATAGTGACTAATTTCTCAGCTTGATTGGTAATATTATTTGTTGAGTTTTCATCAATATTCGGAATATGTCCAGATTTAGATGATTCAACTTGAGATATATTGTTTTTTTGTTGATTTGTATAAGTATTTTGTTCGTTCCATTTTTGATAAATAAAAAATGTTACGACCAAAAGAGCTATAACTAGTATATTACGCTGAATAGGCATTTTAAAATTCTCTTTTATTTTTTGGTTTAGCTGGTGGTACTGGATCGTTTCCACCAGAGTTTAATGGATGACATTTTACAAGACGTTTCATTATAAGCCAACAACCTTTTACAATACCATGTAATTTCAAAGCTTCAATAGCATATTGAGAACAAGATGGATAAAAAATACACCTAGGTCCTAATAAAGGGCTAATAATTTTCTGATATATTTTTATAGGTACTATTAAAATAAATACTAATGTTGATTTAATTTTTTCCATAATTTATCAAAGCTTTCAAATAACTCTCTATTTTTTTTATTTTTTGCAGGGAACTTAGCTATTACAACATAATCTTTGTGATTTAATTGATGTTGATTCAGGCGAAAAGACTCTCTAGCTACTCTTTTAAAGCGATTTCTATCAACAGCTCTTTTCATTTGTTTTTTTGCTACAGTAATACCTAGCCTTGGGTAGTTTAAATTATTTTTTCTGGAGAGAATGATAAAATTGGGAGAAGAGACTCTGTAATTCTTCTTGAAAACGTTTTTAAAGGATTCGGGAGTAAGTAATCTTAACTCCCTTTTAAAGGTTAAGTCTTTCAAAATAATTATTTGGAAAGACGTTTACGACCTTTAGCTCTTCGAGCAGCAATCACTCTCTGTCCATTTTTAGTAGACATACGAGCTCTAAACCCATGTGAACGCTTTCTTTTTAAAACGGAAGGTTGAAATGTACGTTTCATTTTGTATTACCTTTTAAACTATAGTTTTTATACAATTAATAATCATATATTAATTAGAGGGAGAATTTTAATCATTGTAGAACATTTAGTCAACAACTTATTATAACTAAAATTATAAATTTTTGAGAAATTTTTTGAGTTTAAGGCTTTTAGGGTTATCAAAAATTTCATTTGGCGATCCTTGTTCTACAATTTTTTTATCCATCATAAAAAAGATCCTATCAGAAATACTTTTTGCAAAGTTCATTTCATGAGTAACAATGATCATTGTTTGATCTGATAATGATATCGTCTTTATTAGATTAAGCACTTCTTTAACCCATTGTGGATCTAATGATGATGTTGGCTCATCGAGTAGCATTAAATTTCTATTTAATGCTAAAGCTCTAGTAATAGCTACACGCTGTTGTTGCCCACCTGATAAAGAAGAAGGGTATGAATACATTTTATCAAGTAAACCAATTGACTCCAAAAGATCACTTGCGATTTTATTGGCTTCAACTTTATCGATTCCATTTACCTTCGTTAATCCTAAAGTTATGTTATTAATGATATTCAAATTTCTAAATAACCCATAATTTTGAAAAACAAAGCTTGTTTTGAGTCTAATTTTATTTATTTCATTTAATTTATAATGAGAAGCATTAAATTTAATTTTATCAATTTCTAAGGTTCCTTTATCTGGTATTTCAAGTAGATTTAAACATCTCAATAATGTTGATTTACCAGTACCTGATGGCCCAATAATAGAAATTACTTCTCCCTTTTCTATAGTGAAATTTAAATCATTAAAAATGATTTGATTATTATATTTTTTTTCAAGATTACTTATTTTTATCAAAGCTAAAAACCTCTACTTAATTTTATTTCAACTAAAGATTGAATTTTTGTTAGGATAATAACTAATAACCAGTAAATAATAGCAACGGCTAAGTACGACTCTAGAAACTTAAAGTTTGAACTAGCCTGCATTTGTGCTTTTGCCATAATATCAACTACACCGAATGTAAAAGCTAGTGAAGTTGATTTGAGTATATCAATAATTTGATTTATGAGTGCTGGTGTTGCTAATCTTGAGGCTTGTGGAAATAAAATATAGATAAAAGTCTTTAATCTATTTAACCCAATAGATTGAGCAGCTTCTTTTTGAATGGTATCAACTCCATTAAGAGAAGCTCTGAATATCTCTGCCATATATGCTGAATAATGAAAACTTAAACCAATAATTGCTGCTGAAAATGCCGATAATCCAACTAGTGATGGAAAGATCTGAGGTAAACCATAATAAAGTAAAAATAGCTGAACGAGTAGAGGTGTACCACGAAAAAAACTTATATAAATGAGAAGTATTTTATCTATTACTTTAACTTTTTTTATCCTTAATATTGCGATTAATAATCCTATAAGTAAAGATAATAATGAGCTAATTATTGTCATCATTAACGTTGTTGGCAAATATTTAATAAGTATCAATAAAGTTTGCAAAGTAAAATTAACATCATAATTCATGACTATTTCTCTTAATTAGGGGACTTAGTTATATCAGCACCAAACCATTTAATGGAAATTTTGGTTAATGAACCATCTTCGCGCATTTTTTGAATTGTGCTATCAACTAATTTTTTTAATTTTATGCCTTTTTCATTTTTAACAAAAGGATAGGCGCTTTGAATACTGTTAAATGGCTTTTCAAGTAATCTAATCGGAAGATTAAACTTTTTAATGTTATATAAAATAGAGGCTCTATCCATAACAAAAGATGCCGAATGACCTATAATTACGTTTTGTTCTATACCAGTATCCATAGTTACAATTTTAAAGTTATATTGATGCTTTGCATTATACGCTTTAAGCATTTGTTCGTAGTCTGTCCCCAAATTAACAACAATGCTTTTTCCTTTTAAATCACTTATTTTTTGATATTTTGAGTCTTTTTTAACAGCAAATTGAGCACCACCGTAGGTATAAGGTTGTGAAAATAAATATTTATTTTTTCTTTCAGTCGTTGGTGTTATCTGATTTGCAATAGTATCAATCCTACCAGTTTCTAATAAGCCGAATAGCCCAGAAAAATTTGATGTTGTAAATTTTACTTTATTATTAGTTCGTTGAGCTATTTGATTCCAAACATCAATTTCAAAACCGCTTAGTTTATCATTTTTAAGAAAACCAAAAGGAGGGTAGTTCCCAGATAAGCCAACATTAAATGTTTGTGCCATAGAAAAAAATGGTAAAAATATTGAAATGATCAAAAACAAATATTTTAGAATAAGCTTCATAAAAATAACCTTAGTTTAGTATTAATAATTTTTATTCGATTATATTGATTATAGTTACAATTAATAAAATAAATTATTTTAATAAGTCATAACAAAAAGTGTTAAAAAACTAAACAAAATATGTGAATAACTCATTTTTTTTGTGAATAAGTTTTGTAAAATCTTTTTAAGATAGATATAATGCTTGTATATAAGACCTGTGTACAAAATAACGGATCATTTTTTTGATCCAATTAATCCGATCTAATTTTGTTTTTATCTCAAAGTTAGAATTTCTATTACCTTTTAATAATTTGAGGTTTTACGTGTCATCTTCTTTATGGTTGCAGTGCCTTGATAGTCTTAAAAATGAAATTCCTGCAACAGAATTTAGTATGTGGGTCCGACCACTCCAAGCGGATCATGATAATAATACTTTAACTTTATATGCACCTAATCGTTTTGTCTTGGATTGGGTACAGGAAAAATATTTAAATGATATTAATCGTCTTGTCAATGAATACTCAGAAACAAAGCTTGTGTTGAGATTTGAAGTGGGATCACTTGAAACCAAGCCATTGATAAAAAAAGATGAAAAGAAAAAAATCGTAGATACACCTACAAAAATTATGCCTAATCAACATAATAATGCAGATACTCATTTAAATGAAAGTTTTCGATCAAACCTGAATAGAAAATTAAATTTTAATAACTTTGTAGAAGGTAAATCTAATCAATTAGGATTGGCAGCAGCAAGACAAGTTGCTATGAACCCCGGTAATTCCTACAACCCTTTATTTATTTATGGTGGGACAGGACTTGGTAAAACGCATCTTTTACACGCCGTAGGTAATGCTATTTCAGAATCAAAGCAGAATGCAAAAGTTGTCTATATGCATTCTGAGAAATTTGTAATGGATATGGTTAAAGCACTCCAAAATAATTTAATTGACGACTTTAAAATGTTTTATAGAGGAGTTGATGCTCTTCTAATTGATGATATTCAATTTTTTGCCAACAAAGGAGGAACTCAAGAGGAGTTTTTTCATACTTTTAATGCATTATTAGAAGGTAATCAACAAATTATTTTAACTTCAGATCGCTATCCAAAAGAAATAAGTGGTGTTGAAGAGAGGCTGAAGTCTCGATTTGGTTGGGGGTTAACTCTAGCTATTGAACCCCCAGAGTTAGAAACTAGAGTTGCAATATTAATGAAAAAAGCTGAAGATCATAATATTAAGTTAGCTCATGAAGTTGCTTTTTTTATTGCAAAAAGATTACGCTCAAATGTCCGAGAGCTTGAAGGTGCTTTAAATAGAGTTATCGCAAATGCCAATTTTACAGGACGGACTATTAATATTGACTTTGTTAGAGAGGCTTTGAGAGATCTTCTGGCACTTCAAGATAAGCTTGTAACAATAGATAATATTCAAAAAACTGTTGCAGAATATTATAAAATTAAAGTATCTGACTTGTTATCTAAACGTCGTTCCCGTTCTGTGGCAAGGCCAAGACAGATTGCTATGGCTTTATCAAAAGAACTTACAAACCATAGTTTACCCGAGATAGGAGATGCTTTTGGTGGAAGAGACCATACAACTGTTTTACATGCATGTAGGAAAGTTCATGAGTTAAAAGATGAAAGTAATGATATCAAGGAAGATTTTTCAAACTTAATAAGAACATTATCATCATAATATTATGAAATTAAAAATAAAAAAAAGCTCACTTATTAAACCTTTTCAAACTGTAAGTAGTATTGTTTCATCAAGAGCTACTTCAGAAATATTAAGTCATATTTTAGTTACTCTAAGAGATAAAAATATATATTTAACTAGTAGCGATCTTGAAGTTGAAATTTTTTATACCATTGAAAATGTTCTTGACGGACAATTTAATAATTCATTCACTGTTCCTTCAAAAAAATTTTTAGATATATTCAAAACTTTTTCTGATAATAGTTATATTGAATTGGTCATTTTAGAAAACAAATTAAAAGTTCAAGCAGGAAGTAGTAGTTTTGTATTCTCTTCACTTGATAGTGAACAGTTTCCTGCAAATGAAAATTTTAATGCTGAAATTTCATTTTTTGTTGAGTCAAATAATTTAAGAAAAATCTTAAATGATGTTCAGTTTTCTATGGCAAATCAGGATATCAGATATTTTTTAAATGGTGTTTTATTAGATATAAATGATGCTTTATTAACAGCAGTAGCAACAGATGGGCATAGATTAGCGCTTTCTTCAATTGAAATTATATCCGATATTAAACACACTAAAGTTATTATTCCCAGAAAAGGGGTTAATGAACTAATAAAAATTTTGAATGAATCTAATTTAAAAATAAAAGTAGAAATAAATAAAAATAATTTGGCCATTACCACAAATAATTTCCGCTTCATCACCAAACTTATTGATGGCTCTTTTCCAAATTATGAGAATGTAATTCCAAATGAATCACACAATAAAATTATTATAAATCGTGAAACATTTAAATCAGCTCTAATAAGAGCTTCTATCTTAACAAATGATAGATTTAAAGCTGTTGTGATGAAAGTAAGTGAAAATCTTATTACAATATCCGCTTCAAATGCTGAAAATGAACAAGCTGAGGAAAGATTGCAAATTAATTATAATAGTAGTGATATTGAGATTGGTGTGAATGTTAATTACTTATTAGATGTAATTAATGCTCTTAAAACGGATAAGTTAGAAATTTCCTTACAAGATAGCACTTCAGGTATTTTAATTAAGGACATACCACAATCTAATACTTTATACTTAATTTCCCCATGTAGATATTAACTATGTCTTTAAGCTCTATCCAGATAAAAAACTTTAGAAATTTGAACGTTTCACATTTGGACTTTTCTCCACATTTAAATTTATTTTATGGAGAAAATGGTGCAGGGAAGAGTGCTATAATTGAGGCGCTATACTTTATAGGTCATGCTAAATCATTTAGAGTTTCTGAACAGAATCGGATGGTTCATATTGATAAAAATTTTTTTCTGATTAAAGGGAGCATAGGGTTTCAATTTATGAAACCTTTTACATTATTTAAAGATAAATCAAGTGCACTAGAAATTATTATTAATGATAAGAAAAATTTTAAAAAATCAGAGTTGGTAAGTTTACTCCCATTGCAATTAATGACTACAGAAAGTTTCCAGTTAGTTTTCGGTGGCTCTGCAAAGAAAAGAAGTTTTATTGACTGGGGGTTGTTTTATCAAGATAAAGATTTTTATAGTCTGTGGTTGGATATAAAAAAGATAATTAAAAACCGAAATTTTTTATTAAGAAAGAATACTCCCTATGAACAGATTAAAATTTGGGATCAGCAATTAATAACAATTACAAATAAATTGAGTCTTTTAAGAGGCGAATATTTTAATGAGTTATCTGATTATTTTAAGAAATATATAACTTTATTTTTACCGGGGTGTGATTTAAAGCTTAAGTTTTTTAGAGGTTGGAATGATAGTTTATGTTATAGTGAAGTTTTAGAGAAAAATATCGAGAAAGATTATAATCTAGGCTTTACTAATCAAGGAGCTCATAAGGCAAGTTTTTCAGTTCTGTACCAAAATGTACCAATCGAAAAAATTTTATCAAGAGGGCAAATTAAATTGGTGGTTTGCGCTTTAATAGTTGCTCAAGGCGATATGTTGAAGAAAAAAGCAAATAAAAGTAGCATGTTCTTGATTGATGACTTTTCTTCCGAGCTTGATACTGAAAAGAAGTCCTTGCTGTTCAAATTATTATCTAAAATGGAATCTCAAGTTTTTGTAACAGCTATAAATAAATCAGATTTTTTTGAAGATTTTTCTGAAAATTTAAAAATGTTTCATGTGGAACATGGTATAATCAAAGAAATTTAACTTTCAATAATTTAAATAAACAAAGAGAGATGATTAATGTCAAATAGTTATGACTCATCAAGTATAAAAGTTCTTAAAGGATTAGATGCCGTAAGAAAAAGACCTGGGATGTATATAGGTGATACAGATGATGGTTCAGGTCTTCATCATATGGTTACTGAAGTAGTAGACAATTCAATTGATGAAGCACTTGCTGGACATTGCTCCAAAATTGTTGTCAAAATTCATGAGGATAACTCTGTTTCTGTGAGTGATGATGGAAGAGGTATACCTACAGAAATACATCCCGAAGAAGGTGTTTCTGCCGCAGAAGTTATTATGACCGTTCTTCATGCGGGTGGAAAATTTGATGATAACTCATATAAGGTATCTGGTGGTCTTCATGGAGTTGGCATTTCTGTTGTTAATGCTCTTTCAGATAAGTTGTCATTAAATATTAAAAGAAATTTGAAAGTACATGAACAAACTTATAATTTAGGGGTTCCTGAGGAGCCGTTAAAAGAGATAGGTAATACTGAAGAAACAGGAACAAAAATTAGATTTTGGCCTAGTCCAAATATCTTTTCAAGCATTGTTTTTTCTTATGATGTTCTGGCTAAAAGGTTACGTGAATTAGCATTTTTAAATTCTGGGGTTTCTATAGAGTTAATTGACGAAAGAGATAGTAAATCAGAAACCTTTATGTATGAAGGTGGAATTCAAGCCTTTGTTAGTCATCTAAACAGAAATAAAACAACAATTCACCCTAAATCTTTTTATTTTAAATCGGAAAAAGAAGGTGTCACTGTTGAAGTAGCAATGCAATGGAATGATTCATTTCAAGAGAATATTTTTTGTTTTACTAACAACATACCTCAAAGAGATGGTGGAACACATCTAGCTGGGTTTAGAGGTGCTTTAACACGAACAATAAACAACTATATGGAAAGAGAGGGGCTTAATAAAAAATTCAAAGCTTCAACTTCCGGAGATGATGCTCGTGAAGGTTTGACAGGAATTGTATCAGTTAAAGTCCCTGATCCAAAATTTTCAAGTCAGACTAAAGATAAACTAGTTTCTTCTGAAGTCAAATCTATAGTTGAGTCTTCTATGAGTGAAAAACTTCAAGAGTTCCTTATGGAAAATCCAAACGATGCAAAAATAGTTTGTAATAAAATTATAGATGCATCGAGAGCTAGAGAGGCGGCAAGAAAAGCAAGAGAAATGACTCGTCGTAAAGGAGCATTAGATTTAGCTGGATTGCCTGGAAAACTAGCAGACTGTCAAGAAAAGGATCCAGCCCTAAGCGAATTATATATAGTCGAGGGTGATTCTGCTGGAGGTTCTGCAAAACAGGGTCGAAATAGAAAAAATCAAGCAATTCTTCCTCTCAAAGGTAAAATCTTGAATGTTGAAAAGGCTAGATTTGATAAAATGTTATCATCAGCTGAAGTTGCCACCCTCATTACAGCAATGGGATGTGGAATTGGCCGAGAAGATTACAATATTGAAAAGCTTAGATATCATAATATAATAATTATGACCGATGCCGATGTTGATGGTGCACATATTCGCACATTATTATTAACTTTTTTTTATAGACAATTACCAGAACTGATTGAAAATGGTTATGTGTATATTGCTCAACCGCCTTTATATAAAGTTAAGAAAGGCAAACAAGAACGTTATATTAAAGATGAAGAAGATTTGGAATTGTTTTTTATTTCAAGTGCATTAGATAACGCAACTTTTTTTCAAACAAAAGATGCTCCTGGAATCCTGGGTGTTAAATTAGAAAAACTTTTATTAGAATACAATGCCGTATTAAAATTGATTGATAGATTAAAACATAAATATCCAATTGAGTTTTTGAATCTGCTCCTTGAATATCTGACTATTGATGTAAATTCTTTAAAAGATGAACAGAAGGTTGTGTTTTGGATCCAACAAGTCATCGATAAATTAAAAGAAAAACAAAGTGGTGAGAGCATTTACAACTTCGAGATAAATTATGACGAAGTTAATGAGGTTTTTTTACCAACTTTAAAAATAAGAACTCACGGGGTTGATTACTTTTATCCACTTTCATTTGATTTCTTTAATTCCCAAGAATACAAAAGGTTATTTACACTATCTACCGAATTAAATGATTTAATTTCAGATGAGTCTTTTATATGTAAGGGTGATAAAAAGATGAAAGTGAGTACTTTTAAAGAAGTAAAAGAGTGGTTAGTTAAGGAAGCCAAGAGGGGTCTAAATATTCAAAGATATAAAGGGTTAGGAGAAATGAATCCTGATCAATTATGGGAAACCACCATGGATCCTGATTCAAGAAGAATGATGCAAGTTACATTAAAGGATGCTGTTGCTGCTGATGAGTTATTCAGTACGCTCATGGGTGATAATGTAGAACCTCGCAGAAATTTTATTGAAGAAAATGCTTTAAAAGTCGGTAATTTAGATGTTTAACTAAATTAAAAATTTATTGTAAAAAAAGGCAGTTTAACTGCCTTTTTTATTAATAAAATATTTAACTTCGTTCTTACCTCAAAAATAATAATCTTAGTTATAATGATAATTGAGATATGTCTGCGAACTGAGAAATAAATACATGTATTCTTTTCAATAAAGTTAATCGATTTTCTCTTTCGTTTAAATTCTCAGACATAACCATGACATTATCAAAAAAGATATTTAATTCAGTCTTAATTTCTAGAATATTGTTAAAAACATCAACATAATTATTATTTTCTGATGAAACCTTTGCTCTCATCTGTATGTCATTAATTTTATTGTAAAGATTAAGTTCAAACTCATTATTTAGGACTATTTCTTTTTTATTAGAAACGTTAATATTTTTTGCATTTTTTTCAACAATATTTTTTAATCTTTTGTTTATTTCAAAAAAATCTTCAATATCATTATGTGACTTGAATTCAGTTAACCCATTAATTTTATGATAAATATCTAATAAGTTATAAGAATCTCCAGCAAACACAGCATTAATTACATCAACAGTAAAACCCTCATCTAATAAATAACTTTTATATCTGGTTAGAATAAAATCAAAAATATTTTCAATTAAGTTTTTAGACTCTAAATTTATTTTATATGTATTATTAGATATAGTTAATATCTTGTTTAAATTTATTGAAATTTTATTAGCTAAAATAATTTTGATAATTCCATTTGCTGCTCGTCTAAGTGCATATGGATCATTAGTACCTTTTGGCTGCAAGCCTATACCAAATATTCCTGTTAATAAATCAAATTTATCAGCTAAAGCTAATGCAATTGATGTTTTAGATTTAGGAACATCATCTTGATTATTTTTGGGTGAGTATTGCTCGGCAATTGCTAAAGCAACTTCCGGTGACTCATTATCAAGTTGAGCATAATATTTGCCAGCAATACCTTGCAATTCTGGTAATTCAAAAACCATAGAAGTCATTAAATCGCATTTAGATAGAAGAGCAGCTCTCTCAATTAATAATTTATCACCATTAATACATAAATTTAAATGACCACTTAGTTCAACTAATCTCGTGGTTCTATCCATTAATGTACCTAATTGTTTTTGAAATAAAGTATCTTTTTGAAGAGAGAGGTAACTTTCTAAAGAGCATTTCCTATCTGAATTAAAAAAGAATTCAGCATCACTAAGCCTTGGTCTTATAACTTTCTCATTACCAGTTATTATAGATTTATTGTTTTCTGTATCAATATTTGAAACAAATATAAAGTTTGGTTTTAATTCATGGTTATTATCATATATGGGAAAGTATTTTTGATCTTTCTCCATTGTTGAAACTAGAGCTTCTTTGGGGACACCTAAAAACCTATCTTCAAAAGAAGCTTGTAATACCTTGGGCCATTCAACTAGTGATGTTACTTCATCTAATAAGTCATCAGAAACTTTGATATTACCATTTAATGATTTTGCTATTGATTCTGATTCTTTTAAAATAATATTCTGCCTTTTGTTAAAGCAAGGAATAACAAACCCTTTATTTTCAAGAATTTTTTCATAATGACTCGCTTTATCAAGTTCAATAATTTGTTCACCCATAAAACGATGACCAAATATTTTATTTGATGAACTAATTCCAAAAATATCACCGTTTATTAATGTATCACCTAGCATCATTGTTAAGGTTTTTACTGGTCTAGCAAATGTAAAGTCATTCTGACCCCACCTCATTGCTTTTGCAACATGAACTTTTTTAAATGCATTTAATGAAATATCACCTATGATTTCTTTTACGGGTCTTCCTTTTATTTCCTTTTTTAAAAATAACCATTCACCTTTTGGAGTTTCAACAAATGAAATATCAGATAATTCAACTTGGTTGCTTTTAGCCCATCCCAGAGCAGCTTTTGTAAAATTACCATCATTGTCGAAAGCTGCTTTTTTAGAAGGTCCTTTTTTTTCCTCGATTATATTTTGTTGATTTTCGGCTATATCAACAACCTCAATAGCAAGCCGTCTTGGTGTGGCATACCATAATACTTCTGAAAAACTAATGTGATTCTTTTCTAAATCTTCTTGCATGTTTTTTTTGAAGTTTAAGCCTAAAGATTTCAGCTCTGACGGGGGGAGCTCTTCAGTTCCTATTTCAATAAGGTAATTTAATTTCATTTTTTTTCCTTAAAAGTAGAATTCTCAAGCATTGGGAAACCTAATTCTTCCCGAGATTTATAGTAACTTTTTGCAACTTTTTTTGTTAAGTTTCTGATTCTTAATATATAGCTTTGTCTCTCAGTAACAGATATTGCTTTCCTTGCATCCAATAAATTAAATACATGGGCAGCTTTAAGTATTTGTTCGTAGGAAGCTAAAGGAAGTGAGACTGGGCTTTCAACTAAGTAAGATGCTTGGGACTCACATTGTTCAAAGAATTTAAATAGAAAATCAACATCAGCATGTTCAAAGTTATATGCAGATTGCTCTCTTTCATTTTGAAGAAAAATATCACCATAGCTTACTGAGCCATTGACATTGTTTGACCAGACAAGATCATAGACAGAATCGACGTTTTGTATATACATAGCCAGCCTTTCTAATCCATAAGTAATTTCTCCAGTTACTGGTTTACAGTCAAGCCCTCCAATTTGTTGGAAATAGGTAAATTGAGTAACTTCCATGCCATTTAGCCAAACTTCCCATCCTAGACCCCACGCTCCTAAAGTTGGGTTTTCCCAGTTGTCTTCAACAAACCTAATGTCATTATCTTTAGGGTTTAGCCCTATTGATTGTAATGATTCTAAATATAATTCTTGTATATTTGATGGTGAGGGTTTTAATATTACTTGAAACTGATAAAACATCTGAAGTCTATTAGGGTTTTCTCCATATCTACCGTCTGTCGGCCTTCTCGATGGTTGTACATATGCTGTATTTATTGGCTCAGGCCCAATAGCTTTTAGGAATGTCATCGGGTGAGAGGTTCCTGCACCAACCTCCATATCTAAGGGTTGCACAATAGAGCAACCATTCCTAGACCAAAAATCTTGTAGAGCGAAAATCATTCCTTGAAAAGTATTTATGTCGTATTTATTCATTATAAGAACCATTTGTTAATCATTTTGTTTCACATGAAACATTATTTTTTCTTTATTAAAAATTTGTAAGGAGTTGAATTTATTTCTTTGGACAATAACTCATGCTCCATAAACCTACAAAAACTTGGTATATCTCTTATGGTAGAAGGGTCATCACTATATACCATTAAAGTTTCTCCATTTTTCATTTTTCTAATTTTTTGTCTAATTATCATTATTGGTTCAGGACACCTTAAACCTAATGTACTTATTTCAAAATCACTTTTTTTTGTCATAATGATATCACTAATCGACCAGTAACTTTTTTATTTATAAGATCTTCAGAATATGAAAGAACTTCTGACAAAGGTATTACCTTCATATTATCTTGAAAATAATTTTCTTTAAATAACTTTTTGGCATTGTCCCAACAGTTTTGTTTGGACTGTAAGTTTTGATAAACTGAATCAATTCCAATTAACTTTATACCTCTGAGAATAAAAGGCATTACTGTTGTGTTAAGCTTATAGCTTTGGGCTAAACCACAAATAATTGCACAACCTGCATACTTAATTTCAGTAAGTAAATTAGACAATATTTCTCCTCCAACACAGTCTATTACTGCAGACCATAATTGTTTATTGAGTGGTTTTTGGTTATTACTTATTTCATTTAAACTATATACTTTACTTGCACCTAGCTGTTTTAAATAATTTTGGTTTGGCTCTTTTCTACTTGTAATAGCGACTACATCATATCCCAAATTGGATAATATACTTATTGAGGAGCTTCCAACGCCTCCACTAGCCCCTGTAATCGCTATTGGTCCATCATTAGGTTTTATATTTTCTTTTAATAAAGATTGAATACACAATAATGCAGTTAAACCGGCAGTACCTATTGACATAGCTTCTTTAGTTGAAAGGTTGGTTGGTAGTTTACATATATAGGCTGAATTAACGTAAGCTCTTGAAGAAAACCCACCAAAGTATTTTTCTCCTAAACCATAACCCGTTGATACTACTCTATCACCTTTAGAGAAGTTTTTATTATTAGACTCAATAACTTTTCCAGCAAGATCTATTCCAGGTATAAATGGAAATGTCTTTACTATTTTATTTGGAGCAGTTATTGCAAGTGCATCTTTATAGTTTAAAGATGAATACTCAACTTCAATGAGAGTGTCCTCAACATTAAGAAAGTCCACGTTTACATTTGTTTTGTATTCAGCCTCAAAAAGATCGTTAATTTTTTTTAAAACAATTGCTGAAATCATAATAAAAGTTACATTTTGTATAAAAATTATTTTATTATACTATAAATTAATAAATTGTATAATCTTTCATCCTTTAAGTGATTATTTTATGAAACCAATTTTAATTTTATACTTTACTAAAGATGGCCATACAAAAAAGATAGCTTCTGTAATTAAACAAAACATTGAATCAAAAAAGTATTTAGTTGATTTGTTAGAGATATCGATGATTCCTTCAGGTTTTAATTTTGAAAAATATGAATCTATTGTATTGGGTATGCCAGTTAGATATGGAAATATAAATAAAAAAGTTTATGATTTTATTAGAAATAACTATAGTAAACTTATAAATAAAAAGCTTTATTTATATATAGTTTGCTTAAGTGCCAGAAAGTCTGAGAAGAGAAAGGTTGAAAATAGCAAATATTATTTAAAATTTATCCAAAAATCTAAGTTGAGTTTTGTAAAATCTGAAATTTTTGCAGGTGTCTTGTGTTACCCTAAGTATAACTTTTTTGATCGAACGATGATTCGTTTTATCATGAAGTTAACTGGTGGAGAAACAGATACAACAATCCCTTATTTATGTTATACAGACTGGGAGCAAGTAAATTTGTTTTCTAATGAAATATTAAGTTGATTTTTATATAAAAAAAAGTTGACAACCTATATTAAAAAGAATAATATGCTCACCTGTTTTAAAGATAAGCTTTAAAGCAAATGTTCTTTAAAAATATAACTAGATAATCTGTGTGGGCACTCGTGAATGATAGTCATTAAAAAAGAATTATCAATGAGCTGAGTGACCGGAATGAATAGAGATATTCATCACAGTCAATTTATTAATCAGAATTCATTGAGCCAAAACTTTAATTGAAGAGTTTGATCATGGCTCAGATTGAACGCTGGCGGCAGGCCTAACACATGCAAGTCGAGCGGTAACAGGGGAGAGCTTGCTCTCCTGCTGACGAGCGGCGGACGGGTGAGTAATGCCTGGGAATATGCCCTAATGTGGGGGATAACCATTGGAAACGATGGCTAATACCGCATAATCTCTACGGAGCAAAGGGGGGGACCTTCGGGCCTCTCGCATTAGGATTAGCCCAGGTGGGATTAGCTAGTTGGTGAGGTAAGGGCTCACCAAGGCGACGATCCCTAGCTGGTTTGAGAGGATGATCAGCCACACTGGAACTGAGACACGGTCCAGACTCCTACGGGAGGCAGCAGTGGGGAATATTGCACAATGGGGGAAACCCTGATGCAGCCATGCCGCGTGTATGAAGAAGGCCTTCGGGTTGTAAAGTACTTTCAGTTGTGAGGAAGGTGGTAGCGTTAATAGCGTTATCATTTGACGTTAGCAACAGAAGAAGCACCGGCTAACTCCGTGCCAGCAGCCGCGGTAATACGGAGGGTGCGAGCGTTAATCGGAATTACTGGGCGTAAAGCGCATGCAGGCGGTTTATTAAGCCAGATGTGAAAGCCCCGGGCTTAACCTGGGAATTGCATTTGGAACTGGTAAACTAGAGTCTTGTAGAGGGGGGTAGAATTTCAGGTGTAGCGGTGAAATGCGTAGAGATCTGAAGGAATACCGGTGGCGAAGGCGGCCCCCTGGACAAAGACTGACGCTCAGATGCGAAAGCGTGGGGAGCAAACAGGATTAGATACCCTGGTAGTCCACGCCGTAAACGATGTCTACTTGAAGGTTGTGATCTTGAATCGTGGCTTTCGGAGCTAACGCGTTAAGTAGACCGCCTGGGGAGTACGGTCGCAAGATTAAAACTCAAATGAATTGACGGGGGCCCGCACAAGCGGTGGAGCATGTGGTTTAATTCGATGCAACGCGAAGAACCTTACCTACTCTTGACATCCAGAGAACCTTTTAGAGATAGAAGGGTGCCTTCGGGAGCTCTGAGACAGGTGCTGCATGGCTGTCGTCAGCTCGTGTTGTGAAATGTTGGGTTAAGTCCCGCAACGAGCGCAACCCTTATCCTTGTTTGCCAGCACTTCGGGTGGGAACTCCAGGGAGACTGCCGGTGATAAACCGGAGGAAGGTGGGGACGACGTCAAGTCATCATGGCCCTTACGAGTAGGGCTACACACGTGCTACAATGGCATATACAGAGGGCTGCCAACTCGCGAGAGTGAGCGAATCCCATAAAGTATGTCGTAGTCCGGATTGGAGTCTGCAACTCGACTCCATGAAGTCGGAATCGCTAGTAATCGTGGATCAGAATGCCACGGTGAATACGTTCCCGGGCCTTGTACACACCGCCCGTCACACCATGGGAGTGGGCTGCACCAGAAGTAGATAGCTTAACCTTCGGGAGGGCGTTTACCACGGTGTGGTTCATGACTGGGGTGAAGTCGTAACAAGGTAGCCCTAGGGGAACCTGGGGCTGGATCACCTCCTTACCTTAAAGATTATATTGATGTAGTGTCCACACAGATTATTTAGTAATGAAGAACAAAGATATGGGTCTGTAGCTCAGCTGGTTAGAGCGCACCCCTGATAAGGGTGAGGTCGGTGGTTCAAGTCCACTCAGACCCACCAATATTTTATTGGTATCATATCTTAACCATGGTTTCATGGGGCTATAGCTCAGCTGGGA
Organism: Paraphotobacterium marinum; assembly: GCF_002216855.1. NCBI lineage: Bacteria > Pseudomonadati > Pseudomonadota > Gammaproteobacteria > Vibrionales > Vibrionaceae > Paraphotobacterium > Paraphotobacterium marinum. Next base: position 634,461 of record NZ_CP022355.1, read on the forward strand.
GAGCGCCTGCCTTGCACGCAGGAGGTCAGCAGTTCGATCCTGCTTAGCTCCACCAATTCCTAAGATGTTTGATTGAGACACTTTAGGAATTGGTTTTTTTGAAAACCATAGCTCTTTAACAATTTGGAAAGCTGACTAGTAAAATAATTCTAACGAAAGTTAGAAGAGTTCTCAAAAAGCAAAACACATCAAGTGTCTTGTATTTTTAAGATCCGGCGAAACAAAGAACCTTGGTTGTTTAGACATACGTGAGACCCTTTGGGGTTGTATGGTTAAGTGACTAAGCGTACACGGTGGATGCCTTGGCAGTCAGAGGCGATGAAGGACGTACTAACTTGCGATAAGCGTAGATAAGGCAGTAAGAGCCACTTGAGTCTACGATTTCCGAATGGGGAAACCCAACTGCATAAGCAGTTATCCTAAACTGAATACATAGGTTTAGGAGGCGAACCGGGGGAACTGAAACATCTAAGTACCCCGAGGAAAAGAAATCAACCGAGATTCCGGTAGTAGCGGCGAGCGAAACCGGACCAGCCCTTAAGTTTTCATTGTGCTAGGCGAAAGTTTTGGAAAATTCTGCGGTACAGGGTGATAGCCCCGTAGCTGAAGGCGCAATGATAATGAAATCGAGTAGGACGGGACACGTGACATCTTGTCTGAATATGGGGGGACCATCCTCCAAGGCTAAATACTCCTGACTGACCGATAGTGAACCAGTACCGTGAGGGAAAGGCGAAAAGAACCCCTGTGAGGGGAGTGAAATAGAACCTGAAACCGTGTACGTACAAGCAGTGGGAGCCCCTTCGTGGGGTGACTGCGTACCTTTTGTATAATGGGTCAACGACTTAATTTTAGTAGCAAGGTTAACCGAATAGGGGAGCCGTAGGGAAACCGAGTCTTAACTGGGCGAATAGTTGCTAGGATTAGACCCGAAACCAGGTGATCTAGCCATGGGCAGGTTGAAGGTGAGGTAACACTTACTGGAGGACCGAACCGACTAATGTTGAAAAATTAGCGGATGACTTGTGGCTAGGGGTGAAAGGCCAATCAAACCTGGAGATAGCTGGTTCTCCCCGAAAGCTATTTAGGTAGCGCCTCGGATGAATACTACTGGGGGTAGAGCACTGTTAAGGCTAGGGGGTCATCCCGACTTACCAACCCTTTGCAAACTCCGAATACCAGTAAGTACTATCCGGGAGACACACGGCGGGTGCTAACGTCCGTCGTGGAGAGGGAAACAACCCAGACCGCCAGCTAAGGTCCCAAAGTTATAGCTAAGTGGGAAACGATGTGGGAAGGCTTAGACAGCCAGGATGTTGGCTTAGAAGCAGCCATCATTTAAAGAAAGCGTAATAGCTCACTGGTCGAGTCGGCCTGCGCGGAAGATTTAACGGGGCTAAGCTATACACCGAAGCTGCGGCAGCGTGCATTAGCATTGCTGGGTAGGGGAGCGTTCTGTAAGCCGTTGAAGGTGGATTGTAAAGTCTGCTGGAGGTATCAGAAGTGCGAATGTTGACATGAGTAACGATAAAGGGAGTGAAAAACTTCCTCGCCGGAAGACCAAGGGTTCCTGTCCAACGTTAATCGGGGCAGGGTAAGTCGACCCCTAAGGCGAGGCCGAAAGGCGTAGTCGATGGGAAACGGGTTAATATTCCCGTACTTTTTATAATTGCGATGGGGGGACGGAGAAGGCTAGGTAGGCCTGGCGACGGTTGTCCAGGTTCAAGAGTGTAGGCTAATGACTTAGGTAAATCCGGGTCATTGTTAGGCTGAGACTTGATGTCGAGCTGCTACGGCAGTGAAGTTATTGATGCCATACTTCCAGGAAAAGCCTCTAAGCTTCAGATTATAAGAAATCGTACCCCAAACCGACACAGGTGGTCGGGTAGAGAATACCAAGGCGCTTGAGAGAACTCGGGTGAAGGAACTAGGCAAAATGGTACCGTAACTTCGGGAGAAGGTACGCTCTTGACGGTGAAGAGACTTGCTCTTGGAGCTGTTGAGAGTCGCAGATACCAGGTGGCTGCAACTGTTTATTAAAAACACAGCACTGTGCAAAATCGAAAGATGACGTATACGGTGTGACGCCTGCCCGGTGCCGGAAGGTTAATTGATGGGGTTAGTTTTCGGACGAAGCTCTTGATCGAAGCCCCGGTAAACGGCGGCCGTAACTATAACGGTCCTAAGGTAGCGAAATTCCTTGTCGGGTAAGTTCCGACCTGCACGAATGGCGTAATGATGGCCACGCTGTCTCCACCCGAGACTCAGTGAAATTGAAATCGCAGTGAAGATGCTGTGTACCCGCGGCTAGACGGAAAGACCCCGTGAACCTTTACTACAGCTTGGCACTGAACATTGAGCCTACATGTGTAGGATAGGTGGGAGGCTTTGAAACGGTGACGCCAGTTATCGTGGAGCCAACCTTGAAATACCACCCTTGTATGTTTGATGTTCTAACTTAGCCCCATAATCTGGGGTGAGGACAGTGCCTGGTGGGTAGTTTGACTGGGGCGGTCTCCTCCCAAAGAGTAACGGAGGAGTACGAAGGTGGGCTAATCACGGTCGGACATCGTGAGGTTAGTGCAATGGCATAAGCCCGCTTGACTGCGAGAATGACGGTTCGAGCAGGTGCGAAAGCAGGTCATAGTGATCCGGTGGTTCTGAATGGAAGGGCCATCGCTCAACGGATAAAAGGTACTCCGGGGATAACAGGCTGATACCGCCCAAGAGTTCATATCGACGGCGGTGTTTGGCACCTCGATGTCGGCTCATCACATCCTGGGGCTGAAGTCGGTCCCAAGGGTATGGCTGTTCGCCATTTAAAGTGGTACGCGAGCTGGGTTTAGAACGTCGTGAGACAGTTCGGTCCCTATCTGCCGTGGGCGTTGGATGATTGAAGGGGGCTGCTCCTAGTACGAGAGGACCGGAGTGGACGAACCTCTGGTGTTCGGGTTGTTACGCCAGTAGCATTGCCCGGTAGCTAAGTTCGGAATCGATAACCGCTGAAAGCATCTAAGCGGGAAGCGAGCCCTGAGATGAGTCATCCCTGATACTATAAGTATCCTAAAGGGTTGTTGGAGACTACGACGTAGATAGGCAAGGTGTGTAAGCGTTGTGAGGCGTTGAGCTAACTTGTACTAATTGCCCGTGAGACTTAACCATACAACACCCAAGGGGTTTTGCAGGATTTTAAAGATATAAAGATCTTGATGTGTATTGCAAAGTCAGCTTTTCGAATTGTAAACAAATTTTGCTTGGCGACCATAGCATTATGGCACCACCTGATCCCATGCCGAACTCAGAAGTGAAACGTAATTGCGCCAATGGTAGTGTGGGGATTCCCCATGTGAGAGTAGGTCATCGCCAAGCTTCCCTTTTTACGGAGCGGTAGTTCAGTTGGTTAGAATACCGGCCTGTCACGCCGGGGGTCGCGGGTTCGAGTCCCGTCCGCTCCGCCATTACTTTAGGGGATTAGTTCAGTCCGGTAGAACGTCGGTCTCCAAAACCGAATGTCGGCGGTTCGAATCCGTCATCCCCTGCCAATATTGTATTGCTTTATAGATAAGATAGGGGTAATATATTTCATATGGTGATGGAGTTCCACCAATTTAACCGCTCAAATAGAGATAATGACTCCTGCTAGAAAGTTTAATATGTAAAATTAGCTTTATAGTTAGGAAATTACTCAGTCTAAATTAATATTTTCTGATTATAAAAATAAACAGAGGAAATATCTAAATGAATCAAATTATAACTTTATTGTATGTTGCTATGGGCGGAGCTGTTGGCTGTTGTTCAAGATACTTGATATCAGAGCTAATGGCATTTTTATTTGGTAAAAATTTTCCTTATGGGACTTTAACCGTTAATGTTGTAGGCGGATTATTGATGGGGATCTTAGGGGCTTTATTTCAGAGAGAGTTTTTTGATAACATAGATCCTTACAGACAAATTATCGGATTGGGTTTTTTAGGAGGCTTAACAACTTTCTCTACGTTTTCAATGGACAGTATTTTATTACTTCAATCAGGAATGTTCTTTAAGTTCTGTTTGAATATTATATTGAATGTGGTTTTAAGTTTATCTGCTTGTTGGGTAGGATTTCATTTACTTTTCAAAAACTAAAAAAAAATTATTGTTATTTTAAATTGAGTCAATTAATATAAATATATCTTGTCGGAGTGCCTTAAGGCTGAGACTACTAATGTAGGATCCGTTGAACCTGAATAAATTAATATTTACGTAGGGAACAGGAGATTAAATATAACTCTCTAGTTAAGTCATTCAAATAAGATATTTTATGCATTTAATTCTAAGAGATTATAATTATGACTCAAAACAAATCAAAAGACCTTGCAAAATCATTTATTCAAAATTTTAAACATGTTAGTTTTCCTAATTCAAATAAAAAATATATATCAGGTGAAATATATCCTAATATACGCGTAGGTATGCGTGAAATAAAATTATCAGATACTCTAATTGGTGGAACGAAAAATAGTCCAGTTTATGAGCCTAATGAATCAGTTTATGTATATGATACATCGGGTTATTATTCTGATTTAAAAAAAGAAATTAATATTTATTCAGGATTAGAGAAAATCAGAGATAGCTGGATCGAAACTAGAGATGATATTGACTATATCGATGGTACAGACTCAGAATATACAAAAAAAAGAGAAGAAGACATAACTTTAAAGGAAATTAGGTTTCAATCAAATCATAGAATAAAGAAAGGTCAAAAAAATAAAGTAGTTACTCAAATGCACTATGCCAGAAGAGGGATTGTGACCCCTGAAATGGAATATATTGCTGTAAGAGAAAACCTAGGGCTAAAAAAATATAAGAATGAACTATTAAACATAAAACATTCAGGAAATAGTTTTGGTGGAAATATCCCTGAAAAAATAACTGCAGAGTTTGTACGACAAGAAGTTGCTTCAGGACGAGCGATAATACCAAATAACATAAATCACCCAGAATCAGAACCAATGATCATTGGAAGAAACTTTTTGGTAAAAGTTAATGCAAATATTGGTAATTCTTCTGTAACTTCATCAATAGAAGAAGAAGTTGAAAAACTTATATGGGCAACAAAATGGGGTGCTGATACTGTTATGGATTTATCAACGGGAAGAAATATTCATGAAACACGTGAATGGATTATTCGTAATAGCCCGGTTCCAATTGGGACGGTACCAATATATCAAGCTCTTGAAAAGGTTAACGGTATTGCAGAGGATTTAAATTGGGAGGTCTTTAGAGATACTTTGATTGAACAGGCTGAACAAGGTGTCGACTATTTTACAATTCATGCAGGAGTATTGTTAAGATATGTACCTATGACAGCGAAGAGACTTACGGGGATTGTCTCACGAGGTGGTTCAATAATGGCAAAATGGTGCTTATCACATCATAAAGAAAACTTTCTTTATGAAAAATTTGAGGAAATTTGTCAAATCTGTGCACAATACGATGTAGCCCTTTCACTTGGAGATGGACTAAGGCCTGGTTCGATTGCAGATGCAAATGATGAAGCTCAGTTTAGTGAATTAAAAACATTAGGAGAATTAACTAAGATTGCTTGGGGTTTTGATGTTCAAGTTATGATAGAAGGACCAGGTCACGTGCCTTTGCACATGATTAAAGAGAATATGACTGAGGAGCTAAAACAATGTTACGAGGCTCCCTTTTATACGTTAGGCCCTTTAACAACTGATATTGCTCCAGGTTATGATCATATAACATCTGGAATTGGTGCAGCTAACATCGGTTGGTATGGATGTGCTATGTTATGTTATGTTACACCAAAAGAGCATTTGGGCTTACCAAATAAAGAAGATGTCAAAACTGGTTTGATTACTTACAAAATAAGTGCTCATGCAGCAGATTTAGCAAAAGGTAGTCCAATGGCACACATTAGAGATAATGCTCTGTCAAAAGCACGCTTTGAATTTAGATGGGAAGATCAATTTAATTTAAGTCTTGATCCTGAAACAAGTAGAGCTTTTCATGATGAAACTCTACCGAAAGAGTCTGGAAAAATTGCTCACTTTTGCTCTATGTGTGGACCTAAATTTTGCTCAATGAAAATATCTCATGAAGTTAGAAATGAATTCTATAGTAAGATTGATATTAAAAATATAGATAATGCAATGAAACAAAAGTCTAACGAGTTTAATAAGCTTGGGGGTGATATTTACCACAAAGCAGATAATTTATCATAATTTGAGATAAATAAATTTAATTAACGTCATGTTTTACTCGTAAACTTTGACCATGTGACTTTAGTAAAAGACTTACGAGTAACTTTGACCTCAAATTTTACATAGGTTTAGTTTTAATTCTCAGCCAACTTTTTAATTCTTCAGAAAGTTGGGCTTCCAAAGAATTATATACATCAGCATGATAATCATTTATCCAATTGATTTCCTCGTCATTTAAGAGATCTTTATTGATTAGGCTTATATCTAAAGGAACCTTAGTTAAGGAGGAAAAGCCAAGTGAAATTGAATTACCTTTATTTTCTTTTTCAACCACAACTTCTAAATTTTCTATTCTTATCCCAAATTCATTTTCAAGATAGTAACCTGGTTCATTAGAAACAACCATTCCAGTCTCAAGAGGAACATTACTTAATTTACTTATTCTTTGAGGACCTTCATGAACATTCAGAAAATGTCCAACACCATGACCAGTACCATGAGCAAAATCAAGCCCATATTCCCAAAGGTATTGTCTAGCGAATGTATCTATTTGACTTCCACTTGTGCCTTTTGGAAATAAAGATTTAGATACTGAAATATGACCTTTTAAAACTAGCGTGTAAGCATCTATCATCTTTTGGGTGGGCTTACCAATCGCGATGGTTCGAGTTACATCCGTTGTCCCATACAAATACTGTGCACCGGAATCCAAAAGATATAATCCATTTTCAGGGAGTTTGGAGGGATTATCAGAGTTTAAGTGATTATAATGGCACATAGCAGCGTTCGGACCTGCTGCAGAGATAGTATCAAAGCTTGGCTCAATACAATCCTTATTTTCTTTGCGGAACGACCACAGTTTTTTAGACAACGTATCTTCGTTTAATATTTTTTTATTACTAATCGATTGTTCTAGCCATGAAAAAAACTTGACTAATGCAATACCATCATTTAAATGACTTTTTTTAAATCCTTCTATTTCAGTTTTATTTTTGATAGCTTTACGATGGATAGTAGGATCTTCTACATGATTAATATTATTATTGGTTAGTTGATTTTGTGTCCATTGGTTACAAGTCAATGGGTCGACCCCAATATTTAAATCTTTTAATGAAGAGAGGAAACGAGCATAATCATTTACATCATGAATTGTTATTTTAGTTTTGAAATCATAATTTTTTATTTGATTAATAAGATCTGCTTTAACAAAAAAATGGGCCATTCCACTTTTATCAATAATTAGATGAGAAAATATTACTGGTAAACAAGGTATGTCATTACCTCTTAAGTTTAAAATCCACGCGATACTCTCTAGTTGCGAAATAATGAAAAGGTCTAATTTTTTATCTTTTATAAAAGTTGAAATGTATTGAATTTTTTCGTTTGAGGATTGCCCTGTTATTGACTCAGGGAGATGTCTAGTTACTGTATTAGCTTGGCTAGGTTTATCTTCCCAGAAGTAATCTATTGGATTTTCTGATATATTTATAAAAGATAAATTATCCGAGATAAGACTTTCTGTACTTTTCACCCAAGAAATACTATGAACTTTTGGATCAATGGCTATTTTTGAGTTTTTGGCTAAATTATTTAAAAGCCATTCTGTTATAGTATCTGTTGGTATGCTACAGTAATCGAAGACAGAGTTAGGAACCTGTTGCTTGACTTGAACAGTGTATCTTCCATCTACAAATATTGCTGCCTGATTTTCAGATATGACGGCAAATCCACTGGAACCAGTAAAACCAGTAGCCCATAATAGTCTTTCATGGTTTGCAGGCACATATTCACATAAGAATTCATTTTCATGAGGGATGATGATAGCATCCAAATTATTTTTTTTAAGCCAATCTCTAATCAATTTGACTTTTTTTCAATAGTAAATTGCATTTCTTATTATTCCTATATTATTTTGTATAATATATCAAACTTTATTCAAGTTTTAAAATTCTAATTAATTAGCTTTTTTGTTTTTGAAATATAGTGAGGCTATGATGGTGAAAAGTCCTAAAATAAGCCACGGTGTTATGGGCTCACCTAAAAAAAAGTATATCCAAATTATAGATAAAGGTGGTGACAAAAAAATAAGCATCCCTAAACTAGATGGTTTTGAGCTTGTGTCTATTGCTTTTTGCCAAAGGATGTATGAAAAGCCCATTTCAAAACAAGCAAACAAAATAATATAAACCCAATTACTATTAGAGATATTAACATTAAGATGTCCATTTAGATATGTATATATAATTAAAAAAGGAATAGATATTGTGAAGCCAATAGTCAGACTAATTAATGAGTCATGTTTGTTTTTTTTACTTAATATCCAATATAAGCTCCAACAAATTGTGAATAAAAACATTATTAATATACCGAATAAAGACATTGCTTTATGCGATGTGAGAGAGTTACCTAAAATTATAATTAATACACCAATATATCCTAAAATACAGTAAAAAAAGTCTTTTTTTGTGAGTTTTTCTTTTAATATTAACCAAGAAATTAACATAAATGTTATTGGCCAAGTAAAATTAATACTCATACCAACAGTTGCGGGTAAATGCTGATAACCTGTTAATAGAAGACCTAAGGTTAAGAAAGGGTTCATTAATCCATAAATTATAAAAAACAAAGGAGCAGATTTAAATGTATCTATTAAAAAGAAAATTTTTTTTATTTTGATTAAATATACATAAAATATTATTGTAGAAATAATGGTTGAATATAAAAGAAATTGATCAACATTTAGTTTACTTGTTCCTTGTTTTGATACCACAGCGATAGTTGACCAAAAAAAAACAGTAATTAATGCTAAGTAGGTTGCTTTTTCAATTCTAATCATATGACCCCTATTACGATAATGATATACTTAAAAAAATATTATATGGACAATCGGTTTATAATACTAATAATTTAAATGAATTACGGAGAAAATATTCAATGCAACATAAAAACGACGAACAAACTCACTTTGGTTATAAAACAGTAAATAAAAGCCATAAAAGAGAGTTGGTCGCAGATGTCTTTGACTCTGTAGCTACAAAATATGACCTTATGAATGATTTAATGTCTCTCGGTATACATAGAGTATGGAAGGCGAATACTATTGCAAATAGTGGTGTAAGAAAAGGTCAAAAAGTTCTTGATGTTGGAGGAGGTACTGGAGATTTATCTCAAAAATTTTCTAAAATTGTAGGCGTTGAAGGTAAAGTTATTTTGTCAGATATTAACCAATCTATGCTTAAAGAAGGTAGAAAAAAACTGAGAAACTTGGGGTTTATAAATAATATAAGTTATGTTCAGGCTGATGCAGAGCATTTACCTTTTCCTGATAATTACTTTGATTGTGTTTCAATTAGCTTCTGTTTGAGGAATGTAACGAATAAAGAAGCTGCATTGCGCTCAATATATAGAGTTTTAAAACCTGGAGGGAGAATCTTAATTTTAGAATTCTCTAAACCTAATAGCCAATTAATTTCTAAATTATATGATACTTATTCTTTTAATGTTTTACCTATATTGGGTAAAATTATTGCTGGAGATTCAGAAAGCTATAAGTACCTAGCTGAATCTATTCGGATGCACCCTAGTCAAGATGAACTGAAGCAAATGATGCTTCAAGCAGGTTTTGATGAAGTAAAATACTATAATTATACTGACGGTATTGTTGCTTTGCATAAAGGTTTTAAGTTTTAAAGGAATGAAACAATTGAACACTACTATTTTAGATAAAATTTCGAACATTATTAAGTTCATATTAAAATTTGATTCAAAATCTCAAGAAAGATTCGAACGCCTTAAAGGCAAAAGGATAATGATTGAATTGAAGGATATCGAAAAAACTTTTTTTATCCAAATCGGAGATAATTTGGAAAATATTATTAATACCGAATATACCCCCGACTTGAAGATGAAATTTAATTTAAAAGATATTTTAATTATCAAAAATTCTGACAATATAACGCAATTGATAAAATCTGGTAAATTAGATATTGAAGGGGATATGAATGTAGCCCAAAATTTTTCTAATTTATTACAAAAATTATCACCAGATTTAGAAGAAATTTTATCCACATATTTAGGGGACATTTTAGGGTTCAATGTGCACCATGCTTTAGTTTTATTGAAGAATAAAGTGAATGAAGTTCATTCTGATAATAAATTAGTAATGTCAGATTTAATGTTGAATGAAATTAAAATCACACCACACCCTAATGAAGTAGCATATTTTTGTTCAGAAGTGGATGTTTTAAAAATGGACCTTGCAAATTTAGAATTTAAGTTCAATCAAATCAAATCAAAATTAAATAAGAGATAATAATGATTTTCAGTGATTTCAGCAGACTTTATAAAATTATAAAAATAATTTTATCCAATGGATTAGATGAGTTTATACCAAATAATAAGAGTACAAAAAAGATTAAAAAATTTAGAAGAGTACTTTTTTGGATTCGAAATACGAAAAAGGATTTACCAAAGGAAGTTCGGCTAAGGGAAGCCCTTGAAACATTGGGGCCGGTATGGATAAAGCTAGGTCAAATGTTATCTACGCGAAGAGATCTTTTACCTTTAAAAATAATTGAGCAACTTTCACTTCTTCAAGATAATGTAAGCCCCTTTGACGGAAATACTGCCATTAAAATTATAGAAGAATCTTTAGGGGGTAAAATTTGTGAATTCTTTTTTGAGTTTCATAAAAAGCCGCTTGCATCTGCTTCTATTGCACAAGTCCATACAGCAACTCTTATTGAAAATAATAAAGATATTGTCATTAAGGTAATAAGACCGGATATTGAGGATATTATAAAATCAGACCTTAAACTTATGCATCGAATAGCTAAATTTATTGATAGATATTATTATGACAGTAAAAGATTAAAGCCCAAAGACTTAGTCATCGAATATGAAAAACAGCTTTTAAGTGAGCTTGATTTACAACAAGAAGCCGCAAATGGTCTACAACTTCGAAGAAACTTTGAAGACAATAATATGTTATATATTCCAAAAATATACCCAGAATTAAGTACAAAAAATATTTTGGTTATGGAAAGAATTTATGGTATTCAAGTATCCGATCGTGAAACATTAATAAAAAACAAAATTGATTTAAAAGTTCTTGCAGAAAATGCTGTGACAGTTTTTTTTACTCAAGTTTTCAGAGATAGTTTTTTTCATGCTGACATGCATCCCGGAAATATATTTGTTTCACGTGAAACACCCCAAAAGCCAGTTTGGATTGCACTCGACTTTGGTATTGTAGGTACATTAAATAAAGAAGATAAAAGATACCTTGCAGAAAATTTATTAGCCTTTTTTAATCGTGATTACAGAAAAGTTGCTGAACTACATGTTGACTCTGGTTGGGTGCCATATGATACCGACATTGTACAATTTGAATCCTCTATTAGAACGGTATGCGAACCTATATTTCAAAAGAAATTATCAGATATTTCTTTTGGTTATGTTTTCTTAAATCTGTTAAACACAGCCAGAAAATATCAGATGGAAGTTCAGCCTCAATTAGTTTTGTTGCAGAAAACTTTATTATATATTGAAGGTTTAGGGCGGCAATTATATCCAGATTTGGATTTATGGGCGACGGCCAAACCCTTTTTAGAAAAATGGATATCAGAGCAACTTGGTCCTAAGGCATTATTTAATACTATAAAAGAACAGTTACCTTATTGGAGTGAAAAATTCCCAGATCTTCCCGATTTAATTTACCAAAACTTAAATATCAAAAATGATTTAAAAGAACAACTTCAATATAATCAAAAAATTCAGCTAGAGAGTGCAAAAAGGAGAACCTTCACGCAAACTTTATTAGGTATAGGTGCTACATTTACTTTAGGTTCTTTTATTTTGGTGTCAACTTCAGAAGAATTGTCAATCTCATCTTTAATAGTAGGAGTGATTTTTTTTGCACTAAGTTTTTTAAATTCTAAATAAGGATATTTATGGGAAATATAGGAATCTGGCAACTAATATTAGTTATTCTTTTAGTTGTTTTAATCTTTGGTTCAAAAAAATTAAGGTGTTTGGGTTCTGATTTGGGTGCAGCTTTAAAAAACTACAAAAAAGAGACAAAAGATGAAAAGGAAAACAATAAAATAGATGAGTAATTTTTATGTTTGAAATTGGTTTCAATGAGCTTCTATTGTGTGTTGTGTTATTCATATTCTTAGGCTTTGAGAAAACGTTTTTTATATTTGTATTAGTTAAAAGACAATTGAATAAAGCAATTAAATATTTCAGAGTAGCAACAAACGAAAGCTTATTAAACGAAATTCAGGAAAAAGTTATGAAGCTCGACTCTCTTGATGAAAACACTGAGGTAGGCAAAGAGTTAAAAGAAATTAAAAAAATTTTTGAAGAACGAACTAAAAGTGTACAGAGACCATATAAATAAGGATTTTTTATGTCTTATTTGGAACAAATGCGTTATGGAATTATAAAAGCATTTATCTTCTTTTTATTTACTTCGTTAATCTGTGTTTTTTTTTCAAAAGAAATTTTTGAAATAGTCTCAATTCCTTTAAATGATATTAAATCCAACGGATCACCTTTAATTGCGATAGGAGTGACTTCACCTTTATTAATACCTTTAAAAGTAGCATTTTGTGTTTCCTTTTTATTAACATTACCGATAATTTTATTCCAAATTTGGGTTTTTATCTCCCCAGCTTTATACAAAAATGAAAAAATATTTTTCTGCTTAATATTTACTTTCATTGTGGTTTTATTTTATGGGGGATTTTTATTTTCATTTTTAATCGTAATGCCCCAAATAATTTATTTTATAGGATATATCTCACCGGACATAATTAATATTAACACAGATGTAGAAAGATATTTTTCTTTTATTTATTCATTAAGCTTATGTTTGTCTTTATGTTTTCAAGTACCAGTAATTATGATGTTACTAGCGTGGTTTAATCAATCTATCCTAATTCATTTTAAAAAGTTTCGTTCATATGTTTTTGTGGCCTGTTTTATAATAGCTATGTTGCTTACTCCTCCAGACGTACTTACTCAAATTTTAATTGGATTGCCTTTGTATCTTTTGTATGAGCTAGGACTTTTATTGTCATTAATCATTTTTAAGCTCAAAAAAAATGTGGGTGAGATCAATTAGATACTTTTTGTTAGTTGTAAATATATAAAGATAAACTAATTTGAAATAATAGCTAATTATTTAGGTTAATGTGATGAAGTTCAAACCTTTGTATATTGCCTTGTCATCATTGTTCTCATTTAGTATAAATGCACAACAAAAATCACCAAATATTGTTGTAATATTTGGTGATGATATTGGTTGGCAAAATGTAAGTGCGTACGGCATGGGCACAATGGGTTATAGAACCCCCAATATTGATCGAATTGCGAAAGAAGGAATAATTTTTACAGACCATTATGCTCAGCCAAGTTCAACCGCAGGAAGAGCAGCTTTCATTACAGGCCAATATCCAATTAGATCAGGTATGACTACTGTTGCAATGCCTGGTGGTTCTTTAGGATTAAAAAAAGAGTCTCCATCATTGGCAGAAGAATTAAAAAAAATTGGTTATGCTACTGGCCAGTTTGGGAAGAATCACTTAGGAGATCATAACTTTGCTCTTCCAACGGTGCACGGGTTTGATGAATTTTTTGGTAATTTATATCATTTGAATACTCAAGAAGAACATGAACAAAGAGATTATCAAAATTTCGCAATTGAATATGCTGGTTCAGAGGAGGCTTATAAAAATAAATTTGGAACAAGAGGAGTTCTTCATTGTTTTGCAACTACAGAATACAACAATAAAGTAGATCCTAGATTTGGAGTCATTGGAAAACAAGAGTGCAAGGACACAGGTCCTTTAGGTAAAGAAAGAATGAAAAATTTTGATAGAAAGGAAATGTTACCACTTGCGCTAAATTTTATTGATAAATCTATTAAAGGTAATAAACCATTTTTCGTTTGGATTAATACTAGCAGAATGCATTTATATACCCGATTAGATCAAAAGTGGCGTTATAAAGCCGAAAAATATACTAGTGAATATGATTTTCATGGAAGTGGCATGATTCAACATGATAACGATATTGGTTTTTTATTAGATGAGCTTAAAAAAAGAGAACTCGAAGAAAATACTATAGTTATTTATACTACTGATAATGGGCCAGAACACTCATCTTGGCCGCATGGAGGTACTACGCCTTTTAGAGGCGAAAAAATGACAACTTATGAAGGTGGAGTTAGAGTACCTTTTTTAGTTAGATGGCCCAAAGTAATTCCTGAAGGAAAAGTCTTGAATGGGATTCAAGGTCATCAAGATGTTTTTGTAACCCTTACTACTGCAGCAGGCATTAGTGATATTAAACAAAAGGTTATTGAAGATAAAAACCAATATATTGATGGTATTAACAATTTGGATTACTGGAAAGGATTAACGGATACATCTGAAAGAAAATCCATTTTGTATTATTTTGAAGATCAACTTTCTGCTGTTCGTGTTGGACCATGGAAATTTCATTTTGCTATTGCAGAAAATTATTATGATAATTTGCTAAGACTATCTAAACCTAAAATTTATAACTTAAGGGCAGATCCTTTTGAAAGCTATGACTCAATTGATTCAAATGGTCATTTAATACAGAAAATGTCTTGGTTATTAGCGCCTGTGAGTGAAATAGTTAAACAACATGTAGATACCTTGATAAAGTACCCACCAACGCAAGGAGGAAGCACTTTTGATATGACTGAAATTATTGAAGAGGCTAAGACTAAAACACAGCAATAAATAATATAAAAGAGATAAATTTATGGTTAAAGGATTAACAAAAGATACAGTTTTACTGCCAAATATTCCCTTAAAAACAGCTCAAAAAGATAACTCCGTTAAGCCAAAATATAAAAGAAGATTTCATGTGATGGCAAAACCAGGAGGTGCTAAGTGTAATATAGATTGTAAGTATTGCTTTTATCTTCATAAAGAAAAGTTACTTCACCAACCCAAACAACCCAAAATGGATTATGACCTATTAGAAAAGTATATAGTAGATTATATTAACAGTCAGGATAATCAAAATATCGTTTTTTCTTGGCAAGGCGGAGAGCCGACACTGTTGGGAATAGATTATTTTAGAAAAATAATATTTTTTCAGGAAAAACATAAACCCACTGGAAAAAACATATACAATGATCTCCAAACAAATGGAGTTTTAATAAATGATGAATGGTGTAAATTTTTATCTGAAAATAATTTTTTAGTCGGATTATCTATTGATGGACCTGAAAAAATACATGATTACTACAGAATTAGTAAAAGTGGCAAGCCTACATTTAAAAAAGTAATGCAAGCAATATCAAAGCTCAACAAATTTAACATTAAATTTAATGCATTAGTTACAGTTAATAATTTTAATGTGAAATATCCATTGGATATTTACAGGTTTTTGGTAAATGATTTAGGTATTACATATATTCAATTTACTCCATGTGTTGAGCCAAAGCAGTTTAAAGAAGAAGCACCACAATTTTCATCAGATCCTAATGTTCCAAAAATAGGGAGTGATGAATCATTACCAGGTCATCCAATGTCAATTGTCACTAATTGGTCAGTGAATCCAGATGATTGGGGTTTTTTTTTAAAAACAATTTTTACTGAATGGATAAATAATGATTTGGGAACTGTATTGGTAAACTTATTTGAGTCAGCATTGGCTCAAATTATGGGAAAACCATCACAAATCTGTGTTATGTCAGAGTTTTGTGGTAAGGCCTTGGCTATAGAACATAATGGAGACTTATATTCATGCGATCATTTTGTTTATGATGAATATAAACTTGGGAACATAAAGTCACATAAATTAGCTGATATGGCTTTATCTGTTCGTCAAGAAGCTTTTGGTATGTCTAAGAGAGAATCTCTTCCAGTTTTTTGCAGAAAATGTCCGCACCTCAAATTATGTTGGGGCGAGTGTCCAAAAAATAGAATTATTAGGACTCCTGATGGAGAGTTAGGCTTAAATTATTTATGTAGTGGATTTAGGGATTTTTTTGAATACTCTACTCCAATATTAAAGGGATTAGCGCACATATTACAAACTCATAAAAGTTAGTCCCATTACCAAATATAATTGCAAATTGACTTTTGAAATAATGTTTTAATATAATTCAAATATCCAAGACCTTATTTAAACTTATTAAAAGTTACAAGAACACTTAATGACTATAAGTATCAAAATAGATCAATCAAAAAATTATTCTTCATGCATTAATGAAATATGTAAGATTTGGGATATTCGTATTGACTCAACTTCAGACTTTGAGTTTATTATAGAAAATGATTATTTGAAGATAATTGATTTAAAGGAGTATCACTCCGGTGTATATGTGGATTTCTTATCAAAGCAATCAGTTTATCGCCAAAGCTTTGGTGGAGGAAAAAAACAAACAATTTTAAAAGCAATTGGAGTAACAAAATCCCGCACCCCACTAAATATTTTGGATGCTACGCCAGGACTAGGAAAAGATTCATTTGTGTTTTTCTCTCATGGCTGCAATGTTCATATGTTGGAAAGGAATGAGATAGTTTGTGCCTTGCTTGAAAATGGATTAAATAAACTTAAGAACTCAGAAAACTATACTAATAAAGAAAATAGTTTGACTCTAGAAAAAGGAACTATTCTGGACAATATTGGACATTTAGATATGTTTGATGTTGTTTATTTAGATCCAATGTATCCAAAAAGAAATAAATCAGCTAGTGTTAAAAAAGAAATGGCCATGTTTCATAAAATAGTTGGGGACGACAAAGATTCTGATTTTTTGTTGGAGAAAGCTAAGTCTTTAGCAAAAAAGAGAGTTGTTGTAAAAAGACCCAAAGGGGCACCTTTTTTAAATTCGTTAAAACCAGATTTTGAATATTTAAGTAAAAATACAAGATATGATGTATATATTTGATTCATAGTAAAAAAAGCTTCAATATTGAAGCTTTTTTGGTATCTAGCATTTTATGATTAATTCAATTTAAATCTTTTTAACATATATTTCATAGATATTAGCAATCCAATAATAAATATGATAAGACCCACATAGTTTGCTAAATCCCCATATGAGCTACTCACTAGTGAGATAAAGTTTTGGTTACCGGTAGCGCCAATTCCACCAGCTATAAAAATGCTCATAAGTGCTTCACCAACAATTAAGCCTGATGCAACCAATACTCCGGGTGTTTTTTGATTTTCAAAGTCTTCTTCACTGTTAGATCTAGCTTTTAATTTCTTATGGATGAAATATGCAATTATACCACCTATAACTATTGGTAAAATCATGTCCATAGGAAGATAAATAGCTATACTAAAAGAGAACAAGCTAATCCTAGGCCACTTTAAGGCTTTAAAAACATAGTCTAATGCTATTAAAATTACACCAATAGCACCACCTAATAGTAACATATTCCAGTTAAGAGTATGTGTGACTATTCCTTTTGTTAAGGCAGCAGCAATATTTGACTGTGGAGAATTTAATGCATTTGATAAATCCATGTTTGGATGAGGTAGAGGAGCTCCTTGAAGACCATAAGCATTATATAACATATTAAATACAGGTGAAACTATTAAAGCAGCTACAGCAACACCCATCAAAAGAGCCGTTTGTTGTTTCCAGGGCGTAGCTCCTACAATTTGTCCAGTCTTTAAATCTTGTAAGTTATCGTTAGCACAAGCCGCCATTGCTAGTACTAAAGAGGCTATAAATAGCACAATACCTACTATTGATTTATTGACGAGCTCTTGGCTTTCATTTGAAATTTCAAAGTATGCCGAGCCATATAAGCTAAGAACGAGAGCAATTATTATTGCTGTTAAATAAATTAATCCTGAAATTGGACTATTAGATGAACCAATCAAACCGGCCATATAACCAGCTATGGCAGCTATAATAAATCCGATTAAGATAGCTAAAAAAACACAAAAAAGTACGAGAGCAAATAATTTTCCGCCAGTTAATTGTATTGGCTGAGTACCGATAAAATAAGCGATTAAAGCAATTAATGGAATAGCAATAAATAAAATAGCAGTAGAAAGGTATTTAACAGGTATATCTTTTTCGGTTCTTAACATCAAGTCTTCATCAGATAGCTTATTTGCTTTGTGATCTCTGATAGAAGCCATAATTCCTTCGTAAAGTGGCTTAATTAGAGTTATAATTGACCAAAGAGCGGCAACTGCAATACAGCCCACACCAATATATCGTATGTTAGTTGTGTATACGCTATCACTTATATCTGAAAGTGACATGGAAGCATATTCTGGGCTAGCTGAAAAATAAGGAATGAGTACCCAGTTTGCAAAAATTGTTCCGGCTAACATATACAAACATAATCTAGCTCCAATTAGGTAACCAGCACCGACTAAAGCAAAACCAAATCCACAGCTAGTAGATGCAACACTACCACCAATTTTTGAAAGATGTGAAATGCCACCACTTGCAAGTTTAAAGCCATTTATTAGTAAACTTGCGGCTGCAGAAATTAAGCCACCACTTACAAGAAAACCAATACCAGATTCTTTTTTTTCATTTTGTTTTTTAGATTGGATTATTGTTTCGCCGACCTTTAAAACTTCTGCTGCTGCTGTTCCCTCAGGAAAAGGTAAGTCCTTTTCACTTTCAACAACAAGAGCACGTCTAAGAGGTATGGTGAAAAATACACCTAACAATCCACCAAGAAGTGAAATTAAAGTCGTTTGCCAATATGGGAAATTAGCCCATGTGCCAACAATTATTAGAGCTGGTAAAGCAAAAACAATTGCTGATGAAGTGCCTCCAGTCGAAGCAAAAGTTTGTACAGCAGTATTTTCAAGAATATTTGAGTTCTTAAATCGACTTAATACGGCCATTGATATTACTGCAGCAGGTAATGTGGTGGAAAAAGTTAAACCAACTTTCAGTGCAAGGTACATATTTGCTGCCATTAATATTAATGTGATAAACGCCGCCAAAAGACAAGCTCTTATAGTGAGCTCTGGTAGTTTTTGTGACGCTGGTATAAAGCTTTTCAATTTGTTCTCCAAGATTATCGTGTTTGTAAAAAAAAAGTTTAAATATGGTTTAAACTGTATATAAGATAATCATTTTTTTTGAGTTTACAAGTTAAAAATATTTGATTAAGGTAGATTATTTAACTTTTAAAACGTAGTTTGCAGTTTATTTAACTGCTAAATTCTAATTTGCAATTTAATTATCTGTTTATTTTGTTTATTTGGTCTTATTATCTACGATCAACTAATGATTGAGTTGATAATTTTTATCTATTGGCAGGTTATTTTTTGAACATTTTTTTGCGAGTAATCTTATTATGACTAAAATAATTATGATTTTATCTTTTATTTCTTTTTGCGCATTAGGGCAGTCAAACTTGAGTTTGGATAACTGGAAGTGGAAGAAAAGAGTTTTACTTGTTAATGGTGACCCCAATTTAACAAAAAAACTATTTTTAAAAAATAAATTGGAATTCAACCATTACAATTTAAACTTAATATTAAATTTAAATAAATTCCAGTTGAGTTCTGAAAATAATTTTATTCATAAATTAAATATTTCAAATGTAAATAATATGTTTAAATATAATAACCTTATTCTCATAGGTTTAGATGGAAAAATTAAATATCAAGCAAAAAATATCTCACAAAATGAGTTGAATTCAGTTTATAGCTTAATCCGTACTATGCCGATGTATAAGTCTAATTAATAGTGTTTTCAAATAGATTTTTTAATTCTTTAAATGCCAGGTCTTTTTCATTATTATCAATATAGTAATTAATTAATTTATATATATCATCTTTTTGTTTTTTTTCAGAAATTACTAACTTTAAATATTTGATTGCCGTGTTAATATTTTTGTTTTTGAAATTTAATTGATAAAGAGTCTTGTATGCTTCGTATTTAAAAGGTAAGTTTTCATCTTTTTCTAATAATCGTTCAATTTGTATTAAAATAGAACTGTAATCCATTAGTTTAATATTAGCAACATGATGTACATACTGTAATGAATTTGTCTTTTTTTGCAAATTATATATAAAATTATATGCTTCCTCATTTTGATGATTTTCAATTAAACCATCGATGTATAGATTGGTGATTGACGGATTATTTTTTATGTTTTTAGGTAAAGAGTTTCTGAATTTTTTAATTTTAGTAAGATCGTGTTGTTTAATGAGATCTAATATTTCCACTTTAAATTTATTGATTTCAAATAATTGACTTTCTTCCCTAGTAATGAGCTTATCTTTAATTAATTTAGGACTTATTTTTGTTAGTTCATCCCATTTACCTAGTGCTTTTAAGTTACATATTTGAATTGATTTTTCATGATTAGAGAGAGATCTTTTAATTTTATTTAGATAGTCCAAGCTCTCTAAGAAGTTGTTTTTTTATAATAATAGTCAGCTATTATAGAAAAAGAATCGAAGCTCTGCGCTTTATCTGTGATCAACTTTTCATACTTTTTTATTTCAGATAAGCTATCATTTTGACACGAAATAAACAAAGCATTTAAAATTGCAGCTTCAGTTAATGAATTCTTGTTTTTTTTGCTAATAATATTATTTAATTCTTTTAAAGCTTGATCTCCACTTTTCATAACTAAGTTTTTGTTTGCAGATATAAATAGTTCTAGGTTACGTCTTTGGTATTTACTATAGAATATTTTTTTGAAAATATTGTTCATATTCAAGATATAAAATAAAACTTTACCTAAGAATAAGGCCAAAAGAATACAAATAACAAAAGAAATTAAGTTCATCTGAATACTATAATTATAAAGCTTAATATATATTTCTGAATTATTTGAAACAATATTGCCACTAAATATGAATACAAAAATAAGGAAAAGAGCAACTAATAATAACTTAATCATAACTCTTCTCCTTAGTTGGGGAATCAATATCTTTCATTTCTTCTTTTTGTTAACTTGTTGTATTAACTTGTATGAAGCTAGTTCATATTCATTTTGTTCATTTTGGGAGTGGATATTTTTCAATTTACTTATAAAGGCTTTATTATTATCAATATTTTGGTTTAAATTTTTAGTAATAAAATTCAAAGTATTTTTTAATCTTACTGAAAACTCCCTAGGGTTATTCTGGTCTAAAGCACTAATACAACTTTCTAATTTTAAATATATTATATTTTTGGTTAGCTTTATATTTTCAAACCACATTTGATCAGGTTGAAGAGTCTTAACAACAAACATTTTTTCTATCATAGCCTTTAGATTATTAAAAAATACTTCCAAAGATGAAGATTGGACGTTAGCACTTCTTTCTTCAACAGTTTCTTTTAAGTTGTTGAAATCAAGATTATTAATTTCATTTTGTAAAACTTGGATAGTTTGCTGAGCAGAAGTTTTATTAGATGTTTGTGTTTTTTCTAACTTATTGATATCTGTGCTAATAGTGTTTTTGAAGCCGTATGAGTCGATGGTGTTTGCCGAATTTATTGTATTTTGTGCAAGTTTCAGGGCTAGAATAGCATTTTTGATATTGTGCTTTATTGACAATTCTGTTTGAGCAATATTGATATAATATGTAAGTTCAGCTAAAGTCCAAATGTTTTTATTATGGGATTCTGATTGAGTATCGTAAAAAATTGAATATTTTTTTTGTTTTCCTTTGATTGTTTTTGAATTGAATCAATATTGAGTTGGATTTTTTTTAAATTATTGGTGTTAGAGGATGTTAAATTTTTAACATTTAATTTTAGTTCATTCAGTTGATTATCGTTAGCTACAAAGTTTTGATGGAATTTGTATAAAAATCCCAAACTAATAAACGAAAAAAATAAAGACATAATAATAAGTGTTGTAAAAAAAATAAACTTTTTATCAATTTTTTTTACTTTAGAAGGAAGTAATTTAGTTTTATTATTTTTTGGTTCCATTGAATTTAATCCTACTTAGATAAATTATAAATGTCGATAATTTTATTGATTATAGCTTTGTTTGATACATTTTTTACAATTATACAGTCCTTAAACCCCATTTTCATCGCTTCTATTTTTATTCTCATGCTTGGTAGAAGTATAGTGCAATTGTTGAACCATAATTTATTAGAGGCACTACAGTGTGTTTCGAGAAACTTCAATTGGTTTAAACTGGTAACAACTAAATGAGTATAATTATGTATTTTCCATTGATTAAAATCAATCGCATTCTCATTCCATTTAATATTATAAACTTCTAATTGTGATACACTCATAAATCTTTCTTTTAATGTTTTATAAATTAACTTTCTTCCATTGTTACCAGCTAAAATTAAAACATTTTGAGTTCTATTGGCTAAATGTTTAAAAATGTTTAATTCGAGAAGGTTTTCGCTAGAGTACGATGAAGGGTAGGTTGCTTCAAAAGTTGTTAACTCTTGAAATGTTTCTGCAGTTCGTTTACCAACAGCTATGTAGTTGATATTTTGAGGCCAAAAGAAATTATTTTCTTTTAAGTAATTTGATGTGCTTATAACAGAGTTTTTACTTGTAAGTATTATGATATCTCGAGTATTTAGAGAGAGAAATTTATTTCGAATAAATTTTAAATCCGGTCCGGGCAATATATTAAAAATATTTGAATGGTTTAGCAATATGTTAAAATTTTTAAGTCCTTTTTTTATTTCTAAAAAATCATTAAGTTCTCGAAAAATTAAGAAGTTCATTTTATTGTTGATTGACTCATAATTATTGTTGAGTTACTACTTAACATTTTTTTAGCCAAAGATGTACCTAAGGTTTTAGGGTGTTTAATTGAACCAACATCATAACTCATTAAAACCTGATCTCCATTGGCCGTTGAAATGAAGCCCTTTAGAAATAGCTTTTCTTTGTCAATGGTTGCAAATGCAGCAATGGCTGTTTGACAACTTCCTTCCAAGGTATTGTAGAATGTTTTTTCTGCATCAGTAGTTATTTCTGTATTAGGATTATTTATAGAACGGATTAACTGATTTAGCTTTGTATTGTCTTTACAAGTCTCTATTCCAATAACGCCTTGTGCTGCTGCTGGGATCATTAATGGGGGGTATAGAATTTGTGTAATTCTTTTTTTCAAACCTATGCGTTCAAGACCGGCAGAGGCTAAGATTATAGCATCATAATGATTATTATCTAATTTTGATAATCTGGTGTTGACATTACCTCGTAACTGCTTAATTTGTATATCAGGCCTATTCAAAAGTATTTGGGCTGACCTTCTCGCACTAGATGTGCCAACAATAGCATTAATAGGAAGAGAATCAAAAGATTCATATTTGTTAGAAACCATAGCATCATAAGGAGATGCCCTTTCAAGAACGGCGGTAATTGTAAGTTCATGAGGATTTTCTTTGGGTAAGTCTTTCATGGAGTGCACTGCGATATCAGCTTTTCCTTCTAATAAAGCATTTTGTATTTCTTTAACAAAAAGCCCCTTTCCACCAATTTTACTGAGTGGGGTATTTTGAATTTTATCGCCTTTCGTCGATAAGGGTAGAAGTTCACACTCTAGGTCAGGAGATTGACTTTCAATTTTAAGCTTTACATAACTAGCTTGCCACATAGCAAGTTGACTCTTTCTAGTTGCTATAATAATTTTTTTCTTATTTTGCATATAGTATTTTTTATAATTATACAGAACGTTACTTATAATATAACATTATGATATATATTAAAATTAAACAAGAATACTTTTTGGTTAGAAAATGTTATCATTGAGAAGTTTTTTTATTATTTTACATAAAATATTCTATTTGAGGCTAATTTGTTAGGTTATATTGAAAGAGTCAGTAAAAAAGTAACTCAATTGAACAATGAGCGTATGGAAAAGTCTCGTTTAATGATGCCAAAAAGTGCACAACAAATATTAGACTTGATTCCTTTATTTCTTCACTATAATGATTCTTTTATGCCATGCTATGTATCAGACTGTGTCCCATCAGGTGTTTGGAAATTTCAAGCTAATGCAGAGCAACTCAAATATATAGAACGTTTCATTCAGTTTGACATAGAATCAGATTTATCTGCTGATGATAAAGAACTAACCCCAAGCATTATTGGAATTTACTCAATGGGTAGTACTGGATCTATGGGGCAAAGCTTAACTAGTGATCTTGATATCTGGGTTTGTGTAGATAATTCAATGACAGAACTTGAAATTAATTTACTTAATGATAAATGTAACTTAATTTCAAAATGGGCATCAGCGCTAAATATCGAGGTAACTTTTTTTATAATTAAACAGAATAGATTTAGGAAATTATCTTCGGAGTCAGTGGATGGTGAGAATTGTGGCTCTAGTCAACACTTTTTGTTGTTGGATGAATTTTATCGTTCATCAATATGCTTAGCTGGAAAAAAAATACTTTGGCATGTGATACCTCCAGATATGGAGAGCTGTTATGATGAGTATATAGAAAAACTACAAGAAAAAAAAATTATTAGCTTAAAAGATTGGATTGATTTTGGTCCCTTGAATAAAATTTCTCCATCAGAATATTTTGGTGCAAATTTATGGCATCTCTATAAGAGTATTGACTCTCCATATAAATCCGTATTAAAAGCAATTTTATTAGAGACTTATTCATGGGAATACCCACATACTGAATTATTAAGTAGTAAGCTTAAAAAAATGATACATTCAAAACAAGATATTGATTATAAATTTGATGCTTATTATCTAATGTTAAGTAAAGCAACAACATATCTCAAAGTTAAAAATGATTCATTTAGGTTGGATTTGATTAGAAGATGTTTTTATCTGAAAACCCACGAAAAATTATCACAGATTAATTCTATTCAGTCAGTAGCATGGCGAAAAGCTATCTTAAAGAAGCTATCCTATCGCTGGGATTGGAAATCAGATTTAATTCAAGAGTTAGATTCGCGTAAATCATGGAAGATTGAAAATGTAAAAAAAATGCATGATATGTTATTACAGTCATTAATGACGAGTTATCGAGAGTTGATGAAGTTTGCAAGAAAAAATAATATTAATTCCGTTATTAGTCCAGAAGACATAAGTGTGCTATCACGAAAGCTTTATGCAAGTTTTGAAGTTCTTCCTGGAAAAGTTTCACTGTTAAACCCTCAGATTACTTCAGATCTTGCAGAAGAAAACTTACTCTTTATCTCATCTAAGTCACATATGAAAGGTTGGCATTTATACAAAAGCTCACTAAAACCAAATGAGTTGATTGGTAAATTATCGTTAGAATCAAATTCATATTTAAGCAAACTTTTAGCTTGGTCATACTTTAATGGTTTATTAATAAATGAAACTAACATTTTCTTGCGAGATGTTTATCATGACTTGAATCAAATTAAGCTTTTACAGGCAATAAATGATTTGAAAAATACATTTGAACTAGACTTTGAAAAAACTTCTTTGGAGTCTTTGAGAGGTCCATGTGAAATCAAAGAGTTAATGATAATGATAAATTTTGAGGAAGACCCCACCTCTAAATTAGACACAAAACTAATAGATACTAATTTTACGAATGAGAATTTCCTGAGTTATGGTGAGCACAAAATTAGTTTAGTTGGAAGTATTGATTTAATCTATAAAAATTCATGGAACGAAATTAGAACACTTAATTTTACAGGATATAATTCTATTTTGTTAGCTCTTAAAACATTATTAGGTAAAATGCACAATGAAGCAAGCCACCCAAGACAAATTGATGTATATTGTTATAGTCAAAATTTGACGTCTCATTTAAGAAATTACGTTTTTCAGTTAGTCTCGGAATGCATTAATATGAGGCTAAGTACCAAATATAGTTCTATGAAGAAACAATTTAAAACACTTTCCATTTGTCATAAAATTTATGGATTATTTTTTGAGGCTAAAGGTGTTACTGTTAAACCTTTAGAAAATCCTATCGATTTTTATGCAGATATTTCAGCCAATAAGTTAAAAAAACAATTTGATCATAAAAATATACTAATAAACCAATTAAATGCACCTAATGTTGTACATTCTTTTGCAAGTGAAGGTCTGGTTCAATGTTTTTTTGAAGATTGTGATATCGGTTTTAATATTTATATTTTAGATGAGAATAACAAAGTTGAGGCATATTATCAAAATACAGGAAACAAAAATGAATTGATTAATGGAATGAATAAATTTTATGCTTCAGAGAAAAATGTTCATTATGAGACTACAATTAATTTTAATCTCCCTCAATTTTATAATATTATACAAAATACAGAAGGAGAGCTTCATATTGTTCCTTTTAAAAGTAGTAACTCAAACTAATTATTTTTGAGCTCCTCTCTTATTTTTGTAAGTAAGTCGATTGAATCTTTTGACGAGTACCAATGTCCATCTGTAAAAGCAAAATGGAATCCACCTTTTGTTGATGCTAACCAAATTTCCTTCATTGCTTCTTGTTTATTAATTATAATTTCATAACCACTCTCAAACTCCAATGATAATATATTGCCATTTATTTCATACTCTACATCATCATTGATAGATTCAATTAATTCTATTATTTGCTCAAATGCCTTTTCAGCAAGATTTAAATAGGTTGTATTATCCATATTTCCTTCTAATTTACTTGATTTTTAGTTGAATAATGAGATTATAGTTTAATTAAGAAAAAGAATCACTTGGTTATTAAAATGAAATTTTTAGTTATAATGTTTACTTTAATATCTTTATTGTTTTTATCCGGTTGTGGTAATACAGGGCCCCTTTATCAACCAGATAAAAACAATGACAAAAAGCAATCAAAAGATAGTTTTTTGTTATATTGAATAGGAGTATGAATTTTGGATTATTTTGAATTTAAAGATCATGAGTTGTGGTGTGAGGATGTAAAACTTAGCGATGTTGCAAAAAAATTTGGTACACCACTGTATGTATATTCAAAAAAAACTTTTTTAAGACATTATCAAGCATTCACAAAACCATTAAGTTCTCACCCACACTTAATTTGTTATTCGGTAAAAGTAAATTCAAATATAGCTATACTGAATTGTTTAGCAAGAGCTGGCTCTGGATTTGATATTGTTTCTGGAGGTGAATTAGAACGAGTAATAAGAGCAGGAGGAGATCCTAAAAAAGTTGTGTTTTCTGGTGTGGGAAAAACTAGAATTGAGATTGAGAATGCCTTAAATGTAGGCATTAAAAGTTTTAATGTTGAATCACGAAGTGAACTAGACTTAATTAATAAAATAGCTAAAGAATTAGGAAAGATCGCGCCAATTTCAATACGAGTAAACCCTGATGTTGATGCAGAAACTCATCCATACATTACGACAGGACTTAAAGATAATAAGTTTGGAATATCGTACAAAAAAGCCATTGATGAATTTGTATATGCAGATTCTTTAGAAAATATTGAAGTTGAAGGTGTTGACTGTCATATCGGTTCACAATTGACTAAACTGAGTCCTTTTGAAGATGCGTTATCACGAGTATTGGCTTTAGTTGATAATCTTAAACAAAAAGGATTAAATATCAAACATATTGATCTTGGTGGAGGGCTTGGTGTTGTTTATGATAAAGAAAATCCACCGCTACCAAGTGAATATTCAGAAAAAATTTTACAACAATTACGACAATATCCAGATATGGAGTTAATTCTTGAACCTGGAAGAGCGATTGCTGCAAATGCCGGAGTTCTTCTAACTGAAGTACTAACAATTAAAGAAAATGAAGCAAAAAACTTTGCTATTGTTGATGCAGCAATGAATGACTTAATCAGACCAACACTTTACAACGCGTGGCAGAAAATTGTCCCTTTGAAATTGAATAATAAATATATGAAAAATTATGATGTTGTGGGACCAATTTGTGAAACAGGAGATTTTTTGGGTAAAGATCGAAAACTGTCAATAGTTGAAGGAGATTATCTAGCTATTAAATCAGCTGGAGCTTATGGTTTTGTTATGTCATCCAATTATAACTCTAGAGGGAGAGCTGCAGAGATTTTTATTGATGAATCTAAAGTTTTTGAAATTAGAAAAAGGGAAAATATAGATAATTTGTTAGAGTTGGAAGTAATACCTAATTTTGATGAGGCACCAAATGAGAGTTAATTTTTCTAAAATGCACGGGTTAGGAAATGACTTTATGGTTGTTGATTGTATAACGCAAAATGTTTTCTTTTCTAAAGATATGATTAAACGATTAGGAAATAGAAATACTGGTGTAGGCTTTGATCAACTGCTTTTGGTTGAAGCACCATATGATCCAGATATTGATTTTAATTATAGAATTTTTAATGTTGATGGATCAGAGGTTGAACAATGTGGAAATGGTGCAAGGTGCTTCGCTAGCTTTGTCAGAAGAAAGGGTCTTTCCAATAAAAAAAATATTAAGGTAAGCACAAAGTCAGGTAAATATGTATTAACGATACAGCCAGATAAATCTGTAAAGGTTAATATGGGTAAGCCTATTTTTGAGCCTGAAAAAATTCCTTTTCAAGCTACAAAAAAAGAAAACACTTACATCATTCGAGAACAAGGTGAAACCATTTTTTTTAGTGTAGTTAGTATGGGAAACCCTCATGCAGTCATAACTGTAAATGATATTAAAAATTGTAATTTTAATAAAGTAGGTAAGATTTTAGAGTCACACCATCGCTTTCCTAATAAAGTCAATGTTGGTTTTATGCAAATAATTTCAGATAATTTTATAAAACTCAGAGTTTATGAAAGAGGGGTAGGTGAGACATTTGCATGTGGTTCGGGTGCATGTGCTGCTGTGGCTATTGGACAATCAAACAATTTATTAGAATCTAAGGTTCGAGTTGAGTTGCTAGGAGGAACACTAGATATAATGAAAGATTGCTCATCTGACTCAATATTTTTAATTGGTGAAGCAAAACATGTATTTGATGGTTTCTTGAATATTTAAAGGGTTCTAGTGTGATTGATGAAAATGATGTGATTTTATATATAAAAAATAATCCAGATTTTTTAGAGAAAAATATGGGCAAGTTTTTAGATCATGATTTTTATGTTGAAAGAGCTGATACTATTAATCTTACAAAATATCATTTAAAAATGCTTAGAAAAAAAAATAACCATTGTGAATCTATATTGAATAGTATTATCAATATAAACGATCATAATAATAAATTATCAAAAAAATATTTAAGGTTATATTCTGATTTGTATTTATGTACAAATAAAAATGAACTTCTTGAAAGGATTACAAAATTTTCATTAAATGTTAATTTAGAATTTAGGTATATTAAAAAACATCTAATTAAAAATAATTTTCTAAATGAGTTAAAATTTAATAATAATATTTTTTTAGGCACTGTAGACGCTAAAAACCTATATGAATTAATTGATACAACTAATCAATCAGATAAATATTCTGTAGCCATAATTCGTTTAGATAAACATGGCTACTTTCTTTTTAAAAGTTCAGATGTTGAGCATTTTAATTTATCTTTAGATCCAAGCAATTTAGAAAATTTAAAGATGCAGGTGGAGTTTCTATTAACGATTTTTAAAGATTCATAAGTTGAGGAATATATGGATAAAGAGCAAATGTTGGATTATTTTCTTAATTATTTAAAATATGAAAAAAATACTAGTATTCATACCCTAAAAAACTATAAACGAAACTTATTAGAAATAAAATTATTTTTTGAAAAAAATCATTTTGATTCTTGGCGTGATGTTGATGTTCATAAAGTTAGACAATTCGCATCATATTTAAAACGTAAGGGGTTAAAGTCTACAAGTATTTCTACAAAGCTTTCTAGTCTTAGAAGTTTTTTAAATTTTTTAGTTCATGAAGGATTTTTGGAAGTTAACCCAGCTATTAGTTTAAATTCTCCTAGAAAAGATAAATTGTTACCAAAGAATATTGAAGTTGATGAAATTAATAAATTACTCGCTTTCGAAAGTGATGACCCCCTATCTATCAGAGATAAAGCCATCATGGAATTAATGTATGGATCAGGTTTACGATTATCCGAAGTAGTTGCATTAAATCTTAGTGATCTGAATTGTAAAAATCATGAAATTAAAGTAATTGGTAAAGGTGATAAAGAAAGATTACTTCCATTTCAGGGACAGTCTCTGAAAGCAATGACAGAGTGGTTAAAATATAGAGATGATTTTGTAAATAACTTATCTAATGACGCTGTTTTTTTATCCAAGCAAGGTAAAAGAATCTCTCATAGAAGCATTCAAAAAAGATTATCTGAATGGGGGAAAAAGCAATCGCTTTCTAGTCATTTAAACCCTCATAAACTTAGACATAGTTTTGCTACTCATTTACTTGAATCAAGTAGGAACTTAAGAGCAGTACAAGAACTTTTAGGACATGCTAATTTATCAACTACTCAAGTATATACTCATCTAGATTTCCAGCATTTAGCTAGTGTTTACGATCAAGCACATCCTCGGGCTAAAAAAAGTAATAAAAAATGAATACTTTTAAAAAGTTAGATGAGTTTGAGGTTTTATCTTTCGATTTAGATGATACCCTTTATTGCAACAAAAAAGTCCTATTTAAAGCAGAGTTAGAATTATTTTACTGGTTAAATCACAATTTTAAAATAAGCAAGCAATATTATTTAGAAAATATATCGTTAATTAGAAAAAATTTTCTTGAAAATAATATGTTTAGAAATGATTTAACTTTATTTCGATTGAATTGTCTCATTATTTTGTTTGAAAAGTTAGGTTTCACAATCAAGAAATCCAAACTTGCAGCTCACAAAGCCTTAGAAATATTTTTGTTTTATAGAAACCAAATTGTGGTTGAAAGTGATATAATAAAACTTTTAAGCTCTTTGTCCATGAAATATATCCTTATATCCATAACAAATGGTAACCTTGATATTGGTCAAACAGTCTTAAATAAATTTTTTCAATATAATTATAAATCAGGTAAAGATGGTAGAGCTAAACCCAAAGCAGACATGTTTGAGCTTGCTATTAGTGAGTTAAATATTAAACCATCCAAAATACTTCATATTGGTGACAGTTACGTTGATGATGTAATTGGTTCTGTATCATGTTCGATGAAATCATGTTGGATAAATTTAAAACAAGAAAAATTAAATACAAATCATGTAATTACGCCTGACTTTGAAATTAAAAATATTTTAGAGTTAAAAAAAATTCTTTGATTCATTGGCTTTGGAAATAAATTTTATTGGATTTTAAAATTATGCAATCAGTAAATAATGTACTTAATAACTTAAATGAAAAGCAAAAAGAGGCAGTTACATGTTCAAAAGGAAATTACTTAATCCTTGCTGGCGCAGGGAGTGGAAAAACTAAGGTTCTAGTACATAGAATTTCATGGTTAATAAAAATCAACTTGTTAAATCTTCTTCAGTTATGGCAGTGACTTTTACTAATAAGGCTTCAAATGAACTTAATATAAGAGTTGGAAGTTTACTCTCTGAATCTAGATTAAATATATTTAGTGGTACTTTCCATGGACTTTGTCACCGTTTATTAAGAATTCATGCTAAAGAAGCTTGTTTAGATCCAAATTTTCAGATTATTGATGCTGATGATCAATTAAGGCTGTTAAAAAAAGTCATTAAAGGTATGAATTTAGATGAGAAAAAATGGAGTGCAAAGGAGGCTGCATGGTTTATCAATGGCCAAAAAGATGATGGTATTAGGCCAGGTCAAACGAATATAGATTTATCCTATTATGATTCAAAGTGGATGGATATTTATAAAGAATATCAAAATGTTTGTGAACGCTCTAGTCTTGTTGATTTTTCTGAGTTATTACTTCGAACATATGAGTTATTAGAAAAAAATGAAATGCTTAAAGAGCACTACCAAAGAAGATTCGAGTATATTTTTGTGGATGAGTTCCAAGATACGAGTAAATTACAATATAAATGGTTAAAGTCATTTTATAGTGGTCGTAATAGCGTCATGATCGTTGGTGACGATGACCAATCGATATATGGGTGGCGTGGAGCCAATATAGATAATATAAATATGTTTCTTAAAGATTTTTATGAAGTAGAAACTATTAAACTAGAACAAAATTATCGTTCAACAACTCATATTTTAAATGCTGCTAATAGTTTAATTAAGAATAATAACAAACGTCTTGGAAAAAACTTATGGACCGAAATGGATGATGGTGAGAAGATTTCCATCTATTCGGCGATTAATGATATTGACGAAGCAATTTTTGTTGTTGAGAAAATACAGTATTATATGAGCCTTAATATCAGGCCTAAAGATATAGCTATTTTATATAGAAGTAATATGCAATCAAGATTATTTGAAGATCAACTTTCTCAAGTTAAAATCCCTTATTATATTTATGGTGGAACAAGATTTTTGATAGAATGGAAATAAAGGATTGTATTGCATATTTAAGGATATTACAGAATAAAGATGATGATGCTTCAATTGAGCGAGTTCTTAATCGTCCGACAAGGGGGATTGGATTGAAGACAATTGAAAGTATAAGACTTGCTTCCCAAGCAAACAAAACTTCAATGTGGTCAACTATGATCGAATTTTGGATAATTCTGAAATATCATCACGAACTAAAGGAGTGATTGAAAGGTTTTTACAGTTAATCGTTGCCATGTCGAAAGAAGCAAGCTCTCTCTCACTTACTAATAAACTGAAACTTATAATTCAAAATACTGGCTTAAAAAATATGTATTTATCAGATAAATCAGATAAATCCGGTATGAGAGTCGAGAATATAGAAGAATTAGTTAATGCAGCTAAGCAGTTCGAGGCATCG
Source organism: Paraphotobacterium marinum (assembly GCF_002216855.1). Lineage (NCBI taxonomy): Bacteria > Pseudomonadati > Pseudomonadota > Gammaproteobacteria > Vibrionales > Vibrionaceae > Paraphotobacterium > Paraphotobacterium marinum. Next base: position 667,384 of record NZ_CP022355.1, read on the forward strand.
CATGAGAATGAAAGTATGAATGTAACTAATGAATTTTTATCTTATGTATCCCTTGAAAGTGGGGAAGAAAAAACGAAGGCTTCAGATGATGCGATTCAAATGATGACTCTACATAGTTCAAAAGGTTTAGAGTTTAAAGTTGTTTTTTTAGTAGGTGTTGAAGAAGGTTTGTTTCCAAGTCCGCGAAGCCTCAATGAAAAATTACTTGAAGAAGAGCGTCGACTAGCCTACGTGGGAATAACAAGAGCGATGGATAAACTATTTTTATCTCATGCAGAATCTAGACGTATATATGGTAAAGAACAATATCATTTGCCTTCAAGGTTTATTGATGAAATTCCAGAGCATTGTATAGAAAATAGAGTGAATAACATAGATTCTTCAAATAATCTCGTTATTGATGTCGACCATCAAACAAAAAAATTTATGATTGGTGATAGAATAGAGCATCCTAAATTTGGCAAAGGCTATGTTCTTAACTTACAAGGTAATGATGATTTAGAAAAAATAGAGATTAACTTTGATTTCCTCGGTAGAAAATGGTTAATTTTAAGTTTGTGCAACATAAAAAAAATATAACTTTTTCCACAATTGCAGATCTATTCCGGATCAATGATCAGCTGGCTGTGTTTTTTTTAAGTAATTGAATTTTAATGTAATTAACATAAAAGATCTTTTTTTTTGGATTTCCGATTAAATTTTTGGCTTACTATTAACAAAGTTATCCACATGATTTAAGTTGAATTAAGAAAAATTTTATAAGAGTTTAATATGATAGAAAATAAATTAATTTTAGTAGACGGTTCATCTTATTTATATAGGGCATATCATGCTTACCCTAACTTTAGAAATAGTAAAGACTTTCCTACGGGGGCTATTTATGGCGTATTAAATATGTTAAAAAGTTTAATTAAACAATTTCCAAGTTATAAACTTATTGTGGTTTTTGATGCAAAAGGTAAAACTTTCAGAGACGATCTTTATCCTAGCTATAAAGCTAATAGAGAAAAAATGCCTTCAGACTTGAGTGTACAAATTCCTTTATTATTTGAAATTATAGAATTACAGAATATTGATTTAATATCCGTGAGTGGCGTAGAAGCAGATGATGTGATTGGAACTCTAGCTGTAAAAGCGGAGAAATTGGGTTATGAAGTAGTAATTAGCACCGGCGATAAAGATCTTGCACAGCTTGTGACTAATAAAGTCACTCTAATTAATACCATGACAAATGAAACATTAAATATCGAAGGTGTTAAGGCTAAATATGGTTTTGGACCTAATTTAATTATTGATTATTTGGCATTAATGGGTGATAGTTCAGATAATATTCCTGGAGTTCAAGGAGTTGGTGAAAAAACCGCTAAAAGCCTGCTAGCTGGAATTGGATCACTTGAAGATATATATAATAATCTTGAAAAGATAAAAGACTTAAACTTCAGAGGTTCTAAAACTTTAGCAAAAAAACTTGAACAAGAAAGAGATATGGCTCTATTATCGTATGAATTAGCAACTATAAAAATTGATGTTGAATTTGATGATAGCAATGTTTTTAACGCCAAAAGTCAAAAAAAGTCAAATAACCAAAAACAATTAAACGCTATTTATGAAGAGTTAAATTTTAAAAAATGGCTAGAAAATGAAGCTTCTTTCAATGAAACTACAATAGTCAAAAAAATTATAAATCTATAAATGATAATGAAGCATTTTCAAAGTTTTTAATTACAATCAGCGAATCTGATTTTTTTGCATTTGACACTGAAACGGATAGTTTAGATCCTTTTCAAGCAAATTTAGTGGGTATATCTTTTCTTTAGAAGACAACACGGGATATTACATTCCCTTGCAACATAATTTAATTGAAAATATTCAACTAGATCTTAATTATGTTTTGACTAATTTAAAAGGATTATTGGAATCACAGGATCATTGCATTATCGGACAAAATATAAAATATGATCGAAACGTTTTATTAAAATATGGAATTAACCTTTCTTCTAATATTAAGGATACAATGATCTTATCTCATGTTTTGGATAGTGTTTCTCGGAGACATAGTTTAGATTCCTTAGCACAAGAATATTTTAATTACAAAATGACTTCATATGAAGAAATTACAGGTAAGGGGAAAAATAAAATTAGTTTCGATCAGGTAGATATTGAAACTGCTACGAAATATGCATCAGAAGACGCGGATTTGACCTACCAGCTTTATTTTAAAATGTTAACAGAACTTGATAAAGACTCTGATTCATATAAATTATACGAGGAAATTGAGCTACCACTTATCAATGTTTTATCAAGAATGGAATATACAGGAGTTTTAATTGATTCACAGCTTTTGTTAGAGCAATCAAAGCAAATCCAGAAAGAGTTAGATGGTATAACACATAAAATTTTTGAGATTTCCCAAGAAAAATTCAACATTAATTCAACTAAGCAGCTCCAACGTATATTATTTGAAAAACTAGAACTTCCTATCATCAAAAAAACACCTACCGGAGCTGCGTCAACTAATGAAGAGGTTTTACAACAACTAGCTCTTGATTTTCCTTTGCCTAGATTAATATTAGAGTACAGAACTCTGTTCAAATTGAAAAGTACATATTTAGATAAATTACCTAAAATGGTCAATATAAAATCTGGTAGAATTCATACTTCTTATAATCAAATAGGAACAATTACGGGAAGGTTGAGTTCGAGTGATCCTAATTTACAGAATATACCTGTAAAAGGACAGAGAGGAAAAGATATTCGTAAAGCGTTTATTGCTGAAAAAGGAAACAAAATAGTTTCTATTGATTATTCGCAAATTGAATTAAGAATAATGGCACATCTTTCAGGTGATGAGTATCTAATGGATGCATTCCGCTCCGGTAAAGATATTCATAGCGCAACAGCAGCTGAAATATTTAATACTTCGATAGAATTAGTCGATTCAGATCAAAGAAGAAAAGCTAAAGCTATTAACTTTGGTTTAATTTATGGTATGAGTGCCTTTGGCTTATCTAAACAATTAGATATTACAAGAGCCGAAGCTCAAAAATATATTGATCTTTATTTTGAAAAATACTCTGGAGTTTTAAATTACATGAACAAAATAAAGGAAGATGCTAAAAGTAATTTATATGTCAAAACGTTGATGGGAAGAAAATTAAACATACCAGATATTACATCCAAAAATATGATGAAATTTAAAGCTGCAGAGAGAATGGCCATAAATGCACCAATGCAAGGAACTGCTGCTGATATTATAAAATTAGCAATGTTAAATATTGAACAGTATATCCAAAAAAACGATTTGTCATCAAATGTTAAAATGATTATGCAAGTTCATGATGAATTAATTTTTGAAATCAATACTGATATGGTAAATGAAGTATCATATCACCTTAAAAGTTTGATGGAAACAGCAGTAAAGCTTGATGTTCCTCTAATTGCAGATATGGGAATTGGCTTTAATTGGGGAGAGGCTCATTGATGCAGAGCTTCCTCCGATAGGTATTGATCATACCAACTATTGAGTATATTAATTGACTCTTCTATGCCTTGTTTTTTCAAGACAGAAAAAGGGACTATGTTTATGGCTTTGTTTTTAGGAAGATCATTTTTAACTCTTAAAAGTTGATTTTTTTGAGCACCTCTTTTAAATTTATCTGCCTTGGTCAGCAAAATTAAAATATTTAAATTACTCTCTAATGACCAGTCAATTAATTGTTTATCAAGTGGTTTTAAGGGATGTCGAATGTCCATTAAAATCACAATACCTTTCATAGCTTTTCTTTGTTGCATATATTCACCAAGAGATTTTTGCCACTCTTGCTTTACAGCTAATGGTACTTCTGCAAACCCATAGCCAGGCAAATCTATTAAACTTAAGTGGTTATTAACTTGAAATATATTTATTAATTGAGTTCTACCAGGGGTTTTACTGGATCTAGCTAAATTTTTTTGATCCGTGATTGCATTTAAAGCACTTGATTTACCAGCATTGGAACGTCCAGCGAAAGCGATTTCTAAACCTTCGTCAGTGGGCATATTGTAAATATTAGGTGCACTCAATAGAAATTTTGTTTGCCGAAAATCTAATTGATTAAATTTTGTTATTTTGGTCATGAGTTTTTATTAAAATTTACATTATCTTAAAGTTAGTACCATATTACATATTATAAGAATATAATAAATGGTTCTATATGAAAATAATATTATTACTGTCTTTATTTATTAGTTCAAGTTGTTTTTCAATTTCTAATATTGAAAAGGGAGAAAAATTAGCTCAACAGTGTGTGGCCTGTCACGGTCTAAAGGGCAATAAAATTATTGCTAATAATCCTGTTTTAGCAGGACAACATTATAAATACTTATTCAAACAATTAACAGAATTTAAGTTAGCAACTTCATCTCAAGGAAAGGAGGGTAGATCTAATCCAATCATGCAAGGAATTGTTCAAAATTTATCAACTCAAGATATGAAGGACTTATCCATGTATTTTTCTAAACAAAAAAAAATAACGGGTTTTGCTTCAAAGGAAGCTATCATTATAGCTGATAGTTTGTATAAAGGTGGTGATAAAACAAGAGGTATTGTTGCTTGCTTAGCATGTCATGGTCCAAGAGGAAATGGAACAAGTTTAACAGGGTTTCCAAGAATATCAGGTCAAAATATTGAATATACAAAACAACAATTATTATCTTTTAAATATGATAAAAGAAAAAATGATATGAATGGTATGATGAGAACAACAGTTAAAAACTTAACTGATGAAGAAATTTCAGCTTTAGCATCTTATTTGAATGGATTGTATTAAGTTTTATATTTAGGTTATAATTAATTGATATTTAAATAATCAAAATAAAGAAGTATATGACTAGAAGAAAAAAATCAAAAACGGGTGGTTTTCAAGAAGTCGTGGTTATGAAAAATAGAAATCGATTAGACTACGAGGGCCGTTTACGTAAAAAAGAAAATAAGAAAAAAGGGTTACGTCCAGGAAATAGAAATTCGCAAGAAAACATTACCAACAGTGATTTTAGGTTAAAAAAAGATCCCAGATTAGGAAGTAAAAAACCAATTTTATTGAACTTAAATGAGTCAAAAATTGATAGCCTTGATTATGATAAAGTTGAGAATGAACTGAAACAAATTGAAAATGATAATAAATTAAATATTTTATTAGATCGAATTGATAACGGAGAGAAGCTTGGAGAAGGTTTAACAGATTATGTTAATGAAAAGTTAAACCGTGCAGATGAATTGATTAAAATCTTAGAAGAAAATAAGTGATTTTTATTTAATTTTTAACTCTTTGATTTTCCTAGTAAGGGTGTTTCTACCCATCCCAAGTAAATTTGCAGCATTGATTTTATGGCCATTTGAATGCTTTAGGGCTGAATCGATTAAAACTTTTTCTAATTGATTAATATATTTACTGTAGATATTTTTGTTGCCTTCATCAAGGTGTTTTTTAATTGAAGTATAAAGTGATTCTTGCCAATTACTTGAAGCTTTATCAGTAATATTTGTATTATCAACATTATAAAATAAATCTGTTGGTAAATCTTCAACTTCAATTTGATCTCCAGATGTCATAACAATTAACCACCGACAAACATTTTCAAGTTGTCTAACATTTCCTTTCCAATTGACTGTTTGTAGTTTCAATAATGCTTTTTTTGTAAATTGTTTATTGGGCAAAGATAATTCTTTTGAAATCTTTTCAAGAAAGTAATTACATAGTAGAGGAATATCATCAATTCTTTCATTGAGAGATGGAAGATTAATTCTAATGACATTCAGTCGATGGAATAAATCCTCCCTAAAAAGGCCTTTTTTTATAAGATCCTCTAAATTTTGATGTGTTGCAGCAATTATTCTTACATCTACTTCAATTGTTTTTTTGCCTCCAATTTTATAGAATTTTTTATCAGATAAAACTCTCAAAAGTCTAGTTTGAATATCTAATGGCATATCACCTATTTCATCAAGAAATAAAGTACCCATATGAGCTTGTTCAAACCGACCAACTCGATCCGTAGTTGCTCCTGTGAAAGAGCCTTTTTCATGGCCAAAGAGTTCTGATTCTATTAACTCTTTTGGAATAGCTGCCATATTAAGAGCAATAAAATTAGAATTTGCTCTTGGACTATGTTTATGTATTGCTTTTGCGACCAATTCTTTACCAGTACCAGATTGTCCAGAAATTAATACAGAAATTGTTGTTTTGGATAACTTTCCAATTGCTTTAAAAACATTTTGAATTACGTGTGACTCCCCAATAATATCAGTTGTTAGGGAGGAAATTTTTTTTTCACTGTCTGAAGTGTTTGATAAGTTCACAGCTCTCTGTATTAGAAGGATAGCCTCATCAATATCAAAAGGCTTTGGAAGATAATCAAAGGCACCAAGTTTATAAGTGTTTACGGCTGTTTCTAAATCAGAATGAGCAGTCATTACTATAACAGGGATATTTACTGAAGAATTTTTTTTGATTGCTGTTAGTAATTCCAGTCCATTTATACCAGGCATCTTAATATCTGTGATGATAGCGTTGGGTTTTTCTTTAATAATTTCATCTAAAACCCTATGGCCACTTGGAAAAGTTCTACAGTTTAGCCCTGCTTCAGTGCATGTTTTCTCTAAAACCCATCTAATAGATTCGTCGTCATCTATAATCCAAACAGTTCCGTTCACATCAAACCTCTTTTTAATCACATGTTTAATAAATAGGTAAATAAATAGAAAAAGTTGTTATACCATGAGAACTTTTTGCTTCAATTTTACCCTTATGTTGAATAATTATATTATTAGCAATTGATAATCCAAGCCCTGTACCTCCATCTCTTCTGGTAACCATAGGGTAAAATAAAGTACTTTTAATTTCATCAGGGATTCCTTCACCAAAGTCGATAACATCAATTTGTATAGTTAGTTTATATTGTATATCCTGAACTATAAATTGGTGTAGAATTCTAGTTTTAATAATTACTTTACCAATATTTTTAGATGCATGACATGCATTTGATAAAATATTAAAGAACACTTGCTGTATAGATTCTTTTTGTATTTTTAGGTTAGGTAAACTTGGATCATAGTCACGTTGAAATGTAATATTATTCTGTTCATCTAGTTCTAAAACCTGTAGAACTTTTTCTATAATGATATGGATGTTGATTACTTCATATGTCTCAACTTTTTGAGGACCCAAAAGCTTATCAACAATAGATGTAAGCCTGTCTGATTGCTCAATAATCATTTGGATATATTCATCATTACTTGAATTGTTAAGTTTTTTTCGTAGTAATTGGGCAGCTCCTCTTAGACCAGCTAGGGGGTTTTTAATTTCATGAGCTATTCCTCGAATAATTTCCTTAGAAATATTAAATTGAGTTTGGTTTTCTATTTTACCCAAATCACGATAAAAATCTTGAGGCCTAATTTCAAGAAGATATTGAGAGGAGTTAAAAGGATTAATAGTTAATTCTACAGTAATATTGTTCAAAAATGAGTGAAGTGAAATATCACTAATATGAATTATTTTGTTAAAGTTATTAGAAAGTTGTTGCGAGTCGAAGTTTATTGGAAATTGAGGGAAAAATTTAAAAATATTTTTCCCTTCAATTTTTTTTTTATTAAGTCCAAATAGCTTGCTGCATGCATTATTAGTAAAACTAATATTTAATTGAGCATCTAAGACAGCAATGGCAGTTGTTATATTGTTTAATATCGCACTATCAAGACTCATGTTGTGTTTGTATTATTATTTTTTTAAACAGAATAGTACATTTCGAACTCAACTGGATGAGTCGTCATGTTCAAGTGCTCAACATCTTGATATTTTAAGTCAATATAAGAGTCAATAAAATCATCAGAAAATACATTACCTTTAGTCAAAAATTCTCTGTCTTTGTCTAATGCAGCCAATGCCTCTTCTAAAGAAGTTGCAACCTGTGGTATTCCAGATGCTTCTTCAGGTGGTAAATCATAAAGATCCTTATCCATCGCATCACCAGGATGTATTTTGTTTTGAATTCCATCAAGACCAGCCATTAACATAGCTGCAAAACAAAGATATGGATTTGCAGTTGGATCACCAAAACGTACTTCAATTCTTCTAGCTTTAGGAGAAGGGACCACTGGAATTCTTATCGAAGCTGATCTGTTTCTTGCTGAATAAGCTAACATTACAGGAGCTTCGAAACCTGGGATGAGACGTTTATATGAATTAGTTGATGCATTGGCAAAGGCATTTATAGCTTTGGCATGTTTAATTATACCACCGATGTAGAATAGTGCAGTTTCAGATAAACCACCATATTGGTCGCCTGCAAAAATATTTTCACCATTTTTAGCCAAAGATTGATGTACGTGCATTCCTGAGCCATTGTCTCCAACAAGTGGTTTCGGCATAAATGTAGCAGTCTTTCCAAATGCATGAGCAACGTTATGAACTACATACTTATATATTTGAATTTCGTCAGCTTTGTTGGTTAATGTATTAAATTTAGTTGCAATTTCATTTTGGCCACCAGTTGCTACTTCGTGATGATGAGCTTCAACCACTAATCCCATTTCTTCCATAATCAAGCTCATTGCTGAACGAATATCTTGTGATGAATCAACTGGAGGAACAGGGAAATAACCACCTTTAACTCCAGGTCGGTGTGCTTTATTTCCACCATCATAATCTTTATTAGAATTCCAAGCCGCTTCATATTCATCAATACTGAAGGAACAACCTGACATGTCATTTTTGTATTTTACACTATCAAAAAGAAAAAACTCGGGCTCTGGTCCTAAAAAAACAGAATCTGCGATACCTGTAGAAACCATATAATCTTCAGCATTTTTGGCTATTGATCTAGGGTCTCGCTCATAACCTTGCATTGTGGATGGTTCTAAAATATCACATCTAAGATTAAGAGTGGCCTCTTCTGTAAATGGATCTAACACGGCTGTTTCAGCATCTGGCATTAAAACCATATCTGATTCATTTATTCCTTTCCAACCAGCTATAGATGAACCATCAAACATTTTACCTTCCTCAAAAAAATCGGAATCGATTTGATGAGAAGGAATAGATACATGTTGCTCTTTACCTTTTGTATCAGTGAATCTTAAATCAATAAACTTAACTTCATGATCTTTTATCATACTTAAAACATTTTCGACAGACATGATTTTATCTCTCCAGTAATAAACTAATTTTAATTATAAAAAGTACGTGATAAAACTCGCAATATGTAACTTGTCATTATTGAAGATTTTAATGCTCATTAGAACAAAAAATATACAATAACCTTTAATATGCACCATATCAGTGCTTTTCTGCCCTAATTTGGGTTGATTTTACATGTATATTATTACGATGATTAACATCCAAAATCAATACAAAAAAAAAATTGATAATTAAAGGTGATTTATATCACACAGAGTTACAATTTTAAGGTAAAATAGTTAAATATCGTATTTTTATTTGAAGAAATTTACATTTTATTACAACAAAGTAGAAAAATTATGTCTAATTTACAAATCGAAAAATTGAGAAACATAGCAATTATTGCTCACGTTGATCATGGTAAAACAACATTAGTTGATAAGTTATTACAGCAATCAGGAACACTTCAATCAAGAGGTGAGTTAGAAGACAGAGTCATGGACTCTAATGACATTGAAAAAGAAAGAGGTATAACTATATTAGCCAAAAATACCGCTATTAATTGGAAGGACTATAGAATAAATATTGTAGACACTCCTGGACATGCTGATTTTGGTGGCGAAGTTGAACGAATTATGTCTATGGTTGATTCAGTTCTTCTGATTGTAGATGCTGTTGATGGACCAATGCCTCAAACTAGATTTGTAACTCAAAAAGCATTTGCCCATGGATTAAAGCCAATCGTTGTTATCAATAAAGTAGATAGACCTGGAGCTAGACCTGATTGGGTTATGGATCAGGTTTTCGATTTATTTGATAATTTAGATGCAACTGATGAACAACTTGATTTTAAAGTTATTTATGCATCAGCACTTAATGGATGGGCATCTTGTGAAGAAGGTGATGAAGGAACAGACATGGAGCCTTTATTCAATGCAATTGTTGATAATGTTAGCCCTCCTAATGTAAATGTTGATGGACCTCTCCAAATGCAAATTTCTCAATTAGATTATAATTCTTATGTTGGAGTAATTGGTGTAGCTAGGATTTCTCGTGGAACCGCAAAACCTAATCAGCAAGTTACAATTATTGGTGCCGATGGCAGTCAAAGAAATGCAAAAATTGGTACAGTTCTTGGTTATTTGGGGCTAGAAAGGAATGAAATCAATGAAGCAAGCGCAGGTGATATAATAGCCGTTACTGGTCTTGGTGATCTAAAGATTTCTGATACAGTCTGTGATCCTAATATGGTAGAGGCACTGCCTTCTCTAAGCGTAGACGAACCAACTGTTACCATGACATTTCAGGTCAATACATCACCATTTGCTGGTAAAGAAGGAAAATATGTTACTTCAAGAAATATCTTAGAAAGATTAGAGAAAGAACTCGTACATAATGTTGCTCTGAGAGTTGAAGAAACTGACGATCCTGATAAATTTAAAGTTTCTGGTAGAGGTGAGCTTCACTTGTCTATTTTAATTGAGAATATGAGGCGTGAGGGTTATGAGCTTGCTGTATCGAGACCAGAAGTAATATTAAAAGAAGAAAATGGCACTTTGATGGAGCCCTTTGAAACTGTGACTATAGATGTGCTTGAAGAGCATCAAGGTAGCATAATGGAGAATATTGGTCTTAGAAAAGGCGAATTAAAAGATATGTCTCCAGATGGTAAAGGTAGAGTGAGAATGGACTTTATTATGCCCTCAAGAGGTTTAATAGGATTTCAAACAGAATTTTTAACGCTTACATCAGGTTCTGGTTTGCTTTACCATACGTTTGATCATTATGGCGTACATAAAGGAGGGCAGATTGGTCAAAGAAATAATGGTGTTTTAATTTCAAATGCAACTGGAAAAGCTTTGACATATGCCTTATTTAATCTACAAGAAAGAGGTAGATTGTTTACTGAACATGCTGATGAAGTTTACGAAGGACAAATAATTGGAATTCATAATCGTTCAAATGATTTAACAGTTAATTGTTTAAAAGGAAAACAACTTACTAATGTTAGAGCTTCTGGAACGGATGATGCTTTGATTCTTACTCCAGCTATCAAATACACTTTAGAACAAGCTCTTGAATTTATAGATGATGATGAGCTAGTTGAAGTAACTCCAGAAAGCATTCGTATCAGAAAAAAACATTTGACTGAAAATGATCGTAAAAGAGCATCTAGAGCGGCTAAATAATTGTGATTGGATTAATTCAAAGGGTCGCAAAAGCAGAAGTTCAGATCAATGGAGCCAATCATTGCTCTATTGATCAAGGTATTGTTATTTTACTTGGTATAGAAGTTGAAGACTCGATTGATACAGTTGATAGGATGATTCACAAAATTATTAACTATAGAATTTTTTCCGATGAAAATAAAAAAATGAATTTGAGTCTACAAGATATAAATGGACATTTATTAGTTGTACCTCAATTTACTTTATCTGCAAATACAAAAAAAGGCTTAAGACCAAGCTTTAAGTCTGTACCAGTAGATTTTTCTAAAAATCTTTTTGAAAACTTTGTGTTAAGAGCAAAGGATAAATTAGATAATGTTAAGTCAGGCGTGTTTGCTGCAGATATGCAAGTATCATTAGTTAATGATGGGCCAGTCACGTTTTGGATTCATATATAAATTATTTACAAAAAAAGCCAATAGGCTTTTTTTGTAATAAAATTATAAAGTTGGACCAAACTGTTTTAAATATTTACCACTCTCTGAATCCTCAAACTTTTCAAAATTTTTAATAAATTTCTTCGCAAGATTTTTTGCTTTAGATTCCCAATGTTCTTTTGTGTCATAGCATGCTCTTGGATCTAGGATATCAACCTGAAGTTCTCCAATATGGTGAGGATACTCAAGATTAAAGAAGGGAATCTTTGACGATGGATTATCGTGTATGCTTCCATCTAAAATAGAATCAACAATTTTTCTTGTATTCTTTATTGAAATTCTGCTGCCTTTCCCATTCCAACCAGTATTAACTAAGTAACATTGAGCATTATTTAAGTCAATTCTTTTTGACAAAACCTCAGCATATTTCGTTGGATGTAGGGTAAGGAATGCCGCACCAAAACAAGAAGAAAAGGTTGGAGTTGGTTCAGTCACTCCTCGTTCTGTCCCAGCTAGTTTAGATGTAAATCCAGATAAAAAATGATATAAAGCTTGTTCCTTAGTTAAAATTGATACAGGTGGCAGAACCCCAAACCCATCAGCAGATAGAAGTATAATTTTATTGGCATTTCTCCCTCTTGACAATGGTTTAACGATATTTTCAATATGATAAATTGGGTAAGAAACACGAGTATTTTCTGTAATACTTGAGTCATCGTAGTCGACTGCACTTTTGTTTAAAACTACATTCTCTAAAAGAGCATCTTTTCTTATTGCATTATAAATATCCGGCTCATCTTCGGGAGAAAGATTTATTGTTTTAGCATAACATCCGCCCTCAAAGTTGAAGATCCCATCATCATCCCAACCATGCTCATCATCGCCTATGAGTGCTCTTTTTGGATCTGTTGAAAGTGTTGTTTTGCCTGTACCGGATAAACCAAAAAAGATTGCCACTTCACCGTTTGAACCTTGATTAGCGGAGCAATGCATTGATGCAATATTTTTTAAAGGCAAGTAATAATTCATCATGGCAAAAATCCCTTTTTTCATTTCGCCTCCGTACCACGTTCCGCCAATAATTTGCATTCTCTCTGTTAAGTTAAACATGGTAAAATTTTCAGAATTTAATCCCTGCTCTTTCCAATGTTTATTAGTACATTTTGAAGCATTTAAAACAATAAAATCAGGTTCAAATGTTTCTAACTCATCTTCTGTTGGTCTTATAAACATATTTTTGACAAAATGTGCTTGCCATGCAACTTCAGTAACAATTCTCACATTTAGACGAGAGCTTTTATTTGCACCGCAGTAACCATCTATAACGTAAAGCACTTTATTACTAAGCTGAGATACTACTTGTTTCTTTACATTTATCCACGTCGATGGAGGTATTGGTTTGTTATCATTGGGGCTATTAGGGGAGTTCCACCAAATAGTATCCTTTGTAATCTTATCATTTACAATATATTTGTCCTTTGGTGATCTTCCAGTAAAAACACCAGTTTTAACAGCAATGGCTCCAGAATCAGTCACAAAGCCTTTTTCATATCCATTTAAACTTGGAGACGTTTCATGCTGATATAATAAGTCGTAGCTTGGATTGTGGTATATTTTTGTACTATTTGTAATCCCATACTTTTCTAAGTCAATGACTGATTTTTTTTGCGCTGTAGCCATAATAGTCCTTTAGTTAAGATTTCATTTAACATATTGGAATCTTAACTTTTAATAGAACTTATTTTTGCGTGTGACTCAGCATTTATGAAATTTTTAGTAGATTAAAGTTAGTTTAATGTGAAATAAATAACTGTTCTATCTTATCTTTGTCGAAGTAATATTCTTTACCACAATACTCACAAATTATACTAATTTTCCCTTGTTCAGACAAAATTTTGTTTGCTTCTTCCAAACCCAGTGACCTAACTACGGTATCACTTTTATCTTGGGAACACCCACAGTTAAAAGAAATAGCTTCAGATTCAAAGACTTTTACCTTTTCTTGATTAAATAATCTATATAAAATATCATTTGGAGATAACTCGAAGATCTCATCGTTTTTGATTGTGTTAGCTAATGTCAGAACATGTTCAAAAGAATTAAGATCTGTTGTAATATCTGAATCTGAGTTGCTAGGTAATTTTTGTAGCAATATACCAGCAAGATTATTTATATTAGCATCAACCCTTATAATTAAATCTGTATCTATTTGCTCTGATTGAAGAAAATATTGTTTGATGCAATCAGATAAACTATCTTTATCTAATGCTATTACACCCTGATATTTCTCACCTTGATCAGGTTCAATACTGACAATTAATTGTGCATCTCCCAGTAATTGTTTGAAAGACATGTCTTTTTTGATTAACTTCGTATCGTATCGAGCTGTTCCTTTGTTGATAAAATTATTTGTGGTATTAATGACAGCAAGATTTAGTGGACCGTTACCTTGTATTTGAGTAGTTATTTTTCCTTTAAACTTTAAAGTAGCAGCCATTAGATTAGTTGCGATAAAAAGTTCTCCTAATATTTTTTTTACTGGTTGAGGATAATTTTTGTGTACCGTGAACTCTTCAAACACTTTATTGACTTGAATGATTTCACCTTTTATTTGATGATTTAAAAATACAAATTTTGTTAATGACTCTTGCATTTCTTTTACCTATTTATTGGATTGATCTTTTTTAAATTCTATTATGTTACGTCTCTGCTTTTTATTCGGTTTAGTTTGAGATGGAATAAAGCACTGTTTATTAATTTGGTAATTTTTATTTTGGTTTAATCTTCCAATTATACTTTCATCAGTTTCTTGATATAACGCTTGAGCTTGAGAATAGTTTCTTCTTACATCAGAAAGCATCAAAACTTTAACTGTGTATGATACATGACCTTTTTTTATTGTTATTAATGCGCCCATTTCAACTTGTTTACTAACCTTTGCATGATGGTTGTTATACAAAACACGTCCTTTTGATATTTCTTGTTTTGCAATAGCTCTGGTTTTAAAAAACCTTGATGCCCATAACCATTTATCTAATCTGACTTGTAACTCAGAATCTTGATTTGACATTTACTATAGCCATAATTTTAAGTTTAATGAGAAGTATATCATAATTTAGTCTAAATTGACTCAATGATCGTATATTTGAACTAAAATTAAAGTTTAAAAGACTAATCTATATTTTCATGAATAAACGTATATTCAATATTTTATATTATATAACCCTCATATTTTTTGTTGTAGCAATATCATGGTTATTAGGTAAAAGTCTATCTAATTTTTTTGTTGAATCAGAAAATAGTCAATTTGTATCAGATAATGTTAATCAAGATAATCAAGGAAACACTTTGCAATCTCCTAAATTATCATCATTATTTAGTATGGTCAAAGCACCCATAAAACCAAACAATAACATTATAAAAAAATCAAGAAGTGGAGCTAAACTGACAGGTATAGTTATTTCTACACTTAAAAACAACAGTTTAGTTGTAATTGATTATAAAGGAAATCAGGATGCTTATGGTGTTAACGAAACAGTTAAGGGCTCACGCATTAAAGTCACTGATATTTATCCCGATAAAATATACATAAGCAACAATGGTGTAAAGGAATATATTGATTTTGAATCAAGAAATAATGCTTCAAATATCCCAAAATCTACTAAAATTCTGAAAAAGAATGATCAGTTACAAAAAATAGCATCTATGGATAGAACAAAAATAAAACCTAGTACTATATTACAGTATATAAGAATGTCGCAAGTGATTCGCGATGGAAAACTTGTTGGGTACCGGCTTAGACCAGGTGTGAAAAAAGATTTTTTCTATTCAGTGGGATTGAGAGACAATGATTTGGCTATATCCTTAAATGGATTTGATCTGACTGAGCCTATTGTAATGACTAAATTAAGAGAAGAACTGTTAAATGCATCAAGCTTCAATGTTACAGTTCAAAGGGATGGGCAACTTCATGATATATTTGTTGAATTATAATAAGTATAAATTAACATTAATTTTTATTATATTATTGTTTTTTTCGTCTTTCATAAACTCTGAAACATTTAATGCAACATTTAAAAATGTTAATATTCAAGAGTTTATAAGTACAGTAGGAAGAAATTTAAATAAGACAATTATATTAAGCCCAAATATTAAAGGGACGGTCAACGTCAAAAGCTATGATCCACTTGATAGACAACAGTACTATCAATTTTTTTTGAATGTTTTAGATGTTTATGGTTATGCAGCCATTAAAGTAGATGAAAATATTTTAAAAATAGTCAGAGATAAAGATGCAAAAGTGGATGCTGTACCAGTAAACTCAGGAGCTATCGGTGATGAAGTTGTAACTCGTATCGTTCCTGTACATAATATTCCCGTTAAAGAGCTTTCCCCACTACTCAGACAGTTAAATGATAATGCTGGTTCAGGTAATGTCGTTCATTATGAGCCTTCAAATGTGATAATGCTTACAGGAAGGGCCTCAGTTGTCAAAAAACTAACAA
The DNA here is from genome assembly GCF_002216855.1 of Paraphotobacterium marinum. Taxonomy (NCBI): domain Bacteria; kingdom Pseudomonadati; phylum Pseudomonadota; class Gammaproteobacteria; order Vibrionales; family Vibrionaceae; genus Paraphotobacterium; species Paraphotobacterium marinum. The sequence continues at coordinate 683,649 of NZ_CP022355.1, forward strand.
AAATAATTCAACAAGTTGATCAGACTGGTGACAATGAAGTTGAAGTTGTCCCTTTGCGTAATGCTTCCGCCTCAGAAATGGTGAGGATAATTGATGCACTCAATAAAAGTAAAACCTCAAAAAATACACCTATGTATTTGAAACCAGTTATTGTTGCGGATGATAGAACGAATGCTGTGCTCCTATCAGGAGATAAAAAAGTAAAATATAGGTTAAGAAAACTGATTTATCAATTAGATAGGGAAATGGCTACGACTTCCAATAATCAGGTGATTTATTTAAAATATGCAAAGGCAGAGGAGGTTGCTAAGGTTCTTCAAGAGGTTTCAGATAACATTACCATTGAAAAAATAAGCTTGCTGGAAATAAAGGCTCATCTGGTAGTCGAAATAAAATTAAAATTTCTTTTCATGCAGATACAAATTCTGTTGTCATCACTGCAAATCCAGAAACTATGAAACAGCTGAAAAGTATTGTTGCTCAACTTGATATTAGAAGAGCTCAAGTCCATGTTGAGGCTTTAATTGTTGAGTTGGATGAAAATTCATTGAAGGAGCTGGGTGTACAAATGGGTGCAACTCAAGGAAGTTTTACTCAGTTCAGTAGCGGAGCCAATAGTCTACCTTTTGTGAATTATTATATTGGGGCAGAGGCACTAAATAATGGAGATAATGGTGTAGCAGCAGCTACACTTGGATCAGCAAGAGGTTTGGTTTTAGGAGGTGTATGGAATGACTGGGCTGTTGTTTTAAATGCACTACAGCAAACTTCAAATTCCAATATTATTTCGGCGCCTAACTTTACTGTATTAGATAATGCTGAAGGAGTTATTTCTGTTGGAGAAGAAGTCCCTATATTAACAGGACAAACACTTAGTGATGATAATAGTAACCCATTTAATACTTTTGAAAGAAAAGATGTAGGTACAAAGTTAACTGTTACACCACAAATTAATGAAGGTGACTCGGTACAACTAAAACTTGAACAAGAAATTCTTAGAGTTGTTCAATCTAACGCTAGTGTTGGCCTTCAAACATTTAGAACAAAGAAACTTTCAACATCGGTTTTAATCAAAAGTGGATCCATGATTGTCCTAGGGGGATTAATTGAAGATAGGGAAGTTGATTCTAATCAAAAAGTACCAGTTTTAGGAGATATACCTGTTTTAGGTGCATTATTTAGAGGAAGCAACTCATCCAAAACAAAAGAAAACACTATGATTTTCTTAAAACCAACTATCATTAGGGATGATATTAGCGCAGATGGCCTAGCACAACGAAAATATAATTACTTAAGAGCAGATCAATTATACAATCAAGTTTTCAACGATAGTATCTTGAAACAAAAAATTCTGATATGGTTTTGGGTGAATTTTCAACTGCTGGCGATGTAGAGCTTCCTGAAGAAATAAGACTTTTTATGACATATGCTAAGGATAATTAACAATGACTTTTCATATCAATTATCAACAAGCTAAAAACTTAAAGTTATTATTTCATAATGTTGATGAAAAGTTGATATTAACCTATTGTAGTAATTTAAATTTAAACATCATACAAGAAATAAATCGTGTGATAGTTAAAGATTTTGAAGTAAAAAAAATTACTCCAGAAGATTTCGATGAGTTACTATCTGAAGTCTATCAAAATGGAAGCGATGACTCTTCTTCAATAATTGCATCTATCGATGATGAGCGACAAGACATTTTTTCTTTAGTAGATGATATGCCTGTGGCTGAGGATTTATTGGAAGGTGATGATGATGCGCCAATAATAAAATTGATTAATGCATTGCTACTGGAAGCAATTAATGAAAAGTCATCAGATATTCATATTGAAACTCACGAAGATAAAATTAATATTCGCTTTAGAGTGGATGGGGTTTTAAAAGATGTTTTAAAACCGAATAGAAAATTATCGGCACTTCTTATATCTAGAATTAAAATTATGGCTAAACTAGATATCTCTGAAAAAAGAGTTCCTCAAGATGGAAGAGTTTCTCTTCTCATTGGAGGGAAAAATGTTGATGTCAGAGTTTCTAGTTTACCATCATCTCATGGAGAAAGAATAGTTCTGAGACTCTTAGATAAATCCGCAATTAAGTTAAACTTAGGTTCTCTTGGAATGACTGAAGAAAATAGTCAATCTTTTAAAGATGCTTTATTAAAGCCACATGGGATTTTGTTAGTAACAGGTCCGACTGGTTCTGGGAAATCAACTACTTTATACGCCGGTATCCAAGAAATAAATAGTAATGAAAAAAATATTATGACAGTTGAGGATCCAATTGAGTTTGACTTAAATGGAATTAATCAAACGCAGGTAAACTCGAAAGTTGATATGACTTTCGCTAGAGGACTGAGAGCAATTTTAAGGCAAGATCCAGATGTTGTGTTGGTTGGAGAAATTAGAGATAAAGAAACAGCAGATGTGGCTATTCAAGCATCTTTAACTGGTCACCTGGTTTTAAGTACTCTCCATACGAATACTGCTGTGGGTGCTGTAACTAGATTAAAAGATATTGGAATACCTTCTTTTTTAATATCAACTTCTTTGTTAGGTGTAATTGCACAAAGACTCGTGAGAACTCTTTGCCAGCATTGTAAGAAACCAGTTGAAGCAAATTATGACCAATTAAAACAGTTAGGGAAAAACAACAGTGATAAAGTTCTCATTTATCAACCTTTAGGATGTGATAAATGCAATTTTAAAGGATACTCAGGACGGACGGGAATACATGAATTTTTTTTAAATGATCCTAATATTTCAAAACTAATAAATGATGAAGCAGATGAACAAAAAATTATAGAATACATTAGACAGACCCATCCTTCATTACAGACAGATGCTGTAGACAAAGTCTTGCAAGGAATCACATCTCTCGAAGAAATACTTCGTGTGGTAAGGGATTAACTTTGTTATGACTTTATATAAATACGAAGCTATAAACGCAGATGGCCAAACAGAAAAAGGAGAAATTAACGCTGGCACTAAAAGTGAAGTAAGCTTGATATTAAAAGAACAACATAAAATATTAGTATCTTTAAGTCCAAAGGCAGCATACAAAAAAATTTCATTTTTTAAATATAAAATTTCTATAAAAGATTTATCTTTATTCACTAGACAGTTGGCAACTTTGATTCAAGCCAATATCTCAGTTGATGAAAGTTTGAGCACTATTGCAGAGCAAACACAAAAAGAGCGACTATCTAAAATACTTATTAAAGTTAGAGATGGTGTAAGAGAAGGAAATACCCTATCTAAAACTATGAATCAGTTTCCAAATGTTTTCGACTCTCTTTATGTCAGTATGATCGCTTCGGGAGAAAAGTCATCTAAATTAGGCGGTGTGCTTGAAAGCCTAGCTACTTACATCGAAAAGAAAAATAAATTGAAGAGTGTTACTACTCAGGCTATGGTTTATCCAGTTGTATTATTAGTAGTGTCTATCATTATTACTTTATTTTTATTGGTTTCTGTTGTTCCACCAATTATAGAACAGTTTTCTGGCATTAATAAATCACTTCCACTAGTTACAGTTATTTTGATTTCAATAAGTTCATTTATTATAAACTATGGCTTGTTCATTGCTGTATTGTTAATCTTTTTTTATCTAATTTTTAGGTTATGGATAAAGAAAGATTATGCAAAGCTTTGGCTTCATAGAGTTTATCTCAAGATTCCTATTGTGGGAAAAATAATAGTGAACTTAAACTCTTCTAGGTTTGCCAGAACGTTGGCCATTTCTATGCAAAGTTCAATACCTTTACTTGAAGGAATAACTTTAGCAAAAAATGTTGTAACTAATAAATTCTTAAATGATAAAATTAATAAGGTCTATGATAATGTTAAAGAGGGAGTATCACTTTATATCTCATTAAAAAATATAAACATGTTTTCTCCTATAATGTTATACATGATCTCAAGTGGCGAAAAGAGTGGAGAGCTTGTCCAGATGTTAAATAAAGCAGCTGACTATCAAGATCAATATTTTGAAAGTGTTGTTAATGTTGCTTTAAAAATATTTGAGCCATTACTTATCATTTTAATGGCAGGAATAGTTATGTTTATTGTTGTTGCCATTTTGCTTCCTATCATTGAGCTTAATAATTTTGTTTAGTTTAACTGATTGTAAAAATATGATGGGGTTATTAATTTTAATAAAAAAAAAATTATCTATAAACTAAACTTATTTTAAATATTTTAGATTATGGAACTATCATGGATTATTTTGTAGCAAAGGAATTAGATAAGAAAAATTATACAAAAAAAATAAGTGGATTTACTCTTCTGGAAGTAATGGTAGTTATTGTTATCTTGGGAGTATTAGCAAGTCTTGTTGTTCCTAATTTACTTGGTAATAAAGATAAGGCAGATCAAAAAAAAGCAGTGACGGATATAACAACACTAGAGCACGCACTAGATATGTATAAGTTGGATAATAATATTTATCCTACTGAAGAGCAAGGATTAAAAGCTTTGGTAAAAAAACCATCACTTGATCCAATACCTAAAAATTATAGAAAGGGCGGTTATATTAAAAGACTTCCCAATGATCCCTGGGGCAATCCATATCAATATGCAATACCTGGAAAGTTCGGATCAGTTGATGTATATAGTTTTGGTCAAGATGGGAAGGAAAGCGGAGAGGAAATGAATCAAGATATTGGATCTTGGAATCTGAATGAATACTAAAGGGTTTACATTGCTAGAGGTTTTATTAGTTCTTTTGATTATTTCAAGTTTAGTTTTTATAGTTTCAATAAATCTTCCCGAAACAAAGAAAAATTCTCAATCAACTAAAGAATTTGAAAGGCTATTTATACAATTAAATAATTTATATGATGAATCTGTGTTATTCAATAGATCCTATTTGGTTACTTTTACAGATAACAAATATTTTTTTTTACAGTTACTCAAAAAGGGTTTGAAAAGATAGACTCCCAAAATAGTAATTTTAAGAGTGTGAATTCAAGCAAATTGAATTTTAAACTGCTGAAAAATGAAAACTTATTCAAAAATGATTTAAATAATATTCAAATTAAAATGGAAAATAATGAAACAGTAAGGCCAAGTATCATACTAGAATCCAATGGGTTTATCGCTCCTTTTGAGCTTGAAGTTTTTAATTCAAGCAATGAAAGCAAAATAGGTAGCATATTTATTAATGAGACAGGGAAACTACAAAAAAAATATGAATCTGCTGAATAATAATCCGGGGTTTACTCTGATTGAGGTCTTGCTATCGTTAGTCATATTATCAATTATTTCATTGAGTGTGTTTAATGCAGTTAACTTTAATCTACAATCAAACACGCGTCTTGAGGAAAGATTCTATGCTTCGCTGGTTGCTGATAAAGTTTTTAAAGAAGATGCTTTGTATAAAAGATATTCAGAAAATGAAAGAAATGGTCAAGTAGAAATGGTTAATAGAACATGGTATTGGGTCATAAAAACACAGATTGGTGTTGATGGTTATTTATTGAGAAAAGAAATTACCGTTTTTAATGACAGAAAACAAGAAAATTCCATCTATATGTTGATTAGTTACGTGCCTCTTAAGAAGAAAGAAGTTGATGTATAAAAATGGCTTTACATTAATAGAAGTTTTACTAGCGACAGTAATCATGTCATTTATAGGAATTGCAGCGTATTCTATGCTGTTTTCAATTAAAGAAACAGAAGTGGCATCAAACCAAAAAACACAAGAAAATAATGAGCTTCAAAGAGCATTAATTATTTTTGATAATGATTTTAATCAAATTATATCTCGGAAATATTCTAGTGAAGAAAAAATAAATATTAATCCTATTATTATAGGATTAGGTGAAAATTCATCCGATGATGTAGGCGTTTCGCTTATTAGAGGTGGATGGGTTAATCCTAATTATGAGTTTCGTAGAAGTCAGTTTTTAAAAGTGAAGTATTATATTGAAAATAAACAATTAATGAGAAAGTGGTATCCTTTTGTTGATACAACAGATAATACACCGTTTTATAAGCAGATATTGATAAACAATATTCTTTCTTTTGAAATTGAGTCATATGAAAAAGGTCTGTGGTTTCAAGAATGGAAAAAAGAAAACACGCCACAGGCCTTAAAAATTATAATTAATATTGAAGGTATTGGTCGTATTGAAAAAATTTATTTATTACCAGAAAGCGAAGTATGATACTGAAACAGGAGGAGCTTTAATTCTTGTATTAATGCTTCTTGTTATCGTGTCGGCTAGTCTTCTTTTTTTGACTAAAAACTTTCAGCAGAACTTCAAAAAGAATAAATTATATTCTGCGCAACAGCAGAGTTTTTGGTATGCATTATCAATTGAGAACCTGGGATTGTTATCTTTAAGACAAACTTTCGAAGATAATTCCAATAATATCAATCAAAGTCAAATATGGGCATCATTTAATGGTATAACTTATGATATTGATGATTCACAGTTATCTATTTCGATCAAAGATATGAGTTCCTGTTTCAACATTAACTCTTTTAATATTAATAAGCAAAAAACAACCACGATTCCAAGAGAGATTTCAATTTATCAAGATTTGCTGAAATTACTTGAAATTGATGACGACATAGTTTTTTCAATATGGGATTTTATTAATTTAAATCCCATATCAGTAGGAGATTCTGTGAGTGAATCCATTTATGAAAATAATTTTCCTCCATTTAAATCAGCCAACAGAACTTTGTCAGATTTTAGTGAAATAAGAGTAGTTGATGGCATGACTTCGCAAAAATTCAAACAGATGAGGCTGTTAAGTTGTGCCATTCCTTCGGACAAGCTATCAATTAATATAAATACATTAAATACTGAAAGTGCAATTTTGTTAAGTGCAATTTATTACCCTGAACTCACTTCAGAAGATGCAAAAAAATTATTGAAGATAGGCCTTTTGATGGTTGGAGTAGTGTTGATGAATTTTTGAGCATTTCAGGGTTGAAAAATTCGACTGATAAAAAATATTTATCAGTTAAAAGTGATTATTTTTTAATTGAATCTTCTGTTAAAACTAATAATATGACGTGGAAAATGAGATCACTTTTTTACCAAAATAAAAATAAATGGAAAAATTTTTATAGATTTTTGGTAATAACATATGAAGAAAATAACCCTAATCATTAAGTTAAAAAATACACTCATAAAAGAGTATGCATGGGGTTATATATCTTCAAGATCGCCGCAAAAAACTTTAGATTTTGTTGAGAAAGGAACTTTAAAAGAATTAAAGAATTCAGCTTACTTTAGTAAAGTAACAAAAGTTTATTTGATTATTCCTACAAAAATAATTTCTAATTTAAAATTAGATTTGCCCTTGGAGTTGCAAAATAAAAAAAATATTCAAACAACCGTAGAGTTTTTAGCTGAAGAATATATTTTTCAAAAAATTGAAGATGTAAAAATAAGTATCATAAAAAGAGGTGCCAATTATGTTTATGTATCTGTTGTAGATAAAAAAATTATTGATGAAATAACTCTCAGTTTTTCGGAAATCGGAATAGATATAGATTTAATAACATCAGAGGCAATGTGTTTGCCTATAAAAAAAAATCATTGGACAGTACTCTCCAGAGATAGCTCTAAGATTATAAAAATGCAAGACTTTGATTGTATTGAGTTGAAGAATAGTTTATTTAACGTTTTTCTCAATGAACATCAGCCAAAATTATATAATGTTTATTTTCAAAACAACAGAGAGGAATTTGATTTTATTTCTAATAATTTACTTAATGACCCTACCAACCTAATAAATTTAAATTCTGAAAAAAGCCCATATTTTCGCTACAGAACAAAAACAAAAAGTATATGCGTGTTGACTTTTTTCTTCATTATTTCTTTTTTCTTATCAAAAATATCAAACAACATAGCTTTACAAAGCAAGGTCGATGTCATTAATAAAGAAATTAAACATATGGCTCAAAAGGATCTTGGTAATATCAATGATTCAATGTCTATTGATGAAATTAAGTTGGGTTATGAAGCAAAACTTATTGAACAAGCTAAACCTAAACAAGATTTTTATTCAAGGTTGGTTGAATTAGACAGAATCCTATCTGGGCTAAGAGAATTGCACATTAAAAGATTAGATTACAACAATGATACAGAGACTTTTTCTTTACACATAGAGGGAAAAAATAACAGAAATGTAGCAGTACTATTAAAAAAATTAAAAAATTTAAAAATTTTATCAAACACAAAAAAAAACAACCTTGATATTATTTCGTTTAAAGTTTTAGGCTAGGCTAACATGATAAAAAAGTGGTTTCTTTCAAAAACAACACGTGAAAAATTTTTAGTCATTCTTTTGGGTTTCGTTTTCTGTATTTTAGTATTGTACTTTCTTAATAATTACTTAACACAGGAAAATATAAAACAATCTAAACTTTATCAACAAAGTAAAAATAATTTATCTTTAATAGAAAAAATGAGTAAGTTATTAAATAAAGACAATAGACCAGAACAAATTAATGAAACTTTGATAAGGAAAATTGCGAGAGAAAAAAATGTTTATATTAAAAAAGTGAAGATTGCAAATAAGGCTATTGAAGTTGATGCCAATGCAAAAAATATAAATAATGTTATTCATTTTTTAAACAGTATAGAAATTGAATATAACCTTACTATGAAATCTATCTCTATTGAAAAAAAAGGAGATAATATTTTTGTTAGAAATATATCTTCAATGAAAAAATGATAAATACTGGCATTCATTATGATTAAATATTGCGCTATTTTGTTTTTAACTAGTCTTTTTTTCTTGATTAATGTACCTATTAAACATTTAGGTTTAATACCAAATATGGAACAAGAAAATCTCAAACTGGAGGTTAATGGTAATGTTTCCCAAGGCGAGGCAAGTTTAGTAGTGCCAAGAATTGATTATTCATTAGATTTCGACTGGGAGTGGATATGGTATGAACTTATATTTGGCTCATTGGTATATAATGTTGATATAAATTATAATGGACAAAAGATAGGGAAGTTTAAGTTTTTTAAAAACATAATCAGAGGTAATTTTATTAAAGAACTAGATTTAAACCTAACTAATACTAACTTAGATAATGGTTCGCCTTTTTCTTTCAAATCATTTGGGATTACATCCAAATATATTTCTTTGGATAATTGCAGTGAAAACACATCTTTATCAATTGAAGGAAAAAACCTTTTTTATAATGATTTAATAAAACTTGAATTAGGGGAACTAAATGGTAGATTAATCTGTAAGAATAGTAAACCGGAACTAAGCTTACAACAAGTCACAACTGAATTAAAAAGCAAATGGAAATTATTTCCTTCATATGATTTTAATGATATAACTGTTTCAGGTGAAATTAATAATAATGATGGGTTAATAAATAAAGATTTACTATTATTTATTTTTAAGAGTGTAAAAGAAGATACAAAAGGTAATTTTGAAGTTAATGAAACGTTTAATATAAGAAAATTTTTATGAAAAAAAAAGCTCCTATTATTTTGTCTAATAAATTAGTTGCATCTTCTAGTTTATTTCATATTGAATCAATTGAATTACTTTTTTCAAATGGGGAAAAGAGAATTTATGAAAGATTGAAGCCGACAAACAGAAATGCAGTAATGATAGTGCCAATTAATCAAAATAAAGAAATTATTTTAATTAAAGAATATGCTGTTGGCACAGAAAGTTATGAATTAGGATTTCCAAAAGGCTTGATTGACTTAGGAGAAAGCCCTATTGAATCAGCAAATAGAGAGTTGAAAGAAGAAATTGGGTATGGTGCAAAAAAATTTGTCCTATTAAAAGAAACAAAACTCGCTCCATCATATTTTTCGTCAACTATGAGCATTTTTCTAGCCACCAATCTTTATGAAGATGCATTAATCGGTGATGAACCAGAGCCTTTGGAGAAGGTATATTGGCCGATATCAGATGTGCATAAACTGCTCTCTGATAAAAATTTTAGAGAGGCAAGAAGTATAGCTGCTCTTTACCTAGCACTTGATGAATTATAATTTCACACTTATTTAAGTATTTAACACAAGACGCATTAGTTCATAAATATAGAGATAGGACTAATTGGATTTATAACCAGTGAATAATCAAAAAAAATCATGTTTTTTTTCTCATGAAGCTCAAATCAACTAACATAACACTATTAAGTTTGAAAAAAGTATTTGGCAGATTAATTTCAAACTCATTCCACAAAAAATAAATAATTATTTTATATTAATCACGACTTAGGCTCTTTGAGAGAAAGCTACTCCTAAAAAAATATTCAGTTTAAAAATAACATGATTTTTTTACTCATAGTTGAAATTTAGAACTCAATGCGGTATAAATGAAAATGATTTTCAATAACATTTGTTGATGATAATAATTATTTTTAATATTTTTGAAGGAATAGTAATGGAGTTAAAAAAAAATAGAGAATATAAGTGTCTTGGGTTCAAAAAAAATATATCTCCAGCATATCGAAGAAAATTGCTATCTATGGGAATATCACCAGGCAAAACTTTTAAAGTTAAAAGTATTGCACTAATGGGTTCACCTATCCAACTTGAAGCCTGTGGCGCTTTTCTTAGCTTAAGAAAGATAGACCTAAATAATATTAAATTTGAATCTAATCAATAAAAAAATGAGTTAATACAAAAAATGGAAAAAAAATTCACAATAAGTTTGCTAGGTAATCCAAACTGTGGCAAAACAACACTTTTCAACGTACTGACAGGTTCTAAACAAAAGACAGGAAACTGGAGTGGGGTAACTGTCGATAAAAAAACTGGCTTTTTTAATTCAGAAAATCATCAATATGAACTAGTCGATTTGCCTGGTGTGTATTCATTAAATGACTTGGAAGGAAACGGCTCATTAGATGAAAAAATTGCAAGAGATTTTATTCTTTCGAAAAAAAACAAGCTGGTTATAAACATTGTGGATGGTTCAAATTTAGAACGAAACCTTTATTTAACAACACAACTTTTAGAGATGAAGGTGCCTACTTTATTAGTTGTGAACATGATGGATGTTTTAAAATCAAAGGGATTAAAGTTAGACTTAAAAGCATTATCTTCTAAAATTGGTTGTCCAGTGATAGGAATCATAGCTTCTAAAAAAAGAGGTGTTAATGAGCTTATAACAGCAATCGATAGTCAGATCAATAAACTTTCCATATCGGATTTTAAAGTACAGTATCCAGAATATTTGGAGTTTGAAATTAATAAAATCTCTTACTCATTAGAAAAGCATGACAACTTTGATAAAAATGATTTGAGGTATTTTGCAGTTAGTTACTTGGAGTCAAATGGTTTTGGAGTTAAAGAGTTGAGTTCTCAATCTCAGCAAACTATAAGTGAGAGTTTAAGAGTGTTGAGCGACATTGATGAACCTGATTTAATAATTGCTGATTCAAAGTATACTAGAGTGACACAAATACTTGATAATTCTTTAGATGAAACCAACCACTCAAACCACAAATTAACCCAAATTATTGATAATATTGTTATGAATAAGTTTTTGGGTATCCCTATTTTTCTTTTTGTAATGTACATGATGTTCTTTTTTTCTATTAATATTGGAGGAGCATTACAGCCAATATTTGATGAAGGATCCTCTGCTATTTTTATCGATGGTGCGGCTTGGCTGTGTAATTATTTAAGCTTTCCTCCCTTTATTACTGCAGTTATTGCTCAAGGTTTTGGTGGAGGAGTAAATACTCTATTACCTTTCATTCCTCAGATCGGACTTTTATTCTTGTATTTATCATTTCTTGAGGATAGTGGTTATATGGCAAGGGCAGCATTTGTTGTTGATAGAGCAATGCAATCCATAGGTTTACCTGGAAAGTCTTTTGTTCCATTAATAGTGGGTTTTGGGTGTAATACTCCAGCTATATCAGCAACTAGAACATTAGAATCTCAAAAAGATAGAATCTTAACTGCTATGATGGCACCTTTAGTGACATGTGGAGCAAGACTAGCTATTTTTGGCGTTTTTGCTGCTGCTTTTTTTCATGGTTTAGGAAGCTTTTTGGTTTTTAGTCTCTATGTCCTTGGTATTTTAGTAGCAATTGGAACTGCCATAATTTTAAAAAAGACATTATTGATTGGAGAGTCTCTGCCAAATGTTATGGAAATGCCTCTTTATCATGTGCCGCACATTAAAACAGTTTTGATAACAACATGGACTAGGCTTAAAGGTTTTGTTATTAAGGCGGGTAAATTAATCATTCCAATATGTATGATAGTTATGGGCCTAAATAGTATAACAATGAAGGGTGAACTAGTGACACCGGATACGGAACAAAATTCAGTTTTATCAGACTTTGGGCGTGCGGTGACTCCAATATTCAAACCTATGGGTGTGAAAGATGAAAACTGGCCAGCAACTGTTGGTTTGTTAACTGGGACGTTAGCAAAAGAAGTTGTTGTAGGTACATTAAACACTCTTTATAGCAAGCCAGAAGAACAAAATAATGATAATGATAAATTTGACTTGGTTGGAGAGTTAAAAACGGCATGGGATGATACAATTGATGGGTTAAGAGATAGCTTTTCAATAACAACCTTTTTGAATCCTGTTGATGCTGCAAAAGCTGATGCTGATATGAGTGATTCTTCAATGGGCTCAATGTATAAGGCATTTGGGGGATTGATTCCAGCCTATGCTTATTTAATATTTGTATTACTGTACATTCCTTGTGTTTCAACAATAGGTGCAATCTCAAGAGAGATTGGTAAAAACTGGGCATATCTATCGACTTTATGGGGAGTAGTTATTGCTTATTCCTTAGCGGTTATATTTTACCAAACAGCAACATTTTATGAGCATATGTTATCTAGTTCGATATGGATACTGTTTTCTATATCATTAGTAATGATTACTATTTATTTGATTAAAATATCAAGCAACAAACTAGATTGGAGTTTAGGCAAAAAACTTAATAATAACAATGGTCGTATATATGAATAATTTAATAGATGTCCGTAATTATATAAGAACCAAAAGAAAAGTGCATAGTAGACAAATGAAACGAGAGTTTAAAGGTTCAACACGACTACTAGATGCTTTGATTGAGAAGCTTGTTTTAAAAGGTGTCGTTGAAATATTGGATGATTCTCAGAGCTCATCTTGTTCAAAAAGTGGCTGTAATTCTTGTAACCAAAAAATAGAAAACACAGTTTATTGTTGGAAAGAGAAACACACAATTGAGGTATGTATGTTATAAATACCGATGATAACTATCAAGAACGATAAGTACCAATCACTTAACATGCGAAAATGAGTTACTAAATTGTAAGTCGCTTTTTTCGCATTAATTAACTCATCCTCTAATCAATTTCAAATAAATTGAAGCTGTCAGTCAGTTCGTTTTTATTGTTTTAAATAAATAAGTTACATTTTAAAATTTAATCGCTTATACTGTATAAATAAACATGTCAATAAAGATTACCACATGAAATCATTAACAAAAGACAACAAGAAGTTTTTAATTTGATCAAAAACAAAATTGATGAAACAGGTTTCCCTCCTACCAGAGCTGAAATTGCGAAAGAATTAGGCTTTAAATCTGCTAATGCTGCAGAGGAACATATCAAAGCCCTCTCTAAGAAAGGAGTAATCGAACTTGTTTCTGGCGTATCTCGGGGTATAAAAATCACAGAAATAGAAACTAATCAAATTGACAGTTTACCTTTAATAGGAAAGGTAGCAGCAGGGCATCCGATTTTGGCAATAGAAAATATTGAAAAAAAATATGAAATCAGTCCAAATATTTTTTCTCCTAGAGCTGATTACTTATTGAGAGTAGAAGGCATGAGTATGAAAAATGTGGGTATTTATGAAGGAGACCTAATTGCTATCCATAAAACAACAGAAATCCGTAATGGTCAAATTGTTGTTGCCAGAATTGAAGATGAGGTGACGGTCAAAAGATTTGAGAAAAAAATGATTTTGTATATTTACATCCAGAAAATGAAGATTTTCAGGTAATTAAAGTTGATTGTTCAACTGAAAATTTTTATATAGAAGGAGTCGCGGTAGGTATTTTAAGAGATAATTTTTTTAATAGTTAGAGTCAGTTCTACTTCACTTTTTTTTAACAAATCACTGTAATTTTTTAGAAAAACATCTAGGTTTATTCATAATATTTAATTTTTTTATTGTATGAATAAATCTTTATTTTTTATCTTTTTTTTTATCGCTACTTCTGTATTCGGTGAAAACAATCAAGACATGAACTGGAATCTTACTAAAGGTGCTAGCAGAGTAAGCTCAGAAGTATATTCTTTACACATGATTGTTTTTTACATTTGTTTGGCAATTTTAATATTTGTTTGTGGTCTAATTTTATTTTCAATCATAAGATTCCATAAATCTAAAAACCATGTCCCATCCACAAAGTCACATAGTCTTAGATTAGAGGTTTTATGGACAATTATTCCATTCATTATTTTAATTACAATGGCTGTTCCAGCAACTAAAACTCTAATTTCGATGGAGGATACATCATCATCTAACTTAACAGTGTTAGTTACTGGTTCTCAGTGGAAATGGCATTATAAATACCTTGATACTAATATCAGTTTTTACTCTAATCTAGCAACCTCTCCTTATGAAATATCTAATCAAAGAATAAAAAGAGATAATTATCTTTTGGAAGTTGATAATCCTTTAGTTATTCCAATAAATCAGAAAGTGAGATTTCTAGTAACTTCTGATGATGTTATTCATTCATGGTGGGTTCCTGACTTTGCTATAAAAAAAGATGCTAATCCAGGATTTATTAATGAAGCATGGACCATAGTAAATAGAGCGGGGACCTACAGAGGACAGTGTGCAGAGTTGTGTGGTAAAAATCACGGTTTTATGCCAATTGTGGTTATAGCAAAAGAACAAACTGAATTCAAAAAGTGGTTGCTTAATCAAGAAAAAAAAATGGAACAAATTAAGTTGGAAGAGAAAAAATAACGAGTTCAATATTAAGCAAAAGAGAGTTAATGGAGTTAGGAGAATCTGTTTATATTCAATATTGCTCTGCCTGCCATCAAATTAACGGCAAAGGATTAAAAGGTATTTTTCCTAAACTTGATGGTTCTCCGTTAGCTATTCAAGAGGATAAAGTTAGAGAACACATTAATATTGTTTTGTATGGAAAGACAGGATCATCGATGCAAGCTTACAAGAATCAGCTGACCTTAAAAGAAATTGCGGCAGTAATAACATATGAACGAAATGCATGGAGTAATAAAACGGATCGTTTAGTCCAACCATCAGAGATCAAAAAGTACTTCAAATAATATAAGATGAGGGATATCTAATGGAAAACTCTATTGACGGAAATCATCAAAAAGAAAATCCTTTTTAAAGTGGTTAATTACTACAAATCATAAAGAGATAGGTACTTTATACCTAATTTTTAGTTTAATTATGTTTTTCACTGGTGGTTTAATGGCTTTGTTAATTAGGTTAGAGTTATTTCAGCCTGGTTTACAGTTTATTGAACCCAATTTTTATAATCAAATGACCACTGTTCATGGATTGATAATGATTTTTGGAGCAGTTATGCCTGCTTTCACGGGTTTAGCCAACTGGATGATACCTCTAATGATTGGTGCTTCAGATATGGCTCTCCCAAGATTAAATAATTTAAGCTTCTGGATTCTACCTTTTGCATTTTTTTTGCTTTTGTTATCATTATTCATGGAAGGAGGCGGTCCAAATTTTGGTTGGACATTTTACGCCCCCTTGTCCACGACATACAGCCCACCAAGTACAGCTTTATTTATTTTTTCAATGCACATTATGGGCATAAGTTCCATATTAGGTGCTATTAACATAATCGTCACTATTATGAATATGAGAGCTCCTTGGATGAGTTACTTTAAAATGCCTATGTTTGTGTGGACTTGGTTGATTACGGCTTTTTTACTTATAGCAGTAATGCCCGTTCTAGCTGGTGCAGTTACAATGGTTTTGACTGATAAATATTTTGGAACAAGTTTTTTTAATGCTTCTGGGGGAGGTGATCCAGTTTTGTTTCAGCACATTTTTTGGTTTTTTGGACATCCGGAAGTTTATATAATGATATTACCGAGCTTTGGTATTATTTCTACTATCATTCCTACTTTTTCTAGAAAAAAACTTTTTGGTTATCATTCAATGGTATATGCAACATTAGCAATTGCGATATTAAGTTTTACTGTTTGGGCTCATCATATGTTTACTTCTGGTATGCCGGTTGCGGGAGAGCTTTTTTTCATGTATTCAACCATGCTCATATCGGTACCAACTGGAGTAAAAGTTTTTAACTGGATAGCGACCATGTGGGGCGGTTCTCTGTCATTCGAAATACCAATGCTATTCTCTATTGCTTTCATAATTTTATTTACTATTGGCGGTTTGTCAGGAGTAATGTTGTCAATAACACCTGCAGACTTTCAATATCATGATACTTATTTTGTCGTAGCCCATTTTCATTATGTATTAGTTTCAGGTGCTATTTTCTCTATTATTGCAGCTGTTTATTATTGGCTTCCTAAGTGGTATGGGAGAATGTACGATCAAAAGCTAGCGTCATGGCACTTTTGGTCTTCAATAATTTCGATGAATATTTTATTTTTTCCAATGCATTTTTTGGGTTTAGCTGGAATGCCAAGAAGAATTCCTGATTATGCTTTACAATTTTCCGATGTTAACGCTGTGGTTAGTATAGGGGCTTTCTTATTTGGGTTCTCCCAATTAATTTTTTTGCGAGTATTATATAAATGTTACAAACAAAAACCTTCGCAAAATTTTTCAAAGTGGCCCGGAGCAAAAGGTTTGGAATGGACTTTGCCAACCCCAATTCCAAGTCATACGTTTGAAAAACCACCTAATGGGCCATAACATGAAAAATAATAAATTGGTTTATAAGTTATTTATTATACCGATAAGCATGTTTTTCTTTAGCTATGCTCTCGTTCCTTTATATGATGTTTTCTGTCAATTGACTGGACTTAATGGGAAAATTGAAAAAGCTAACTATAAATCCCCTAAAACATTAAAGCCTTCTAATTATAAAAATCTAAAAATGGAAGTGGTTATTAGAAATAATTTGCCAGATATAGAGTTCCATACTTTAGGCTATACCCAAATTATTGATACTAATAAAATTCATCAAATGGATTTTAGGGTTATAAACAACAGCCCAGACAATAAAGTTATCCAAGCAGTGCCATCTATTTCACCAAATGAAGCAACAGGATTTTTTAATAAAATTGAATGCTTTTGTTTTAATCAGCAACTGTTTAAACCTTATGAACAAAAATTATTTAGTATGATTTTTTACTTAGATTCGAAAATCCCAAACAAAATTAAAAATATTTCAATGATTTATACAGTTTTTGATGTTACTAATAAGGATTAATGTGAATTATGAAACAATCTAATTATTATGTTCCTCATAGTAGTATATGGCCTATATTTGGTGCAGTCTCTCTTTTTTTGTTGCTACAGGATTGGGATTGTTAATTGCTTTTAATAGTAAATTAAGCATTTTTTTGTGTATGATTGGATTTGTCCTTCTAATAATAATGTTCTCTGGGTGGTTTGGAATTATTATTAATGAATCTGCACAAGGCCTTTACAACTCTCAAGTAAATAATAGTTTTATTCAGGGAATGAGTTGGTTTATTTTCTCAGAAATCATGTTTTTTGCAGCTTTTTTTGGCGTTTTGGTTTATTTGAGAGTCTTTGCCATCCCTTGGCTTGGTGGTGAGGGAAATAATGAAATGACTAATGTTATTTTATGGCCAGACTTTACCAATCATTGGCCATTGAGTTTGATGCCAGATGGAACAAAAACAGAAATAATGAAACCTTGGGGATTACCATTAATTAATACTATTATTTTGATATGCTCCTCCATTACTTTATATTTTTCTCATTATTTTTTAGATAAAAAGAAAACCACACTATCATCTTTTTATCTTGTTTTGACGATATTATTAGGATTTTCTTTTATTTTTCTACAGTTTGAGGAATATATGCATGCATATATTCATATGGGTTTAACACTTCAGTCAGGAGTATATGGAAGTGTTTTTTTTCTACTAACTGGATTTCATGGGTTACACGTTATTCTTGGAACAATTTTTTTGATAGTTATCTGGGTTAGGATGATAAACGGTGCTTTTCTTTCAGAAAATAATTTTGGATATCAAGCAGGTGTTTGGTATTGGCATTTTGTTGACATTATTTGGTTGTGTGTATTTGCTTTTGTATATGTATTTTAAAAGAAAAAATTTACCAGCAAGATAATAATAAAAACAACAGAAGTTAGTACCCTTAGCCCTAACAACTTGGATATGCTTTTATTTGGATAAGTTATAAGGTTTTTTGCTGAATAATACAAAGCACAAAAACCTAAAAAAATTAAAACAAAAATAATAACTTTCAATTGACATAAAACTTAAATGAAACCTTTTTTATTATAGCTTAATTTATGAAAAATTTTTGGTCCACACTGTTTTTATTAATTTGTTTTTTCTGCTTTGTGTTATCTACATGGCAAATTTTTCGTGGTCTGGAAAAGGCAAACTTAATATCTAAAATGCAAGATAACAAAACAATTAATCAGGATAGTAATGGTTTTTATTTAGTAAAAGAAGAAAATGAATTCAATCATATTAATGTAGGCGGACATTTTATGTCTACATTTACCATTTATTTGAGTAATAAAATATTCAACCAACAAATTGGTTATGAGGTCTTGGTTCCTTTTAAATCTAAAAATAATTATTTTTTAGTAAAAATTGGGTGGGTAAAAAAAGAAAATAAAAAAGAAATGATATTACCGATTGTTAAAGTTGATACAGAAAATAAACTAAAAATTGATGGTTTTTTAAAAAAACCTAGTAATTTATTAGTGTTAAAAGAGGAAAAAATTATACCAAAACGAAAGCTTGAATTGCAAAATTTGATGATAGGTAAGATTTCGGATGCATATAAGATAAAATTTGAACCTTTAATTATAGTATCGACAGAAGGGAGTTTACCAATGATTGAAACATCTATAAATAGTTTATCCCCGCATAGACATTATGGTTATGCAATACAGTGGTTTCTTTTTGGAGTATTTGGATTAATTATTTTTTATTTAAAGTTAAGGGTAATAAAGTATGAACAAGTTAAAAATTAAACAAATACAACTAATCTTTATATTACTAGTATTTTGTTTACCTGTAATTTCTGCCCTTGTGATATACAAAAATGGTTTATTTAATAAAGGAGCTACTAATAAAGGAACATTTTTATATGAACAAAATATTAGATTGAAATCTTTCAAAAAAAAAATTTGGACAGTCCTTTATTTTGTTCCAAAAAATTGTGCTTTATCTTGCACCAAAGCACAAAAAATAATAAATCAATTACCCAAAGCTTCAGGCCGAAACCATAATAAGTTTATTACAAAGTTAATTTTTAGTGAGGATAAAAAAAAATATCCTCATGATTTAGATAAAAATTATATTTACATCGCTGATCCAAGTGGATTAGTCATACTCAAATATAAAATATATGATAATTATCCGTATTATATTTTTGGTAAAAATATATTAAAAGATCTCAATAAACTTATAAAGTACTCTAGATGGAAAAACTAAATGTTGGTTTTAAAGCATATCGAATTTTAGTCTGTTGTTGTCTGGTTTTTACATTTTTTGTAATATCTTATGGTGCATACACTAGACTTACTGAATCAGGTTTGGGTTGTCCAGATTGGCCTGGTTGTTATGGGGCTATTTGGGTCCATAGTCAAGATCTTATACAAATAAATAACTTAAATGACATCACTTTCAATGAAGCTAGAATAGAAATGTACCACAGATATTTTGCTGCATTTTTGGGTTGTTTAATTTTAATTTTAATTTTTTGGAATCAATTTTGCAGATATCATTCTTTAAAACTAACATACTTGCTTGGAATGACCCTGTTTTTTCAAGTTTTTTTAGGAAAATTGACGGTAACAATGTTGTTGAAACCAGCAATTATAGTAAGCCATTTTTTTGGAGCACTATGTATCTGCATATGTTTGGTTTTTATATTAAGAGCTTTAAACTTAAATAAGACTAATTTTACAGCCTTCTTCAAAGATAAAAAGATAACTTATTTTACAAGCTACCTATTTTTGTTTTTAATACTTCTTCAAATGACTCTTGGTGTTTGGGTCTCATCTAATTATGCTTCTATGGTTTGCAGTTCATTTCCTATATGTGAATATCCTTGGTGGTCAATGTATGATTTAAATGCTTTTAATCCACTCACAACATCTGCAAATCAAAGCTATCAATTTGGTGTTTTAAATTTAGAGCAGAGAGTCACTCTTCACATTACCCACAGATTTGGAGCTATGATACTTACTATTATGATGATTTTATATGTATTTCAGATATTTAATTTAGGCTATAGAAAATTTGCAGTATTAGTTATCTTTATATTCATATTACAAATATTACTTGGTATAAATAATATTCTGTCTTTTTTAAATATACTAAATGCGACACTTCATAATCTTGTGGGTGTTTTGTTATTCGTTATTGTTTTATATGTTCATTTAAAATTAAGGGAACGATGCCATGAAAATTATATATGATTATAAAATATATCATTCAGGTTTCGTAAGATTAATACTTGATTTATTTTTGACCACAAAGCCCAAAATTGTTGTTATGTTGGTTTTGACATTGATTGTTGGCATGTGTTTATCAGATAATATGACAGCCATACCTTTAGACACATTCTTAAAAACTATATTGGGATTTTTTTGTATTGCCAGCTCAGCGGCTTCAATAAATCACTTAATTGACTATAATTATGATAAATTAATGAGTAGAACTTTAAATAGACCTTTAGTAAAAGGCACTGTTACAAGGAAAAGCTTATTCACTTTTAACTTTATTTTAGTATTTAGTGGAACTATAACTTTGTTGAGTGTCAATCTAATCACAACATTTTTATCTTTATTTGGTTTTCTAGGGTATACTATTATTTATTCTAAATGGCTAAAACATAAAACACATCAGAATATTGTAATTGGAGGACTTTCTGGAGCAATACCTCCCTTAGTAGGGTGGACTGCAGTAACTAATGACATACATCCTTATTCACTTCTATTAGTGATGATAATTTTTTATGGACCCCCCTCATTTTTGGCCTTTAGCAATCTTTAGAAGAAGTGAATACCAATTAGCAGGAATACCGATGCTTCCTGTCACTCATGGTAATAAATTTACATCAAACATGATTATTTTTTATACAATAATGCTTTTTTGTGGTATATTATTTACCTGGGTCGTAGGAATGACTGGACAACTTTTTATTATATTTGGCTCTATATTAAGTTTGATATTTTTAATTTTTAGTATTTTGTTAAGAATTAATACAAGCTTTATATTAGCTAAAATAACATTCATTTATTCCATTATTTATTTGTTTTGTATATTTGCATTACTTTTTTTAGATAAATTTTTACAGTAGGGTTACATGAAACATAACTTTTATAAATTAACATTTTTAATATTTCTTCTTTCTTTAACCAGTTGTGTAAATAATTCAACTTGGAAGCCGAAAGAGGTAGAAGATAAAAATAAAAAAGAAAGCTTATACGTTGATAAAAAGCATTATAAGCACTCCCTTGTTGTCACGGCTTCAGCTTATAACTCTGTGCGCTCACAAACTAACAATAACCCTACTATTGCGGCTTGGGGAGATAGACTTAGACCTGGAATGAAAGCAATAGCTGTTTCTAGAGATTTGCTCCAAATGGGGCTGCGTCATGGTACAAAAGTTAAAATAAAGGGTTTACCAGGTGAATATGTCGTTTTAGATAAAATGAATAGAAGATGGACTAAGAAGATTGATATTTATATGGGAACAGATATCCGAAAAGCTAGATTATGGGGTAAAAAGAAAGTAACTATTTATTGGTAATAGTTACTAATAAGAGTTAATAATATGAGTGCTCTCCAGCGGAGTGTTCGGTAATATCCTTAACGCCTTTTAACTCATCAGGGAACTCGCTTAAAAGTTCCTTTTCTATTCCTTCTTTTAGGGTTACATCTACCATAGAGCAGCCATTACAACCACCACCAAATTGAAGAACGGCAACACCTTCTTTTGTAATTTCGACTATTGAAACGTGCCCACCATGATTTGAAAGCTGAGGATTTATTTTAGTTTGAATAATATAATCAACTTTATCGAGTAGTGGTGCATTTTCATCTAATTTACGCATTTTTGCATTAGGAGCTTTCAAAGTAAGTTGCGAATTCATGTCTTCAACAACAAAATCAATTTCAGCATCCTCTAAAAAAGGCAGGCTAAGTTCATCAATGAAAGCGCTAAATTTATGAAGTTTAATTTCAGTATCACTCTGCTCAATAGCATTTTTGGGACAATAAGAAACCCCACATTCAGCACTTGGTGTACCCGGATTTATAACAAAAACCCTAATATTTGTCTCTGGCTCTTGCTCTGATAATAATTTAACAAAATGATCTTGAGCGGCCTGAGTGATTTTGATGTTTGACATAATTTCACCAAATAATATTAAAATAAATAAGTTTGTTGGAAACTAATTCCTTATTTTCTATAATAACATTTTTTTATTTAAAAAAATATATTTTATTATGGAGATAAGCCTGTGAATAAATTTGATGTTTCAACGATGGGAAAGGGACCAAAATTAGTTTTAATTCATGGTTGGGGCAGTAATTCAAATATTTGGATACCTATTACCCAAAAACTGAGTAAAATGTATAAAGTTTACTTAGTAGATATCCCAGGTTACGGTTTAAATAAAAACAATTCTTTGTTGGGATTAGATGCAATTTCTGCCATATTTTTAGAGCACCTGCCAAAAGATGCTGTATGGGTGGGTTGGTCTCTTGGAGGACTTATAGTTAAATATATTGCTACCCATTATAGAAATACTTTGAACGGAATTATAACAGTTTGTAGTTCTCCATGCTTCTCAAAGCAGAGGGAATGGGATGGTTTAGATAAAAATGTACTGCAAAACTTTGAGTGTAATTTAATCCGGGATTATAAATTTACATTGAATAAGTTTTTAACTCTTCAATTTTTAGGGACAAAAAACTATCGAGATGATTTAGCAAATTTTAAAAAATAATGAAAAGATTTCCTGATCCTAGTGTCGAAACTTTGCAAGATGGCCTCTCTATCCTTAAAAATTATGATCTTAGAAAATCCATACACAGGGTAGATATACCATTTTTAAGAATATATGGTAAAAATGATCGTATTGTACCCCTTAGTATTGCAAATAAATTTAATAATTTACATGGTGATTCAAAATGCGAAATATTTAAAAATTCGAGTCATGCCCCCTTTATTTCAGAACCAGATGCATTTTTAAATTCAATTAACCGATTCACTGAACTTAGTTAATAGCTAGGATTTTTCAATTCTATTTAAGCCATTTAGAGCTGCAACTCTATATGCTTCAGCCATTGTTGGATAGTTAAATGATGTGTAAGTAAAGTACTCAATCGTATTCAACTCCCCGGGTTGCTCCATAATTGCCTGCCCAATATGTATAATTTCAGAGGCTCTATTACCAAAGCAATGTATACCCAATATTTCTTTTGTTTCTCGATGAAACAAAATTTTTAGCATACCTATATCAGTTCCAGAAATTTGGGCTCTGGCTAAATTTTTAAAATTAGCTTTACCTATTTCATAGGGAACTTTTTCTTTTGTGAGCTCTTGCTCTGTTTTACCCAAAGAGCTAATTTCTGGAATAGTGTAAATTCCAGTCGGTATATTTTTAAGGTTGCTTTTTTGTAGATTAGACTTGATTATATTTAGTGCAACGAACCTTCCTTGATCGTATGCAGCACTTGCTAAACTTGGGTAACCTATCACATCACCTACTGCATAAATATGCTTGATACTTGTCCTGTATTCTGCATCGACATCGAGTTGTCCCCTAGAATTTATTTCAATACCTAGCTCTTGGAGATTTAATAAATCGGTATTACCAGTTCTGCCGTTAGCAAACAAAACTGCATCGGAATGAATAACTTTTCCAGATTTTAACGTCGTAATCACTTTGTTTTTTTCTTGTTTAATGGATTCATATGTTTCGTCATTTCTAATAAGAACTCCATTGGTTGATAGGTGATAAGAAAGTGAATCACATATTTCATTATCTAAAAACTCAAGTAATTTATTTCTTGTATTTATAAGGTCAACTTTTATACCTAATCCTCTGAAGATTGAAGCATACTCGCATCCAATTACGCCAGCACCATAAATAACAATATGCTTGGGGGAGTGTTTAAGATTTAGGATAGAATCGCTGTCATATATTCTAGATGAAGAAAAGTTGATATCTTCTGGATGATAAGGCCTAGAACCTGTTGCAATAATTATATTTTTTGCTGAATATATTTGTTTGTTGCCTGAGCTACTAATTACAGATATGCAATTTTTTCCTGTAAATGATGCTGTACCAAAGATAAGGGAACAGTTGTTTCGTGTATAAAAGTCTTGTCTCATAAGAGTTTGCTTATTAATAACAGAATAAGCATGCTCTAAAATCTTAGTAAAGCTACTTGTAAGAATATTATTATTTTCAGTAAATAGTGAACTATTGTTAAACTCTATTATTCTACTGACAGCATGCCTCAATGCTTTTGAAGGAATTGTGCCCCAATGTGTACAACCTCCTCCGACAGTATTTTCTTTTTCAATGACAGCGACTTTATAACCGGCCTTAGCTAGCCCCATAGCAGCACCTTCACCACCTGGGCCAGTTCCAATCACAATTGCATCAAAAAATAATTTTTTTTCTTCTGACTCCAATGACATTGATATGCCCCTTCTATTTTATAAATTTTGTTTAGTTGCTGAAATTCATTAATCTAATTTTGTAAGTATTACTCCACATTCGATATGTTCAGTGTATGGAAATTGATCAAAAACAGCAAACTTTTCAATTTGATGTGTTTTTACTAAGATATCTAAGTTTTCTCTAAGCGTTTTCGGGTTACATGAAATATATATAATATTATTAAAGGAAGCTATCATTTGACATGTGTTCTTGTCTAGGCCCGCTCTCGGAGGGTCAACAAGAACGGTTTGAAAATCATATTCATCAAGTTCAATATTCCGTTGTTTTAATCTATTAAATTCTCTTTTCTTATTGATTGCTTCTGTAAACTCTTCTGAAGAAAGCCTTACAATTTTTAAATTTTGAACACAGTTTTGCTCTGTATTGAAGTGAGCAGCATTGACAGAAGACTTTGAAATTTCTGTTCCCAATACATTTCTAAAGTTATCAGCTAAAGCTATTGAAAAATTACCATTACCACAATATAGCTCAAGTAAATCATTTGTGAAATTTTTTGTGTTTTGCTTAACCCAACTTATCATTTTTTCTGCTATTTTAGCATTTGGTTGTGTAAAGGAATTTTCAATTTGTTTATATGAAAATTTTTTGTTTAAAATATTAAATGTTTCAGTAACAAAGTCTTTATCAATAATGATTTTTTGTTTCTTTGATCTGCCAATAATATCAATGTGTGAGATGTGTTGAGATAACTCATGCTTTAATGCTTTAGCTGCTTCCATCCAATTTTCGCATAATTTTTTATGATAAATTAAGGTAATTAATAATTCATCATTTGTTGTAGATAAAAAATCTATTTGAAAAATTTTCGACTTCAGAATTGGTTGCTTATTTATAATTGACATGAGTAATGGCATTGCTTTATTAATTACCTTACTCCCTGGAAGAAAACACTCTACAAAATATTTTTTTTTGTATTTTTATCAAACATTATATAATGAGCGACATTGCCTTCATGCCAAATTCTAAACTCAGCTCTCATTCTGAAGTTAATGAAATCTGATGAAAATAAACAGATATCATTTGAATGAATTTCTGGGAAAGTCTTGTTAACGAGTAACATTTTATTTTTTAGTTGTTTTTGATATGATTGCTCGTTAAAGTTTGCATCTTTCATGATAATTAATCTTACAAAATTATTAAATTGTGTAAATAATATCAAATTGAAGATGAACTAACAAAGTAATATTTTTTAAAGATAAGGTTTAATAAATGTCTAATGTTTTAATTTTTGATTCTGGCGTTGGTGGTTTGAGTGTTTATCAAGAAGTATATAAGAAAATGCCGTTCAATAGATATTATTATGTGTTTGATAATGCTTTTTTCCCATACGGTATTTTAGATGAGAGAGATTTAATTAAGAGAGTCAATAAAATCATCAAACACTGCGTAGATAAATATGAAATAGATTTGGTGATTGTTGCTTGTAATACCGCTAGCACAATTGCGCTTGAATCTTTAAGAAAAAAAATATTAGTACCAATTGTTGGGGTAGTTCCTGCAATTAAAACAGCATCTATAATCACTGAATCTAAATCAATTGCATTATTGGCAACTCCAGCGACTATTAAACGAGAATATCTAGATACATTAATCGAAAAATTTGCTTATTCAGTTAATGTTAGTAGAATTGGAACAACTGAGTTAGTAGAATTAGCAGAGAAAAAAATCAGATGTTCATATTATGACAAAAATAAAGCAACTACCATAATAGCTGAAATTTTAAAAACTCTACCAACAACAATTGATTGCTTAGTTTTAGGATGTACCCACTTTCCGTTAATAAAAGATGAAATATCTGAGGTTTACAATAATAGTATTAAAATAATTGACTCAGGTGAGGCTATAGCAAACCGAGTGTTCTCATTGCTTGGTAAAGTTATGAGCCCCAATAAAAATGTAACAAACATTCAGAACTTTACTTTATGCACAAGAAAGGTTGACAGCACTTTGAAACTTGATAATTATTTGAAGAAAATACACCTTAGTCCTGTACAGATTTTAGTTAATCATAATTTTTAGGTTCATTTGCTTCACGTACTTTTAAAGTTCTTTGGCCAAATTCTGCATTATTTAACTCAGATATTGCTTTATTCAATCCTTCTTTGGAATCCATCACGACAAAACCAAACCCTCTTCTTTTGCCTGTTTTCTTATCTTTCATTAAACGAACAGATTTTACTTCTCCAAATTGTTCAAATAAAGTTTTTACATCATTTTCATTAGCTCTGTAAGGTAAATTGCCAACGTACAGAGTTTCGTCCTTTTTCTCTTTTTCAGTAAGACATTTGCCTTTAGTAGTAATTATATAAAGTATATTAATTAACAAAATTCCAATAAAATATGTTATTGCTGATTGATAATCTAATGTAAAAATTATTACAATTAAGCCTATTATCGCTATAAAAGATGAATATATAAAAAATTTCATTGTTTGTTTCTTCTAAAAAATTAATTTAATTTCAATATGATAATATAAATTTAGCTCTACGATTATATATCATTTTGTTTTTTTTTGTCCTTATTCTTCATAATCTATGTGATCAAGCCAAAAAAAAGTTTATTATAAGTTTTTTTTGATAATTTTTTGTTATTTTTTGTTGACAAAATCAAATGTTGGAATTAGAATAACCAACCTAAATCGGAAACGGTTTTTGTTCTTTAAAAATATAACTAGATAATCTGTGTGGGCACTCGTGAATGATAGTCATTAAAAAAGAATTATCAATGAGCTGAGTGACCGAAATGAATAGAGATATTCATCACAGTCAATTTATTAATCAGAATTCATTGAGCCAAAACTTTAATTGAAGAGTTTGATCATGGCTCAGATTGAACGCTGGCGGCAGGCCTAACACATGCAAGTCGAGCGGTAACAGGGGAGAGCTTGCTCTCTTGCTGACGAGCGGCGGACGGGTGAGTAATGCCTGGGAATATGCCCTAATGTGGGGGATAACCATTGGAAACGATGGCTAATACCGCATAATCTCTACGGAGCAAAGGGGGGGACCTTCGGGCCTCTCGCATTAGGATTAGCCCAGGTGGGATTAGCTAGTTGGTGAGGTAAGGGCTCACCAAGGCGACGATCCCTAGCTGGTTTGAGAGGATGATCAGCCACACTGGAACTGAGACACGGTCCAGACTCCTACGGGAGGCAGCAGTGGGGAATATTGCACAATGGGGGAAACCCTGATGCAGCCATGCCGCGTGTATGAAGAAGGCCTTCGGGTTGTAAAGTACTTTCAGTTGTGAGGAAGGTGGTAGCGTTAATAGCGTTATCATTTGACGTTAGCAACAGAAGAAGCACCGGCTAACTCCGTGCCAGCAGCCGCGGTAATACGGAGGGTGCGAGCGTTAATCGGAATTACTGGGCGTAAAGCGCATGCAGGCGGTTTATTAAGCCAGATGTGAAAGCCCCGGGCTTAACCTGGGAATTGCATTTGGAACTGGTAAACTAGAGTCTTGTAGAGGGGGGTAGAATTTCAGGTGTAGCGGTGAAATGCGTAGAGATCTGAAGGAATACCGGTGGCGAAGGCGGCCCCCTGGACAAAGACTGACGCTCAGATGCGAAAGCGTGGGGAGCAAACAGGATTAGATACCCTGGTAGTCCACGCCGTAAACGATGTCTACTTGAAGGTTGTGATCTTGAATCGTGGCTTTCGGAGCTAACGCGTTAAGTAGACCGCCTGGGGAGTACGGTCGCAAGATTAAAACTCAAATGAATTGACGGGGGCCCGCACAAGCGGTGGAGCATGTGGTTTAATTCGATGCAACGCGAAGAACCTTACCTACTCTTGACATCCAGAGAACCTTTTAGAGATAGAAGGGTGCCTTCGGGAACTCTGAGACAGGTGCTGCATGGCTGTCGTCAGCTCGTGTTGTGAAATGTTGGGTTAAGTCCCGCAACGAGCGCAACCCTTATCCTTGTTTGCCAGCACTTCGGGTGGGAACTCCAGGGAGACTGCCGGTGATAAACCGGAGGAAGGTGGGGACGACGTCAAGTCATCATGGCCCTTACGAGTAGGGCTACACACGTGCTACAATGGCATATACAGAGGGCTGCCAACTCGCGAGAGTGAGCGAATCCCATAAAGTATGTCGTAGTCCGGATTGGAGTCTGCAACTCGACTCCATGAAGTCGGAATCGCTAGTAATCGTGGATCAGAATGCCACGGTGAATACGTTCCCGGGCCTTGTACACACCGCCCGTCACACCATGGGAGTGGGCTGCACCAGAAGTAGATAGCTTAACCTTCGGGAGGGCGTTTACCACGGTGTGGTTCATGACTGGGGTGAAGTCGTAACAAGGTAGCCCTAGGGGAACCTGGGGCTGGATCACCTCCTTACCTTAAAGACTATATTGATGCAGTGTCCACACAGATTATTTGGTTATTTTAAAGATGCTCTTTAACAATTTGGAAAGCTGACTAGTAAAATAATTCTAACGAGAGTTAGAAGAGTTCTCAAAAAGCAAAACACATCAAGTGTCTTGTATTTTTAAGATCCGGCGAAACAAAGAACCTTGGTTGTTTAGACATACGTGAGACCCTTTGGGGTTGTATGGTTAAGTGACTAAGCGTACACGGTGGATGCCTTGGCAGTCAGAGGCGATGAAGGACGTACTAACTTGCGATAAGCGTAGATAAGGCAGTAAGAGCCACTTGAGTCTACGATTTCCGAATGGGGAAACCCAACTGCATAAGCAGTTAT